>CADBBT010000015.1 GCA_902792985.1 Oscillospiraceae bacterium
GTCGGTCGATTTCATCTTCTCCGTCAACCCCTCTGCGTTTGCCATCTGAGCGACCATCGTTTCCACCATCGCGTGTGCCTGCTCGTCGATCTCCAGCAGGTGCGGCCACAGTTCGTCTCGCAACAGCATCCGGCTGTACAACAGCTTGTGATTCTCTTTCAAGTACGTCTTGCGCAGCATTCCGTACTTACCGAGTGGCGGGTAGTTGTTTTCGGAATAGACAAGATCCGGCAGATAGACGTCGCCGTGCAGCGTGTAGTGCAGACCGTTTTGTTCATTGCAGATGTGCTTTTGCATAAAAAAAGCCTCCCTTGCATTTGATGGTCCCATTTTATCAAATGCAGGAAGGCCTGTCGAATGTGTGAAGGTGAAAAGAGTCTCTACTGCGTTACGCTGCCACCCAGCCGTAGCCCTGAACAGCCATGTCGATAAAGTGCGTCAGCAGCAGATTGATCTTTGCAGCAAAGGTTTCTTTGTCATATGAGACCGGCAAATCGGCGTCCAGTGACGTTTCAATCGCCGTTTTCACCTTTGCCCGCGGCTGTTCGTCCTTATACCAGTCAACAACCAGCAACTCCGTTTTTTCTGCGGTCAGTTTCTTGAAAAGGTTCTTTGCCGAGAGCTTGACTTTCTGTTCCTCGTCCTTTGTGAGCTTCTTTCCGGCGATCAGCATATCATAAATCTCAAGCTCTTCTTCCGAGAGTCCTTCGGCCTCGGGGCGCTTTTCTTCCGCTTTCAGGTCTTCGATCAGCTGCAGGAGCTGCTCATAATAGTCTTCGTTTTCGGAACCGCCGGCATTGTATCGGTCAATGATATTCCTAAAGCGCTGCGAGAACCGCTGCCGTGTGCAGTTGCGGTCAAGCATCTGCTTCAAGGCCTGCTCAATAAACACTTTCAGATCGTCAATTTCAACTGCTTTGTACTGGGCAACCTTGATTTCCTTTTTCAGTTGTTCCACGTCCACCTTGGAAAGGTCGATCACCTTCCCCTGATGGATGACCAGGCCCGCATCGTTGTCTTCCGCCTGTTGGGAAACAATGCTCGTGTCCAGCACCTGCGCCATACGCAGACGCGCCCGGCGGATCTTTTCGTCGTCGATGGTGTGGCAGAACAGGCCGTGCAGATATGCCAGCGGCGGGAACTTTTCGTTCTTCCAGTTCTTTTCAAAGATCTCCGGCCGCGAAGCGTCATACAGATTCATCAACGTGTTCAGAATGACCTTGAACTTGTCCTTGCTTTCGTCTTTGGAGATAATGGTATCAAACGCAATGCGCAAGGCATCCAGCCGGTCAAACGTATCCGAATCAGCGATGATCGCGCCAAGGTCGATGCCCAGCCCGAGCAGATATTCGTCCGCTTCGTCCACAGCGTTGTTGATCAGAACGATCAGCTGGTCGATATCCTTCGCCGGGAAGTCCGTGCCGTCGTCACCGGCGGCATATTCCGTCAGTGCGCGCTGCATGTATTTGAACACGTTCACATAGTCAACGATGATGCCGCAGGGCTTGTTTTCAAAGGTACGGTTGGCGCGGGCGATGGCCTGCATCAGCGTGTGGCCCTTCATCGGCTTGTCCAGATACAGCGTAGAAAGATTCTCCACGTCGAAGCCGGTGAGCCACATGGCGCAGACGAACACCAGCTGCAACGGATCGTCCGGGTCCTTGAACCGATCCTCGATATCCGCGCCCTCCGGGGTCACAGCGTTCATTTTCTGCCGGTGAATGGCAATATCCAGCCCCTGCTTCTGGAACTTTTCGGTTTCGTCGGCTTCTTCCGAGACGATCACCGCCATCTCCACGCGGTTCATGTAATTCAGAATGCGCGTCAGCTCGTCGCGCTTTTCTTTGGTGTCGGCGGCGTTGCGCTCCTGCATGATCTTCTGCTTTTCAATCGCCCAGTAGTGCTGCACCTTGTCGTACATTTTCACCGTGGTGTACTTGTCAACGGAAACGACCATGCCCTTGCCGAGGAAGCCGCGCCGCGGGAAATGATGCGCAATGTCCTGCGCGATTTTGTCGATGCGGTCTTCGCGCTTGATGACCTCCAGAATCCGGGAGGAGGAATTCTCCAGCAGGCGCGTTTCGTCCTCGTTCAGGTTTTCGTCCTCAATGATATCCACCACGTCGTCATCCAGAAAGTCGTTTTCCAGCCCGACCTCCGGCACGCGGCGGGAATAGAACAGCGGCACGGTGGAGCCGTCTTCCACCGACTGGGCGAAGTTGTACTCTGAAACGTAGTTGCCGAACCACTGGTTGGTCAGGCGTTTGCTGCCGAGCAGCGGCGTGCCGGTGAAGGCGATGTAGTTCGCGTTGGGCAGCGCGGTGCGCATGTTCTCGGCCAGATCCTTATACTGCGTGCGGTGCGCTTCGTCCACCAGAACGAGGATGTCGTCCCGCGTGGAAAGCACCGGATAGCGCTTGCCCTCGTCGTAGCGGAACTTATGAATCAGCGTAAAGATGAAGGACTTGTTCGTCTGCAGGTACTCCCGCAATTGCCGGCCGTTTTTCGGCTGGCATTCCTCTTTTGCGCCGATCACCTCGGTTTTGACAAAGTTCTTGTGGATCTGGTCGTCCAGATCTTCGCGGTCGGTAATGATCAGGAAGGTGAAATTGCCGGGGATCTTGCGGCGCACCTTGCGGGCGAAAAAGACCATCGAAAACGATTTGCCGGAGCCCTGGGTATGCCAGAAGACGCCCATCTTGCCCTGCAGCTCGGCGCTGTTTTTCACCGATTCCATCAGGTTGTTCACGCCGAAGTACTGGTGGTTCTTGGCAATGATCTTGTTCTTCTGGTTGCGGAACATGATGAAGTTTTCGATGTAATCGATCAGGCGGTCTTTTTGCAAGAGGCCGTCGACAAAGTATTTCACCGAGCTTTCGCCGACGGACGCGGCGGCGCGGATTGCTTCGCGGTCGGGGCGCTCTTTTTCCGATTCCACCTTCAGCCATTCAAAGAAGTGGTTATAGGTCGCGTTGAAGGCGCCCAGCCGTGTTTCCAGTCCGTTGGAAAGCACACAGATCTGGTTGAAGGCAAAGAGGTTCGGGATGTCGCGCTTATAGTTCGTCAGATTGTCGTGATAAGCCTCCGCCACTTTGACGATGCTGTTTTTCAGCTCGATGAACACCATCGGCAGGCCGTTGATGAAGATCAGCACATCCGGGCGGCGCCAATAAACGCGGCCCTGGATCCACATCTGGGAAACGGCGGTGAAGGTGTTGTTTTCCGGGCGGTCAAAGTCCACCAGCTTCACAAAGTCGAAGTCTTCTTTGCCGCCCCGGCGCAGGGTGATTTTGACGCCGTTGCGGATCTGGTTGTAGTATTTATAGTTGGTGGCGGTCATGTCCGTTGCGGAAAAATCGCGGGAAAGGTCGCGGGCGATCTCTTCCAGCTTTTCCGCCGGAATGGCGGGGTTCAGGCGCGCCAAAGCAGCCCGCAGCACCTGCGGGAGCACGCATTCCTTTTTATTGCTGCGGCCGGTGCCGTCCGGCAAAACCTCCTGTTTGTCGGGCGAAGGGTCACAGCGCAGAACATCATAATCGAACGGCGCCGTATCCAGTCTGTTCAGGATTGCCTGTTCGATATCATCTTCGGAGATGAAGTTGCGCATAGTAATCTCCCTTCATAAAACCATTATTCGTTTGAATATAAAGTAGATTTCCCGGTAAAAGGCAAATTGTTTCTGGCACAGAATTCGCTTACGGTATTCACATACCAGTCCTCTGCCTGCGGGTGGACTTTCACTCCGTCAATGAAATCCGGTATCATTTCAAACGAAACGTCTATCGTTTTTTCTTTGAAAATTCCGTCATTCATGAGACGAACAAGTTCATGTATCTTTTCTTCCAGTGAAAGCTCAGGAAACAATGAGTCTAATATCTCTAT
The DNA here is from genome assembly GCA_902792985.1 of Oscillospiraceae bacterium. Taxonomy (GTDB): domain Bacteria; phylum Bacillota; class Clostridia; order Oscillospirales; family Acutalibacteraceae; genus UBA6857. The sequence continues at coordinate 3,883 of CADBBT010000015.1, forward strand.
TTTTTGAGGATGATCTGCAAGAACACAAAGAGCTTTCAAGTGGATTTCCGCATCTCTTTCGTCAGAAAACTTATAGTGCTTGATTAAACGCACTTCTTCTTCATGTTGAAATGCCGTGCGCTTAATTGCCAGCGCTTGCAAAAAGGACTGCATCCCTTTGTTTGAATCTATTACGAAGTTGTCCATATACTGAACAGGAACAACATTTATATCTGGTAATAGACTTATTTTTTCCGTTGATACTTTAATCTGAATCGCGTGCTTATTGAACGAGTATATTCTCCACATTGCATCACTTTCAGCCAGCCTTGACCAACATTGTCCATATGTCTTATTATGGGCAGCATAAAACAATGCCCTTTCAAATCCGTTTTCTTTCCCTTTAAGAAATTCCAAAAATGGAGCACTTTCTTTCGGATCTTCCCATAATTCAGGAAGAACAAACGTCAATGCTTGTTTTTGAATCATTCCGACAAATGATTCAAAACTAATGTATCGGTATAAGCATTCTGTCATCCTACACCTCCAGTTTTCCGCTCATTAGACGCGGCAGGAGCAGGTCGCGCTGTTTGATGACCGTTTCATTTTTCTTTTCTAAAGCCTTTTTTTGCTCAAAAAGGATCGAAACGAAACTATCAAAAGCTTTAAGCGTGTTACTATCCGGAACAAGCAGTTTAAAATGTGAAAGGATATCTGTTGTCATACTTGGAAGCGCTGCCCCGGAATTAAAGGATTCCATGTCAATTTTCGATAATGTATAGTACGCATACTTAGCAAAGAAATCTATAAACGGCACAGAGAAAAACATTGTATCTACTGTCCAAAAAGGACCGTTATAATACATGATATTGTTCAATGATCCTTTACGCGGAATAAGCACTGATTCCCCATTGAACAAAGCGCGGTTTCCGAATCTCATGATTCCACCGGAACCAAAAACAGGGATGTTTCCGTCTTCAAGATTCTTATGGTCTTTTCCATATCGAACATCCAAAAGCTTTGACAGTCTTTGATACTCCCACCCCTTCGGGATGCCGTTTTCAAATTCGGCGGTTTCGTGGCCGGGGAAGCGGAAGCGGACAAACCACTCCTTGTACAGGTTTTCCGCCATCTGCTCCAGCACCTTGATGCGCTTGTTGTTGACTTCGATCAGGTTGTCGTAGGCAGAGAGGATAGCCCCTATCCGCTGTTGATTTGCTTTATCCTTCAAAATATTTATTCTTGTTTTTGAAAAAAGTGTTTTGTTTACTATGCCTTTTCCAGATCCCGTGCCGCCACCAATCGATTGAAAATAACTCCTGATATATCTAAGGAAGTAGAACACATAATCACAATCATATTCCGTGCTTGGAATAAGAGCGTTTATTTGTTGGTTTGAAAATGCATGTTTATTGGTCATACACATTTTCCCGATTGTTGATCCAATACATACGAAGCAAATGCTTCTTGGCGGCAAACACAACCCCTTAAGCTTTTTTGCTCCATTCTCAGAAATAGATCTTTCCGTTTCAGCAAGGTATTTTTCATCATATGTATGAATATCTGAAGGTGTAATAAAGGGGTAATTACCATCAAAAAAATCTGCATTTTCTGTTGGCGGAGTCTTCCCGGTAATAACTCTGCCTAATTCAGAAATCATTTTAAAATTGAATTCCATATTATTCACCAAACAATTCTTTGTGTTGTATCACAAGTCGCTTAACACGATCTATACGCTGACTTTTAGTCTCAGAGAGAGACAAAGCTTTCAATAAAGCATCGCGCACAAACGCCCGTAATAAAATAATATCTTCTTCTGTGATAGCCGACGCCTTTCCCTCATGAACAAAATTGCTGCGCTTTTTATAAAGTTCTTTGACTGCCGAATATGTGTTTTTTATCTGTTCATCTCTATCATAAAGAAAAACGGCACACCGCTTCGCAATCTTTTCTTTTTTATTTCTCGCATCTTTCTTCAAAAATAGGATTTCTAGAGCAGTGATTAGAAGAGTGATCGATATTGACTTTTCAGTATGATATGACAAATCGTAATACCCATGACACGAGTTAAGCAGTTTGTCAGTTAGTGGAAAACTAATTTCCGATAACGCACGGTTAATTCTTTCAACTTCCTCTTCAGAAAAGTGAAATCTCAAATCAGTTTGCGTATTAACAGCTTCAGGAATTGTAACGATTTCATTTTTCTTCACGGCAGAAGAGGTTTCATCATTAAGATAGTATCGTTCAGACGATAAATGAAAAGCTATCTTTTTAAATCGCAATGGGCATTCTTTAATCAATCGAATGACTCTTATTTGATTATCCAAAGTTACTAAATCCAAATCGCTATCATTATAATAACTGTCTCGAAAATTGACAATTGGTCGCCTATATGATTTGTACTTAACAGCACAGATAACATCTAGTGATTCCTGATCAACCCTTGCAGATTCATACTCTCTGCGAAGCCCAATACTGGATGTATCAAACACTTCGTTCAGATTATCTACATTGGGATTCAAAGAACGCTTTTGAAATGAGAATCCATCGTGCAAATGGATTTTCAGAAGTGATTCATCAGCACCAAAGATAACTGCGCAGACGGAATATGTAAATTCTAAATTATCTTTTGATTGTACATTTTCCATACTCATTCACTAAACAGCATCTTAATATTTCCAGCTATCTCCGCTTCCAGTTCCTTCGCCTCTGCATTCAGCGCTTCAAACTCCGCGTGCAGGCCCAGCATCGTCTCTTTGAACTCCGCCTCGGTCATGCCGTCGTCCTCAATCACCACGCCCACATAGCGCCCGGCGTTGAGGGAGTAGTCCTGGTCGATGATGCCGTCCTCTCCGTCGAGCTTCGCCGCCTTGCAAAGCCCGATCACGTCGCGGTAGACGCCGTCCGGGAACCGCTCCGTCAGCCAGTCGATCTGCGACTGCCAATAGGCGCGGGTCTTTGTTTCTTTGTCGTCCGCCGTTTCGGGCGCGTCCGCCAGGGCTGCCCTGTATTCCGCAAGCAGAGAAGCAAAGGCGGCAGTATCTCCGTTGTAAAGGCGCGTGATGACGCCGAGGTTTTTGATCTGCTCGTCGCTGAATTTGCGGTGCGCCCGGTCGACCTGGGTGAACACACCTCGCGCGTCGATGAACAAAATCTCGTCTTTCTTGTCCGTCTGCGGCTTGTGCTTATCGAAGAACCAAAGCGTCGCCGGCAGCGTGACGGAAGAGAACATGTTGGACGGCAGGGTCACCATCTGGCTGATGACGCCCTCTTCAATCATCTTTTTGCGGATGGCGTATTCGCTCTTGCCCGCGTCGGAAGCGGAGTTCGCCATCACCAGCGCCGCCTTGCCGGTCTCGTTGAGCGCCGTTGCAAAATAGCCGATCCAAAGGTAGTTCGCGTTGGGCACGGTTTCTTTTTTGTCAGACGTTTTCTTTGCGGACTTGGTCGCGTTGCGCGGCACGCCGTAGGTGTTGAACCGCGGGTCGCCGCTGACCCGGTCAAACGAGACCTCGTCCACGTTGAACGGCGGATTCGCCATCACGTAATCGAACGAGCCAACGGCGTTGTAGGGATCGGAATAGAAGGAATTGGCCTCGGTGATGTCGCCGCGCACGTTGTTGAGCAGCAGGTTCATTTTGGCAAGCTTCACGGTGTCGGGCTCTTTTTCCACGCCGTAGCAGCGGAACTTCATCTGATCGGCGGCGTCGGCGTTGTGGCGGTGCATATAGCGCGCCGCCTGCACAAACATACCGCCCGAACCGCAGGCGGGGTCGAGAAACTTTTTGTCGCCGGGCTGCGGGTCAAGCACTTCGACCATATAGCGCACGACGGTGGCCGGGGTATAGAATGTGCCGCCGTCTTTGCCCTCCGCCAGCGCGAAGTTGCCGAGGAAGTATTCATAGATCTCGCCAAAGATGTCCACGGTGCAATTTTCGGGAATGTCCTTGAAAATGCGCACGATGCCAGACAACAGCTCGGGCTCTTCTTCCGGCACGAGCTGGGCATAGACCTCTTTGGGCAGCACGCCGTCCATTTTGGGGTTCTCTTTTTCGATCGCTTCCATCGCCTTTTTCACAAGGTCGGCTTTTTCTGCGGTGTCCGGCGCATCGTTGATGTAATCGTAATAGGCGCATTCCGGCAAAAAGAAGCCGCACTTTTCAATGGCGATCTCTTTGCGCGTTTTTTCCATCCGCGTGCCGGCCAGGCGGTCAAACTCGGCGTCGATCTCCGCCTTGTGCTGTTTGAACAGAATGTCGGCATAGCGGAGAAAGATCAGACCGAGGATCGGCTGACCGTATTTGTTCGCGGCAAGATGCGCACCGGAACGTAAAACGTCCGCAGCGTGCCAGAGGTTGTCTTTTAAGGTTTTCAGTTCTTTGTCGGTCATAACGTTTCTCCGGATTTCATGTTTTTGGTTGGTAAAGCTTAAAGTTTATCAATTTATTATATCATAAAAACCCGGCGTCTGCAAGGTTGATGCTGACAAATCAATGCAAAATGAAAAAAGAAGCACTTGCTTCTCTGCAAGTACTTCTTTCTTGGTGGAGATGAGGGGGATCGAACCCCTTACCTCTTGAATGCCATTCAAGCGCTCTCCCGATACACCCAGAAACGCACCCCCGTCCATTAAAACGTTTTATCTACCTCTAAAAACAGCCGTGGAACCAGTCCACGGCCGTTTTGCTTATTCTCTCTGTTATTTTTTGAACGCAGCTTTGAAGAAGTCGATGATCTTCATCAGCCATTCAAAGATTTGCTTGAAGAAGCGGAACAGGCCGTTTCCGGCAAGGCCCTTGGAGCCGATGATGTCGCCGATGTTTTCGTCCGCCGCCTTAAGCAGTATCTGCATCACGGCGCGGGCGATGTCGTTGTCGAGGTTTTCGAGGTGTTCCACAACACCGGTCAGTTCATCGTTCACATGGTCATAGGCTTCCACCCCGCTGCCGGAGGCTTGGGAGGCGCCGTAGACCGTGTAATAGATGCTGAGCATGGCGACCTCAAAGCCGCCGAGGGTGCTCATGTAGCCCGCCAGCAGATGCAGGAACGCGCTGACCGCCGCCTCCCCTACGCCGTTGATGGTGGCTTTGGTCTTGATGAGCGCCACCAGCGCGTCGGCGTTGCCGTCCACAGACAGGAATTTCAGGATGATACGGATCAGGATTGACAGCAGATCGCCGAAGCAGTACTTGTCGATCGTTTTGTCCATGACCATCGTATAGGCCGTTTTGCCTGTCAGCGAATCATAGGAACGCACATAGCCGTGGGTCAGCTCGTTGACCGCCAGTGCGGCGATGGAGGTGAACTTGAACGGCAGACCGTTCTTCGCCAGCAGGTTGTTGACCGCAGCAAGCGCAACGCTGAACAGATAGCGGAAATCAACGTCTTCCAGGCCGTCGACCGTCTTCCATGTGCCGCCGCACTGTTCATAAACAGCCTTCACGTCGCCTTCCGAAACGCCGACAAGCGTATAAAGCTGCTCCTTGACGAGCTTTTCAAGCTTCAGCGTTCTGTAAAGATCGAAGCCCTGTTCGTCATAGACGAGCTGGGTGATCTGTTCCTTCATCGGTTCGGCGGCGTTTGCAATGATGAGCACGGAATGGATCAGGTTCTTCAGCACGGTGTCGATGCCGTTGCAGTTGATGAAATAGACGATGGACGGGAAAAGCTCAAGGAGCTGCGTCGCCGTGGAATCCATCAGCTTCTGGAGCATGGCGACCAGGGGGTGCACCACGCCGGTGACGGCAAAGGACGGATCCTCCTGTACCTTAGCTGTGAATGCAGCCGGATCGCAGATGTCGCCGTCGCGCAGGTTCTGCACAAGGTTTTTCGGGCTGCCGTCGATGTTCAGCGCCTCAAACAGCGGCACAAGACCGTATTTGTAGCCCTCGGCGCCGGGCAGCGTGAGCTGGATGGGTTCGGCGTTTTTGCCAAGACCGTCGCCCTCGGCAAAGAAGGTGTAATCGCTGTCCGCCAGCACAAAGGCCATCACGGACGCCAGAGGGGTCAGCAGCTCGGTGATCGCTTTTTCAAAGACTTCGCCGTTGGCGTCCACGGCTGCTTCGGTCACGTCAGTCGAGAAGCCCCAGTCTTTGCCGTTTTCATAGACGCCGCCGGGCGCGTAGGCGTCCCACGCATGAACGTCAAGGCCGAGCAGACGCTCGATGAAGCCGGCGATCGCGCCGTCGGGATCGTATTTGTCGAGCAGCGGCTTGATTTGGCCGAGCATGGCGGTCAGCTTGTTCATCATATTCTGCGAGAACAGCATTCCGCCCAGCAGCGCATGCACGAGCGAACGGAAATCAGTGATCTTGATGCCGTTGATCTCCAGACCGAGGAGGTACAGCATGTCGTTGATGAAGGATTCCAGATTCTCCACCAGCTCCGCCGCCATCTCGCGCGTCCACATCTTGCCGGCGTAGGGATCGGTGTCAAACAGCTTGGAGAGCGTCAGCGCCGTGACAAGGTGATCTGTATCTGCGTATTCGGTGAACAGCCAGGTCGGATCCTGATAGTCGAATTTGAAATCGTTCAGGTTCAGCACGTTGATGAGGGTCTGTCGCACGTTTTCGCCGACCGCCGTGTTCCAGAAATCGGTGTTGACCGGGTCCTCCAGCAGATCGAGAGCAACGCTCAGAAGGATCGTGATGGTCGCGGCCTTGTCCTGACTGCCAAGATAGGTCATGCGGTAGGTCGAAAAATCGCAGGCCGTCGCGGTGTTCGCATAGATTTTTCCGGTGGTGAAGTTGTCCAGCAGACGCGCCGCGAATTCGCTCGGATAGAGTTGATAAACAACGGGATCGTCCGTTTCGTCACGGGTCTTGTTTTTCACCATAACCAGCGCAAACAGATCGGAAAGCTCAATGTGCTCCAGATCGATGTCAAGACCGATGAACTGCTTGAGCAAGCCGGAAAGCGTCAGCCGCTCGTCGCCGGTCTTTCCGGCGTAATCGTTATAGAAATCGAGCAGGGCGATCACCTGTGCGGTCAGGTTTTGCAGCGACACGCCCAGACCGTTGGAATTGATGTAATAGAGCAGATCAGGCACAATGGCAAGCAGCTCGTCGATTGTGCTTCCGTTCAACATGGACTGAATGCGGCCGAGCAGGCTGTCGAACAGGTCGCGCAGCATTGCGGCAATGTTATAATCCTCGTCCACATAGGTCTTGGCGCTTTTCAGCCCCTCAAAGCCGAGCGCCTCCAGCAGCGGCAGCAGCACATAGCGGTAGGTCTCAAGGCCGGTCACATGAACAAGATCGTCGCGGCGGTTGCGATGCGCCGTGACGCCCGAAGCGTTGAACAGCGTGAGATCCTTGCCCAGCAGCAGGAAAGCAAGCAGCGGCTGCAGCGGCTCGGTGAGTTCATAAAGCACGTTGGAGAGGCGGGTATAGTCGCCGCCGAGCACCGTTCGGGTCAGACCCGTGGGTTCGCCGTCAAAGCCATAGTAGGTCACAACGCCGTTTTCTCGAACGGTCTTTGTGATGTCGATGTTGAACCGGTCAAGATAGATGCCGATGCCTGTCGCCGCCTCGCAGATCGCCTTGTTGTACTGGGCGATTTTCGCGCTGGCCTTGCGAATCATTGCAAGGGCGTCTTCCGGATGCCGTTTGTTGATCTTTTTCGCAAGGAAATCGAAGCCCTCGTTGTCGCGGCCGTTCAGGAAATCGCCGAACAGCGCAAGCACCTTGTCAAGCACTTCGTCGGTCAAAAGGCCATTGATGAGCGCTTCGGCAAGCGAGCCGACGGTGTAGGACTTTGCGTCGCTTTCCACGCCCAAAAGGGCGAGCAGCTTGTCGCCGAGGAGCGTGCCGCCGCCGAGATCGATGCTCAGCGCGTTGGCAAGCATGGCGTCCAGCTTTTCAACCAGATAAACCGCCGTTTCCTCGTCCCAGTCGGTCATGTCATAGCTCGAAAGATACTTTGCGTAATCCTGCTGTGCCTGCACGGTGCGTTTTGCGGCAGCCGGCACAAAGCCTTCGGCGCTGATCTGTTCAAGCAAAGCGCTCTTTTCGGCGGCGGAAGCGTCGTCGCCGAGGATGTAGGCCCAATCGAAGGCGGACGTATATTTTGCGGGAAGACCCTTCATCAGCTCGATGGCGGTCTTGACCACGCCCTTCTGACCGAACACAGCTTCGATCGCGGCGTCCATCACGTCGGCATTGTCGCCGTAGCACAGCACTTCAATGCCCATGGAGATCATTGCGGTCAAGGCATCCTTGCCGTCGGTATTCAGCCGATATGCCGTGCGCGGTATCAGGCGGCCGTTTTCATCAAGCACATAGGACTTGGATTCAAAGGGTTCCCGCAGGCAGGCAAGGTCTTCCATTGCCGCGTGATAGGGCGGTTTCAGTTCCAGATGCTTGCGCACGCCGCCGATTTCAACGGATGCGATCACAGCCAGCAGATTCAGAATGCTGTTGACAGAGAGCTTCTTGAGCTTGAGCTCCGCACCGCGGGCATGCATCACCTGCCGCATCTCCTTTTCGGTGCCGTATTGGCCGAAGCGATAGGTAAAGCGGCAGATCATGGTGTTGATCAGCTCGTCAAGATCGATGTTGACGATCGGGCGCAAGGTGTCAAGCAGTTGCCAAAGCGGGTGCAGAAAGTTTTGGGTCATGACGCCCACGCCGTTGTCGGAAACAGCGTACATCACCTGCGCGAGCATATCGAACAGGTCTGCAAGGGTCGTGGGTGAATCAAAGATTGCGAACAGACGCTCCACGATCTGATCCACACACTTGAGCAGGGCTTTGGCCGTGCCCATTTCCTTGAATTCGACGGGTGTCAGGGCATTTTCGATCCCCATGGCCTCCAGCAGCGGCAGCATGGCAAAGTTGTAGCCGTCGTGACCCTGCACCGTGACCAGCGCGCCGGAAGGAACGCCGTCCTTCGTATAGGCCAGCGCCTGGAAATCCTTGCCGCAGAACACCATATCCAGCAGCGGCTGCACCGGAACCAGCAGTTCGCCGAGGGCAGCAAAGATATCGGAATAGGTTTCAACCTTCTTTTCTGTGCCTTCTCTGTCTGTGTAATACCAATCGACCAGCGGTCTGCCGTCTTCATCGCTGCCGATGCGCTCACCGCGCAGGTTCTTGAAGATTTTTGCTGCCGGCGCCGGTTCGGGAAGCAAAGCGTCAAACAGATAGCCGAAGTCGCTGCGCCAGCTTGTGACATCGATGCCCGTGGCGTCTTTGAGCAGATCGGCCGGCATCTCCAGCGCGTCGTCATAAAGCTCGCACAAAAGCTCGGCGACCAGCGTGACATATTCGGGCTTGTTCAAAAGCTCCAGAATCAGCGGCCTCGCATATTCGCGCAGAGACTCGATCTGCGCCGTGGAGGGATCCAGATCGAACGGGATCGCCCGCAGCAGCTCGTCGGCGAGGTCGTCGATGTCCTCTACCGCGAATCTTGCAAGCCCTTCCGTCCAGCGGTTGTCATATTCCAGATAGGGAATTTTGCCGTTGTGGGCGGCGACTTCATCCAGCGTGGTTTGCGCCGCCTTAGGATAAGTCAGCGTGTCGCCCGTGTAATCGCGCGGCAAGAGCAGCTCGCACATCACGTTGAGCAGGTTCTCCGTGGTCAGATTGGCGCGCAGCTTATCAAGGTCGAGCTTGCCGTCGGCGTCGCAGGCGTTTTTCAGCAGCGCTTGCAGCGAAAGATCCAGCGTGTCCATCTGTTCCGCCGTGAGGTTTGCAAGCGCTTCTTTGATCTCGCCGTAATCCAGACCGAGCATAGAAAGAATGGTTTCGATTGCCTCGGTGTCCTGCAGCAGACCGGAAACCAGACGCACACAGTAATAAAACACGTCGGAAATGCGGGCGTCGACATGGTAGTATTCATGAAGTTTAAGGTCGTTCCAGCGCTTTTTATATTCGCTGTCGCGCAGGGAGCCTTTGTATTTTTTCAGCGTTCCGAGTGAGGAAAGCTCTTGAAGATCGAGCAGCGCAAGGTTCAGCAGATGGATCGGCTGTCCGTTCCCGTCCACAAGGTTGCCGAAGAACCATTCGAGCACCGTGGAAATTTTGCCGAAATCGAAACCGAGCGTCCGCACCGCATCGGCGGAAAGGAAGTATTCGTCGATCAGTTCAGATAAATTCAGATCGCCGAGCAGTTCGGATGTGCTGATTTTCACATCTTTCGGCCAGGTTTCTTTCGAGGGGAACGCACCGTCCTTCAGTTTTCCGCCGAGCATTCCCGCAAACATGTTGAACAGATCCGGGAAAAGCGGGAAAACAGTGTCTTTCATCACGTCGTTCACCTGGTCGGAAACGTCGATGATTCCGAGGTCGGCCACCCATTCAAGGTCGATCAGACTCATAAACGAGAAGATCAAGCCGAGCACCGGCTGCAGCAGCGAATACGCCAGCGTAGTGGCAACCAACTGGGCATATTTGACCGGGTTCAGCCAGTCATACCAATGCTTCATGATCTGGTCTTCAATGATGTCGCCGAGGCCGGAGAAGAAATCGGATACGCTGTTCAGATTGAAGGAGGTCTGAATGAACGCCGAATAGGTGGTGTCAAGATTCAGCAAGTCAAACAGCTTGCCGTTTTCCAGCATGATCATCACATTTGGCAGAATGGAGAGCAGCTTTTCCAGCGGATGGGTGGCGAACTGATTGAGCAGCGCAAACAGCGGCCCCGTCAGCCCTTGGACCACCTTTTTCACATTGTCTGTTGTGGGAAGATTCTTATCGAATTTAATATGGTTGAACGAATACCCCTCAACCGTGCTGCCGTCCGCGGGCGCAAAGGTATTGATGCCCAGCGCTTCAAAAACGGGCACCACAATGTCTTCATAGAAATGGAACGCATGGGGATAGAACGTGAGACCGCCGTCGGAAGCCGCCGGAATGTTGATCAGCGTCAGCGAAATCAGAATCGAAAAATAAACGGCGTTGCTCAGATTCAGCTTGTCGTGTACCTCCACCTTTTCGGCAAACAGCATTTCCAGCACGGGGCTGACCGCGCCGAGGATGATGGACAGGATGCTTTCAAAATCATCAAAAGAATCGACGTTCCATTCGAAATTCAGCTTGCCGTCCGCGTCGAGCAAACGGTTCCAGTCATCGCCGCAATTATCGAGCGCATGCACGATGGCGCTGTAATCGCGGCCGTTTGTGCTCTGCTGGCTAACCAGCTTTGCAACATCCTTCGGCCAGAAGGAGAAGCCGGCATCCTGCAAAAGCTTTTTCACCGATTTTGCCTTTCCGCCGTCCACATAGAAATCGAAGGAGCCGCCGATGGCAAGCGAATCCAAAATGGTTGAGACCGTTTCGCCCGTGGTGCCGCTGCCGCCGGCGAGCAGATAGATCGCCTTGACCACGTCAACGCGGTAATGGCCGCCGCCCAAATCCTCAACGTAATCGTTGCTCTTGGTCAGCATCTTCGGAATCTCTGCCGGCAGTTTGGTGACCGTTGGGAAGATCAGGGCGAAGATCTGGTTGATGACCTCATCGGAAAACACCACCTGCGCCAGAAAGCTCATCAGAAGATCGAACATGGTGGTCTTGCCGTCGCCGTTGTAATCCTTGACCGTGATGCCGAAGGACTCCGGCAGCAGCTTTGCCACCAGCGCCACGGCTTCCTCTGACGCGGCAAAGCCGTCGATCCTGGAAACCAACTGATTGATCGTTTCTTCCGTGACGAGATAATCGTCGCTGTCCAGATCGGGATTGCGCAGAATATCGTCTTGCGACGCCTCACGCTTGGAATAATAGCCGTTCGTGTCATAGGTCTTTTGTTCAAAGCTCTTGAAAGCGGCTTCCTTCATGGCGTTGATGTCGAACTGGATGCCAGACAGCAGGGCGAAGCCCACCGCGCGGCGCTCCTGATCGTCGGCGAAGGAGGGGTTGGTCTGTTTGCTGTTCCAAATTTGCTCTGCTTTGGATTCCACTGCATCCGTGCACCAGTCGGAGCCGTAAAGCTTCCAAAGCAGCGCTTCATCCATCGCCTTAATCTGATTGCGCAGCTTGTTGATGCTTTCATCGTTCACGATGAAATACTTCGGTTTGCCGCCCGTGCCGTAGAGATCGGCAAGCTCTTTGTCGCAGAGCTCCGCTGTCAGAGTAAGCAGCGCCTGTTCGCATTCCGCAATTCTTGCTGCTCTTGTATCATAATCCGTAATATATGCCTTTGTTTGCTCATAAACAGGCGCATACTGCTGAAGCTGTTCATCGTTCTGCGCAAACAGAGAGCCGGCGCCGTCCAAAACGGTTTCTCCGGCGTCGTTCTTTTTCAGAACGCCGACCAGCCCGGCCGCGGTCACGTCGTCCACGGTCAGACCGTTGATGCGCTCATAGTACGCCTGGAACGCGGTATCCGTCTTTTTCGCGGTTTCAAACTCCGAGCGCATGGCAATAACGGAGGCAAGGCTTGTGTCTGCGCCGCCGTCTTCCTTGGCCGTCAGCAGCGGCTTGAGCGTATTGTTGATAAAGTCCTGGTCAGCGGCACCCTCGCCTTCCGTCGGGCGTTTTTTCAGCTCGGTCAGCATGGCGGTCATCTGAGAGGAGAGCTGCTGCAGACGGACAAGCGTTCTGTGCTTGCAGGACGTGTTTTCCAGGGCGCATTTTGTGCAGGCGTCTTTTCCAAACAGGTCGCTGTGGCCGCAGGAAGTCAGCATAGCTTTGCCGCAGACGTCGCAAACGCCGTTGCTGTCCGCGTCTGTGCAGTCGCCCATGCAGTAGCCGCAGTTGTCGCATTTGCCGTCGGCAACATCTTTTTCTGCGCCTGTGGCATCCACACAGACATGCGATGCATCCAGGCCGCAAATGTCGCACTTGTTATCGCTGTCGCTGTCAACATATGTGTGCGGCGCTTTTGCGCAAACATCGCAGAAGCCGTCGCCGATTTCCTGTTTTGCGCCGGCAGCGTCAACATGGCTGTCCATGCAGCTGCCGCAGCCGTCACAAAGGCCGTCGGCATACTCGTGGCCGGCACTGTTGCAGATCGAGTTGCCGCAAACGTCGCACTCACCGTTCGCGCCGTCGACATAGGTTTCAAACTGGATATAGGTATATTCCGTCGTCACGGTTTGCCGTGTGCCGTCTTCGTTATAGACCACATTGCCTTCTTCGTCAACCTTGTCATAGGTATAGGTACCCTTGGCGTCGGTGCCGATCCAGACATTTTCGGTGTTATAATACTTCCCTTCGGCGTCAGCCCCGGTTCCGGGCGCAATGTCGCTTTCGGTGTACCACTTGGTTTCACCGTCGGTGCAGCCGTTCAAACAGCAGCCGCACACGTCGCAGCGCAGATCGTGGTTTGCGTCCGTGAATACACCGTAATCTTTGATTCCATAGACCACAGTTGCATTCCCGCCGCTGACAAAGGCTTTCGCCGTACCGTAAGCGTTATCGATCGCCCACTGCGCAGCGTTCTTGATCTCTGCAGACGTAAAGGATTCCCAACCGGTCGCGTTCGCAGGCGTTTCGTCGCTCTTTTTCGGCGCTTTCCGCAGACCGCGTTTGGAGAGCGTTTCTTCGCTGACAAGCTCCAGCTTGCCTTCTTCGTTCAGCGCATAGGTGCTTTTGGTGTTGCCGACGGTGATCTCGGCGGCAATGAGCTTACCCTGGCGGGTCTGTTCTTCAGGCGCTTCCTGCGCCGTTTCGGCGGCAGCAGACTTCCACTCTTCGGCAAAAACCGCGAAGGGCAGAACGGACAGCGCCATGACGATTGCAAGGAACACGCTGAGGGGTTTGCGGATGTGTTTGAACATGGGGACTCCTCCTTGGGGGGGCACTGCTTAACTGCAGTATAATAATTTGTTTTAATGTAGCATAAAATGAAAAAAAATACAAGTTATTTCAGCATAAATTATTAAAAAATACAAGATGTATAATAACCCCCGTGATACAGAAAGTATCCGCGGCGGTTTTTCATATGACATAAAAGGCACCCGCTTTTCAGCAGATGCTTTTTCGTTAGTGGAAATAAGGTCAGAGAACTCCTTGCCTCTTGAATGCCGAAGGACGATCTCAAACCGATCAAAGCAACCGCAACAGCTTATGTTGCTGACATCTTTCGGCGTTTGCGGGAACACGGCTAGCGCTCTAAATTTATGATTAAATCAGCTAACTCGATTTCGGATTCGCCCTCAGGTACAAAGCATAAATCATCTATCACAAAATCTTTAAAAAAGGTCTTTTCTGCAAATGCACTTAATAGTTTTTCTGACTGGTTCACAACTAACACCCTCTTCTAAAAAGGATTCTAAAAATAAAAGTTAGAACTACAAAAAAAGCAAGCAAACGATTTCGCTTACTTGCTTCTTCTTCTTGGTGGAGATGAGGGGGATCGAAGGACCCCTTTCCGTAAGGAAGTCATTGCCCTTCGGCTTTTGTAATCAGCCGGAAAGATTGAATTGACAGGACAAATTCAATGTTTATTACGGAGGATTACTACTATGAAAGATTCATCCACTTACAACGACAACCTATCCCTTGGCAAATACGGCAGAATGCGTCGGACATATCTGCAAGAGCATCGCAAAATACAATATAACCGTATGCTGTTGAACAACACCCTTTGGCCGCACCTGTTGGAAGTTGACCGGCAGGCAAACGACATGATGGACACCATTGTTGCACGGATGAAGCAGGAACGCGGCGTGACGGAACAGCTCAAAGCGAACGACCAGTGGCGCTGGATTCAGGAGATGGGCAACATCCGCAATGCCGCCGAAGAATTTGTGCTGCGGGAGGTGGTGTTTGCATGAACTCGGTCATGGAATCGCTGTGGTACGGCAACATCAGCCCGCACGACACCATCGTGGAAGACAACCGCTATTACAAGAAGTTGCTCAAGCTCATGGGACAGAACCGTGACCGGCTCTCGGAAACGCTTACACCGGAAATGCAGACAGTGCTGGAAACGTATGATGACAACATCAACGAAATGAACTCGATCGCTGAGATGGAGGCGTTCCGGTATGGTGTGCGGTTCGGTATTCGACTGATGATGAAAACAGGCGGCTCGTTGGAGTGTCCGTCGGCATAAAACACATTAATTACGGCAGCGTCCATGTTGGGCGCTGCCTGTTCTGTCTCCCGATGCACCGATATAATCTTTCAGACTGTGTTACGTCTTCCCGCTGTGTTTCTTTTGCTTCTTCGCCCGTTCAAGGGCTTTTTTCTTTGCGCGCTCCAGCGCCTTGCAATCATGCTCGGCGGCCTTCATTTTTTCCTGCGTGTCCTTGCATTTTTCCGTTTGTCCGACCAGCTCCGATACGGTGACGCCGTAAATCTCCGACAGCGTGAGCAGCAAAAAGATATCCGGCGTGCCTTCCCCGCGTTCCCATTTGGAAACGGATTTGTCGGAATATCCGATCGCGTCGGCAAGCTGCGCCTGCGTGAAGCCGTGCAGCTTTCGATACAGCGCAAGGTTCTGCGCAAGGACTTCGTTTTTCGGCTTTTCAGACATATTCTTTGTCCTCCTGTGGTTTCAGTCGATTCTATTCTACTCCCGGTAGAGTGATCTGTCAAGATATACTCTACAAATCATAGAGATATATCTACTGATAAGGGGTTGTTTTTCCGGCGGCGGCGTCCTATACTTCCGCCATCAAACAAGCGACGCCGCAAACGCGGCGGAAAGGAAGCGAAACTCATGTACAAATACGAATTGCATTGTCATACCGGCGGCGTGTCCCGCTGCGCCACGATCGACCCGAAAGACCTTGTCCGCAAATATGAAACCGCCGGCTACAGCGGACTGGTGCTGACTGACCATTACAGCCCGCTGACGTTCCTGCCGGGACACTATCTGCGTCCGCAGAAAGCGATTGAGCACTATCTTTCTTCTTATCACGAACTGAAAGACTGGTGCGGCGACGGCTTCACTGTCCTGCTCGGGCTCGAGCTGCGGCACTACGGTGTGGTGAACGATTACCTGATCTACGGCGTGGAGGAGGACTGGCTGCGGCAACAAAAAAACATGCTGCTTTGGAGCGAAAAGAAAGTCTGCGAAGAGATGCACAAGCAGGGCTATCTCGTTTATCAGGCGCACCCCTACCGCCCGCTGATCTACCGCTGCGACCCGCAGTACATCGACGGGATCGAGGTCTTCAACGGCCACACGGACGCGCACCGCAACGAGAAGGCGCTGCAGTGGGCGAAAGCGTGCGGCAAGCCCATGTCGAGCGGCAGCGACACGCACTACGAAAAAGACATTCCCTGCGGTGGTATCGAAACGCTGCGGCCGATCCGCACCAACGCGGACCTGCTGCAGACGCTGCGCAGCGGCAAGTATACCTTGCTGTGTCCGGAAGGAGGTGTCGACCTTGCCGCGCACAAAGCTGGATGACCGCGTGCTGCCGGGTTACCCCGCGGCAAAGAAACCTTCAAAAGGCGAACAACAAAACAGTCGACATAAAGCTCAATACTACAAAGGAGAATGAAGCATGGGAAAGGTAAAGAGAAGGCGCGATGAGGAAATCCGGCGCGCTTCGAGGGTCATATTTGAGAGTGAAGCAGGCGCAGTCAGCGCACCTCAAATCAACGGCAAGCTGCGCTCTTTTGCGCTTCACGTGCCCGACGCAGTCAACGAATGCAGCGGTATCGTCGTTTTTGGCAAGCGGATCCGATCACTGGTATTTTCAACGGATGTTGCCACCATTCGCAATGTGGATGCGGACGCCGTGTGGTCGGTTTATCCTTACACGCCGCAGCAAATCATTGCAGAAGCACTGATCCATGCCGCAGATATTCCCGTTTTTGTCGGTGTCGGCGGCGGACTGACACAGGGAAAGCGTGTGGTGCATTTGGCGTCCTTTGCCGAAATGCAGGGAGCAGCAGGCGTTATTGTAAACGCGCCAACCGATAACAGCGTTGTGCGAAGGCTCGTGGATACTGTCGATATTCCCGTAATCGTAACGACCGTTTCCGCAAAGGGTGTCGGGGACCGTCTGCGTAGCGGTGCGTCCGTGATCCATGTGGCTGCCGGGGATGCAACGCCAGAAGTTGTTGCACAGCTGCGAAAGGAGTTCCCAACACTACCGATCATTGCCACCGGCGGTCCGACGGGCGAAAGCGTGCAAAGCACCGTAGATGCCGGCGCAAACGCCATTGTCTGGACGCCTCCGACGCCCGGAGAAGTGTTCAGGGAAATCATGGCGGCATATAGAGAAGATAAACCGCACCCGTGACAAAGGAGACGAAAGCTATGCAGAGAACAAAACTGGAGGATCGACATTTGCCGGGCTACACTCGCAGCGAAGAAATCTTCAATATGGTAACGCATATCGCGGGCGGCGGCTTCGGCGTGATCGCACTGGTGCTGTGCGTGATCTTTGCCGTCCTGCACCACAACTGGTGGGGGCTTGCCGGCGGTGTGATCTACGGACTGATGACGATCTTTCTTTATACCATTTCCAGCGTCTATCACGGACTGCGCCCGGAGCGGGCGAAAAAGGTGCTGCAGGTGCTTGACCACTGCACGATCTACGCCATGATCCTCGGTACCTACGCGCCGATCCTGCTGACGGGTCTGCGTAAGGTTTATCCGACGCGCACGCTGATCATCACGCTGGTGATCCTTGCCATGACGGCGCTTGGCGTGACCTTCACCGCGATCGACTTTCACCGCTACGCCGTGATCGCAACCGGCGGCTATTTCGTCATCGGCTGGAGTCTGCTGTTTTCCCTTTCGGCCGTTATCGAAGCGTTCGGCAAACCGCTTGTCTGGTGGCTGATCGCCGGCGGCGCGGTCTATACGCTGGGTATGATCTTCTTTGCCGTCGGCATGAAAAAGCACTATTTTCACAGCGTTTTCCATATTTTCATTCTCGTCGGCAGCGTACTGCAGTTCATCGGGATTCTGCAGTATTGCATGTAATGCAAAGCAACCGCCGATCCACTGGATGCACAAACGATTACAGAGTCGCTGCGCATTGCGTGAATCGGCGGCAAATCGTTTATCGGAACACCTTCTCCTCTGGCTTTTGCTTTGTCAGTTTCATAAGAATCAAGCTCTATCCCGCCGTTTTTATGAATCGCTTTTTGTTTGCACAGACTTTGAATTTGCATAGATCTTATGCATCGTTTCATCATCGTAATGCGTATCCAGAAAAACCTCCAACTGATTTTGTGCCGGAATACCGCGATCGCGGCGGTCCATTCTGACGGCGGCCGAGACGGAGAGCGCCGCGTCAAACACAAAGAAGACAAGGAAGGCGCAAAGGATCACCTGTTCAAAGGGGATCGTGATATGGGAAAAGAGAAGATGGAGGAGGGGTATGATCAGCTTGACCCACGCCATGCCCAAGAACCCCCAGAACAGAGAATAGATCAGGCATACTCTGCCGTTGATATTCAGAGGCAGATGGCTGTAATCCCATGCCACCGAGCCGAAACAGATTTCCTGCCCCAATGAGCAGATGTATTCCACAGCGGTACCGGTGACGAACGACAACAGAAAGATTTGCCACAGGGGCTTGCCCTGAAAATGAACCAACAGCAAGGTAAGCAGCAGCGCGCCCATACCGTAGGCGACGCTCAGGTGTCCGAGTACCAGCGATTTTCTGCTTTCAATATAGCCGTTTTTGATCAGGCACCACAGCGTTTCCACCCCGTAACCGATATAACAGCCCATAATAAAGATCCAAATGTATTGATGAGGACGAAATGTTGCCATGCTTTTTCCTCCATTGTTCATCATCCTGCATTCTTGAAAAACCGCGAAGTCAGCGGCTGCAGGACATCGGAAAGCAACCGTTTGAAATCCGCAACCAACAGCCGTATGCGCTGCAGCAATCCCGGCGTTTGACTGCCGGAATCTGGCAGAAGCGTTTCGGTGCTGTCATCATAGATCAAAAACCGCGGGAACGCCGCAAAGGTGTTGACCGTTGCCTGTGTCTGTTCGTTCAGCAATGCCGCAATCAGTGCTTCGTCGTTAGACAAAGTGTGTCTGGTATTGCGCAAAAACCATGTCTGTTCGGGAAACAGACAGGTTGACGCATCTATGTCTTTTTCCGGTGAAAGATATGCCGGGTTGGTGTTCTCGAGCACGCTGTCCGGAAGCGTTTCTCCGTAGTCGGAAGTCGTTGCACCGAAAGAGGAATACTTTGTGTCTACTATGCCGTCGCTGAGGTTGCCGCAGGAAGGCGTCAGCGGGATTGACGCAAAGCCTGTGCGGGAAAGCACGTAGACGTTTGCGGTTTGATTGAGCGCGCGGAGCGTTTCGGCTTTGTGCACGCGCACCTGTGTGTTGTAAGTCTGTATTTTCTGCTGCAGGGCGGTGTGATCCTGCCCCGCATACAGCTCGTCAAAGACGTAATGCATCGCTGCATCCAAATATTCATCGGGAACCATTGCCCAAACAGAAGGCCAATTACAGTACAGCGGCAGCAAGAATTCCCGGATGATGCGCGTTTTCAAATGCCTGATCGCCTCATTGCCGAGTCTGGAAAGCAAATCGATCAAACCGAGTCGCTCGGCAGCACCGAAAAGCTCGGAAGCTATGGCATGATACGGCAGCATGCTTGCCAGAACAGAATTATAATAATTATAGAGTCCGTGTGCATCCAGTGTGACCTGCCCGGTCATCAGTTCTCCGTTAAAGCTCTCGCCGTAGATCGCAACGGAATCAAAGACCACAGCACGAATTCTTTCGTTTCCGTAGACTGTCAGATAGCTCAGCAAAACGATCCCGCCAAAGCTGTGCGCATATACATCAACCTGTGTTGTACCGGCTGCTTCGCAAACGGACGCAATAAAGCGATTCAGGCTTTCTGCCGTTTCCAAAGGATCAGCGCGCCAGTCATAACGGAACGAGCCCTCGCCCTGTGCGGCAATGGCTGCAGGGTCGTTTGCTTCGGCGCCGGATTCGTCTTTCGGCGTTCCGCTTTCGTCGTAATAAAGCGGCGAAAAAACGGGGTTGGCAATCGCAAGCGAACGGTCAAGCAGTTCGTCCCATCGCTGCAGCGTCAGATCTTTGAGAAGTTCGGGCGCAGCGTTTTTGAGATCGTTTAAAAACAGGCTTTTGTCCGGCGGCCATAGCTTTTTTGATTCGACGTCGCCGCGTGTTTCATAGATCGAATCGCTGAAAAACCCATGGATATAGATGAGCGGAACCTTTTGCACCGGTTTGGCTGCGGCGGCAGCGGAACCGGAGAGCAGCAACAACACTGCCGCAAGCAAAAGAGAACAAAACGATTTCCTTTTTTTCATATTTCATCCTCCAAAAAAGGAAGCTGCCGAGCCCGGGCGGCTTTGCTCGGCGGCATGATTGGTACCTCTGAAAATTGCGTGCCGCTTTTTCACGCGCATCTTTCACCGTCATAGCGCGCAAATCTTCCCTGAAAGCCAAAAGGATTCCGGCGTCAAAATCTATGCAATCTGACGAAAAACTGCATCGCGATCAAACGACTTGAATTTTTAGAGTTGCCCTATTGAAACAACTGACAAGTATATTCGATCATTTCCTCTCTTGTGAGAGGATTGTTTTTGATATAGACCCAGTCGAAAATGGTAATGATCGCATAGGCGTTCATGCGGGAGACGATCTCAATGGGCAGATCGTAGCGCTCTTTGTCGGTGCTTTTTGAAATTGCACGGTAAGCGGCGTCGAAGATAAAAGCGTGAAGCTGACGGTAAAAATGTCCGCTGCGGTCATTTTTGCGCAGAATCCGTTCCAGGAGCGGCGCGTATTTATCCGCAAGCGCAAACATATTTTTAAGCATCTCCGGGGCTTTTGCGTCGTGGTCGTGCAGTTCGTCCAACTCTGGATAAATCAGCTTTTGATAGGATTCAAAAAGATAGTTCAGCAAATCAAATTTATCTTCAAAATAATGATAAAAGGTCGATTTCGGAATCATGGTGCGCTCGCACAGCTCTGTGACTTGAATATCGCTGAAATCTTTTTCCGCCAGCATTCTTTCGAGCTCCTTTTGAAGCTGCAGCAAGGTGCGTCTGGCGCCGATGGTCAGCTTTTGATTCGGGTCGATTTTCATGTTGTTCGCCTCCCTTACGGTTATATTATATTGAAAAGCCGGGACAAAAGCAAGAGATTGGACACGATTGCATATTGAGCAAAGCGTCCAAAAAGTCCGTCTTCGCACAAATCGGCAAAACTGTTTCAAGCCGAACGGGTCAGCGCGGCTGTTGCTTGAGCCGCCGCTGTGAAACCGTTATAATAGCCTTAGAAACAGATGAAAAAGGAAGTGGAATTTGTTTTATGGATGCGGTGAGTTCCGTCTTGAAAGGATTGCTTTTCAAATCAGCCAGAGTTGAACCTGTGGTCAACAACAAGAAAAAGGAGACCGATCCGCTGCGTACGCTTTGGCGGCGCAGCGAGGGCCCGATGGTCAACGGAATCGACATCGACTACAGTTACTATTCCCCCGTTGAAAACGGCGCCGATCCGGCAAAGACCTATCCGCTGGTCGTCATTATGGCCGGCGCGCTGGAGGGCGTTGTTCCGGGCTTTGAGCTTGAAGCGAATTCGTTGGCGCTTTGGACAGCGGAACGCTATCAGGCAAGGTTCCATAACGGCGCGGCTTTTTTGCTGATTGGCAGAGCGCCGGAGGAGCAAAAGCTCTATTGGGATTCCTCGCGGGTCGTTTTACCGTTCAAGGCCGCCATTGACGCATTCGTCACCGAGCATTCGCAGGTAGATACGTCCCGTATCTATACCGTCGGCTGGTGTCTGGGCGGCACAGGCTCGCTGAATCTGCTGTCTTCTTTTCCCGGCTTCTTCGCAGCCGGCTTTGTGATTTCTCCAAGCCGTGCTGCAACAAAAGCAGAAGCCGAGCTGCTCAACGAAACGCCCGTTTGGCTGATGGGCTGCAAAAGCGACAACTATATTTCCTTTCACAGGATCATACAAAAGAGCTGGACAAGAATCAAAACGGCAAATCAAAATCCTTCCGCACTTCGGTTTACGCAGTGTTCAAGCGCACCGGACGTATATCTTGCCGGCGTGATCCCGTTCATTCAAAACCATGATATTTGGGACGATCTTGCGGAGGATCTTCATCCTGAAACGAAAAAATGTGAGGGAATGAAAACCGAAACTGGCGCAGGAACTGCCGTTATAAATCCGTTTGCCATTGAGTGGCTTTCGTCCTTTACAAGAACGGGAAAGGCAGCGCAGGACTGCAAAAAAGAGTGGAAGAAAGATGTTCCTGTTTTGTTTTATGAAAAGACCGCTGTTCCCCGGCGTGCCCTTGTTGTTTTGATCATGCTGCATTTGCTGGACCGTCTTCACTACATTCAATTATATCACTGAAACTTGAAAAAACGCAAAAGGATATACAAAGGAGTTTGGATTTATGCTTCCAGCTGTTGAAAACTGCAACTGCTACGAATACCTGAAAAAATGCACCGGGATTTACGACGATGTCTATATGATGCAGCATTTCGGCGTCAAATACCGAAAGAGCGAAATGTTCCGAGATATCGACGCGCTGTCGTCCTATTTTCAGAACGAATTGGGGCTTCGCCGCGGTGACGTTTTTACGTTGTTTACGACAACAACGATGCAGGGCATTCTTTCGTTTTACGCACTGAATCAGATCGGCGTCATCGCCAACATTGTGCATCCGCTCATGTCCCCTGAATACTTGAAAAAAATGCTTCGGGATGTCAATGCAAAAGGCGTGATGATTCTGGATCTGCTTTCAAAAGACCATGTAAAAACGATTAACGATTCCGGTTTGCCCTGCATCGTTTGTTCTTCGTCCGATTATGCACAGGGAATCAAAAAGCATGGCACAAGGGCAGGTGAGGCGATGCTCAAGGCTGTTTTTCCGAAGTTTAAAAACGCCGTGCGTTACCGTGATGTGGTTCAAACGCGCCAAAACTTTTCTCCCGTCTGCGACAACGCGAACGATATTGCAATGTATCTCAACGGCGGCGGAACGACCGGAAAAAGCAAGACTATCAAGTTGACCTCCCGCGCAACAAACGAGCTGGTACAGCGCGTGTCCGACCTTGACGAGATCCACATTCCCGGTGAAGAAGCTGAAATCATCGTGCTGCCGATGTTTCACTGTTTCGGTATCACGCTGGCCATCCACATGGCCTTGTGCAATTCCGCAAGGATCATTCCCATGATGCAATTTGACGCACGGCTCTTCAATCGTTTGGCAAAGAACAATCTTGTGGTCGGCTACGGCGGTATCCCGCTGATGTTCCAAAAGCTGATGCGGGAAAAACACTTTGACGGCCCGTGGCTGAAAAACGTGCGGTTGATGTTCTGCGGCGGCGACGATATTACCGAGCACTTTTTGGAAGAATTCAACGGCTATTATGAAAAATGGGGCGCTGTCGGCAGACTGCGTCAGGGCTACGGACTGACAGAGATCGGCTCCGTATGCACAACCAACACCAACACCGATTTCAAGCCGGGCTCCATCGGCAAGGCGCTGCGCGGCGTGACCGTGCAGATTTGGGACGACGACCACCGTGAAGTGCCGAACGGCAAGATCGGTGAAATCGTCATTTCGGGTCCGACGATCATGTCAGGGTACTATGTGAAGGATGGACCCGAGGATTTGGGATTGTATACGGACGAGAACGGAACAAAGTGGGTGCTCTCCGGCGATCTCGGGTATCGTGACGACGACGGCTTTTTCTTCTTTTGCGGCAGAAAAAAACGGGTCATCATCATTGCCGGCTATAATGTTTATCCGAATGATCTTGAAAAGAAGCTGTCGGAACTGTATTTCATCAAAGAGGCTTGTGCCGTGCAGGGCTGGCAGGGAGACCGCAGTATCGTCCGACTGTATGTATCTCTGAAGCAAGAAGGCGACAGAGAAGCATATGAAGACCTGATCCGCAAAACCGCAGAACTGTCTTTCTCCAAGTTTTATGTGCCGCGTGAAATCGTTTTTTTGAAAGAATTGCCGCAGACGCCGTTGATGAAGGTTGATTTCATGAAACTGACGCAGCAAAAGCCCGGCGACAGTGTTTTCGGCGTCACGAGATAACAAACATAATGGATTGCACTTTGCACAAGTCGTTTCTGAAAAGAAGCGGCTTTCTTTTTTTGCCTTTTTTCGGCCGGTTTGAAAGCTTAATATTTTTTGATCGTAAAAAAGCTTGGCAAAATGGCTGATTCTGTCCTTATTAGTGGAAGGGCTTTTCCAACCGTCAAAAAAATCTCATTTTTTTCAAGAAAAAACTGAAAAAGGCTCAATTTTTGGGGTCGAAATGTCCTTATATATGGAGTGACTTTTTTCAGCTCCGAAAAAATCTTGAACTATTTTTCAAATAAGGGTCACCAAAACAGCCGTTTTTGTCCTGATTAGTAGGAGGTGTTTTTCTCCGGCCGGTAAAAAAACGAAAAAACTTTTGAAAAATCCACAAAAAATGTCCAATGGGAAAGTGAAGGGACGTTTGAAACC
This sequence comes from Oscillospiraceae bacterium, assembly GCA_902792985.1. Lineage (GTDB taxonomy): Bacteria > Bacillota > Clostridia > Oscillospirales > Acutalibacteraceae > UBA6857. Next base: position 28,205 of record CADBBT010000015.1, read on the forward strand.
TTGACAACTGAATATCAAAAGCCTGCGTACATTCCTTGTATGCCGAGCCCGCACAGCGGTACGCCGAGACAATGTCGAAACGGAGTTTCCGTTTCCTTGTAAAGCGTATAGCGAGAATCCCGGCTGTGAAGATCGGAGTTGCACCCGATTCGGCGACGACCCATGCAAGGCACAATGATACATCGAAAATCGGTTTGCGTGAAGCGGAGATTTTTCGAGTTGCAATTGTGCGAGACAAGGCGCTGATCGCAGGGCGGGCTTTTCGCCCGCACAAGATCGGCAACGCAGGATCGCACGGTTTCAGCCGAAAAAGAACGCTTTGACGCAAATCGTTTTTCGATCAAATCGAGCGTCCGGCGCGAAAGGCGGGAGGGTGGAATTCCCATGGAGACGGTGCAACCGTCCGCGCAGGCTTTCAAAAATCGTAGACAAATGTAGAACTTCTTGTCGAAAAAGCAAAATTTTTCAGTACAAACGGGAAATGAGTTCCAAATAGGTATTAGAGGGGAATTTTTTCTTTGGACAAAATGAAATAGAGTCAGGAATAGATAGTGGAAGGAAAAAGTTTGTCCCAAATCGAAAACCAGTCAGTAATAAGTAGTAGAAGGAGAAATGCCGAAAACCGGCTTTTGAATAGAAATCGCCCAAACGACCTGTGCATCGTCTGCCGAAATCCTATTCAATAACGATACAAAAACACGGGGTAAGGGCCGATGAAAAAAGCCGAAAATCGGGGGTCTCTCCGAAACTTGAAAAAATCCAAAGGAGTGAAAAAGCCTTACGTCACGAGCCGAAAAAGAAACCACCATCAGCTACGTCCACGGCGAGGACGAAATCCAAATCCGCAGCTGGGACAAGCACCTGAACGCCGCCATCCGCAAGCTGAAAGCGGATGAGCCGGAGACCGTCTGGATCAACGAAGACGATGTCGAGACCGGCTTTCTCTGGGCGGCAGTCAAACGCGGACACTTGACTTTCCGCACCGTCCGCACACCGAGTGACCGAAGCCGCGCGGCGATGTCCGAAGCCGGCAAACAGCACACCGGCAACCTGAAGCATCAAAAAGATAAAGCGCCGCCGTAGCGACGCGGTAATCTGTCAAAAGCCAAAATGAAGGAGGTGAACTCATGAACCAAAACATAACCAAACTATCGTCCATATCAACAGGCAACCTTGCTCCGCTGCACCCACCGGACGCCGCTGCGCTGGAAACGAAATCGTTATCCGAATTGTATGAAAACGCCTTTCTCTCCGGTCGGTCGATTATCTTAGATCTGCTCTTCCCCGGCGTGTATCTTTTGGTCGGCGACGCTAAAATCGGCAAGAGTTTTCTTGCATCGCAGCTCGCGTTTTGCGTTGCAAGCGGAGTACCGTTTTGGGATAAGGCCGTCGCAAAGAGCACCGTTCTTTACCTCGCGCTGGAAGATCAGTATTCGCGCATTCAGCAGCGGATGTATCAGATGTTCGGTACGGAAGAAAGCGCCGATCTGCACTTCGCTGTTCATGCAAATCTGCTTGGCGACGGTCTGGAAAGGCAACTGGAGACGTTCGTGTCTGCGCATGAAACCACGCGACTGATCATTGTCGATACGCTGCAAAAAATTCGCGGCAGTGCTGATGCGTACAGCTACGCAAAAGATTATGAAGTCATTTCCAGACTGAAAGCTTTTGCTGAAAAGCATGCGCTTTGCCTGTTGTTCATCCATCATACGCGCAAACAAAACAGCAGCGACCCGTTCGGAAAGATCAACGGCACGACCGGGTTGCTTGGCGCGTCGGACGGCGTCTGGCTGCTGACCAAAGACTGTCGGACAAGCAACCTTGCGACGCTGGAAATCTCCGGTCGGGATCAGCCGGATACGAAGATTCTATTGGAACGCGATCCCGAAACACTGCGTTGGAATCTCGTCAGCTTTGAAACCGAACTTTGGAAAATGCCGCCCGATCCGTTGCTGGTTTTGCTCACTGAAAAACTGAACGAAATTGGCGGAAATTGGAGCGGCACGGCGACCGAACTGGCAACTTTTCTCGGTACGGATTTGAAACCGAACACGCTCAGCATGAAGCTCAATGTCAATGCTTCGACATTGTTGCATGACTTCAAGATCAGCGTCCGCACCAGCCGCAATCACGATGGTCGCCGGATCGAATTACAGCGGGTCGGTGACGATCCGTGACGACGGTGACGACGAAAAACAGGTGTGCAAAATGATCGTCACCATCGTCACAAAAAGCTGAGCCAACATGGCTGCAGACGTTTCCGCGGGGTGCGGGGTACGCTTTTCAAAGGGCAGCCCTGCCAGGGAGCTGTCACAGACAGCGGGGCAGCGCCCCGGGTCTCACCTGCCGGTTCGGTCGGTGCTTCTGCCGACTGAAGTCGGCAGAGATCGCCACCGGCGATCCGCACCCCTCGGGGAGCGCAATAGCACCTTTTGATGGCCGTAGGCTGTCAAAAGTGCTTTTGCGTTACTCTTGACAAGAGTAACAGAACCTTTTGTAAGGTTTGTAGATTGTAAAAGAATGAAGAAAGGACGTGGTGCTATAGAACGAAGCATCAGCATCATGGTCGGCAAAGGCTCGACCAGACACAACAGCCGCAAGTTCCACGCCAAGAACACCGACCCCGAACGGTCGCATCTAAATGTGGAATATTGCAACGAAAACATCAAGGATGTGTATCACGAATTGTTCGATGACGCACTGAAAAACTACAACGAAAAGCAGACGCGCAGTGACCGGATCATCCCCGATTATTACGAAAAGATTCGTTCCGGCAAACAGGAAAAACCGTTCCATGAAATCATCGTGCAGATTGGGAACCGGGACGATATGGGCGCAGTGAATTGGGAAGGCGAAGTCGCAAAAAAGATTCTAGATGAATACTATCGGAGCTTCCGGCAGCGCAATCCGAACCTCCGTGTTTTCTCTGCACATCTGCACATGGATGAGGCGACGCCGCACCTGCACATCGACTTTGTACCGTTTACCACCGGCAGCAAACGCGGCCTTGAAACGCGCGTTTCTCTGAAACAGGCACTGGCCGCGCAGGGCTTTCTTGGCGGCTCCAAACGTGATACGGAATGGAACCAATGGGTACGGTCCGAAAAGGAATTCCTCTCCGACATCATGCAAGATCATGGAATCTTTTGGAATCAAAAAAGTACGCAGGAAAAACACCTGTCGGTGGAAGATTACAAGCTGCAGGAACGTCAGCGCGACATTCAAAAAGCGGAAGCGAAACTGGAAGAAGTACAAGCCGATTTACGCTCCGCAAAGAAGCGAGTTGAAGTCTATGAAGATTGGGAAAAGGAACTCGGTTCGGTCACGCGCGACCTTGCCGACGAGCCGGAGTACCAGCTCCCGGAACCGCCTGCGATGATGTCGGCGAAGAAGTACAAAACGACGTTCGTGGAGCCGCTGATTTCCAAATTAAAGGAACTGATTCGCAAATTGCTGTCCCGCATTTTTGAACAGCGCAGTTACTATGAGAGCCGTTTGGCGCAGGCGGAATCCTATCAAAAACGCTACCGACAGATGGAACAGAATTACAATGCTGTGAAAGATGAAGTTGAACGCTTGAAGCCTTATGCGCAGGAGGATAGATTCCTTCGTCGGGTCTACGGAGACGTCAAAATCACGCAGATGGTAAATCAAAAGCTCCAACAGAAAAAGGATCATGCAAGATTGTATCGTAACAGCGGTTACGATAGAGATGGGAGGTGAAGAAAATGAGACTCATCCGTAAAATACGAAGTTTTCTGACAGACTGTACTGCCGCGCTGGAACTGACCGGCAGAGCGGAAAAAGAATACAACCGTATTATGGCTGAACTCAAAAAGATGACGCCGGAAGAACGTTGGACGGTGTTCCAAAACATGAAGCAGGAGCCGGTTCGTTTTATGAAAAAGATAGACGGCACGACCTATATCGTCCGTACCTTTTTTCAACCCGACGGCAACGAAACCGTACTGGACCGAGTCGAACAATTTGTTGTCAGAAATTTGTAAATTCGCACTTTAAAGTGTTGAAGTTTTGGCCGGAATGTGGTATGATAAACCTGTCCTGAAGATTCATATCCTTCCGGCTGAAGAAAGGAGTAAACGTGAAAAGAAAATCAAATCAGTCGGACAAAATCGATGCTTTGTACTGCCGCCTGTCGCGGGACGATGAGCAGGAAGGCATGTCAAACAGTATCAAAAACCAACAGGCCATTTTAGAGATGTATGCAAAGGAAAACGGGTTCAACAATCCACGGGTTTTCATAGATGATGGCTGGTCGGGCGTGACGTTTGCGCGCCCCGCTTTCACCGAAATCATGGAACTGGCGGAACAGGGTTTGATCCGAACGCTCATTGTGAAAGACCACTCCCGTCTCGGCAGAAACCGTTTAATCGTCGGTCAGCTCATGGAAGAAGAATTTGACCGCTTGGGGATTCGGTATATCGCCATCATGGACAATATCGACACCGCCAAAGGGATCAGTGATCTCGTGCCGATGCAGGATCTTTTCAACGAATGGCATGCAAAAAACACAAGTCAAAAAGTTCGCAATGTGCTGCGCAACAAGGGTATGTCCGGTCAACCGCTGACAACGATTCCACCGTATGGCTATATGAAATCCCCGGAGAGCACCAAACACAATATCATTTGGCTCGTTGACGAACCCGCCGCGGCAGTTGTTCGCAGAATCTTCAAGCTGTGTCTGGACGGTTACGGACCAACGCGGATCGCAAACATACTCAAAGAAGATCACGTTCTGACACCGACGGATTATTGGGACAGCATCGGCCGCAAATGCACGCACAAGCCGGGAAAGCGGTTCAGTTGGAATACGCGGACCGTCACGGATATTCTTGAACGCCGGGAATACTGCGGGGACACGATTAACTTCCGCTACACGACCAAATCTTTTAAGAATCCGATAAGGGTCACACGCCCCACGGAAGACTGGCAGATCTTTGAAAACACCCACCCTGCCATTATCGACCGCGACACTTTTGCGCTGGTACAGGATCTGCGCGAACATCGAAGGCGGCATACAAAAAGCGGACACCTCAGTATGTTCTCAGGTGTACTCTACTGCGACGGTTGCGGTTCCAAACTGAACTACTGCAACAGCAAGGGCAAATACACCAAGTCCTATTTCTTCTGTTCGTCCTACCGAAAAGATACGTCAAACTGTACTGCACACTATATCCGCGAAGAGGTTGTTTACAGTATTGTCTTAGAAACGATGCAGCGCATCTTCCGAAGTAT
>CADBBT010000016.1 GCA_902792985.1 Oscillospiraceae bacterium
CGACACCGAGAACTACAACATCGTGGAAAACATCGACGTTCCCGTAACCGTCGGCAAAGCCATCCCGGTCTATGAGACCCCGACCGGCCTGACCGCCACTTACGGCGACACGCTTGCCGATGTGACCCTGCCCGACGACGAAAACGGCACCTGGACCTGGAAAGACGACAACACCACCAGCGTCGGCAACGCCGGTGAAAACAGCTTCATCGCCGTCTTCACCCCGACCGACATCGACAACTGCGCAGTGGTGGAAGTGCCTTTGACGATCACCGTCGGCAAAGCGAACCCGAACTTTGACGTGCCGACCGGTCTGACCGCAACGGAAGGCGACACCCTTGCTGATGTGACCCTGCCCGAAGGCTGGAGCTGGAAAGACAGCAGCGAATCCGTCGGCGAAGCCGGTGAAAAGACCTTCAAGGCCACCTTCACGCCCGCTGATACCGACAACTATAACATCGTGGAAAACATCGACGTCACCGTGACCGTCAGCGCAAAAACGCCGGACACCCCGGATACCCCGGACACCCCGGATACGCCCGACACGCCGGATACCCCCGTTGTGCCCGCGCCGAAGGGTGATTTCCGCTGCGACTTCTGCGACGCTTACGAGCGCTGGAAGGATACGCCGATGGTCGGCTGGATCGTCAGCCTGATCCACATCTTTGTCCACCTTGCCGCCCATGTCGGCGAAACGACCTGATGAAAGGAGAACAATACCATGGAAATCGGAAGAGAAGTTTGGGATTCCCTGCTGGAAGCGTATGAAAACGCAAAGGAAGCGATCAACTTTTTCATGGACGCTGTGAAAAAGATCATGAGCTTCTTCGATAAGAAAGACTGAGCTTGATTTCTCCTGTAAAAGCAACGGCCGACCTCAAGAACGGGGTCGGCTTTTGTTTTGCGCGGCGGCGGAATTTTTTCTTTTAAAGCTTTTTTTCAGTTTGGTTTTGTAGTATAATGATCGAAAAGGAGGATGGCTATGAATATTCTCGTTGTGGAAGATGAAATCTCGCTTGCAAACGCGATCAAAAAAATATTGGAGCAGCACGGCTTTATGGTGGACGCCGTGCATGACGGACCGTCTGCGCTGGATTACGCCGAAGGGTTTTCCTATGAACTGATCATCCTCGATGTGATGCTGCCGGGGCTGGACGGCTTCGGCGTTGTGCAAAAACTGCGGCAAAAGGGGATCGCGACGCCGGTTTTGATGCTCACAGCGCGTACCACGGTGCGCGACAAGGTCACCGGGCTGAACAGCGGCGCGGATGATTACATGACAAAGCCCTTCGACACCGAAGAGCTGATCGCCCGCGTGAATGCGCTGACTCGCCGCACGGGGCAGGTGGTTGTGGAACAGATGCATTTCGGCGATCTTTTGCTGGATCTCAAATCCGCCGAGCTGATCTGCGGCGCCGAACGGGTGCAGCTCAGCCGCAAAGAGTTTGAGGTGCTCAAGCTGTTCCTTTACAACCCCACCGCGACGATTACCAAGGAGATGATGATCGTGAAGGTCTGGGGCGTGGAATCCGACGCAACGGACAACAATGTGGAGGTCTATATCTCATTCCTGCGCAAGAAGCTGAAGTTTTTGAAGTCAACGGTGACGATCAAAAACATCCAGCGCCTCGGTTACCGTTTGGAGGTGGCATAATGCTCAGCAGCTATCGCAGGCGCTTTGTGGCGTCAAATATGCTCCTGGTCGGCATCGTTTTGCTGGCGGTGCTTGTGGGACTTGGTGTAACACAGCTGCAAAGCGCCTATAAAGAGGTGCGCGCCACGATGCATCAGGTGCTGGATCAGTTCGACGGGCCGAACGAAAAGTTTCGCTCGCTGGAAGATTTGACCGTTTCGGAACAGAGCGGTGAAAAAGAAGCGCCGCCGGAAAAACCGACGGGACCTGTGCCGGACAATGCGGACGGAACGCCGCCGGAAAAACCGGAACGCATTCCGGAAGAGCAAAAGAACGAAAACGCGCCGCTGACAATGAAAAAGCGGTTGGCCTCCGTGGAACGCAACAAGATCGTCACAGCGTTTTATGACAGCGCGACGGGGCAGATCTCTATCACCAAAAACGTTGAAACGACCGACGACGCCGTGATCAACGAGGCGGTGGCCGATTTGCTGGAAAAAGAGGCGCCCTTCGGAAAGCTGCGGGATCTCGGCCTGTTTTACTTTAAAGAGAGTGCCGACGGCGGCTGGAAGATCGCGCTTGCGAATGAGACGTACTTTACCAACCAGCTGCTGCGGGTGTTCGCTGTGTATGCCGCAGGCTTTCTGCTGGCGATGGGGCTGCTGCTGCTGATCAGCCTGTGGCTGTCAAAACTGGCGGCCCGGCCGATGGAGCGCGCAATGGAGCTGCAGCGGCAGTTTGTGGACGATGTTTCGCACGATCTGAAAACGCCGATCACGGTCATTCTTGCCAACAACAGCATCATGAAAAGCAACCCGGAGGAGACCGTTGCCTCACAGCGACAGTGGCTGGACGCGACGGAGGACGCCGCCAAGGGCATGATGGGCATGATCCATGAGATGCTTTCGCTCTCGTCGCTGGAGGCGATGCAGCAGGGCGTGCAGACCGTTTCCGTGGATCTGACGAGTGCGGCGGAAAAGGCGGTTTTGCAAATGGAATCCGTGGCGTTTGACCGCGGGATCACGCTGGAGGACGCAATCGCGGAGGACGTGAGCGCGCTTGCAACAACGGAATACGCCGAGCGCATCTGCAACAGCTTGCTGGATAACGCGCTCAAATATGAGCCGGACGGCGGCAGGGTGTGTGTGACGCTGCAGGGCGGGAAGAAGCATGCGGTCCTGACTGTGCAAAATTTCGGCGCCGTGATCGCGCCGGAGGATCTGGAGCATGTGTTTGAACGGTTCTATCGCAGCGACAAGGTGCGCGCTTCCAAAAGCGGCCACGGGCTGGGACTGCCGATCCTCAAGCAGATCACGTCGCTCATCGGCGCGACCATCACCGCCGAAAGCAGCGAAAAAGAAGGAACGGTCTTTCGCGTGACCTTTGCAGCCGGCAGCAGTGCGGCGAAAAATGGACTGTGAAGCGGCAGCTTTTTGGTTGAGATTCACAAATTTTAAGAATCATGCCATCTTTTTTCAATTTTCGGTTGCAAAAAATCCAGATTTAGGCTAATATATACAGGAAAAAATATTTTCAAAAACATTTTTCGGAGGTAAATCTTATGTCAGTGAAAGTTGCAATTAACGGCTTTGGCCGTATCGGTCGTCTCGCGTTCCGTCAGATGTTCGGCGCGGAAGGTTATGAAGTCGTTGCGATCAACGATCTTACCAAACCGTCCATGCTCGCACACCTGCTCAAGTATGATACCGCACAAGGCGGCTACTGCGGCAGAATCGGCGAAAATCTTCACACTGTGACTGCAGATGACGAAGCCGGCACCATCACCGTGGACGGCAAAGTGCTCACCATCTATGCAAAGGCTAACGCTGCCGAGCTGCCCTGGGGCGAAATCGGTGTTGACGTTGTTCTTGAGTGCACAGGTTTCTATTGCTCCAAGGAAAAGAGCATGGCGCACATCAACGCAGGCGCGAAAAAGGTTGTTATTTCCGCTCCGGCCGGCAACGACCTCAAGACCATCGTTTTCAGCGTGAACAATGACACTCTGACCGCTGACGATCAGATCATCTCCGCTGCTTCCTGCACCACGAACTGCCTGGCTCCCATGGCAAAGGCGCTCAACGATTATGCTGCCATCCAGAGCGGTATCATGAGCACCATCCACGCCTACACCGGCGATCAGATGATCCTGGACGGCCCGCACAGAAAGGGCGACCTCAGAAGAGCCCGTGCCGGCGCTGCGAACATCGTTCCCAACTCCACCGGCGCTGCAAAAGCGATCGGCCTTGTCATTCCCGAACTCAACGGTAAGCTCATCGGCTCCGCTCAGCGCGTGCCCGTGCCCACCGGTTCCACCACGATCCTGACCGCTGTTGTCAAGGGCGAAAACGTGACCAAGGAAGGCATCAACGCCGCGATGAAGGCTGCTGCAAGCGAATCCTTCGGCTACAACGAAGATCCCATCGTCTCCTCCGACGTCATCGGCATGAAGTTCGGTTCTCTCTTCGATGCGACCCAGACCATGGTCATCGACCTTGGCGACGGTCTCTATGAAGTTCAGGTCGTCTCCTGGTATGACAACGAGAACTCCTACACCTCTCAGATGGTCCGCACCATCAAATACTTCGCAGAGCTGTAATTTCAAAGCGCAGGAGCTGCGGCCGAATGGCCGCAGCTTTTTTTTTCGCCGTTTTGCAAAGCAAAACGGCGAAAAACCCGGCGGCGGAACGCCCCGTGCAGCGCACGGGGCGTTCCTAAGGCGTGCCGCCTTAGAAACCGCGCTGCTTCGCAGCGTGGTTCCGCCGCCGGGGTGTCGCGCAAAGCGCAGCTTTGCGCGACAGAAGCGTACATGCAGCTCTTGCATTTTTAGCCGGTTTATGCTATGATTGTCAAAAAAACGGAGGGATCATTGATGGAAAAACACTTGAGCGTCGTTACCGGCGCAAACGGTTATCTCGGCTATGCGCTTGTGCACGCGCTTGCCGAACGCGGAGAGGATGTGCGCCTTGCCATGCTCTTTGACTGCACCGAATTCGATCATCTCGGCTTTGAAAAATGCATCGGCAACATCACCGACATGGATTACCTGGAAAAGACCTTTGCCGGCGCGGAAACGGTTTATCATGTGGCCGGCATCGTGGACATCACCGGCGAGCGCGACCAGCTTGTGTGGAGCGTCAACTATGAGGGCACGAAAAACGTGGTTGCCGCCTGTAAAAAATGCGGCGTGAAGAATCTGGTCTATGTTTCGTCCGTGGACTGTGTTCCCGTGACCGACGAGATGGAAAAAATCACCGAACTGACCGCTTTTGACCCTGAACCCATTGAGGGCGCCTACGGCAAAAGCAAGGCAGCGGCGAGCCAGTTCGTGATGGATTCCAACGACGCGGCGTTGAAAACCGTGGTCGTGCAGCCGAGCTGCTGCATCGGTCCGAACGACATTTACGGTACCAATCCCGTGTGCACAATGATCGAACTGTATCTGAAAGGACTGTTCCCGGTCACACTGTCCTTTGGCGCCTATAATTTTGTGGATGTACGCGATGTTGCCAAAGGCATGATCGCTGCTGCGGAAAAAGGACACGGCGGCGAATGCTATTACCTTTGCGGCGAACGGATGACGGTGGAGGAATTCATTGCCACACTGGCAAAGATCAACGGCAAAAAGCCGCCGAAGATCGCACTGAACAAAAAGACCATTCTCGCACTTTGCCCGGCCATCGGGGTGCTCTTTAAACTGATGAAGCTGCCGCCCGTGGTCACGCCGTTTTCTATGAACAAGCTCTGCGAAAACTGCAATTTCAGCTATGAAAAGGCCGCTGCCGACCTCGACTATCGGCCGATGACGGCGTATGAATCCTTGAGCGACACTGTGGCGTGGATCAAAGAGAAGAACGCGAAAAAACAGTGAATAAAAACAGCGCTTACCTGCAAGACGGTTCTTGCCGATAAGCGCTGTTTTATGTTTCGGTTGTTTTGAAAAACGCAGCGCCCTGTTTTTGCCGCGTCCGGTTATGGGGTCGGTTCTGCGTCCAGCGCGTAGACGCCCTCGGTGGCTTTCAACTCAAACAGGCGAACCGGTTGATCTGCTCCCCGGGCAACATCGGACAGAATGATCGCTTTGATTCCGGCCTCTTCCATATGATCTTCGTTCAAAATTTCCCAGCAAATATCCGCCTGATACGGACGGTCTGCCAAAATATGAATGGCCAGCTTCGCCTGACAGATTTTGTCCTGATCTGCCGAAACCGGACCGGAGCAAAGCTCCCATTCGGCTGTTTGCACATCGCCCTGTATGAGATCGAACATCTCCCGGAGATGTTCTTGGGCGTTCGGGTCGTTCCTTTTGATATTCGCGCACAAACGCGCAAGGAGCGGGTCGGCGTCCTTTTCTTTGAACGCTTCGGCAATGACCGGCGCGTTATTCGTCACACTGTTTTGTGTGATGTGGTGTCCGAGCATGATGGTGGAACTGTTTGGAAAAATCGTGATCAAAAACGCAAATACAACCGTCCAAAATTTTACATAGACCGTCGTGTCCATCGACTGAAGGAATCTTTTCATGGCAAAATCTCCTTTTTCTCCTGTTTCGTGATTGCTGCAAAAATCAAGCAGAGCACTTTACAGCGTCTTTGCCAGCTCCTTGATATATTCGCGGAACTGTTCACCGATCTCGTCGTGCTGCAGCGCCACTTCACAGTTTGCTTTCATAATGCCGAGCTTGTTGCCCATGTCAAAACGCGTGCCCTCAAAATCAAGCGCCTGCAGGCCGCTTTCTTTTGCAAGGATGGTCATGGAATCGGTGAAGTAGACCTCGTGTGCCTTCGGGTCCTCCGGCGTGCGTTCAATGATATCGAAAATTTCCGGCGGCATCACCACGCGGCCGAGGATCGAATAGCAGGAAATGATCTGATCCTCCGTCGGCTTTTCAATGATGTTGTGCACATCCATGAGGCGGTCCTTGACCGGTGTGACGTCGAGCGAGCAGTATTTGCTCACATCCTTGCGCGGCACCTCTTTCACACCGACGATGCCTTTGCCGTACTGCTCAAAGCAGTCGCAAAGCTGGCCGATGACGGGCGTTCCGCCGGGGTTGACCGTGACGTCGTCGCCGTAAAGGATGGCGAACGGCTCGTTGCCGATGAAGCTTTTGGCGCAAAGGATCGCGTGGGCGAGGCCTTTTGTTTCTTTTTGGCGCAAGAAGTAAATGTTCGCCATATTTGCGGGTGCAACCACGTCGGCGTAGATTTTTTCTTTGCCGGGCGCGTTTTTGAGGTTTGCCTCCAGCTCGAATGCGTGGTCAAAGTGGTCCTCAATGGCGCCTTTGCCGCGGTTCGTGATGATGAGGATGTCCTCAATCCCGGCGGCAACAGCCTCTTCCACAATGTACTGGATCGCGGGGCGGTCCACAATGTTGAGCATCTCTTTCGGAATGGATTTGGACGCCGGCAGCACACGGGTGCCGAGTCCGGCGGCGGGAATGATCGCTTTTTTGACTTTCATGTGGAGATCCTCCTATTGGATAACGAATGTCATGATCAGATTCGGAATGATAGAGATCGCAGCGTAGCTCACTGCGGCAAGCAGGGGACTGACCGCGCTGTTTCGCAGAAAATGAACCAAAAAGGCGTCGCGGCTTTCCATTTGCTTGAGCCGGTCGAGCGTGCGCTGCACATGGCGGTGATACAGCCGGTCGGCGAGCAGTCCGGAGAGGATGGCCAGCAGCAGCATCACGCCAAGCGAGATCATCATCACCGGCGCATAGGCGCTGATCTGTTCCATTGTGGACGCATACATCGCTTCGGTGAGCGATCCGTCCTGCGCGGCCTGAGAGAGCGTCATCATCAGCTCGCTCACGCGTGTGACTGGTCCGTAGACCGCGATGGCAAGGCAGATGCGCACGGTCAGCACTACGATGCCGGGCTTGAAGAGCTTGCGGTAAAAGAACCAGTAGGGTGTCAGGAAAAACGCCGCCCAGTTCCAAGTGAAGGCGCTGCCGCTTTCTATTTTGCGGAATTTATTGACAAAGGTGAGCGCGCGGGAGGAGAGGAAGGTCATGACTTGACGCAGAGGGTGGCCGCAGAGCTTTTCCTGCGTCTGCGCCTCAGTCATGCCGGGCGTGGCCTGCAGCATCCGCTGCGAAATTACATATTCCACCTGCTCGCGCTCGTCATCGTCAAGCTGAATATCCGCTTCGCCGCGCGGGGCGTCAAAGAACAGTTCATCCACAAGGAGGGAAGCGCTGACACTTTGCTGCGGGGGATAGTTATGTGTGAAAACAGGCGCTTCGGCGGAAAACGGCTGCCCGCAGCGCGCACATTCGGTGGCGTTCGGCGCGTTTTCGTGGCCGCAGACCGGACAGCGCGTACCGTCCTTTTGCACCGGCGCATCGGTACCGGCGGCGCTCCAGTCAAAGTTTTCGCCGTGGCGGTCGGTGTGGATGCACTGCCCATTTTTTTCAAAGCAGGCGCGGTGCTGCGGCGTTCCGCAGTCCGGGCAGACCACAACGTCTTCGTCTTCGCGCAAAGGCTGACCGCAGGCGTCACAAATTCGGTTACGATAGTCCATAGAACAATCCTTTCAGGCTTTTCTTTTTCTCTATTGTACCGCTTTTCTGAAAAAAAGCAATCGGTTTTCAATATTTTATGTCCTTTCCTGCGAAAAATATTTTAAAATTATGGTTGCACATTGGAAATATTCGTGTATAATAATATCTGTATATTGTTCGGCAGAAAGGAAACCTTAGCCATGATCCAATTTGAAGAATTACGTTTACGTTTGCTGGAAAGCGAAAAGCCGCTGCAGGAGCTTGCTTCGTCTGTCGGCCTGAGCGAGATGCAGCAGGAAGTGGAAACGCTGGAAGCAAAAACGACCGACGAGGCTTTTTGGGGCGACCTTGCTGCGTCGCAAAAGGTGCTGCAGCGCATCTCCATGCTCAAAGGTAAAATCAAAGCCTATAACGACCTGAAGACCGCGTTTGACGATGCGCTGGTGATGATCGAGCTTTCCGACGAAGAGGGCGATCTCGATCTGCTCGACGACTGCCGCGAAAGTGTGGAGGCTGTGGAAAAAGAGCTTGAAAAGCAGACCCTTGCAACGCTGCTGTCCGGCGAGTATGACGGACTGAACGCGATCTTGACCTTCCACGCCGGCGCAGGCGGAACGGAGGCACAGGACTGGTGCCAGATGCTGTTCCGGATGTATAACCAGTGGGCGACGAAGCACGGCTATAAGTTCACAACGGTGGACTTCCTTGACGGCGATGAAGCCGGTCTGAAATCCGCGGTCGTGGTGATCGAAGGCGAGAACGCCTACGGCTATCTCAAGAGCGAAATGGGCGTTCACCGTCTGGTGCGTGTGTCGCCGTTCGATTCCTCCGGCCGCCGCCATACATCCTTCGCCTCGCTGGAGGTCATGCCTGAGATCGACGATACCATCGAGGTCGAGATCAAACCCGAAGACATCAAGATGGAAGTCTACCGCGCCTCCGGTGCAGGCGGACAGAAGGTCAACAAAACGTCCTCCGCCGTGCGCTTGATCCATATTCCCACAGGCATCGTCGTGTCCTGCCAGGTGGAGCGCAGCCAGCATCAGAACCGTGAGGTCTGCATGCGTATGCTCAAATCGAAGCTGATCGAGATCAAGGAGCGCGAGCATCTGGACAAGATCGAAGACATCAAGGGCGACCAGAAGGAGATCGGCTGGGGCAGCCAGATCCGCTCCTATGTGTTCATGCCGTACACCCTTGCGAAGGACCACCGCACGGGCTACGAAATGGGCAACATCAACGCTGTGATGGACGGCGACCTGGACGGCTTCATCAACGCATATCTGAAAAAGCAGTCGCTGGACGCGCTGGCGAACAGCTAAGCTGTTTGAAGCTGTTAGCCGTTAGTCGTTAGCTGTTAGCTGTTAGCTTTTAGCCGTTAGCGAAAAGTTTAAGGGGCTGTTGCATTTAGATGAAAACGGCGTTTTCTTCGACCGAAGGCTACAGTTACGCCGAGAAAGAAAAACGGCGAGTCAAAGCAAAAACCATATCCTTTTAAAAAATAAAAATCAAGGAAAGCGCTTTCTTTACAGAACAGGTCTGCGGAAAGCGCTTTCTTTTTCGTTTGCTTTGACGTTTTTCGCTAAATGCGACAGTCCCTTTTTGAAAAGCATCCACTGATGAAATCGTCTGCGCAAATATTTTCGCACCGATCGAATGAGGTGATACAAAACACTTGATTTTCCGGCGCACGCATGGTAGGATAGAACTGTGAGCGCTTGTGCAGAAAGGATTGATGTTTCGATGATTGCTTGCAGCAGGAAAGTCTGTGTTGTTTTGTTTGTTTTGCTGTTATTGCTTGGCACGTTTTCGTTTGCCGCTTCGTCTTCAAACGTCATGCCCGGCCTGCCGACAGAGTACTGCACCGCGATTGTCGGTACTGACCTGACATTTCATGTTGATGCTAACGTGGTTTCTGTCGAGAGCAGCCGTGCGGACATTGCGGCCGCTTTTTTCGATGCGGGTGAACTCAAAATCGTTCCGTCTGCGACGGGTGACACAACCGTTACCGTCACCCAAGCGGACGGTAACGCTGAAACCTTTGACATTTACGTTTATGCTTCACAAGCGGAATATGAATATTTGCAAACCGTGTTTCAAGGCAAGACCTTCTCCGTTCTAGGCGACAGCATCTCCACACTGGAACCGTGGGATGATGGCGGAGCTTCGCGCTATTTTGATTTTGAGACAGTTGCCAATTGCGGTTTAGACAGCGGACTGGTGAATGCAAACGGCGAAAACAAGGGCGGTATTCCCATCCGCCGCAGGGACACCTACTGGGGCAACTTGCAGACCCGTTTCGATATGACGCTGGGCAATCTCGTTTCCTGGAGAGGAAAAACGGTGATCGACTGGATGGAAAGTGACGCACAAATCCATCGGCTTGGCAAAAACGGAACGCCGGACGTGATCTTTTTTAACGGCGGCAGCAATGATATTTTGAAGAAGAAAGCGCTCGATGATTATTGCGCGGCGTATGATACCGTGCTGACGAAGCTTGGCGCAGACTACCCGGATGCAACCATCCTTGCACTGCTGCCTTGCGCACCGTCCGGTAATGCGCCTTATAACGCGGCGGCGATGGAGCTTTGTGAGCTGCATCATGTGGAATATGTGAACCTTGCAGCGTCCGGCGTCAAAGCGCTGCACCCAGACGCGGACGGATTTTCCAAAGAGGTCGGTTATATTCTTGATACGCTTTATGCCAACGAAAGAAGCCGCCTTGCAGATGCGCAGGAGCCTGTGACACAAGAGGCGGTGACGGATGCGCCCACAACGAAACCTACGGTCGATGCGCCCACCGCGCCGAAGCTGAATTTTTTCCAGCGGCTGCTTGCATGGCTGCGTACGTTCTTTGCGCACCTGTTCGGAAGATGACCGGCTTGTTCTTCCGCTTTTAAAATACAAAAATGCCCGCCGTGGGATGTGAACCGCGGCGGGTCTTCTATTCGCTAACGACTAACAGCTAATAGCTAACAGCTATCAGCAATCAGCTCCCCAATCTCTCTTTCAGCGCTTTGATCTCCTTGCGCACGCATTCCGGCGCGGGGCCGCCTTTGACCGTGCGGCGGTTCACACAGGCGTCGAGGTCGATCGCGTCGAACACGCCCTCGTCAAACAGCTCGCAAACCTTGCGGTAATCGTCGAGCGGCAGGGTTTCCAGCGTCAGGCCGCGGTCGATGCAAAGCGCCACGAGCTCGCCCGTGCATTTGTAGGCGTCACGGAAGGGGAGTCCCTTGCCGACCAGATAGTCGGCGCAGTCGGTGGCGTTGATGAAGCCGCCGGCGGCAGCCTTGCGCAGATTCTCGCGCAAAACAGTCGCGGTTTCCAGCATGGGGCTGAAGGTGTCGAGACACAGCAGCACCGTGTCCACCGCGTCAAACACCGCCTCTTTGTCCTCCTGCATATCCTTGTTGTAGGCCAGGGGGATGCCCTTCATCACCGTCAGAAGGGTCATCAGATCGCCGAACACACGGCCCGATTTTCCGCGCACCAGCTCCGCAATGTCGGGGTTTTTCTTTTGCGGCATGATGGAGCTGCCGGTGGAAAACGCATCGTCCAGCTCAACGAATTTGAACTCCCATGAGCACCAGAGAATGACCTCTTCCGCAAATCGCGACAGGTGCACCATGATGATGGACAGCGCGCTCAGAAGCTCCAGCACATAGTCGCGGTCGCTCACGCCGTCCAGACTGTTGTCGCTCACGCCTGAAAGACCGAGCAGCCCGGCGGCATAGGCGCGGTCAAGCGGATAGGTCGTGCCGGCCAGCGCACCGGAGCCGAGGGGAGACACGGCCATGCGCTTTTTGCAATCGGTCAAGCGGTCGCGGTCGCGTTCCAGCATGGCGGCATAGGCGAGCAGATGGTGACCGAACGTGACGGGCTGCGCGCGCTGCATATGGGTGTAGCCGGGCATGACGTAATCGGCGGTCGCTTCTGCTTTGTCAGCGATCACGCGCAAAAAACGCACGATGGCAGCGTCTACAAGATCGGTTTGCTCGAGCAGATACAGCCGCAGGTCGAGCGCAACCTGATCGTTGCGGCTGCGCGCGGTGTGCAAACGTTTTCCGCTGTCGCCGATACGGCGGGTCAGCTCGGCTTCCACAAAGGTGTGGATGTCCTCGACCGTCATGTCGATCTCCAGCTTTCCGCTTTCCAGATCTGCAGCGATCTCGCCCAGCGTTGCGGCGATCTTTTCGCTTTCCGCTTTGTCGAGGATGCCCTGTTTGCCGAGCATGGTCACATGCGCGACCGACCCGGCGATGTCCTGCTTCGCCATGCGGCAGTCAAAGGGGATCGACGCGTTGAAATCGTTGGTCTGTTTGTCCAGTGTTTTTTTGAATCGTCCTGTCCAAAGGGGCATGGGAACGACCTCCTTGCTTTATAGTTTCAGTTGAAAATGTTTCATGTCCACATGTTCGTCATCCAAAAACTGCACGCCCTCGTTCTTGAGCAGCTCCACCTGGATGTTCGGTCCGCCGAAGGCAAACGCGGACGAGACGGCGCCGTTGCGGTGGACAACGCGGTGGCAGGGGATGACGCCAGGTTCCGGGTTTTGATGCAGCGCATAGCCGACAACGCGCGCCCAGCGGGGATTTCCGGCGAGCGCGGCGACTTGTCCGTAGGACGCGACCGTGCCCTTCGGAATGGTGCGCACAACTTCATAGATTTTTTCAAACGTCGTCATAAGCTTTCATAATACTGCTTCGCAGCGAGCAGGAAATCGGTCTGCACGATGTCGAAGCCCTTTTCTTTGAACCAGCCCCAGCCGAACTCCGGGTCGCCGCAAACAGCTTTGTCATCGGTGTGTCCGGCGGAAAGCACGTCCTTGTAGTTGTAAACGATGGCGTTGCCCCAAACCGCAAGTCCGCACGCGTGAAAGCTGTTTATGGATGCGTCGCTGACAATGGGCGCGTCCTCATTTTCAAACAGCGCTTCCACACCGGCGAGACGGATGCCCTTGCTTTGAATGTACGGCGTGATCTCGTCATTGTCGCGCACCATAACGAACAGCGGCAGCTCCGGCGCGGCGGCAGCGGCCTTGTCGGCGTCGCGCTTTTTCGCGGGGATCTTCACAAGCACCTGTGATTGCAGATTGTGCCGGCGGATGCAATCGGCGATCGCGTCGGGGTACATCCAGTATTTGTCGATGTTGAGCAGACACTTGCCCTTCAGCAGCTCAAACGCGTTGTCCAGTGTCAAAAGGGGGTCTTCGGTCTTTGTGCGGTCGGCGTTGACAAAGCGCAGGCGCGAGATCGCGCTTTCTTTCATCGTGCAAAGCAGTCGTCGCTGCGCCAGATGCACATACTCCATGCCCGGATGAAACACCCAAAGCGTACCGTCTTTGGCGCGTGTAACGTCAAGTTCGATGATATCGGCGCCCTGTGCCAGTGCGGCTAGAAAGGCTTTTTCCGAATTGCAGGGAATGTTGCCGCCGCAAACGCCTCGGTGCGCCGCGAGCAGCGGACGTTCACCGCCGCGCAGCAGAGAAGGGAACGGATTGGTCATTGAAATGCTCCTTTCCGAGTGTCTTTGCAAAATTTTAGCATGCCGGGCGGCGGTTGTCAAGAGCATTTCAAGCGGAAATGCCGTTTGAACAGGGCGAAAAAAAGCGGTGTGCTGCGGTGCGGCGAGAAAGGCGGCGGGCGGGTCGCCGGCGTGCTTGCACGCCGGCGAAAAGGGGCGCGGCGCAGGGGTGAAGAAGGAAAACAGCGCGTAAGGCCGCGCCCCTTTCCCACGCGGCTGCGCCGCGTGGGCCCGCCCGCCGCCCGTGCGCACGGCGCAGCCGTGCGCAGCTCCGGAAAAGAGCAAAAAACAAACCCGGCAGTAAATGATACGGATTTCATGTTTACATGAGATTCGTATCAACTGTCGGGTTTGCTGAGAGGTAGGAACTGTCTTTTTATTCCAGCGGCAGTGTGACTGTGAATGTGCTGCCGAAATTTTCTTCGCTTTCGGCGGTGATGCTGCCGCCAAGCAGACGCAGCACCTGCTGCACCAGCGCGAGCCCGAGCCCGTTCCCCTCGGTGGCGTGGGAGCGGTCGGCCTGATAAAACTTATCGAAAATGTGCGGCAGACTCTCTGCCGAAATCCCGCAGCCGGTGTCGGTGACGGTCACAATGACCTGATCTTGTGTGCGGCGCTCGGTAACCGTGATGCTCCCGCCGACGGGCGTAAACTTGACGGCGTTGGAGATCAGGTTGTTCCAGACCATTTCCAGCAGGCTTTCTTCCGAGCGGATGACGCAGCGGTCTTCAACCTCCATGTTGATCTCGATGTTCTTTTCTTCCCATTTGTTTTCAAACAAAATCACGCATTCGCAAATCTGTCGGCTGAGATCAAACGGCGCTTTCTGTGCGGAAAGCGCGTGCTGTTCAAGCTTGTTGAGCCGCAAAATGTTGCTGACAAGTTCGCTCATGCGCGCGGCGGAATCGGCGATGACGGACGCGTATTCCTGACAGATATCGTCCTGCGGCACGCTGCTTTTCAACAGGGTCGCGTAGTTGTTGAGCAGGGAAAGCGGCGTTTTGAATTCGTGCGAGACATTGGAGATGAAATCTGTTTTCAGCGTTTCAATGCTGGACAGCTCTTCTGCCATCTGATTGAGGTCGAGCATCATGTAATCGAGGTAGTCCATTTTTTTGCCGCTGTGCGTCGGCGTAAGTCGAACGGAAAAATCGCCGTGCGAAATGCGGTCCATCGCTTCAGAGATCTTTTGTGTCGGCTCGTCATAGGTTTTTTTGAATTTCCGCTGCAAGATCAGTGTCAGCAGGCTCGAAACCGCGAACCAGTAGGCCAGCATGATGTGGGTCTGCAGCCACTCGACGATCTGTTCCTTCTGCATGAGCACGATCAGTCCGATATGGATGCCTGTTGTCAGCAGCAAAATACCGAGCACAAGCCAGAAGATGTGAAACGGAAACCGCGACGCGCGCACGTCTTTGCGCTTCGGCACCACGGGAAGAATCATAGCAGCACCGCCTTATAGCCGAGCCCGCGCACGGTCACGATGGAAAAGCCGTCGCAGTCGGCAAGTTTATTGCGCAGCTTCGTGATATACACGTCCACGGCGCGCAGTCCGGAATCACTGTCCATGCCCCAAAACTCATCCATGAGCTGGGCGCGCGAAAAGGTTTTTCCAGGGTAGGAGAGAAACTTAAACATCAGCTTGAACTCCCGCTTTGTGAGCGCGATCTCTTCTCCGTTGACCGTTACCGTGACCGCGTCTGCGTCCAAAACGAGATTGCCGACCTCGATTTTTCGCTGCGCTTCAATGTTGGCGCGCCGCAGCAGTGCGCGCACGCGCAGCAGCAGCTCGTCGAGGTTTACGGGCTTGACCATGTAATCGTCCACGCCCAACCGGAACGCTTTCTGTTTTGCGGAAAGCTCCTCAAGCGCCGAGATGAAGAGAATGGGGATCTTTTCGTTCACGCTGCGTACCGTATCGGCAAATTCAAATCCGTCTGTGCCGGGCATCATGATGTCGGAAATGATGAGGTCGTAAAGACTGCTGTAAAGTGCGTCATATGCTTCCTGCACAGTCAGACAGCCCTTTGTTTCAAAGCCGCTGTCTTTGAGATAGCGCGTGATCAGCTTGTTCAGCCGCGCGTCGTCTTCCACAATGAGTATTTTGATCATGGGAATCCCTCCGTTTCTATCATAGCATAGCATGAAGATGTTTCCGTTTTGTTGCCGTTCACGCTTTTTGAACAAAGAAACGAAAATCGTTTTGCGCGGTTTTGTCAGTAAGCATCTGCTAACTTTTTGAAAAATGGCATTTTTTTGCAAATTTGGCGCGGAAAAACTATAGACAATTCGATCTTATTTATGTTATTATATATTGACTAATCCGAAGATTGACCATAAATCTGCGGATCGGTGCAGCTGCCGATGCTGTCGGCAGCAACGGAGTTTGTAACGAAACAAAGGAGGATATATCTATGCTTAAGAAAATCAGCAAAATCCCTTTTTCAGACACGCCTGAGCAGGCGGCGAAGCTGGACGCGGTCATCGCGGAATGCGCCGGTGACAAAAGCAAACTGATGCACGTCATGCAAGTCGCGCAGGACATTTACGGCTACCTTCCGTTTGAGATCCAGAAAAAGATCGCCGACGGCATGGGTGTGGATCTGGAAAAGGTTTACGGTGTTGCAACCTTCTATGCGCAGTTCGCGCTGTCACCGAAGGGCAAATACGCCATTTCGGTCTGTCTTGGCACAGCGTGCTACGTCAAGGGTTCGCAGGACGTTCTGGATGAACTGAGCGCCCAGCTCGGCATCGAAGCGGAGGAGTGCACCGAAGACGGTACGTTCTCGCTGAGCGCCTGCCGCTGCATCGGCGCGTGCGGCCTCGCGCCGGTCATGACCGTCAACGACGACGTTTACGGTAAGATCACAGCGAAGGACGTCAAGGGCATCCTTGCAAAATATGCCTGATGCGTGAGCTTTCCCTCAATGTGCTGGATATCGCGCAAAACTCTGTTTCCGCCGAATCCTCGCTGATCGAGCTCGTCGTTTGCGAAAACCGCCGCACGCATGATCTCATGCTCGGCATTTACGACAACGGCAAAGGCATGACAAAAGAGCAGCTTGACGCTGTACGCGACCCGTTTTTCACCACCCGCACGACCCGCAAGGTCGGCATGGGCGTGCCGCTGTTCAAAATGGCGGCGGAAATGACAGGCGGTTCGCTCACGATCGAAAGCGAAGTCGGCGTCGGCACAAAGGTGCGCGCGTTTTTCAAAACCGATCACGTTGACTTCACTCCGCTGGGCGATATGACAGATACGGTCGTGATGCTCATCACGATGAATCTGCACATCGATTTTGTGTATCGCTTTCAGGTGGATGATCGGGAATTCGTGCTCGACACGCGGCAGCTCAAAGAGATCCTCGGCGATGTGCCGCTGAACGATCCGGGCATTGCGCACTGGATCAAAGATTATATCAATGAAAACACTGCAAAACTTACGGAGGTGCAAGAATAAATGAAAAGCTTGGAAGAATTGATGGCGCTCAGAGACGCAGCTAAAGCAAAAATGACGGCGCGCGACGATTCCACCGCGGTAACACGCGTGGTCGTCGGTATGGCAACGTGCGGCATCGCCGCCGGCGCCCGCCCGGTCATGAACAAGTTTTCCGAAGAGATCGAAAAGCGCGGACTGACGAATGTTACGGTTGCGCAGACCGGCTGCATCGGCATGTGCCAGTATGAGCCGATCGTGGAAGTGACGGAGCCGGGCAAGGAAAAAGTCACCTATGTGCTGATGAATCCGGAAAAGGCTGTCAAAGTTGTGGTCGATCATCTCGTCAACGGCAACCCCGTCACGGAATACACCGTCGGCGCGATCAAGAAATAAGGAGGAAACGGAATGTATCGTTCTCATGTGCTCGTTTGCGGCGGTACCGGTTGTACCTCCTCAAATTCGCCGAAAATCATTGAAAACTTTGAAAAAGAAATCAAGGAAAAAGGCCTGGAAGAAGAAGTCAAGGTCATTCGCACCGGCTGCTTCGGTCTTTGCGCGCTCGGCCCGGTCGTTGTGGTATATCCCGAAGGCTGCTTCTACAGCGAAGTGAAGCCGGAAGATGTTTCCGAGATCGTGGAGGAGCATCTGCTCAAGGGCCGCATCGTGCAGCGTCTGCTTTATGATGAGACCAAGACCAAGGACGAGGTCAAACCCCTCAAGGAGACCGACTTCTATAAAAAGCAAAAGCGTGTTGCGCTGCGCAACTGCGGCGTCATCAACCCCGAAGACATCAACGAATACATTGCCTATGACGGCTATCAGGCGCTTGCAAAATGCCTGACCGAGCTGACGCCGGATCAGGTCATCCAGATCGTGAAGGATTCCGGTCTGCGCGGCCGCGGCGGCGGCGGTTTCCCGACGGGCCTGAAATGGAGCTTTACGGCGGCGAACCAGGCGGATCAGAAATATGTGGTCTGCAACGCCGACGAAGGCGACCCGGGTGCGTTCATGGACCGCAGCGTGCTGGAAGGCGACCCGCACTGCATCATCGAAGCGATGACGATCTGCGGTTATGCTACCGGCGCGACCGAAGGCTACATCTATGTGCGTGCGGAGTATCCCATCGCCGTCAAACGTCTGGAGATCGCGATCCAGCAGGCAAAAGAGATGGGCCTGCTCGGCAAGGACATCTTCGGCAGCGGCTTTGATTTCGATCTGCACGTCAAACTCGGCGCAGGCGCGTTCGTCTGCGGTGAAGAGACCGCGCTGATGACCTCCATCGAAGGCAACCGCGGCGAGCCCAGACCGCGTCCGCCGTATCCGGCGGTCAAGGGTCTGTTCGGCAAACCGACCACGGAAAACAACGTGGAAACCTTCGCCAACATTCCGACCATCATCCGTGAAGGCGCAGAATATTTCGCCTCCATGGGTACCGAAAAGAGCAAGGGCACCAAAGTGTTCGCGCTCGGCGGCAAGATCAAGAACACCGGCCTTGTGGAGATCCCGATGGGCACCACGCTGCGCGAGATCATTGAAGAGATCGGCGGCGGCATCCCGAACGGCAAAAAGTTCAAGGCGGCGCAGACCGGCGGTCCTTCCGGCGGCTGCATCCCGATGAGCCTGATCGACACGCCGATCGACTACGACAACCTGACAGCCATCGGCTGCATGATGGGTTCCGGCGGTCTGATCGTTATGGACGAAGACAACTGCATGGTCGATATCGCGAAGTTCTTCCTGAACTTCACGGTGGACGAGTCCTGCGGCAAATGCACGCCCTGCCGCGTGGGTACCAGACGACTGCTGGAGATGCTCGACAAGATCACGAGCGGCAACGGCACGCTGGAAGACCTCGACAAGCTGGAAGAGCTGTGCTACTACATCAAAGAAAACTCCCTTTGCGGCCTTGGCCAGACAGCGCCCAACCCGGTGCTTGCCACGCTGAAGTTCTTCCGCGACGAATATGTGGCGCATGTGGTCGACAAGAAATGCCCGGCCGGCGTCTGCAAAGACCTGCTGCAGTATAAGATCATCGCCGACAAGTGCAAGGGCTGCACCGCCTGCGCGAGAAAGTGCCCGGTGGGCGCGATCTCCGGCACGGTCAAGAATCCGCACACGATCGACACGAACAAGTGCATCAAGTGCGGCGCCTGCATCGCCACCTGCAAATTCGGCGCGATCATCAAAGAATAAGGGGAGGTACAGATCATGGAAAAAATGCTCAACATTAAAATCAACAACATGCCTTGTACCGTTCCTTACGGTACGACCGTTCTCGAAGCTGCCCGCTCGGTCGGCATCGAGATCCCGACGCTCTGCTTCCTCAAAGATCTCAACGAGATCGGCGCCTGCCGTTTCTGCGTTGCCGAGGTCAAGGGCGCAAGAAGCCTTGTTGCCGCCTGTGTGTTCCCGATCGAACGCGACGGCACCGAGATCTTCACCAACACCGAAAAGATCCGCGCTTCCCGCCGCAAGACGCTGGAGCTGATCCTTTCCACCCATGAGCGCAAGTGCCTTTCCTGCGTGCGCAGCGGCGAATGCGAACTGCAGAAGCTCTGCAAAGAGTACGGCGTGGAGGATGAGGGCGTTTTTGACGGCTTTAAGCCCCATTATGAGCTTGACACCTCCGCGGCACACATGATCCGCGACAACAACAAGTGCATTCTTTGCCGTCGCTGCGTGGCCGCCTGCAAAAACCAGGACATCAACGTCATCGGCGCAAATGCCCGCGGCATCGACACACACATCGGTTCTGCTTTTGAGCTGCCGCTGGGTTCCACCTCCTGCGTCTCCTGCGGCCAGTGCATCGTTTCCTGCCCCGTCGGCGCGCTTTATGAAAAGAGCGCGATCAAAGACGTTCAGAAAGCCATTGCCGACCCGAGCAAATATGTTGTCGTGCAGGCTGCGCCGTCCATCCGCGCAACGCTTGGCGAATGCTTCGATATGCCCGTCGGTACCGACGTGACCGGCAAGCTCTTTGCTGCAATGCGTCGCCTCGGTTTTGACAAGGTGTACGATACCAACTTCGGCGCCGACCTCACCATCATGGAAGAGGCGAACGAACTTCTTGACCGTGTCAAGAACGGCGGCGTGCTGCCGATGATCACCTCCTGCTCCCCGGGCTGGATCAAGTATTGCGAACACTATTATCCCGATCAGCTCGCGCATCTGTCCTCCTGCAAATCTCCGCAGCAGATGCAGGGCGCCATCATCAAAACCTACATCGCCGAGAAGAACGGCATTGACCCGAAGGATATCGTTTCCGTCTCCGTCATGCCCTGCACGGCGAAGAAGTTCGAGATCGGCCGCGACGATCAGAACGCCAGCGGTTATCCCGATGTGGACTATGTCCTCACGACCCGCGAGCTCGGCCGCATGATCAAAACGGCAGGCATCCGCTTCACGGAACTGCCCGATGAAAATCCGGACGCACCGCTCGGTCAGGGCACCGGCGCTGCCGTCATCTTCGGCGCATCCGGCGGCGTGATGGAAGCTGCGCTTCGTACCGCAGCGGAAGTCATCACCGGCAAAGAGCTGGAGGATGTGGAATTCAAGGATGTCCGCGGCATGCAGGGCGTCAAGGAAGCGTCCTATGATCTTGCCGGCCTGAATGTCAAGGTCGCCATTGCAAGCGGCACCAAGAACGCGAAGATCCTGATGGACAAGGTGCGTGAAGGCACTGCCGATTACACCTTCATCGAGATCATGTGCTGCCCCGGCGGCTGCATCAACGGCGGCGGTCAGCCCGTACAGCCGGCTTCGGTGCGCAACTTCACCGATCTCAAGAGCCTGCGTGCGAACGCGCTGTATGAGAACGACAAAAACCGTCCGCAGCGTAAGAGCCACGAGAGCGAGGACATCAAGCAGGTCTACAGCGAATTCCTCGGCGCGCCCAACAGCCATAAAGCGCACGAGCTGCTGCACACCAGCTATGTCGCTCGTCCGATGTTCAAGAAATAAGAGTAGCTGCACTTTTGCGCACGAAGATTCGCCGCCGGCGAATCTTCGTGCGTTTCACCGCCGCAGAGCGGTTTTTGCCCTTGGCAAAAACCCGGGGCGCAGCTGTGCTGCGCCCTGCCCGCCGCCGGCGGGCGGCGGGGCTCTGCGGCGGCCTTGTGGCTGTTGCATTTCGTGAAATGCAACAGCCACAAATGCGGCGTAAGGCGTAAAAAGAAAGGTGATTTTTCATGGATCTGAAACTTGTGGAACACGCAAAGGGCTATATCGACGCGCTGGCGAACGGCGTCAATCCGCTTACCGGTGAACCTGTTCCGGAAACCGATGTTGTCAATCAGGTGCGCATCTCGCGCTGTTTGTTTTATGTTTCGGATGTGCTTGGCGAGGTTCTTCAGAACGGCGGCACAAAAAAGCATAAATCCACTGAGCCGCCCTTCGATCCCGGAATGCTCGACCTTTCTGCACTGTCCTATTTTGAGGATCCCGTGGGCATCAAGGTGTTTACGGATGCAATCAATGCGCTGCGGCCGGAAGGTATGAAAAAGCTGAATCCGGCGGTGCTCACAAACTGGCTGGCGGAGCAGGGATACCTGCGGGTGGAAACGGCGAACGATAAAAAACGCAAGCGCCTTGCGCCCCTCGGCGCGCAGATCGGGATCAGTGAAATCGAACGCAGCGGCGAACACGGCCACTATTTTCATCTGCTTTATGCGGAGTCCGCACAGCACTTTTTGATCGACCGTCTGCCGGAGATCGTCGGCACTGCCGAAATGTAAAACGATTTGTGAATTTTTGATTTCCTGCGTGTGGGTTCTTGATTTCTTTGTGAGATAGGTATACAATACTAAAGATAAACGCTCGACCCGGAGGATCCTATGAAACGATTCTTTTGTGTTTTTTGTGTACTTTTGCTGACAGCGGCTGTGCCGTTGGTCGGCTTTTTTGCGCTGAAAACACCGAAAGCCGGCGCGGTCGATACCGCAAAGGGACTTGCGGCGCTTGCGCGTTTTGACAAAGTCGATGTCGCAAAGGTCGACAGCAAACTCAAGGCGATCGAACAAAAAAGGTTGGCAGCGCTGGAACGCGAAAACCGCCGCCTTCGCATCGACGAAATTCTGAAGCAGATCGACGCAGGCAAGCTCTCCTATCGCAAGGTGCTCAAAAACGTCTATATCGCCGGTGACTCGCTGATGGAGGGGCTGGAGGTGTATGACATCCTCAACAGCAACCACATTTTTGCGCAGGTGAGCGCGAGCCTGAGCCATCTTGAGGAAAACTACAGTAAAATCGTTTCCATCCGACCGCCCGTACTGATCCTGCATTACGGACTGAACATGATCGCTGCCGACGAACAGCATTTGCAATCGTTCATCAAAAACTATACAGCCATCATCAAACGACTGCAAAAGGAGCTGCCCGACACGCGCATCGTGATCAGTCTGCTCTTCCCGGTGGACCGCAGTGTGGCAAAGGCGCCAAGGTTCGGCGCAATCAAAAACTATAACAAGCGCCTGCGTGAGATGTGTAAAACGCTGGGGATCGAAGCGCTCGATTCAGCGCCGGCGTTTCAGGAAAACGGAAGCTTCACCACACGCTATTACGGTGCGGACGGCATTCATCTGAGCGCATCGTTTTATCGGAACGTCTGGCTGAAGCATGTGATTCGGACCTTGGAGATTGGCGTATGAAGACGTTGAGGATCAAAGAAATCTTGTGCGTCGCGGTGCTGCTGCTTTTTGTTCTGGCCATGATCGGACAAAAGGGGCGGGTGAGCGACGCGTCTGCCGCGGATGTCGGCAAAGCCGTCAGCGCTGCCGCAGGGCTTGCGCAGCTTGAGACGCGCGGAGGAAAGGCGTTTCAAAAGGAATTCGGTCTGGACCCGCAGCAGTTTGACGGGGGCTATTATGCCGCATCGGACGATGTGATGGAAGTGCGTGAGCTGCTGGTCGTGCGGCTCAAGGACAGCGCCGCCGCCACTTCGCTGTTGGAGCAGTTGAAACAGCGCGTGGAGCAAAAGATCGTGCTGTTTGAAGGCTATGCGGCAGAACAGACCGCGCTTTTGAAAAACTATAAGCTCGTGCAGCGCGGCAACTTTGTGCTTTACACTGTGTGCGATGCACCGTCAGACGCTGTGCGCGCCTTCCGCGCCGCGTTATAAGAAAGGGATCAAAAAACAAAGGATCGTTAAGGGGAAACAAGCGTTATGTTGTTCAGCAGTGCCACATTTCTTTTTGTGTTTTTGCCGCTGGTTCTTTTTTGCTATTTCCTGCCGGTGTTCAAAAAGGGTTCGCCGGAAAGCTATGAGATGACAAAAAAGAACCTGGTGCTGTGTCTGGCCAGCCTCGTGTTTTACGCGTGGGGCGAGCCGGTCTATGTGGTGCTGATGCTCGTGAGCATCTATTTCAACTTCAACATCACCTTGGATTTTCAGCGCTTTCCCGAAAAAATGCGGCGCAAAAAAACGCTGTTTATCTTCGCCGTGATCTTCAATTTGTTCGTTCTCGGCTTCTTCAAATATGAGCCGTTTTTGATCGAAAACATCAACCGGCTGTTTTCGCTGCATCTGAAAGCGGCGGCGCTGCCGCTGCCGGTCGGTATCTCGTTTTACACGTTCCAGATCCTGTCCTATGTGATCGACGTTTATAAGGGCGAAAGCGAAGCGCAGCCGAGCCTGCTGCGGTTTGCGACCTATATCACCATGTTCCCGCAGCTCATTGCCGGCCCGATCGTGCAGTACGGCGACATTGAAGCACAGTTGGAAAACCGCACGGTCACGATGCAGAAATTTTCGCGCGGCGTGCTGATCTTTGTGCGCGGCCTCGGCAAAAAAATGATCTTTGCCAACGCTGTCGGCGCGGTGTTCAGCGAGATCCAGGGCAGCGATGTTCACGCGCTCGGCGCAGTTACGGCGTGGTTCGGCATCCTGTGCTACACGCTGCAGATCTACTTCGATTTCTCCGGCTATTCCGATATGGCGATCGGTCTTGGCCGTATGTTCGGCTTTGAACTGATGCAAAACTTCAACTACCCCTACACCGCCGAAAGCATCAAGGACTTCTGGAGCCGCTGGCATATCTCGCTGTCCGGCTGGTTCAAAAAATACGTCTACATCCCCTTGGGCGGCAACCGCAAGGGCACAGTGCGCACGGTACGCAATATTCTGATCGTCTGGACACTGACCGGTCTGTGGCACGGCGCGGCGTGGAACTTTGTGGCGTGGGGCGCATATTACGGCTTGTTGCTGCTGCTTGAAAAATATGTATTCTCTGCCGTGCTCGAAAAAATACCGAAAGCGCTGCGCCATGTGCTGACGATGGTCATCGTCGTGATCGGCTGGGTGTTCTTTTCGGCAGAGAGCTTTTTCTCTGCGGCGGCCTACCTCGGCGCCATGTTCGGCGGCGCAGGGTTTACGGACGCGAACACCCTATATCTGCTGCTGTCGCACGGCTTCCCCTTTGCCGTGATGACCGCTTGCGCCCTCGGCGCGTTCCGCAATCCGCCGAAATTCAAAAACGAACGCACCCACCTGATCGTTCAGGCCGCCGGCTATGCCGCTGTGTTTGCCCTTTGCGTGGCGTGCCTTGTTTCCGACAGCTACAACCCGTTCCTATATTTCCGATTCTGAGGCGAGTTTATGAAGAAAGAAACCTCCACTCCGGCTTCGCCGACCACCGGCGGCCGCAAAAACAACGGCGTGATCTATACCTGCATCACGCTGGGCTTTTTGCTGTGTTTGTTTTTGACGGGCGTGGTGATGCTGCTCACGCCGGACAAGGCGCAATCGGAAACGGAAAACCGTGTTTTGGCGCAAAGGCCGCGTCTGACGTGGTCGTCGCTGACCGACGGCAGCTTTATGCGCGACTATGAGACCTATCTGACCGACCAGTTTCCGCACAGAGACGCCTGGGTGTCGCTTCGCGCAGGGGTTTCCACACTGACTGGTTCGCGTGAGCAAAACGGTGTGTACCGAACAAAAAGCGGCTTTTTGCTGGAAAAGCAGACGCCGTTTGATCCTTCGCAGCTTTCCGAGCTGACGAGCGCGATCAAATCCTTTTTAAAGAAAAACAAGTCCCTGACCGGCGGTATGATCCTTGCGCCGAACGCGAGCTTGCTGCTGCAGGAGGAAATGCCTTACGGACTGCGGCAGCCCGACCAGCAAAAGCAGCTCAAGGACATCCACGCGCAGCTCAAGGGCGTGGACTTGAAATGGGTGAGCTGCCTGAAGCAATATGAGGGCGTCGACACGCATTCGCTTTATTACCGCACCGACCATCACTGGACGACCCGCGCGGCGTTTCGTGCCTTCCTTGGGCTGAGCAAAGCATGGAAGCTCGGCGCAAAGGAAGAAAACTACACGTTTTATCCCGTGGCAACCGATTTTTCCGGCACCTTGGCCGCAACCTACGGTGAACGGCGGCTGCGCGACACGGTGGAGGTCTGCATCCCGAAGGAATCCAGGGGCAAGTATACGGTCTATTATGAAGCGCAGGGCAAGAAAACCGCGACGCTGTTCGCCTCCGAAAAGCTGCAGGAAAAGAACAAGTATGAGGTCTTTCTCGGCGGCAACTTTGATAAGGTGATCATCTCCACCACAGCGAATACCGAAAACGCGCTGCTGCTGTTCAAGGATTCCTATGCCAACTGTCTGATCCCGATGCTCACGCCGTATTTTTCAAAAATCGTGGTCATCGACCCGCGCTATTTCAACGACAGCTTATCCGCCGTGATGGAGGAAACGACCTTCACCCATGCGTTGTTCGTTTATAACGCAAACACCTTTTTAGAGGATCGTTCTCTGGCGCCGCTTTTGAAAAGCGCAAAATAAATGATTGAAGGAAAAGCTATGACCAAAAAACGCTTTCGATTTCTTCTGGCTGTGATCGTGCTGCTGCTTGTCAGCATCATCTGCGGTCTTGTGGGCGCTGCGCACAAACCGCATTCTTCGCGCTCGCGCGCCTCTCAAACAGAGACGACCGACCCGCCGATGTCCTATGTGGAAACGACGCTTGCG
Source organism: Oscillospiraceae bacterium (assembly GCA_902792985.1). Classification (GTDB taxonomy): domain Bacteria; phylum Bacillota; class Clostridia; order Oscillospirales; family Acutalibacteraceae; genus UBA6857. The sequence continues at coordinate 26,072 of CADBBT010000016.1, forward strand.
CAGTGGCAGACCTGGCCGCTGATGCTCGTCAACCGCACGCACGCCGTGCCGGACGATTATGTGCCGCCGCTGTTCACACTGGAAAACGGCCAGCAGTTCGACGCGCGCATGTACCCCGAATGGCAAAAACTGGTGCTTGCCGCAAAGGACGCCGGCTTTGCCATGGAAGCCGCGTACTGCTATCGTTCCAATGAAACGCAGCGGCAGATCCTGAACGAGCGCATTGCCTGGTATCGCAAACAGGGCGATTCCGCTGCCGAAGCCGAACGCAAGGCGCGCGAATATGTGGCCGAACCGGGGCACAGCGAACACGAACTCGGCCTTGCGATCGACATCCACGCAGCAGGGGAGACCAAAGCGGAAAACCTGTTCAAATGGCTGAAGGAAAACGCGCATCTGTACGGCTTCATCGAACGCTATCCAGAAGACAAGGTCGAAATCACGGGCATCGCCTATGAGCGCTGGCATTACCGCTTTGTCGGCAAGGATGCCGCAACAGAGATTTATGAAAAGCACCTGACGCTCGAGGAATACCTCGGCGAAAAGTGACGCGCGCTTTTATCTTGAAAGAACTGAAAACCCCGCCGTAAACGCTACGGCGGGGTTGCTCTATTCTATGGACTATCGACTATCGACTAACGACTCAATACTTTCCGAGATACTTTTCGATTTCCCACTGCGACACGCGGGTGCAGTATTCTTTCCATTCTTCGGTCTTTGCCTCAATGTACTTTTTGAACACATGATCGCCCATGCATTCGCGCATGAAGTCGTCGTGCTTGAATTCGTGGATCGCTTCGCCAAGCGTCTTCGGCAGCGAATGGATGCCCTGCGCGTGGCGCTCTTCGGTCGAAAGCGTGAAGATGTTGCTGTCCTTCGGTTCCGGCGGGGTCAGACCGCGTTTGATGCCGTCGAGACCGGCGAAGATGACTGCCGCCATTTCAAGATACGGGTTTGCGGCCGGGTCGGGGTTGCGCAGCTCCACGCGGGTGGCGTTGCCCTTTGCGGAGGGGATGCGGATGAGCGGGCTGCGGTTCTTTGCGGACCAGGCGATATACACCGGCGCTTCATAGCCGGGCACAAGGCGCTTATAGGAGTTGACGATCGGGTTCGTCAGCAGCGTCAGGGGCTTGATGTGTTCCATCAGGCCGGCGATGAACTGATAGGCGACGGACGACAGGCCAAACGCGTCGTTTGCATCATAAAAGGCGTTTTTGCCGTCCTTGAACAGGGAGATGTTCGTGTGCATACCGGAGCCGCACTGACCGAACATCGGCTTGGGCATGAAGGTCGCGTAAAGCCCGTGGGCGCGCGAAACGCTTTTGACAACATACTTGAAGGTCATCACGTTGTCCGCTGTGCGCAAAACTTCGTCATAGCGGAAGTCGATCTCATGCTGCGCAATGGCGTTTTCATGGTGGGACGCTTCGATCACAAAGCCCATGCGCTCAAGCACAAGGCAGATATCGTTGCGGCAGCTTTCGCCGCGGTCCGTGGGGCCAAGCTCAAAATAGCCGCCCTTGTCAAAGGTTTCGGTGGTCGGCTTGCCGTTCTGATCGAGATGGAACAGGAAAAATTCGCATTCCGGGCCGACATTGACTGTGAAGCCCAGATCGGCGGCTGCTTTGATCGCGCGGCGCAGCACATAGCGCGGGTCGCCCTCAAACGGGGTGCCGTCGGCGCGAAAAACGTCGCAGATCAAGCGCGCGGTCTTGCTTTCTTCCGACTGCCAGGGGAGGATCACAAAGGAGTCCAGATCCGGATGCAGGCACATATCGCTTTCTTCAATACGCACAAAGCCGTCAATGGACGAGCCGTCGAAGCCGCAGCCGTTTGAAAGCGCTTTTTTGAGCTGGCTCGCGGTCACGGTCACGCTTTTGAGCATGCCGAGGATGTCGGTGAACTGCAGACAGATGAATTTTACGTTTTCTTCTTCGGCGATGCGGAAGATATCCTCTTTTGTGTATTTCGCCATGTCGATCGCCTTCCTTTCGGGGAATCGTGAATTGTTCTGCTGATCTTTACAAATATAACACGATTGACGGCATTTGTCAACAAAACGAGGGCCCATTTTTTGTGCATTTGGTAGATAAATTTTTCTGTTCTTGCATAGACTTGCAAATTTTACCACCGTCGGGTATAATAACAATTAACAGTTCAAAGGAGGAATCTTCATGGCTGAAAAAAAAGAAAAGAAAACAACGGAAGGAAAACTCAATTATAAACGCACCTTCCTGATCGGCTTTGGCTTTATGGGCTGCATGCTGCTTTGGTCGGTCTATAATTCCTATGTGCCCGTGATTCTGCGCGGCAAGCTCTCGCAGCTCGGCATCGCCGATTTTGCACAGGCGCACGCGTTCTTCAAATGGGTGTCTGTGCCGCTGATCGTCAACGCGATCATGACCATCGACAACATCTTCGGCGTGGTCTTCCAGCCGCATTTCGGCAAACGGAGCGACCGCACGCACACCAAGCTCGGCAAGCGTATGCCCTACATTTTGGTCTGCCTGCCGATCTGCGCGCTGTTCTTCACATTCGTTCCCGTGGCCGCGACCGTGCGCGCCACCGGCCTTTCCATTCTTTTGATGATGGCCGTCATCATCTGCTTCAACTTCCTGATGTCGGTCTGGCGTTCCCCGGTCGTTTCGCTGATGCCGGACTTCACGCCCTCGGAGCTGCAAAGCGACGCCAACGCCGTGATCAACATCATGGGCGGCATCGGTCAGATGGTCGGCTTCGTGGTCGGCACCATCGCTTCCACGCTCTGCGGTCTGCTCGGCTTTGTGACCCTTTCAAACAACCTGAAGGCCGACACCAACGCGCTTGGTGAAGTGCTGGACGAAGCGGGCAACGTTGTGTTGAACGCGGCGGGCGAACCCGTCTATGTCAACTATACGCCGGTCTTCCTTGTGGCGGCGATCATTTCCGTGCTCTGTCTTGTGGTGCTTTACTTCTTCTATAAGCGCAACAAGCAGTACGACCTTTCCGCAAACGTCGGCTTTGAAGGCGGCGAAGAGGAAAAGAAAGAAAAGATCAAGATCAAGAACCTGCCCATCACCAAAGAAGAAAAGCGTTCGCTGTTCATCATGCTCGGCGCGCTGTTCCTGATCAACAACGCCACGGAAGCCATTGTTCCGAACTTTACCAACTTTGCCAACGATACGCTGAAGGTCTCCCCGATCTATTCCACGCTGATGATGGCTGTCTTTGCCGTTTCGCTTGCCGTGTTCGGCATTCCGGCCGGCAGAATGGGCCGCAAGCTCGGCAGGAAAAAGACGATTGTTATCGGCCTTGCCGTGATCGTTGCCATGTTCGCCATCTATCTTGCCGTGTCGCAGTTCCTGCCCGCCAACGCGGACGGTTCGGTGAATAAATTCACCTGGATCACCCTTTGGGTCGCGCTTGTGGTCGGCGGCGCCGCTGTCGGCTGCATCAACATCAACACGCTCCCGCTTGTGCTCGCCATTGGCGGCCGCGAATATGTCGGCACCTTCACCGGTTACTATTACACCGCGACGATGTCAGCCTCCGTGACCGGCCCCATCCTTTGCGGCCTTGTCATCGGTCTGTTCAAAGAGGACTACAACTTCATGTTCCTGTTCTGCTCGGCCTTCTTTGCGCTCGGTCTGCTGACCATGTTCGGCGTCAAGCACGGCGAGATCGCCAAGGGTGAAGACGCTGCGTGGCTGGAAGAAGCTGTGAAGAACGCGGACGACTAAACTGCATTTTACGCAAAACGTTTGGGGTGACCGCCGGTTGCCCCAACTTGCTTTTGAAGGAGCTTTTATGAAGATCAAAAAAAGACGCATCCTTTCCCTGCTTCTGGCGCTTTGTCTGCTGTTCTCCTTTGCTGCGCCGTTTTCGGCGGCAGCCGCAGGGAACGACGATGAGATCGTGGCAAATATGTATCTTTGCCATACAAGGACCCAAGGTTCCCTGTTCGGTCACTGCTGGGTCTATATTGAAAACCTTTCCGCTGAAACGCTGCAGATCGGCGCTTATGCCTGCCCGCCGGGGCAGGGTGTTTCTGTGGGCACTTGGGCGCTCACACGCGACGACGGCCACGGGATCTATTATAATCTGGAATCCTATCTGGTGAATGCCTTCGGTCTGGGGCGGATGCGCGCAATCAAGGACACGCTCACGCGCGCCGAGTTGGAAAAGGTCAGCCGCCGTGCCGCAAAACAGAATTTTTGGGATTTTCTCTTCTTCAACTGCGCGTTTTACGCCGCCGCAGTCTGGAATGCGGGCAGCGGCAAAAAGGTCATTCCGCTGATTCACCCAACGGTTGTTTGGCTGCAAATCATGCTGCGCGGCGACATCGGAAGAGTTCAGATGTATTACCCGGCGCGCGAGCAGGTGCTCCGGCAGTCCGGCAGCGGCGGCAGTGCGTCGACCTATGTTGTTTCCGACGGCACTGTCGGAAAACGGATGTAAATTGTTGCACCATGCAAAACGGAGACAGTCCGGCGGACGGTCTCCGTTTTGCTTTCTGTTTTGCCGTGCGCGCGGCGGCGAGACGCCGCAGCCGACATGCGTCGGCTGCGCGCAAAGGAGCGCGGGCGGGCGTTCGAAAAATCACAGCCGCGTTTCCGGCGCTCCTTTGCCGGCCACACAGCATCGCTGTGCGGCGCGTCTCGCCGCCTTTTTCGCGCAGCGAAGCTGCGCAGCGCTTTAAAGATACTTGCGCAGCTTTTGCAGCAGCGTGTCCTCCTCCGAACGGAAGCGGTCGGCAAGCGCCTTCACAGCGTCCTGTGCATTCGGATATTTGTTGAAATATACCGAGATCTGCTTGATGCCCATGTTGCATCCGTCGGTCATCAGATCGGCGATCGTGTTGTCTGTCGGCTCGGCAAGCAGCTCCAGATTGATTTTGAACCGCGCGCCTGCCCGCGCCATCGCCGAAGGGTCTTTGCCGGTTTCTCCAACACTTTCCAGCAGGCGGTCCGTTTCGTTGCCCAGATCCTCGTGCGCCTGGCGGGAGCCTTTGAGCAAGGCGCGCAGATCCTGATCCTGCACTTTGTCCAGCACGGCGTCGAAGGAGTTGATCGCGGTCTTTGCGCCGCTGTTGCATTCTTTGAGCAATTTGATGCTGTCTTCGTTCATAATGATCATCCTTTCCGTAGATTCAATGAAAGTGTTGGTTTTTTCTGCGCTTTTATGCGCAATCGCCGAAAAAGGGATTGTAAAAAAGGGACCTTTGTGATATAATCTTAAACTGACGGAAAATCTCTGGTTGGGAGGGGAGCGTTTGCAACGCATCAAAAAAGCCGCAACGGCGCATCTCAATAACTTTTTAAAATACCGGTTTCTCATCCGGGAGCTTGTGAGCAAAAATATCAAGCTGCAATACCGCAATTCCTTTTTGGGCGTGCTTTGGACATTTCTGCAGCCGCTGTTGACGATGATCGTTCTGGCATTCGTGTTCAACAACATTTTCGGACGCGACAGCAGCAAGGTCGTCAACTACCCGGTCTATCTGCTCTGCGGCCGACTGCTGTATCAGTTTTACACCAGCTCGACCAAGCGCGCCATGGGTTCGGTGCGCAAGCACGCGTCCATGATCAAAAAGGTCTATGTGCCGAAGTATGTCTACCCGGTGTCGGCGGTGCTTTCTGCGTTCGTGACGTTTCTGATCTCGCTGACGGTGCTCGTGGTCGTGGTCGCGTTCATGAACATCTTCAAGATCCACCCCATCGTCATCACCTGGCGCGTGGTGTTCATCATCGTTCCGATCCTGATCACCCTCGTCCTCTCCGTCGGCGTGGGCATGATCCTCGCAACGATCTCCGTGTTCTTCAAGGATGTGGAAAACCTGTATGACGTGTTCACGCTGCTGCTGTTCTACATGACGCCGATCGTCTATCATGTCAGCCGCCTCGGTTTTGAGGAGGGCACTTGGCAGATCCGGCTGCTCAAGCTCAACCCGCTTTACGGGCTGGTCGGCATGTTCCGCGCGGCCGTGCTTTGGGGAACGGACTTTGTGCACTACTGGGATATGCGCCTGATGTATTACAGCTTAGGCTTTGCCGTTGTGACCGTTATCATCGGCTTTTTCCTGTTCTATAAGTATCAGGACAAGTTCATTCTTCACATTTGATCCGGAGGTAGCCTTGTGAGTAAATATGCAATAGACGCGCAGCACATCAGCATGAAATTCAATCTGAATTCCGAAGGTGTGGATTCCGCGAAGGAATACTTCATCCGGCTGCTCAAGCACGATCTGCATTATTCCGAATTCTGGGCGCTGAAGGATGTTTCGTTCAAAGTGAAAAAAGGCGACCGCATGGGCGTGCTCGGCTTCAACGGCGCAGGCAAAAGCACCCTGCTCAAAACCGTTGCCGGCGTTTTGAAACCCACGCAGGGAACGATTCGCACCGAAGGCGTCATTGCGCCGATGCTTGAACTCGGCGCGGGTTTTGACCCGAACTACAGCGGCAAGGAAAACATCTTCCTTTACGGCGCAACGCTCGGCTTTCCGCGCTCGTTCCTGGAAAGCAAATATGACGAGATCGTGGAATTTTCCGAGCTGGGCGACTTCATCATCCTCGGTGCGTGGCCATCCTCCGGCAAGACCGCGATTGCGCTGCAGTTTGCAATGCACATGGCGTCCAAGGGCTACCGCCCCGTGTTTGCGGTGTATTCCACCTTTTTGCAGCGCTCCTACGACCAGCTCATTCACGACGCGGCGCTCGGCAACAATCATCTGGTGCTCGCCGTTGACCGCGCCGGTATCGTCGGCAGCGACGGCGAAACCCATCAGGGCGTGTTCGACGTTTCCATGGTCAACACCATTCCGAATTCCACCATCTATTCTCCGTCCTATTTTGAGGGCATGCGCCAATCGCTTGCCGACGCGGTGTACCGCTGCAAGGGCTTGGCGGTGGTGCGCTATCCGCGCGGCGGCGAGCTGTATAAGCCTGCCGACTTCAAGGAGGAGAGCATTAATTATAACATCTACGGCAACCCCAACGCCAAATACCTGATTGTCACCTACGGCAGACTGTTTTCCTACGCCTGCAAAGCAAAGGAAATGCTGAAGAAAAAGAAAATCGACGTCTGTATCCTCAAGCTC
>CADBBT010000017.1 GCA_902792985.1 Oscillospiraceae bacterium
CCTATTACATGAAGGAGACAGTTGCTCCGGAAGGATATGCGCTGGATGAGACTATTTATAAAGTCGTGATCGAGGATGCTGCGGATCAGACCAAAAAATCGGTCATTACAGTTCTGGGAGATGAAGAGGATTCCGCCTCCGACGAAACCCCAGAAACCGGCGATGAGGAGATTGGAATACTGGGCGCACAGTCCCACGGCCCCCACTGTTTTCTCACCGAGCGTGGCGAGCATGACCGTATCCACCATACTGCCCGTTGTCGTGAGCAGGTTCTGCAAAGCCACCGGGATGGCGATGACAGCCAGCAGAATGAGCAGACCGACGATGAATGCCAGACCGCCGGCTGCAAAGGCTGTGCCACCCGCAATTTTGATCGGCATGGTGGTCTCAGCATCGTTGATGTTCTGCCAGCAGAAGGAAACCGTGGAACCGTTCAAGTTGAATTCATCCAGTCCGATTGCCTGCGCGTTTTGCGCTTCGCCAAATCCGCAAACCTTCAATCCTTCTGCAAACAGCCGTGCCATTTCCGCATCCTTGAAGAAGATGCTGCCTTCCTGCCGAAGCTCGGTTGCCGGTTCCTCCTTGCGCAGGTGGCCGGGTTTGAAGCCGCTGCACCACCAGTGCGTGCTCCGGTCGCGGGTGAATTCCCGGGTATAATTTCCGTCGCCCTGCTTGTCGTGATACAATGTCATCGACATTTCCGGCCATTCTTCCTGCTTCAACGATTTATAGAAGGTGAAAACGGAGTCTTGCTTGTCGCTGTGCTCTTTATAATAAACACCCTGTTCGCAGCCATAGAAGACCATTCCATACTGCCCCTTCCAAAGCTGGATCATGTAATCCTTGTTCTGATAGGTGAAGAATACGCGCACATAGTCGTATTCAAGCAAAATGTACGGCGCGACCAGATCATAGAACCGGCCGAAGCCGAATCCTTGCTGCCAGCATTTGACGTCGTTGACGTAATAAAAATCGTCGCGGAGGTTATATTTATAGCCGAGCACCTGAAACTTTTGCAGCAGAAGCTTGATCGGTGTTTGTGTTTTGACAACAAAGATCACCATGCTGCCCTGGGCGGTTTCTTTTCCTGCTTTTGCCGTGGCGGTGATGGTCGCTCTGCCCGCTTTGATACCTTTGACTGTGCCGTTTTGATCGACGGTGGCAACGCTTTCATCGTTGCTGGTCCATGTTATCTCCGGCGTTTGCGTAAAGTTTGACGTTTCGGCTGTCATTTGAATGGTTTTGCGAACCGTAACTTCCACATTGCTTGCTGTCAGACTGACAGACGGTTGGGGTGTTTTGGTCGGCTTATCTTTTGCCGCAGCGGCAAAAACAGCGCTCCACACGGAAAGCGTCAGCAGGACAAGCAGAACGGCGATAGCTTTTCTTGTGCGTTTCATAAGAGTTCTCCTTCATATAAAGTATAATATGCCAAACCATTATAGGGGAAAACAGGAGCGTTGTCAAGCTCTTTGGCATATCTTCTTCAAAACTGAAAGGAAAGAAAAGCGGGTTAAGCGGCCGGACGCTGTGCGTTTCTGCGGCGATTTGCAGTGTCCTTTTGGACCTTCTTCAGCGTAGGACGCTGCGCAGAGGAGCTCTTGCGGTGGCGGCGTGCACGAAAATATGCTATGACACGCTGCTCAAACGCGATCAGGTGCTCCTCAAAAAGGATGCCGAGGATGATTGCGACTACCATAGGGATGAAGAAGAATAAAAAACTGTGCATCGTTGTAAACATAAGAATGACCTCCAAAAAAAACATTCGTTTTTGTTTTCTACGATTTGATTATACCATGTATTTTTGAAAAGTCAAGACAAATGTTCCAAATCCGTGGTTTTCGTGTCCTCAAAAACGGACTTTGAAAAGAAACCGCTTTTTTGTGGTGAAAAAGCGCTGTGGAAATGGCCGGCGGGGCGGAACACGCCGTGCCGCAGGCACGGCGTAAAGGGGCGCGTGCCACGCACAAAAAAATGTAACGTTGGTGTTGCCTGTCAATATGGCAGAAACAACAACGTACTTTCGCGCGCCCCGTGCGCGGCGCAGCCGCGCTGTTCCGCCCCGCCGGCCTTTGCCACAGCGCGACCAACTTGCGTCGCAGCAGCAAAAACGGCAGCCCGTAAGGGCTGCCATATCATATGTATGTGTGGGTAGAATTATGCTTTTTCCGCTGCTGCGGGTTCCTCCATCGTCTCGGTGGAAACAAGCATTTCTGCAATTTCAAGATAGAAGTTGTGCGTCTTTTCCACATCGGCAAACAGACCGACCGCCGTGCCGTGGTCGCCTTCGCGCTCCGGCATGACCTGCCATACGCCGCGCTCAATGTTGTTGGGATCGAACTTCTTGAACGGCTCATCTGCGGGATGCATGGCGGAACTGACGTTGACCAGTCCGTCATTTGCAAAATCTTCATAGGAAATATCGCCGTTTTTTATTTTCTTTTTGTTGTCGAACATAATCAGACTTGACGTCAAATACAAAAACGCAAAATCCGTTTTGATCGGAGCGATCTTGTCCTTGTCCGGCTTCTTTTTGCCAACAGCGTTAAAATAATAAGAAAAATAGAATGGTGTGGGATTGAAGGGCTTCAAATTCAGATTCATGCTGCTTGCGCCTTCGCCCGACATATCGTCGCGGATGGTGTCGGTACCATTGGCAAGGTTGCGCTTGGATTGGAAGAAATCATGGCGGTCTTCCTTGCCTGGGGTGTTGTTGATGCCGAACTGCTCCAGATGGAAATCAAAGAACTGCTTGGTCTGCATGGACATACGGCCCGCAACATTGACATAGTTGAATGCCACGGCCTCCAGCAGCGCGAGGATCTTATATTTCTTTGCAACGTCAAATGAAACTGTACCGTTATGGGGGGTGCAGATGCAGGTGATACTTTGGACCCAGTCACCTTTTCCGCCGGTGAAGAGACCGGAGATATCGTCCGGGCCGCTTGCCGCCCGCTCCTCGGGGTCACCGTCAGTGAGCAGATGCAGCAGCAGACGCACTGTGATGCCGCCATGGCTGTGACCGAGCAAATGGATCTTTCGTTCGGAGGAAACACCGCCTTCAAACAACGGCTTATCATAGGTACGCCCGAAACGGCGGTGGTTGTGACGCGCGGAATGGGCTTTGCCGTAGTCCACGGTGGTGCCCATCAGACGCGCATAGATCTCACATGCACGGTCCCATGCGGAGGAAACGGGGCCAACGGAGAGTGCATAACCTTCATAGTCGTTTTCGGCAAGAAAGTCCATCAGATTTCCGGTGGTTGCACCCCAATAGGGGAACTTTTTATCAAGTCCCTCATCCATGCCCCAGCCGAACATGCCATGTACGAAAATAAACGGATATTTGTTTTTTGCCATAATCAGCACACTCCTCTTAGAAGATAGGCTAATTATACCACTTTTTTCTTCGACTTTCAAGATAGTTTTGTTGCTTTTCACGATTCCGAAACAAATTTTTTTAAAATTTTATTAAGAAACAGTGTTCTCTCGGCTGTCAGCGCCTTCCTGTTGCTTTCGCATCCTTAACCAATTGAAAAAGGCATACAGATCGTTGCACAAAAACACAACAAAACAGACGAGCATTGGGGTGGAGCCGGCGTCATTTTTGCTTTCCAGCAGCCACAGGACGATCAAAACAACGTCGTTTGCTGCATATCCCAAAGCGTAAAACGCGCTGCGCTGCATACTCATCCATGCGGCGATGAAGCTGGTAAACACAGACAGGGTGCTGAAATAAAGCTGTGCTGTGCCAAGCGAACGCAGCAAAAAGAAGAATCCGATCGTGGCGGCAACGGCGGCGAAAAACATCACGGCGATCTGCCGCGGACGCATCCGGGCCACAGCGACCTGCGCCGATTCCGCAAAGGGATTGCGCAGCCAGGTGACGATGCTCGCGATCGCAATGGGCATCGACATGCCGATATAGGTCATCATCTCGCCGTAATAGCGCGCACGAAAGGAGATCACGGCGTAAATGAGCGAGAACAGCACGATCAGGACCTGCCCCATCACATGCCCCTTTGCGGCAAAAATCAGTGCCGTCACGCCGACCAGTGACGCTGCAAGGGTCAGCGCGTCCGAATGCGGCGTCAGCAGAAAAGCGGCAGAGATCAGCAGCAGCGAGATTGTCCAAAGCAGCCAATCCCATATGGTCAATTCCCGAAAAAAGCGTTTGAATTGCACGGTTCCTCCCAAGGCTTTCATGAAAAAACGTATTCGCTGCGCATCTTCTATGACTTTTGATACGCAAACGAATACGTTTTGTATTCCCCGCCCGGCGGCGAGTCAGTTGTTCAGATATTTCACAGCTTCCGTGGCGGCAACAGCGCCGTCCGCAGCGGCAGTTACAAGCTGGCGAACATCCTTCACACGGTTGTCGCCGGCAACAAAGATGCCTGCTGTTTTGGTTTTGCAGTCCTCTGCGGCAATGGCATAGCCGCCCGCGTCAAGGTCCACAAGGGTTTTGAAGTTCTCATTCTCCGGCACCTGACCGACTGCCACAAACAATCCCTGCACGGGCAGCACGGTGACTTCGCCGGTGTTTTTGTCGGTGACCTCCACCGCCTGCAGACGCACATCGGAAACAAGCTTAGTAACATTGCTGTTGAGCACCAGCTTTACATTTTCGCGCGCTTTCAGTCGGCTGACCAGTGCAGCGTCGGCTCGGAATGCGTCTCTGCGATGAATGAGATACACGGTGTTCGCAAGATCGGCAAGATACAGCGCATCTTCAACAGCGGTGTTGCCGCCGCCGGCAACTGCAACGTCCTTTTTGCGGAAGAAGTTTCCGTCGCAGGTGGCGCAGTAGGAAACGCCTTTGCCGATGAGCTTGTCTTCATCCGCCACGCCGAGCTTGCGGTTTTCCGCACCGGTGGCAAGAATGACGGTCTTTGCCTCATAGGTGTTCTTCGGCGTGTGCACGGTTTTGATCTCGCCGTCGTCAATGGAAACAGCTTTTTCAAACTTGATCTCGGCGCCGAGGTCCTTTGCCTGGTTGTAAAGCGTTGTGGCAAATTCAAAGCCGGAGATGTTCGGTGCAACCGGATAGTTTGCGATGTCCGGCGTGTTGATGATCTGTCCGCCGTAGCTTTTCGCTTCGAGCACAAGGGTGCTCTTTTCCGCGCGGCAGGCATAGATCGCAGCCGTCAGACCCGCAGGTCCCGCGCCGATGATGAGAACATCATACATAGGCGTCACCTTACAGGAGCAGCAGCAGACCGATGTCAAGGAAGAACATTGCGGCCATGGCGAACGGACCGGCAAGCGGTGCGAGCACGTTGGCAACGGCAAGGGCTTTCACCGGCATCGTGGTTTCAGCGTGGGAGATGTTCTGCCAGACAAAGTGGACATTTCTGCCGTCCACAGAGAAGCTGTCAAGACCGAGGTCTGCGCCGTATTCCACTCTTGTGAAGCCGCACTTTTCGAGACCTTCGGTGAACAGACGTGTCATCTCTTCATCTTTCATCTCGATCGTACCGACGGAGCGCAGCTCTCTCGCGGGCTCTTCCACACGCAGGTGGCCGCGCTTGAAGCCGGTGCACCACCAGTATTTATCCCAGGGACGGGTGAATTCGCGCTTGTAGGTGCCGAGGCCTGTGGTGTCGTGATACAGGCTCTGTTCCATGTACATCCAGTCGCCTTCCTTGGCGCAGTTGTAAAGGGTGAACACGCCGGGCTCCTTGGAGGAATGACGGCGGTTGTAAACGCCGACTTCGCAGCCATAGAAGATCAGACCGTACTGGCCTTTCCAGAACTGGATCATCCAGTCTTTGCCTTCATAGGTGAAGTAAACACGGACATAGTCATATTCCAGCAAAATGTACGGGGAGACGATGTCATAGAACTTGGAGAAACCGAAATATTTCTGCCAGCATTTCTTGTCGTTGGTGTAATAGTAATCATCGGGGTAGCTGTACTGATAGCCAAGCACCTCGTGGTCACGCAGGAAGTTGTGGATCTGGCCAAACGGCTGGGTGACGAAGACTTCGATCGAGTCTGTGGCGCTTTGGCCGTTGCCTTCTGCTTTGACGGTGATGGTCGTTTTGCCGACCGTCAGACCGAACACTTCGCCGCTCCCGTTCACAGTGGCAACAATCTTTTTGCTGCTGTCCCAGGAAAGCTTCACGTCGCCGTCAAAGCCGGAGACCTGTGCGTCCAGCTTCAGACGCGTCAAAGGCTTGAGCTCCGTTGTGTCGGTGACGATCTTCACCGCTGCGGGTGCCTGCGGAGCAGCAGGCTCTTCTGCAGGCTGTACGGGCTGTTCCGGCTCTTCGCCGACAACGGGCAGATCCGCGTCAAACGGTTCGTTGGAGCCTTCGATCTTTGTGATGACGGGTGCCGCCGGGAGCATGGCCGCTTCCTGCGGCGCAGCTTCCTCCTGCGTTGCAGGTGCAGCTTCTTCACTCACTGCGGCGGGCGCTTCAACGTCTTGCACATCATCGACAGCAAAGCAGTTCATAAAGCTGCAAAGGGTCAGCAGCACCAGAAGTGCCGCTGTGCATTTTTGAAAAAGTTTCATTGTGGTACCTCCATGTTTTCATTTTTCCAATGTACATAGTCCATTATAAAGAAAAAAGGCGTAAAAATCAACCTGTTTAATAAAAATTTATGAACATTATTTTCTGAAGTATAATAAAAGCGCCGGCTTTTTTTAAAAAACTCATTTCAGCGGGTCTACGCCGTAAAACAAATGGCAATAGCGCCGGGTTTGCGCCAGGGCGCAGAAGTCGTTTTCCGTCAGGATCAGATGGTCGAGCAGCCGGACCTTCAACTGGTCAAGAAACGCGTAAACCTCACGCGTGGTCTCAATGTCGTTGCCGGAGGGCTGCGCAATGCCGTTCGGGTGGTTGTGGATCAGCACAACGCCTTTCGCCTTTGTCTCCAGCACTGTGGAGGCGAACACACGCATATCCAGCACAACGTCGGACAGACTGCCTTCGTTGAGACAGCGCATGGAGAGCAGACGGTTTTGATCGTCTAAACAAAGCAGAAACACGCGCTCCTTTGTTGCGTCCAAAAAATAGGGGCGCACGAACGTTACAAGATCCTCGGTGCTTTCAAAAACCGGACGTTCGGCGGCAAGGCTGGTGCAAAACCTCTGATAGACCGGAAGGATCAGGCTCAGCAGACACGCGGCGTTTTCGGTCATGCCCTTGACGGCTTTCAGCTCCGAAACATCGGCGCGCAGCACATCGGCAAATGAACCGAAGCGCCGCAGCAGTTCGTGGGCAAGGAGGTTGGTGTCCTTTTGCGGAATGCCGAAAAACAGCAAGAACTCCAGCACGTTGTGATCGGCCATCCCGTTCAGACCGTTTGCGAGATAGCTTTCGCGCACCTTTTGACGGTGTCCCTTGTGCGGATTTTCCGTTTTTTCCATCGGGCTGCCTCCCTTTAAAATCAACAGCCGCCACAAATTTGTGACGGCCGCGTGTTTTCAATGTTTCGACCGGAATCTCAGATCAGATGGAGATCTCCATCGCCATTTTGTAAAGATTCGTATCGATGCTCTTGGTCATGTTCAATGCTTCATAGATGTCAAAATCGAGGATCTTGTCCTTCTGCGTTGCAACAACACGGTTGCTCGCGCCGTCAAGCAGCAGCTCCACCGCGTGATAGCCCAGACGGCTGGCAAGAATGCGGTCGGCTGCCGTGGGATGACCGCCGCGCTGCACATGGCCGAGCACGGTCGCGCGGCTTTCCACGCCGGTTTCCTCCTGAATGCGCTTTGCCATATCATGCACGCCGCCGATCGCTTCGGAGACCATGATGACGAAATGGACCTTCTTGCTGCGCTGGGTGCGTTTCATGCGCTCGATCACGTCGCGCTCAAAATCAAACGGCACTTCCGGCATCAGAATGGACGTTGCGCCGCAGGCGATGCCCGCGCCGAGCACAAGATAACCTGCGCCTCTGCCCATAACTTCCACAACGGCGCAGCGGTCGTGCGATTCTGTGGTGTCGCGGATGCGGTCGACCATTTCCACAACGGTGTTCATCGCCGTATCGAAGCCGATGGTGCGGTCGCAGCAGGCGATGTCGTTGTCGATCGTGCCGGGAATGGCGATGCAGGGCACGCCGCGCAAAGAAAGATCGCGCGCGCCGCGGAAGGAACCGTCGCCGCCGATGACAACGATGCCGTCGATGCCTTTTTCTCTGCAGGTGCGCACAGCCGCCTGCATGCCCTCTTCCGTCATGAAGCGCTTGGAGCGCGCGGAATAAAGGATCGTGCCGCCGCGGTTGATGATATCCGAAACCGAGCGCAGATCCATTTGATACATATCGTTTCCCATCAGACCGTTATAGCCGCGGCGGATGCCGTAAACGGTCAGTCCGTTTTCAATGCCGGCGCGAACAACAGCGCGGATGGCAGCGTTCATGCCCGGCGCGTCGCCGCCGCTGGTCAATACACCAATCGTCTTCATGTTTTTACCCTCCGATATTTTATTTATCCGCAAATGACGGATAAAGAGTCATTTGATTTATTATACACGATTCAGGTGAAAAGTCAAGTGCTATTTTGGGGCAGGGAGCAGGGAACAGCGGACAGGGGACAGGGAACAGGGAACAGGGAACAGGGAATAAGGGATTGAGGGATTGAGGGATTGAGGGAATAAGTGAAGAGTGGAGTTTGGAGAGTTGAGAGTGAAGAGAAAATCTTGACGCGGCAGAGCAAGTCAGGTTCGCTTTTACATTCGCTTTGCGGTTTACGACCTCACCCGTCATCGCGCAAATATGCGTGCGCTTTTTCTATCGGCGTTCGCTGCGCGATGCCACCCTCCCCAGAGGGGAGGGCAAGATAAGTTGTCTTTTGCCGTGAAGTTAGTTAAAAAAACTTTGCCTATAAATGACGGTTTCAAATGTACTTTTAAAGCATAGAGCACTGTCTAATATAGGACGTTCATTCAGAAGTGATTGCTTATTGTACACATTTTTATGATTGCCTTTCTATTAAAGCGAACCCAACTTGCCCTCCCCGAAAGGCGCGGGTGTCCGGTGGACACCTCTGCGCAGCAGAAGCGCCGACCGAGCCGGCAGGCGAGACCTGGGGAGGGGGGACCGCACGCCGAAAGGCGTGTGGTGGGTGAGGTTTGAAACGCTGCACTTTCTGCAACGCCCTGCGCACGGCGTTCGCCGTGCGCAAAAGGCGGCGGCGGGACCGCGCGGCAGAATGCCGCGCGGAAAACGAAGCGACGCTTCGTTTTTGAACCGTGCGCCGCACGGTTCATCCCGCCGCCGCCCCGTGCGCGCAGCGAAGCTGCGCGCAAAAGAGTGGAAAGCGCGCAATGGAAAAATTTTCATCCCGCAGATCAAAGCCGAAACATAAAGCGCATGGAGAGCGAACCTATCCTTTATTGCACGGTTCCACATCAACGTCCAAACTCCACTCTTCACTTATTCCCTCAATCCCTCAATCCCTTATTCCCTGCTCCCTGCTCCCTGTTCCCTGTTCCCTGCTCCCTGATCCCTGCTCCCTGATCCCTGCTCCCTGTTCCCTGATCCCTGCTCCCATCCTCTCCAAACTCCACTCTTCACTTATTCCCTCAATCCCTTATTCCCTCAATCCCTGCCCCCTGCTTTCTCATTTCCCCCGGCGTGACGCCGAACGCTTCGCGGAAGCACTTGATGAAATAGCTCTGTGAGCAAAAGCCGAGCAGGTAGGCGATCTCGGATGTGCTTTTCTGCGTTTGCATCAGCATCTGCTTTGCGGCGTTCAGCCGCTCTTTGCGCAAATAAGCGCCCAGCGGCAGCCCGACATGGACTTTGAACAGCGCGCCGAGATAATCCGGCGAAAGATTGCAGACCTCGGCGATGACCGCCGCGTTCAGCCGGCTGTGCAGGTGTGTGTGGATGTAGTGCATCGCCTTGCGCACCGCCAGCGGATAGGTTTGCTGCTTGCGGCTTTGCGCAACGCGGCCGGTCAGTTCCAGACACAGCGTCTGCAAAAACAAAAGGATGTCTTCGGCCTTGCTTTGCGCGTCCACTGCGCGGATGCTCTCATCCGAAAGGTTGAACGCCTGCGTCTCATCCAGTCCGCCGGAGATTGCCGCGCGGGTAGCGAGCGTGATGCAGCAAACCGCCCAGTACTTCATCTGCCGCAGCGGATCGTTGGAAAGCTTGCCCGTCACGACCGTCTGCGCGAGAAGATGCTGCATCATCTCTTTTGTGCGCGGCACATCACCGCTGCGGATGCACGCGTAAAAGAGCTGCTCAGTCTCATAGGGGGTGTGTGTGCGGCCGTTTTCACGCTCTGTGACAAGGTCGCTGTTTTCCAAAACTTCAATCGTAAAAGACGCCTGTTTCTGCATACGTTTCACCTCGCTTTGATTATAGCACGATACTTCTGAAAAAAGCAACGGAAAATTGATAAAAAACACGGAATTGTTATATTCTTTTTCGTGTGGAAGCATTAAAATAGAAACTGCAATACGAAGGAAAAGGAGAAATCTGTTATGAAACATCCCGAAATCGTAAACAAAATGACACTGGACCAAAAAGCCGCCTTTGTTTCCGGCTTTGACTACTGGCATCTGGAGGAAAACGAAGCGCTCGGTCTGCCGAAGATCATGATCACCGACGGCCCGAACGGTTTGCGCAAGCAGAACCCAAACGGCGACAACGTCGGTCTGGGCAATTCGTTTCCGGCAACGGCGTTCCCGAACTCCGCAACGCTGAGTTGTTCGTGGGATCCCGATCTGATCTACAAGGAAGGGCAGGCGCTGGCGGAGGAATGCCTGAAAGAGCGCGTCTCTGTGCTGCTCGGCCCCGGCACAAACATCAAACGCGCGCCGACCTGCGGCAGAAACTTTGAATATTTTTCCGAAGACCCGCTGCTGAGCGGCGAATGTGCAGCGGCGTGGATCAACGGCATCCAGAGCAAGGGCGTGGGCGCGTCGCTCAAGCATTTTGCCTGCAACAGCCAGGAAGCGTTCCGCATGGTGATCAACGAAGTTGTGGACGAGCGCGCGCTGCGCGAGCTGTATCTGACCGCGTTTGAGATCGCTGTAAAGAAGGCGCAGCCTTGGACGATCATGAACTGCTATAACCGCATCAACGGCGTCTACGGCTCCGAGCAGGTGCACCTACAGCAGGAGATCGCGCGCGGCGAATGGGGCTTTGAGGGCATGTTCGTCACAGACTGGGGCGCGTCCGTGGACCGTGTGCCCGGACTGAAGGCCGGCACCGATCTTGAAATGCCTTCCAGCGGCGATTACGCGACCAAGAAGATCATTGCCGCCGTGGAGAGCGGCGAGCTGGACGTCTCTGTGCTCGACACCGCTGTGGATAACGTGGTCGAACTGATCCTCAAGAGCGTGCCCGTGCTTGCCGAAGCGCACGACTTCGACCAGAAAGCGCATCACGCGCTGGCTGCGGACATCGCGTCGCAGTGCATGCAGCTGCTCAAAAACGACGACGGCATCCTGCCGCTCAAAAAGGAGCAGAAGATCGCCGTGATCGGTGAAATGGCCAAGGCGCCGCGCTATCAGGGCGCGGGTTCGTCCGTTGTCAATCCCTTTGAAGTGGACAGCGCCTATTACGGACTCGGCTGCCGCGGTGTAAACTTCACCTATGCGCGCGGCTATGAAAAGGGCAAGGACGTGATCAACTACGACCTGGTTGCCGAAGCGGTCGCGCATGCAAAGGCGGCCGATGTGGCTGTGGTGTTCGCCGGTCTGACCGAAGAGTTTGAGGGCGAAGGCTACGACCGTGAGAACATCGCGATGCCGAATTGCCACAACTACCTGATCTCCAAGATCGCCGAAGTGAACCCGAACACCGTTGTGGTGCTCGCCGGCGGCAGCGTGGTCGAAATGCCGTGGATCGGCGAAGTCAAGGCGCTGCTGAACTCCGGCCTCGGCGGAGAAGGCGGCGGCACGGCGGTCGCGCGCCTGCTGCTGGGCGAAGTCAATCCGAGCGGCAAGATCACCGAGACCTATCCGCTGCAGTTCTCCGATAACCCGACCTACGGCAACTATCCCGGCGGCCCGGTCACAAGCGAGCACCGCGAGTCGATCTACATCGGCTACCGCTACTATGACGCCGCGGGCAAGGACGTGCTTTTCCCGTTCGGCCACGGTCTGTCCTACACCACGTTTGAATACAGCGGCATCCGCGTTTCGCGCAAGAACATCAAGGACACCGATAAGATCAAGGTCACCTTCAAAATCAAAAACACCGGCAGCGTGCCCGGCGCGGAGATCGCCCAGCTTTATGTCGCTGACGAAGAAAGCACCATCTTCCGTCCGAAGCAGGAGCTCAAGGGCTTCAAAAAAGTGTTCCTTGCGCCCGGCGAAGAGCAGAGCGTTTCCATTGAGCTTGATAAGCGCGCGTTTGCGTTTTGGAATGTCAACACGAACGACTGGTGCGTGGAAAGCGGCAAATTCAACATCCTCGTCGGCGCCTCATCGCGCGACATTCGTCTGACGAGCAGCGTGAACGTCACCGCGACCGAAGAAGCGCCCATCCCCGATTACCGTGAGAGCGCACCTGCATACTATTATAATATATCTGCGTTCACCCGCGATGATTTTGCTGCGCTGTACGGCGACCTCCCGGCGATCGAGCGCACACAGGGCAAGCCGATCGACATCTACTGCTGCCTGAACGACGCGCGAAACACCAAGTGGGGCGGCCGGATCTGCAAACTGATCGGCGCGGCGATGAGCAAATTCGGCTCCGCCGAAAACGGCGACGGCAAAATGCTTGCCGCCATGGCGACGCAGATCCCCATCCGCAACTTTATCGCCATGTCCATGGGCGTGTTCACCGAAGAGATGGCGCAGGGACTGCTGAACATCCTCAACGACGACACATCCTCTGCCAAGGGCCTCGGCGCGATCCTCAAGGGCATCCCGCAGGCGATCGCAAAGCTGCCGAACCTGCTGAAATCCATCTGAGCACCTGAACAAAACGGAGGCGAATTCCATGAGAATCATGAGCTTTAACGTTCTTTGCGGCGGCCAGGGCATTAAGGAGTGGTATCCGCGCACTCCGCTGGTCATCCGCACGATCTACAACGCCGACCCCGACACCCTCGGTGTGCAGGAGGCGCACATCGGCTGGATGAAAGCACTGCGTTCCTGCCTGCCCGAATACGACTATGTGGGCATCGGCCGCAACGACGGCAAAGAGGACGGCGAGTTTTCCGCAGTGTTCTATAAAAAGGACAAGTTCGAACTGCTGGATTCCGGTTCGTTCTGGCTTTCCGAAACGCCGGAAAAACCGGGCAAGGGCTGGGATGCGGCGTGCATTCGCATCTGCTCCTGGGCAAAGCTGCGCGAAAAAGAGACCGGCAAGGTTTTTGTGCATTTGAACACCCATCTCGACCACATAGGAAGAATCGCCATGCAAAAGGGCGCGCAGCTCGTTGCCGAGCGCGGCAAAGCCATCAGCGGCGATGCACCGGCCTTTTTCACCGGTGACTTCAACGTCACCCCCGCTTCCGAACCCTACAAAGCTGTACTTGAGGGCGGTTTCAAAGATTGCCGTTTTTCCGCTGTGAACACCGACACAGGCAACACCTTCCACGCCTACGGCAACCCGGAGGATCCCGCGAGCGTGATCGACTATGTGTTTTGCAAGGGGAACGTCAACGTGCAGCGCTTCGTCGTGATCCGCGACAAGATCGACGGCATGCTGCCGAGCGATCACTATCCCGTGTATGCGGATGTGACATTCTGATCAAAAAACGATTGAAAACGGCTGCTCCGTATCGCGGAGCGGTCGTTTTTTGATAAAACGCCGTCCGATTTGACGTCTTGCCGCGATCGTCCGGCGTTTTTTCATGCCCTGCCGCGCATTCCGTTGTGCGGCGGCGCGTTTTTTCTTTTTTCGATGCATCTGTTTTTCTTTTTTGCTTGATTTTTATCATAGAATGTGATAGAGTATAGATGACCATAAAATGCACATGTTAATTTAATTAAACGAAAAACTTTCGGTTATTTTGCACAAAGCCCCCCCGAAAGACGAACGGTGCAGCGCGAAGGTGCTGCGGTATCCGTTGATCATGCACCGAAGGAACCAGGCAGAAGCTTGGAAGGAGAATTTTTATGAAAAGCGGAAAACAGGTTTTATCGATCTTGCTGGCGCTGCTGATGCTGGTGCTGGCTGTTCCGTTTGCTGCGGCACAGGACGTGAGCGTTGTTGCAAGCGGCACTTGCGGAGGTAACCTCACCTGGTCGCTGGACAGCGCCGGCGTGTTGACGATCAGCGGCACGGGGAGTATGTCCGGTTACGCGCTGGAAAGAGTTACCGGGGAAGACGGCGCCGTTTTTGAGCGCACCAAAGCGCCGTGGGCGCAGCACGACACGGTTTTGACCAGCGTAACGATCGACAGCGGCGTCACGAGCATCGGCAGATATGCGTTTTCCGGCTGCAGAGCTTTGGAGGGCGCAACGATCCCCGACAGCGTCACAAGCATCGGCTATGAGGCGTTTTATAATTGTCCGGCGCTGAAGAGCATAACGATTCCCAACAGCATCACAAGCATCGGCAACTCCGCGTTTTGCTTTTGCACGGCGCTGGAAAGCGTGACGATCCCCGACACTGTCACAAGCATCGGCTACAATGCATTTAACGGCTGCCTTGCGCTGGAAAGCGTGGTTTTGCCGGATGATATCACATCCATCGGCAACAGCGCTTTCGGCAACGGCAACTGGTACACGCTCGCCCTTTGCAAAAAGAATACGGCAACGGCTGCGACACTTGCCGCAATGAGCGTTCCCCACGCTTTTCTTGACGGCACAGACGAGGAGAGTCTGATCAGCGAAAGCGTCAACGCTTCGCTCTCTTTTACCATCGACAAACGCACACGCACGATGACTGTGCAGGCCGACGGCGACATGATGTCTTTTGCGTCGGTCAATGCGCCGTGGCTGGAATATGCGACGATCATCTCCAGGGTGGTGATCCTGCCGGGCTGCACCTCGGTGGGCGACAGCGCGTTCAAAAACTGTTACAACTTCAAGAGTGTGACTCTGCCGGACGGCGTGAGATCAATCGGCAATTCCGCGTTCTCCAACTGTTGGAACCTGGCACAGATCAATTTGCCAAACGGCGTGGAAACGATTGACAGCTCTGCTTTTTCTCAGTGTTACAGCCTGCCGTCGATCACGCTTCCGGACACTGTCACAAGCATCGGCGAAGCTGCGTTTTATTCCTGTCAGTCATTGGAAAGCATCCTGATTCCCGACAGCGTTACAAGCATCGGCAGCTCTGCGTTTTACGGCTGCGCCTTTTTGAAAACCGCTGTGATCGGTGAAGGCCTGGTCGATATTCCACCCTATGCTTTTTACGGCTGCTTCTCGCTGAAAACCGTTTCCATCGGCGATGTCGTGAGCACGGTTGGTCAAGCCGCTTTTTCCGGCTGCACCGCGCTGGAAACCGTTTCCATCGGTGAGAATGTGACCGCGATTTATCAGGGCGCGTTCTCCGGTTGCTCCTCTTTGCAAACCGTGATCCTTCCGGAAAAGCTGACAACGCTCAAAAGCGGCGCGTTTCCCGAAAGGACGCTGAAGGACATCTATATCTATAACAATCAGTGTCAGATCGCTGCGGGCGCGATCTATATGACAGCAACGATCCATGGCTATCCCGGCTCCACAGCGGAAACATTTGCCGCGGCCAACGGTTGTACCTTTGTGCCGCTTACCGACGTGCCTGCCCACGAGCACGAAAGCACGCCCGTTTCCGGAACTGCGCCGACCTGCACCGAAGCCGGTTTGACCGACGGCGCACGGTGCTCGATCTGCGGATATTGGATCAAAAAGCAAAAGCCGATCAAGCCGCTGGGTCACGATTATCAGCTTGCCCAAACCGTTTTGCCGACCGCGACCGAAAACGGCTTCAACCGCTATCAATGCTCGCGCTGCGTTGCGGCATATACGGAAGTGATTCCCGTTTCAACACATGAGCACGCCTATTCCGTGCTTGATTCCCATGCGGCGACCTGCCTTGAGGATGGCTTTACCACCTACGTCTGCTACGGCTGCGGCCACAGCTACACCGATATTGTTCCCGCGCCCGGCCACACCTTCGGCGCATGGAAGACCTTCCTGCCCACCGAAGCCGGAATGAAGGGGATCGACATGCGCTTCTGCAGCGTTTGCGGCGTTTATGAGCTGCGCGAAAGCGAAGCAACCGGCACAGACACCGGTACCGAAACGCCGACCGACCCGGCGCACACGCACACATTTACCCTTGTGGATTCCAAGGATCCAACCTGCGAGCTTGCCGGCTACAAGCGCTATATCTGCACCTGCGGTGAAACTAAGGCGGACATCCTGGATCCGCTTGCGCACAATTATCTCACCGGCGCGACGGTTGCCGCCACCTGCACCGAAACGGGCTACACGCAGCTTGTTTGCGCGCGCTGCGGGAGCACAAAAAAGACCAACCTTGTGCCTGCGCTCGGTCATGCCGCGCCGGACGACAACGGCAACTGCCCGCGCTGCGGCGCCCATGTGCAGGATGTTGAGCCTACGCCCGACCCGACGCACGGGCTGTTCAAATTCAACTTCTTCGAGCGCATCATTGAATGGTTCCGCAACCTGTTTGCACGTTTATTCGGCTGATTTTTCCGCCCGTTCGGGCGTCTCAAACTTAACAAATAAAAGAGATCGAATGTTCTTTTACATTCGGTCTTTTTTTCTTTTAAAAGCTCTTGACAATCCATCTACGGTCTTGTATAATAGGTTCCAGTGGTGAATTACAACATCGCCAGGGGGAATCGTGGGGCGCCACGATTTTTTGTCCCAAAGCGTAAAAAGAAAGGAAGGTGTACGGAATGCAGAGCTTTATCGGCACATTTGAACATAACCTCGACGCGAAAAACCGTCTGTTTGTGCCGGCGAAGTTCCGCGAAGATCTCGGCGGCCATTTCCTCATCAAGGCCGTTGTGTCCGAGTATCCGTGCATCGAATGCTTCTGCAAGGATGATTACGACACCGCAACCGAAGAAGCGCTGTCTGCGGTTGCGGATCCAACCATCCGCCGTATGCGCCGTTTTGCCGCTTATGCCGGCACAAGCGACGCGACTGTGGACGCGCAGGGCAGAATCCCGATCCCGTCAAAGATCGCGCAGATCGCCGGGCTGACCAAGGAAACGCTGATCGTCGGCATGGGCGACCATGTGGAGATTTGGAACCCCGCAACCTTCGACGCGTACTTCGCCCATGTCACCGAAAACTATATGGCGCAGGAGGCGGCAAGCGAAAGCGAAGAAAAGCTTTCGCTCGAACGCAAGGCGGCCGGTGCATATCTGCCCGGCGGCGAAGGGTGAGAAGATGGAATTCTCACACACCAGCGTTCTGCTGAACGAAACGATCGAAGCGCTGCAGATCCGGCCGGACGGCACCTATGTGGACTGCACCGCCGGCGGGGGCGGCCACAGCGCCGCGATTTTGGAAAAGCTTGAAACCGGGCGGCTGTTCTGTTTGGATCAGGACCCGGACGCGATCGAAACGCTGCGCGAACGCTTTCGGGACGATCGCCGCGTCACGGTGATCCACACCAACTTTGATGCGCTGCGCGACGTGCTTTCGGCGCAGGACGTGTTTGCCGCTGACGGCATCCTCGCCGATCTCGGCGTGAGCTCGCATCAGCTCGACACCCCGGCGCGCGGGTTTTCCTTTCATAACGACGCGCCGCTGGATATGCGTATGTCGCAAACAGGGCCGACAGCGGCCGACCTTGTGAATACATTGCCGGAGCGTGAGCTTTCATCCATCCTTTGGCGCTACGGCGAAGAAAAGTGCGCCGCGTCCATCGCGCGCAACATCTGCCGCGTTCGGCAGGACAAGCCGATCGAGACCACGCTGGAGCTTGCGGAGATCGTGAAGGTTTCCATTCCGGCAAAGCTGCGCCGCACCGGCGGCCACCCGGCAAGACGTTCGTTTCAGGCGCTGCGCATCGCCGTGAACGGAGAGCTCGAACGGCTGGAAAATTCGCTCGACACCATGTTTGATCTGCTTTCACCCGGCGGACGGCTGTGCATCATCACGTTCCATTCGCTGGAGGATCGCATTGTCAAAACAAAATTTGCGTCCTATCTGCAGGGCTGTACCTGCCCGCCGGAGTTTCCGGTGTGCGTGTGCGGAAAAACACCGCGCGGAAAACGCTGCGGCAAACCCGTCACACCGTCTGAGGAAGAGCTTGAACGCAATGCCCGCGCAAGAAGCGCAAAGCTCAGGACGATTGAAAAGATATGAATGAAAAGAAATAGGGAGAGGGAACCATGGCAGCAGAATATGCATACGACTTGAATTATCAATACGGCAGCGCTGCACCTCAGCGTGTTCCGCAGGAAGCTCCGCAGCGTGCGCCGCAGCAAAAGCCCGAACTTCGCCGTGTGCCGAGACAGCGCAACCTTGCCCGGCAGCGCAAGGCGCAGGAGATCGCCTCGAACCGGAAAGCCGCAAGACTCTTTGCGTTTATGGCGCTCACAATCGTTCTGTTCGGCGTGTTCTGCAACAGCTTTGTTGCGCGCACAACGAGCCGCAGCGCGCTCGACGCCGCAAAGCGGGAGTTGAATCGCCAAACCAGCATTTACCGTGTGCTTGATAAAAAACGCGCCAATCTCGTCACAGCGAAGAACATTGACGAGATCGCTGCATCGCTCGGCCTTGTCAAAATGCAAAGCGGCAGCGAGGGATATTTGAATCTCAGCGGTGAAAACCGCGTGCGGACTTCGCAGGGAAAATGATGCGTTTCGGTGAAGAATAAAGCGCCAAACGCATATACATATCTTTGAATGAAAAAAGGCGGACGTTTGAAAGGCAGAAACTCACTGTCAGACGATCCGCCGCCTTTGGCTATAATTGAGGGATGAAAAGGAGGCTGTGCCCGATGTCGTTTTTCCGAAGACTCTTGAAAAAGAACGTAGTAAAATGCCGCAGCGATCTCGAATTCAAACGCCGCGCGCGTGCAATCACGGCAGCGATTCTGTGCGTGCTTGTGCTGATGCCGATGCTGCGCATCGGGTATATCATGATCGCCCACGGGGATGAATACCGTGAAGAAGCGCAGAAGAATCAGCTTTACGATACACAGATCCCGGCACTGCGCGGCACGATCTATGACCGCAATATGAACGAGATGGTCACGGGCGCCACCGCGTGGATGCTGACTGCGTCGCCTGCCGGTTTGCATAGTTTCTACAAGAACACCGTAAAAAAAGCTTATCCTGAGTCCGAAACGGCATGGGAAGATGCATGGAAGGAATATACCAAGGAGATCGGCCGCGAGATCGGCCACATTCTCGGCGTGCGCATCAAGCCGATCGTGCTCAATCTGCGCAAAGAGGACAAAAGCTATGTGCGCTTGCAGCGCAAGATCGACGCAAAGCAGAAAAACGATCTTGACGAGCTGTTTTCCGAAAAGCACGCCTACGGCACCTATGTGAACAAAAAAGGGGAGCAAAAGGACCTCACCTTCAAAGCGTCGTCCTTCTTCGCCTTTGAAAACGACACGCTGCGCATGTATCCCGAAAACAACTTTGCGTCCACGATCATCGGCGTGACGAGTGCCGAGGGCGAGGGCATCACCGGCGTTGAAAAATACTATAACGCCGAGCTCAGCGGTATTGCCGGCCGTCAGGTCACGGCAAAGGACGCGCATCAGAATCCCATTGAGTCGGGATATGAATCCGTAGAGGAGCCGCAGCAGGGCAACGGCCTTGTGCTGACGATCGACGAAAACATCCAGTACTATCTGGAAAACGCGCTGCAGAACGCACTGGACGCGACCAAAGCGAAGGGTGTTTACGGGATCGTGATGGAACCCGCTACGGGCGCTGTGCTCGCGATGAGCGACAAGCCCGACTTTGACCTCAACAATCCGCGCAAGCTGCTGGACAAAGCGGCTGTCAAGGAGCTGAAAGAATACAAAAACAAGCCTGAATACAACGCAAAGCTCAGTGAAAAGCTGTTTGAGCAGTGGGATTCCTTCTGTGTGACAAGCACCTATGAGCCGGGCTCGACGTTCAAGATCTTCACTGCCGCTGCGGCACTGGAAGAGGGCGTTGCCGATCTGAACACCACCTACACCTGCGGCGGCGCCTATCAGGTCACACCGGATACGCTCATTCACTGCGCCAACACACGCGGTCACGGCTATCAGACGTTCACGCAGGGCTTGATGAACTCCTGCAACCCGTTCTTCATCAATCTCGGCCAGAAGCTCGGCGTTGATAACTTCTACAAATACTTCGAGGCGTTCGGCTTTACTGAGCGCACAGGCATCGATCTGACGGGCGAGGCGATGCCGATCGTTCACAGCCACGCAAAAATGGGCAAGGTCGAACTTGCGAGTACCTCATTCGGCCAGTCCTTCCGCGTCAGCCCGATCCAGATGATCACCGCCGGCTGCGCCATCGCCAACGGCGGACAGCTCATGACACCCTATGTTGTGGACAGTATCATCGACAGCAAGGGCAATCTGATTTCAAAAACAGAACCGAAGGTCCGCCGTCAGGCTATTTCCAACGGCACCGCTGCCACAGTGCGGCAGATGATGGAGGCCGTGGTTGAGGGCGGTACCGGTAAAAACGCCTATATTGAAGGCTACCGCGTGGCGGGCAAGACCGCGACGAGTGAAAAGCTCGACAAGCGCAGCACCGGACAGTTCCTGTATGTTGCGTCGTTCCTGTGCTTTGCGCCGGCAGACAACCCGCAAGTCGCCGTGCTTGTCGGCGTGGATGAACCGCCGGGACAGTATCGCGGCGGCGGCGTGCTCGCAGCGCCGATTGCAAAAGAGGTGCTTGAACCGACGCTGAAATACCTTGGCGTGGAACCGCAGTACACGGAAAGCGAGCTGAAATCTGTCAGCAAAACCACACCGTCGCTGATCGGCAAGACCATTGTTGACGCACGCAGCAAGGCGTCTTCGCAGGGCATCACGCTCAAAGTCATCGGCTCCGGTGAAACGGTGCTTTCGCAGGTACCGTCCGCAGGACAGTCGATTCCGGAAAAGGGCGTCATCATCGCCTATACGGAAAAGAACGCAAGAAGCGAAAAGGTCAAGGTACCGGATTTCACCGGCATGACGGCCGCCGAGGTCAACGAGACTGCGGTTCGCTACGGACTCAACGTTGCGTTTTCCGGCCCCTATCAGTCCGCCGGTGCGCTCGTGTATAAGCAGAGCATCGCCACGGACACCGAAGTGCAGGCCGGCTCGCGTCTCACGGTCTACTTCCAGGCCACTGCAAATATGAACGACTAAGCAACCACTGACGCAAACCCCGATGGAGGTCACGATGAAGCTTTCCCTGTTGCTGAAGGCATTGTATGGGACGAAGCAAAAAGCGGACGAAGAAATTACATTGATCACAGACGACTCCCGCGCCTGCGTGCCGGGCACGCTGTTCGTCTGTCACAGCGGCGCAGAGCAATTTTTGCCCGAAGCGAAAGCCAACGGCGCCGTTGCCGTTGTTGCGTCAAAGCAGCTCGATGGAACCTGCTTTGTTGCGGCAGATACCCGGTCCGCCTATGCTGTGCTTTGCCGCGCCTTTTTCGGCTTTGCCGACACGCGCCTGCACCTGGTCGCCGTCACCGGCACCAACGGCAAAACGACCGTTGCCTTTATGCTTGCGCATATCCTTGCGCTTTGCGGCAAACAGGCGGGTCTGCTTTCCACAGTGACGAACACACAGGCGCTCGGCTGCACCATGACCACGCCCGACTGCTTTGCGCTGCACCGCGCTCTGCGAAAGATGGCGGACGAGGGCAAGACGTTCTGTGTGCTCGAAGCCTCGTCGCAGGGACTGGCCGAACACCGGCTGGACGGGCTGCATTTTTCCGTCGGCGTGTTTACGAATCTGACACGCGACCATCTGGACGTGCATGGCACGTTTGAACAATACAAAGCTGCCAAACGCGCGCTGTTTCCCATGTGCGAAACGGCAGTGCTCAACTTTGACGACCCCGCGTGGCGCGATATGGCGTCTGCCTGTCCCGGCCGCGTGCTGACTTATTCCGTGCAGAGCAACGAGGCGGACTTTTCCGCGAAAGATGTGCGTTTGCAGGAAAGCGCGATCGACTACGCGCTCGTTTCGGATTTTTTGATCCACCGCGTGCATCTGCCGCTGCAGGGCGAATTCAACATTGAAAACTCCATGGCTGCCGTGATTGCGGCAATGCAGCTCGGCATTTCCGTGCAGGAAAGCGCCGCTGCGCTGTCTTCGTTTTCGCCGGTGCCCGGACGGATGGAACACCTGTCGCTCGATCTGCCGTTTCGCGTGTTTCTCGATTATGCCCACACGCCCGACAGCCTGCAGCGCGCCCTGCGTTCGCTGCGCAGGTTCTGCAAAGGGCGGCTGACCGTCGTTTTAGGCTGCGGCGGGGACCGTGACAGCGGCAAACGTCCCGAAATGGGCAGGGTCGCCGTCTCGTTTGCCGACAAGGTCGTGCTCACCAGCGACAACCCCCGCTCAGAGGACGCGAACGCGATCATCGACGATATCCTCGCCGGGACCGCAGACAGCAAAACGCCGGTCTTTCTGCAACCCGATCGCGCCGCTGCGATCCGCTTTGCGCTGAAAACAGCCAAAAGCGGCGACGTGATATTGCTTGCCGGCAAGGGGCACGAGACGACACAGACCATCAACGAAGAAGTGCTTGCGTTCGATGAACGCGAGATTGTGAAAAACCAAGTGAAAGGGATGTTTTAATTGAACATTTTTCTCGCCATCCTCATTTCGGCCGCTGTGGCGTTCGGCATCACGGCACTGCTGGGCTTTGTACTCATTCCCGCGCTGCACAAGCTGAAATTCGGCCAGAACATTTTAACGGATATCGGTCCGCGCTGGCACGCGAAAAAGCAGGGCACGCCCACAATGGGCGGTCTGATGTTCATCATCGGCAGTCTCCTTGCCGTGTTTGTCACATTGCTTGTGTGCAAGCTGACAAACTTCCCCGTATTCAGCGAGGTGACGGCGTTTGCCAATGCCGAGCGCACAAAGCTTTATGCGGGGCTGCTGCTGGCGGTATGTCTGGGTCTGGTCGGCTTTGCGGATGACTATATCAAAGTTGCAAAAAAGCGCAACCTCGGTCTGACCGAATTGCAAAAGACCGTCCCGCAGGCGATGGTGATCGTGGCCTATCTGACGTCGCTGCTGCTTTCGGGCAACGAGTCCATGTTTATCCCACTGTTCGGACGTATGCCCCTCGATTCTGTGCCGGGCAAGATCTTCTTTTATCTTTTCGGCGCCGCAGTGATCTACGGCGCGGTCAACGCCGTCAACTTTACCGACGGCATCGACGGCCTTTGCGGCAGCGTGACCGTTCCGGTCGGTATCGCGTTCACTGTTATGGCCGTGCTCATAAAGAACACGTCTGTGTCCATCCTCGGCGCGGCGCTCGCGGGCTGCTGCGCGGGCTATCTGATCTGGAACCACTATCCGGCCAAGGTCATGATGGGCGACACCGGCTCAATGTTCCTCGGCGGTCTTGTGGTCGCGCTGGCCTATTGCATCGACTGCCCGCTGATCCTGCTGCCGGTCGGCATCGTCTATGTGGTTGAGGCGCTCTCGGATATCCTGCAGATCCTCGCCATCAAGCTTGCCGGGCGCAAAATCTTCAAAATGGCGCCGCTGCATCACCATCTGGAGATGAGCGGCTGGAGCGAAAAGCGCATTGTGCGCGTGCTGACGTTCGTGAGTGTGATCGGCTGCGCGTTCGGCGTGGTCGTGATGTATAATACCGTTCTATAAAAACGCAGTTTTTCGAAAGGAGTGGTGATGATGAACCCCAAACGATTGCCGAACCGTCCCATCAACATCAATACGGCACGGCCGCAGGGACGTGTGAAGCTGTTTCAAACCGGCGCTGTGGACATTCCGTTTTTGTTTCTGGTGTTCCTTCTGTTTGCGGTCGGCATCACCATGATGTATTCCGCGTCGTATGTTTACGCGATGAATAAGACCGGCCACCCGAACAGCTATTTTTTCCGTCAGCTTGGAGCGGGTGCACTGGGTCTTGTTGCCATGTGGATCATCAGCAAGGTCGACTACCGCATTCTTAACAGCTACTGGACGCCGGTCGCGTTCTTTTTCACCGTGCTGATGCTGCTGGGCACCTTTGCGATCAATATCCACAATGAGATCAAGCGCTGGATCAAGATCGGCTCGTTCCAGTTCCAGCCCTCGGAGATCGCAAAATTCGTGCTCATTCTCACAATGGCGTATCTGATCTGCATTTTTTACCGCGTCATGCCGGTGAACGATCTCAAGCGCCGCACGGCGCCGCGCGTTGCGAATTTGACACGCGCAGAGCGTGTGTTTCTCGATTTCTTTGACAACAATTTCAAATGCACCGTGCTGCTGGCGCTCGTGGTCGTCGTGTTTTGCGGCTTGATCATCATCGAAAGCCATCTGTCCTGCACGATTCTGATGTTCCTGATGGGCGTTTCCATGATGTGGGTCGGCGGCGTCAAAAAGAAATGGTTCGTCATTCTCGGCATCATTGTCGCCGTGGCGGTGATCGTCGTCTATCTCAAGCCCGACGTGCTCAAATTGATGCGCGGCTTCGGTTATGACCGCGTGATGGTCTGGAAGACCAAAGAGGCGTCCGGAGACGCCGATAACTGGCAAACGCGCCAGAGTCTGCTCGCCATCGGTTCCGGCGGCCCGTTCGGCGTCGGTTTCGGCAACTCCAAGCAAAAATATCTTTACATCCCCGAACCGCAAAACGATTTCATTTTCGCTGTGATCGTGGAAGAGCTCGGCTATATCGGCGGCACGCTCATCATCCTGCTGTTTGCGGCGCTGGTTTGCCGCGGCTTCATGATCGCCACAAGAACGCGCGATCTGTTCGGCGCGCTGCTTGTCATCGGCATCGTCATGCAGGTCGCCTTGCAGGTGATCCTCAACATCGCCGTGGTGACCGATACGATCCCAAATACCGGGATCGGTCTGCCCTTCTTCAGCTACGGCGGCACAGCGCTGTTCTTTATGCTGTGTGAAATGGGCGTTGTGCTGTCTGTTTCACGGCGCATTCCGATGCGCACGGCTGTCAATGAGGAGGAAGCAGCATGAAAATTTTGTTTGCTGCCGGCGGCACCGGCGGCCATATCAACCCCGCCCTTGCGGCGGCCGGCGATATCCGCGAGCGTTATCCCGATGCGGAGATTCTGTTTGTCGGCACAAAAAACAAGATGGAAGCAAAGCTGGTGCCTGCGGCGGGCTTTGACTTTGCGACGATCGACATCGACGGATTTTACCGTCAACTGACTTTGGAAAATATCAAGCGTGACATTGCCACGCTGTTCAAAATTTTACGCGCCTCTTCACAGGCAAAGAAGATCCTGCGCGCCTTTGCGCCTGACGCGGTGGTCGGCTTCGGCGGCTATGTCAGCGGTCCTGTGGTGCGTATGGCTGCAAAAATGGGCATCCCTACTGCCATTCACGAACAAAACGCCTATCCCGGCATCACGAACAAGGCGCTTGCCAAGCGCGTGGATCTGGTGATGCTCAATGTGAAAAAAGCGGGCGCGCTGATGAAGGCGAAGAACACGCCGGTCGTCACGGGGCTTCCGGTGCGCGGCGAAATGCTGCGTGCCGACCGTGCGCTCAGCCGTGCCGAGCTCGGTGTGCGCGATGATCAGACCCTTGTGCTCTCCATGGGCGGTTCGCTCGGCGCACAGACGATCAACGATGCGATGGTGCGTCTGATCGCCGACCATTGGAACGATCAAAGCCTGTATTTTCTCCACGCCGCCGGACAGTTCGGCGATTGGGTGCCCGAAAAGCTGCGCGAAAACGGCGTGGCGCTTGAACAGGCGAAGAACGTGGAGATCCGCCCGTATATCCACGATATGGACCGCTGTATGGCGGCTGCCGATCTTGTGATTTGCCGCGCCGGTGCAAGCTCGCTTTCGGAGCTGGAGGCGCTTGGCAGAGCGTCCATACTGATCCCGTCGCCGAATGTGGCGGAAAACCACCAGTATCACAACGCGATGGCGCTTGTGGAACAGGATGCGGCGCTGCTGCTGGAGGAAAAGGATTATACGCCGCAGGCGATGGAAGCGTTGTTTGTTTCCGCCGTCGGCGATAAAACAAAACTGCAAACGCTCGGCGAAAACGCAAAGAAACTCGGTGTGCCAGACGCGAAGCGCAAGATCGCCGATCTGATCGTTGCGCTCGCGCAGCAAAAGCGCTGAAAATTTGCACATTTTCCCCGCCTTTACATAGAATAGAGCGTAAATGCTTCAAAAAAGGTGGGACTTCGATGGAAGAGATCATCATTCACGGCGGGCGAAAGCTGGAAGGCAGGCTTCCGCTGCAGGGCAGCAAAAATTCTTCGCTGCCGATCCTCGCCGCCTGCGTGCTTGCAAACGGCGTCAGCGTGCTGCACAACATTCCCGCGTTGACCGACGTTGCGGCTGCTGTGCGCATTCTGGAACACCTGGGCTGCAGCGTGACGCGGCAGGGGCATACATTGACAGTTGATTCGCGCGCCGTTTCGTGCTATACTATTCCAGAGCACATGATGCATGAGATGCGCTCGTCGATCGTGTTTCTCGGCGCAATGCTTGCACGGTTGGGCAAAGCGGAGCTCTGCACGCCCGGCGGCTGCGAGATCGGCCTGCGCCCGATCGATCTGCATCTGTCGTCGCTGCGCGCGCTCGGCGCGGAGATTGAAGAACAAAACGCCTGTCTGCACTGCGTTTGCAAAGAGAAGCTGCGCGGAACGGTGATCAGTCTTTCCTTCCCGTCTGTCGGCGCAACGGAAAACATCATGCTTGCCGCGGCAGCCGCAACGGGCAGCACAACGATCCTCAATGCCGCGCGGGAACCCGAGATCGACGATCTCGCCGCTTTTCTCAATGCCTGCGGCGGAAAGGTGCACATCTGCGCCGGCGGCGCCATCCAGATCGAGGGCGTAAAAAAGCTGCACGGCGCCGAGCATACCGTGATCTCCGACCGCATCGCCGCGCTGACCTATATGGCGGCAACGGCAGCCTGCGGGGGCGATGTGCTGTTTGAACAGGTGCAGACCGCGCATTTTCTTTCGGTCAACCGTGTGTTTGAACAGGCGGGCTGTCAGATTTCGGCAACGCCGGATTCCCTGCGCATCCGTGCGCCGAAACGGCTTTCGGCGGTGCGCGACATCCGCACGCTGCCGTATCCGGGGTTTCCGACCGACGCACAGGCGGCCGTGATGGCGATGCTCAGCAAAGCCGACGGCACGAGTGTGATGGTGGAGACGATTTTTGAAAACCGGTTTCATCATGTGCATGAACTGAACCGTATGGGCGCGCGTATCCGCGTGGAGGGGCGCGTGGCGATCATTGACGGTGTGCCGCATCTCACAGGCGCACCCGTAACGGCGGTCGACCTGCGTGCAGGCGGCGCGCTGGTCGTTGCGGGACTTGCCGCAGCGGGGACCACACAAATTTCCGGTGTGCATCACATCGACAGAGGATATGAAAGAATCGAAGCGTGTTTGCGCACGCTTTGTGCGGATATTGAAAGGAGTGCCGAACGTGCCGGCAGACAACAACAACTTCAGCCACCCGTTCGGAAATAACGGGGGCGAAAAACCGAATCTTCCGCTGGACGTTACGTCCGATATGTGGACGCCGATCAGTACCGGTGCGCCCATGCCCGGCGCCGTTCGGCTGAAAGACGCGCAAAGTACGGTGTCGCAGCCGGACAGGGCACAGGAGACGCCGGAAAAGCCGCAGCCGAAAAAGCGCAGCAAAAAGCAACCGGTCAACCGACCGGTCGTTGCGGAAAAAGGCGCGCCGAAAAAGAAAAAGAAACGCGCTGCGAAGCGCAGGAAGCAGCCGGATTCGCCGCGCAAAACCGCGCTGGTCGTTTCCCGCGCGGAAAAAATGCTGCAGCAAAACGAGCAAAACAGGCAGCATCGCGACATCGTTCAGCGCCAAAAGCATGCGCAGCGGTCCAAGGAGTATTATAACCGCCGCAAGCAAAACGGCGATTCCGGAGACGATATCCGGCGAGACGAAGTGCTGCGTAAACGCAGAAAACGGCGCTTTGCCGCTGTGTTGACCGTGGTCGCGGTCCTCATCGTTGCCGGTGTTGCAGCGCTCATTTATGCGCTGGTCGTCGGCGCGCCGATCGCGCAGATCGTGGTGTCCGGCGAAAGCGTTTATTCTCAACAGGAGATCATCAACGCCAGCGGTGTGATGACCGGCGAGAATATGTTCCGCGTGACCGACCGCGCAATGAATAAGCGCATCTGCGCACTGCTGCCGTATGTTGGCAGCGTTGATGTAAAATATCAGCTCCCCGATGTGCTGGAGCTTGTTGTTACCGACACCACGGATAAATATCTCATTTCGGGAAAAAGCGCGTTCTTGTGTTTGAGCGAGACGCAAAAGATCCTTTCACTCAAAAAGAAAAAGCCGCAGGACGGCCAGTACCGGCTGGACGGCTTTGACGCAACGGAAGGGGAGGTCGGCGCGGTTTATACGCCCACAGGCGACGACGAAAAGCGCTTCAACGCGGCAAAGGAGATCATTGAGCAACTTGAGATCAACGGGCTGCAAAAAGCGAATGTACTGGATCTGAGCGATCTTTCGCACATCGTTCTGCGCTATGATGGACGTGTCAACCTGTATCTTGGCACAACGGATAACCTTTCCGTGCGTCTGCGCGCAACGGCGGAGGCACTGGAGATGTATGTGACCGACAACACGATCGGTTACCTGGAGATCTCTTATGAGGGAAAAATCTTCTTCCGTGACGGCACCATGGTCAAAGATTGAATGCCAAATCGCGTAAAAAGTAAAAAAATTTTAAAGATATGCGCCGGAAGGATTGTGTTTTTTGGAAATGCATGATATAATAATCCAAATATCATAATGTAATTACTTTGGGATATCATAGTAGCAGGAGGAAGTATAATGAGCTTTATTATGGACAATGACAACATTGCTTACAACCAGATCAAAGTGGTCGGCGTTGGCGGCGGCGGCGGAAACGCGGTCAACAGCATGGTGGAATCCGGCGTTTACGGCGTGGAATTCCTCACGATCAACACCGACGCGCAGATTCTGGAAAACTCCAAGGCCACGCATAAAATCCAGATCGGCGAAAAAGTCACCGGCCGTATGGGCGCCGGCGGCGACCCCGTTGTTGGCAAAAAGGCTGCCGAAGAAAGCCGCGACGTCATTGAAGACGCGCTGCGTTCGACCGATATGGTTTTCATCACCGCCGGTATGGGCGGCGGCACCGGCACCGGCGCTGCACCCGTGGTTGCGGAAATTGCGCGTGAACTCGGCGCGCTGACCGTCGGCATCGTCACAAAGCCGTTCAAATTTGAAGGCAGAAAGCGCATGAAGCAAGCCGAAGACGGCATCCGCGAGCTGCAAAAGCATGTGGACTCACTGATCGTGATCCCGAACGAGCGTCTGAAGCTGCTGGGCGACAAGTCCCTTTCCATGAAAGACGCTTTCGGCAAGGCGAACGAAGTGCTGTGGCAGGGCGTTAAGAGCATTTCCGACACCATCAAGGTGCCCGGCTATATCAACCTTGACTTTTCCGACATCAAGAGCGTCATGAAGGACGCAGGCCGTGCGCACATGGGCATCGGCCGCGGCCGCGGCGCGGATTGCGCGAACGAGGCGACCAAGCAGGCGATCACCAGCCCGCTGCTTGAAACGGCGATCGACGGCGCTTCCGGCGTGATCATCAACGTGACCTGCTCTTCCGATATGTCACTTGACATGATCGAGCAGGCGGGCGATCTGATCACCCAGGCAACGCAT
Organism: Oscillospiraceae bacterium; assembly: GCA_902792985.1. Classification (GTDB taxonomy): domain Bacteria; phylum Bacillota; class Clostridia; order Oscillospirales; family Acutalibacteraceae; genus UBA6857. The sequence goes on from CADBBT010000017.1 coordinate 29,728, forward strand.
CCCGACGCAAACATCATCTTCGGTTCCGTCTTTGACGAGGACATGGGCGACGAAATGCTCATCACCGTCATTGCGACCGGATTCGGCACACTTGATGAAAACGACGCGGATACCATGCGCGGCGCTGCGAACCCTGCGGCAAAGCAGCCGATTTCTACGCCGCAGCAGAGCGCACCCGTACGCCGTCAGCCCCAGGGCAGCTCCTTCATCAGCAATTCCAACAAGCCCAAGAGCGAAGGCCAGTCCATCTTCACCAGCATGGGCTCTGATGCAACCGATTTCCGTTCCACCGAGTTCGGCAGAACCTTCGTCTCCGCGTTTGAAAACGCACGCCAGGCGGCGACTCGCCCCGAGGATATCTTCCCCGGCGCACAGGCCGCGCAGCCGATGGAGACGGCCGCACCGGCTGCTCCCGCAGCTCCGGCGGCACCCGCCCAGAGTTTTGACGTGATCGAAACGCCGAACAAGAGCGCGTCGATTTTTGACGACGCCGCCGAGGACGACAGCGATGAGCTGCCGATCTTCAAGGGCAGAAACATCTTCAACAACAACTGAGTTCCGGCGTAATTCTGCGCTGCCGCTGCTGCGGCAGCGCTTTTGCTTTTTTTTGAAAAAGGCGTTGGCACCGCGGCGGGGCGGGACTGCGCGGCGCAGCCGCGCAAAAGGGGCGCAAAACCGCGGTCGTGTTTCATATACGCCGCCCGGCGCCCCTTTCAGAACCGTGCGAAGCACGGTTCGTCCCGCCCCGCCGCGGCGCTGTTTCCGCGCCCGCTTCGAAAAAAGAAAAAACGCAGCCTGCAAAAACAGACTGCGTTGATCGGTTTATGAAAATCAGGAATGCTTCGGTGTGTGTTTCCGGTTGATGATCTGCATCACGGCGCTGACGCAGATAATACCGACGGCGAGTCCGGCGGACACGCGCAGCGTTTCAATGAGCTTTTCATGGAACAGGTCCATTTCGCCGAGAATGAAGTGGTACATCGTGTAATACAGGGCACCGCCGGGCACGAGCGGGATGATGGCGCAAGCGATGTAAGGGGTCGTCGGAGCTTTTGTGATCCGGGCAAGCACTTCGGCAAACGCTGTTGCAAACAAGGCGGGAATGAGGTTTTGAAAAAATGCGTGATCCATGAACTGCGCACAAAGCACATACAGCGCAGTTGTCAAAAAGCCGCACAGCACCGCCCAAAGAATCAGACGCTTACGCATGCGGAACAGCAGCGTGAACGCGAGCGTACCGAGCGTCCCGGTGAGGATCAGGGTGATCATTCTTGCAATCGTCATAACAGGCACCTCACTTGAACAGCAGAATCGGAACGGCGAATCCGCAGGCAATTGCCAGCGCGAGAATGATGCATTCCAGCAGCCGCAGCAGCCCGCTCATGAGGTCGCCGCACAGCATTTCACGCACGGAGTTGATGAGCAAAAGGCCGGGGATGAGCAGCATGATATCACCGATCATGACCATGGAGGCGTTGTCTGCAAGGCCGAGTTTTTCGGCATACACCGCAAGAAAGCCCAGCGCGGCGGAGGAAAGCGCAGTGAAGAACAGCTTGCTCAGGCCCTGCACCTTGACAAAGGATGTCAGCAGCCAGAGCACAAGCGCAATGGCGGCGGAAACGACGGCGTCTTTCCACGTTCCGCCGAAAAACAGCGCGAACGCAAAGCCGGCAAGCGCATATCCCACGCCGACATACCAAAGCAGATGCCGCGTGTCGCCCTCAATCTCATCGAGTGCGCGCTGAACGTCGGAGATCGCAGGCGTTTCACGGCAGATTTGCCGCGACAGGGCGTTGAGCTTGTCCAGCTTTTCAAAATCTGTGCTGTAACTGTAGATGCGGCGGGTCTGCGTGTCTGTGGAGCCGTCTGCGCGCGAAACGGTCGCCACGATCATGGAGACGATGGAAAACACTTCGGTGCTTTCTGCGCCATAGGCGCTGCAAATGCGTGTGACAGTTTCTTCCACCCGGTTGATCTCTGCGCCGCAGCGGATCATGCTTTTGCCGATGTCCATTGCTACAGTCAGGATCTGATGGGTGTTTGCTTTGTTTTCGGCCATAGCATCGCTTCCTTTTGTTTTGCTGTCTGCATTATATGCTTTTCGAAGGGGAAAGTCAAGCAAAGTGCAGCGTTGCCATTGACAATTCATAAAAAAAGGATTATAATATAGAAAACTATATAAAGGAGGTCCATGCAATGAAAAACACATGGAAACGAACACTGGCAATACTTCTTTCGGCACTTCTTCTTTTCACAACGCTCCCGATGGCATTTGCCGCAGTCGTCGGCTCCGGCTCTGTGGACGGCATCACCTGGTCTTTGGATTCTGACGGCGTGATGACGATCGCAGGTTCCGGTGCGATGCCCGCTGCCGACAAATGGACGAGTGCGACTGCTGTTCCCTGGAACTCGAATGCACTTTCCATCCGCAGCGTCAAAATCAACGGCGGCGTGACAAGCATCGGCAGCTATGCATTTGCCGGCTGCTCCAACCTGCTCGACGTGACCATCCCGAACACGGTCGCCAAGATCGAAAACAACGCGTTTGAAAACTGCGCCAGCCTGGCTTCGGTCGCGCTTCCGGCAACAACAAAGGACATCGGCGTTGACGCGTTCAAGGGTTGCTCCGCGCTGCAGGAAGTCTCTGTGCTCAACACGTCCTGCCTGATCGGCGATTCCGGCAACACGATTCCCCAGGGCACGAAGATCTACGGTTACACAGGTTCCACAGCGGATGCTTATGCCAAGAAATACGGCAGAACCTTCGAAGCGTTCAATTCCGGCACGCAGGCTGTTTCCGACACACCGGCTTCCGGCAACTCCAATGTGGACATCGACAAGATCCTCGGCTCTCTGTCGACCTACATTCAGCCGCTGCTTGACATGTTCAAGGGCCTGTTCACCCAGCTCCTTTCCGGCGCTGCCAGCGGTAACGGCACCGGCACAGGTACGGGCACAGGTACCGGTACCGGCACGGATGCTGCACAGACCGGCAGCAACCCGCTTGGCATGCTCACCAGCATCATCAACAGCTTTATGGCGTTCGTGAATCAGGCGCTTGCATCCATGAATGGCGGTCAGGCTGCCACAACGACCACGGATACCAGCACGAACACCAACACCAACACTAACACCAATACGAACACTGCAAACGCAGGCAATTTCATGAGCACCATCATTTCCTCGCTTTCCGGTCTGTTTGGCGGTCTCGGCAATGCTGCCGCCACAACAGCGACTGCGAAATAAGCAAAACATCCTTTGCGGACAGGGCTTCCTGTCCGCTTTTTGTTTGTCTTTTTGGGCTCTTTGTCAATAGTTGGGGTAAAGAAATAAAACAGAATTAACAGAACAAGCAGCTGCAATCAAGCGGCTGCTTGATTTTTAAGAAGTTTTTGATGA
>CADBBT010000018.1 GCA_902792985.1 Oscillospiraceae bacterium
GGCGATCCCCGCGTCCGCCATGCTCAAAAAGTGCACGTTCGAGTCGTTCGATCTTTCCTTTTACAGCGACGAGGTCGATCCGGCGCTCGGCATCAGCCACCGGCGGCTCATGACGAACGTGGTCGCGTTCTTGAAGGATTACTGCGTCGATTTTTCGCGCGATTCCAAGGGGCTGCTCATGCTGGGCAAAACGGGACTCGGAAAAACGCATTTGTCTCTGGCTGTTGTGAACCGACTGATCGACCGCGGCTTCAACGTCTATTACGGCACAGCGCAAAACATCCTTGAGCGGCTGCGGAAACTGCAGTTTTCGCGCGGCGCGACCGACGACGAGCTGAACGACGATCTTTATGAGAGCGACCTGCTCGTGATCGACGATCTCGGCACAGAGATGGTCACATCGTTCACAGTTTCCGCACTGTATAATCTGCTGAACACGCGCCTCGGCAACGGGCTGCCCACGGTGTTCAACACCAATCTGGAGCTTTCTGAGCTGGAACAGACCTATTCGCAGCGCTTCACCTCCCGTCTGATGGGAAGCTGCGACGTGATCGCGTTTTACGGCCGCGATGTGCGCCAGCAAAAGCTGCGGCGCAGTTGAAAATTTTCCAAAAAAGTTTTTGTTTTCTCTTTACTTTTTCAGAATCCTGTGCTATAATGCTATAGCTGTCAGGGTTCTGACACTTTGCTAGTATGGCTCAGTTGGTAGAGCAGCGCATTCGTAATGCGCAGGTCGTCGGTTCGAGTCCGACTACTAGCTCCAAAAGCAGCCGTGGTTTTGTACTGCGGCTGTTGATTTTTTTGCCGGAATCGTGTATAATTCGGAGAGGCTGCAAGAGATGTGGAATACGCAAACCATCGGAAAATTGCCGCCATTTGGCTGCATGATTCCCGCGCGCTGAAAAAGAGCATTATCTATCACAAAAAATCGCCGAGGGTGTGCCCTCAGCGATTTTTTTAATCTTCACGAAAACGTCCGCGCTTACTTCTTCTCTTCCCCGTGCAAACGCACAAACTGCATGAGCCGGTGCCAGTCCGTGCGGGTAAAATAATGCCGCCCGTGGCGCAGATGATAGCCCACGTCGCCGCCGAGGAACGCTTCGCCGGCTTCTGCAGGTCGTTCGGCGCCGTCAAAGCCGTGCAAAAATGCGGGCGACGCCGCAACGCAGGCGAGCTGCTCCGACAGCGGGTCGGCCCAATAGTCTTCTGCCGCGCTGCCGACCAGAACATGGCGCGGCGCAATCGCGGCGATCAAATCGTGCTGGTCAAAGGGCAGGGCTGCCTCGTTGTCGATGTATTGCAAATAGTTTTCGCAGAACCAGAACGGAAACTTCGCACAGATGTCGCGCACCGTTTCGCCGCGTGTGCCGCGTGCCAGCGCCGCGCCGGCGCAGCCGGAATCGTTGGAATAGGCAAACGCAAAGCGCAAATCGGTCGCCGCGGTGAGCAGCGCGGTTTTGCCAAGGCGCGAATGGCCGCAGACGACGCTTTGGGAAAGGTCAAACCAATCCGGGCGCGTTTCGGCCCAATCCATCACACGCTGCGCTGCCCACGCCCAAAGCGCAATCTTGCCCGGGTCGGCTGGCCCGCGCTTTCCGTCTTCAAAAAGCAGACCGGCAAGGCCGTTTGTGAAGTCGCCGTCGTCGCTCGACACGTCCTGATAGCAGAACGAGAGCACCGCAAAGCCGTTGTCAAGCAGCTCCTCGGTTGGCATATAGCGGTCCGGCACCGCATCGCGGAAATTGATGTGGATGAAAAACGGGTGGGGCTTTCCGTCGGCGGGTATGGCCGCGAAAAACGGAAAAGAAAACGGCTTTTCGCGCACCGTGCACGATACTGTGATGTGGTGCAGCTCGGCGCTTCCGCCGCAAAAGCGGGGGATGATGTTCTCCTTTGCGGAAAATGACAGCGCAGAGGGCGCTTCGGGCAAAAAGCCATACTCCTCCCGCTGCAAAACCTCAAGCGCTTTTTCTCTTGGCAAAAGTTTCGGGATGTTCCGTTCCCGCAGCAGTTCGCTCAGCATAGCGATCCCTCCTGAAAATGATCGGGCAGTGTCTGCGGCAGCAGCGTTTGACCTTGCCGCTTTGTCCTGTGTCAACTATACAATAGTTCCGCAAAGAATGCAAGGGGAAAACAGCTTTTTCAGCGGTTCGCCTGCTTCTTTTGCCGCCGTCCTTGACAATCCCATTTACCCATGCTACAATATGAACAGCATGAAAAATGCAACTTCAAAAAGGAGTGAATCACGATGAAAGCAATGAAAAAATTATTCGCATGCCTGCTGTGTGTCCTGTTGGTGGGCGCTTTGGGCATCCCCGCATTTGCGGATGATTCCAACGTCATCTCCGAAGTGCGGCTGACGGTGACGGCGCCGAAGGCCGGCGAAGCGCCCGGCAAGACGATCGTTTCGGCGGAGCCTGACAAGTATACAGCAAGCGTCCGCTACTGGCTCAAGCAGTATTCTTCGAGCAACGAGTTCGAGACGTTTGAGAGCGGCAACACCTACGGGGTAGTCGTTACTGTCACGCCGATCGGCGTCTACCGCTTTGAGACGGCGCAAAAAAACAAATCCGATTTTGACGAAAGCCCCACGCTCGTTTATCTGAACGGAGAACTGACACATTGCGTTTCCACTGAAACCGATGTGAAGCTCTCACGGGCCTTGAATTTCGAGCTGCCTGAGGAAGACACAGAGCAGACCGACACCTCCTTCTTCGGAAGGATCCTGCAGGCGATCCGCGACTTCTTTGCAAAGATCCGCGATTTCTTTGAAAATCTCTTTTAACGCCGGTGCTTTTTGCGCTGTGCGTGCGCACCCGTGAAAAGCCACGAAAATTTTACAAATTCAACCATGAAATTTGCCGCTGCATCTTGCAACGGCATTCTTTTTTTGTTATACTTTAAGTTGAATCAGCACGCATGCGTGCAAGTTTACTTCTCACGGAGGGTTTATTTATGAAACAGCTCAACATCGGCATCATCGGCGCTGGCCGTATCGGCAAGGTGCACATGAAATCCATCACTTACAGCGTGCCCGGCGCAAAGGTGCTCGGCATCACAGACGTGTTCAAAGACGCGCTGCCCGCACTCGCCGCCGAATACGGCATTGAAAAGATTTATGACAACTATACGGACATGCTCGCCGATCCCGAGATCGACGCCGTGCTCGTTTGTTCTTCCACCGACACCCACGCTGACATCTCCATTGCCGCGGCCAAAGCCGGCAAACACGTTTTCTGCGAAAAGCCGGTCGATCTGACACCGGAAAAGGTGCTCGCCGTCATCAAAGCCGTCAAGGAAGCGGGCGTGAAGCTGCAGGTCGGCTTCAACCGCCGCTTTGACCATAACTTTGCCCACATCCGCGAGCTGATCAACGAGGGCAAGCTCGGCAAGCTCGAGCTCATCAAGATCACGTCCCGCGACCCGGAACCCCCACCGGCCGAATACGCTGCAGTCTCCGGCGGCATCTTCCTTGACATGACCATCCATGATTTCGATATGGCGTGCTTCATCGCCGGTTCTGAAGTGGAAGAAGTCTATGTCAACGCCGCGTGCCTTGTGGATCCCGCCATCGGCGAAGCCGGCGACGTGGACACCGCGATCATCTCGCTCAAATTCAAGAACGGCGCCATCGGCGTGATCGACAACTCCCGCCGCGCCGCATACGGCTATGACCAGCGTGTGGAAGCGTTCGGCTCCCTGGGCGCTGCCGTTGCCGCAAACGATACCGAGACCAATGTCACGCTGATGACCGCGGACGGCGTTGTGACCGATAAACCCCTGTACTTCTTCCTGGAACGTTATATGCAGTCCTTCCGCGACGAGATGCTGCAGTTCGTGGACGCAGTGCAGAACGACAAGCCGACCCCGACGACCGGCGAAGACGGCCTTGCCGCGATCCTGATCGCCCTTGCCGCCAAGAAGTCCGTTGCCGAAGGCAGACCGGTCAAGGTTTCCGAGATTCTCGGCTGAGGAGGCAGAACGATGGATAAAAGATTGCTGCCCGGTCCGAAGGACTGGGATTATGGCTATACCGCCATCACAAACTGGAAAGACACCGAACCCAAAACGCTGATGGATTTCGGCATCCTGCGCCAGAAGGCGGGCGATGTGTTCACCGACGAACAGCACATGGAGCGTGCGTATCTGCTCGTTTACGGCAAGGCAAAGGTCGAATTTGACGGTCAGTGCTTCGAGATCGAGCGTGAGAACTGCTTCGATTTTGAGCCGTGGGTGCTTTCAGTGCCGAACGACGTCAAAGTGACCATCACCGCGAGCGCGGAAAGCGAATGGACCGTGCACCGCACCGATAACGAAAAGACCTTCCCGTGCAAGCTGTACACCCCCGAAGAGTGTGCCAGCGAGCACCGCGGCCAGGGCACCATGCGCGAAGCATCCACCCGCATCGTGCGCACCGTGTTCGATTATTCCAACGCGCCGTGGTCCAACCTTGTTGTTGGCGAAGTGATCGGTTTCCCCGGCAAATGGAGCAGCTATCCGCCGCACACGCATCCGCAGCCGGAGATCTACTATTACAAGTTCAACCCGGAGCAGGGCTACGGCTTTGCCGAGCTGAGCGAAGATGTGGTCAAGACCCACAACAATTCGACCGTGCTCATCCTTGAGGAGGAGACCCATCCGCAGACGACCGCACCCGGCTATGCCATGTGGTACCTGTGGGTCATCCGCCATCTGGAAGGCAATCCGTACATCACTCCTTACTTCCTGCCCGAACATCGCTGGGTGACCGACCCGGCCAGCGAAGCGCTGATGTGGCCGAAAGACTAACGCAAAGCGTCAGGCAATTCGGAATGCGGAACGAGGGAATGAGGGAATAAGGGAATAAGTGAATGAGGGATCTTCCCAAAACACTTTTCAGCCTTTGCTTTCTCGATCCCACAGCCCTCAACCTCTCAATTCCTTAACCCCTTTACCCCTTAATCCCTTAACCCCTCTATTTCTGAAAGAAAGAGCGTGATTACTATGAAACTCACCATGGCGCAAGCCCTTGTTAAGTTCCTTGACAACCAGTATGTCAGCTTTGACGGCAAAGAGACCAAGTTTGTCAAAGGCATTTTCGGCATCTTCGGCCACGGCTGCGTGGTCGGCATCGGTCAGGCGCTCGAGCAGGGCGGTCACAACCTGACCTATTATCAGGGCCATAACGAGCAGGGCATGGCGCACGCCGCCATCGCCTTTGCCAAGCAGAAGCACCGCCGCGAGATCATTGCGTGCACGTCGTCCATCGGCCCGGGCGCGCTGAACATGGTCACTGCCTGCGGCACCGCAACGGCGAACCGCATCCCGCTGCTCGTCCTTCCCGGCGACACTTTTGCCTGCCGTCAGCCCGATCCGGTGCTGCAGCAGATTGAGCAGCCCACCGCGGTTTCAACAACGGCGAACGACGCCTTCCGCGCGGTCTGCAAATACTGGGATCGCATTGAGCGCCCGGAACAGCTCATGACCGCCTGCATCAACGCTATGCGCGTGCTCACCAGTCCCGCCGACACCGGTGCGGTCTGCATTGCCATGCCGCAGGATGTGGAGGCTGAAGCGTTCGACTATCCCGATTACTTCCTGCAAAAGCGCGTGTGGTATATCGACCGCCAGCTGCCCTCTGCGCGTGAAGCGCAGGCGGCGGCAGATCTGATCAAAGCGGCGAAAAAGCCGATGATGATCGTGGGCGGCGGCGTGACCTATTCCGAAAGCTGGAAAGCCGCGCTTGCATTCGCGGAAAAATTCAATATCCCCATCGGCGAGACCCAGGCCGGCAAGGGCCAGATCCCCTATGAACATCCGCTGAATATGGGCGGCGTGGGCGTCACCGGCGGCGCGGCTGCCAACGCCATTGCCAAGCAGACCGACCTTGTGATCGCTGTCGGCACCCGTTTGACCGACTTTACCACCTGCTCCAAATGGGGCTTCCAGAACCCGGACGTGAAGATGCTTTCCGTCAATGTGTGCGCCTTCGACGCGTTCAAGATGGATTCCACTGCCGTGCTGGCCGACGCGAAAGAGGGCCTCGACGCCATCGCCGCGCTGCTGGGCGATTACAAGAGCGCGTGGACGACCGAATATGCCGAAGCACAGAAAGCCTACCATGCCGAGATCGACCGTATGTACAGCATTCAGCTGAAAGACGGCTTCTCGCAGACCCGCGCATTGGGCATCATCAACGACTTTGCGGCGAACGACGCCATTGCCATGGGTTCCTCCGGTTCTTTGCCCGGCTGCATGCAGCGTCTTTGGAAGAGCAAGGGTGAAAACACCTACCACATGGAATACGGCTTCTCCTGCATGGGCTATGAAATCTGCGGCGCGCTGGGCGCAAAGCTTGCGGCGCCCGACAAGGACGTTTACACCTTCGTCGGCGACGGCAGCTTTTTGATGCTGCACTCCGAACTGTATACGGCAGTTCAGGAAAAGGCGAAGATCAACGTGATGCTGTTCGACAACGAGGGCTGGGGCTGCATCGAGAACCTGCAGAACAACCAGGGCACCGATACCTTTGGCACCCGCTTCACCCGCCGCACCGACAGCGGCTTCCTTGACGGCGACGTCATCATGACCGATTACGCCAAGATCGCTGAGGGCTACGGCTGCAAGTCTTATCGCGTGACCAACGAGGAAGAGCTCAAGGCTGCGCTGGAAGATTCCAAAAACTACGACATCCCGGTGCTGTTCGACATCAAGGTTGCGCACAAGAGCATGTCCGACGGTTACGATTCCTGGTGGCGCGTGGGCGTTGCCGAGGTTTCCACCAGCGAGACTGTGCAGAAAGCGTATGAAGAGATGAGCGCCGAGATCAAAAAAGCGAGATTGTATTAACTATGGATAAATTGCAATCTGAATTTATGTGGAGATTCCACTCCATTGTGCTTGCAATTCTCACTGCTTTGAGCTTTCTTCTCCCGTTCAGCACTTTGCTTTTGCCATACCGGCAGGAAGTACAAAACAATCCGGAGAAGTATTACGCGCAAATCGAAGAAGCCTTTGAAGCCAAAAACGCCGCGAAGCTGGAAGCTTTGATGTGTCAGAGCATCAAAGAAAACGAAAAGAATCTGACGCAAAAAATTGAAAAGGCTTTCGACAGCGTTCAAGGAGAAATCAAATCCTTCGACTGGGAAAAGAGTTTCTCTTATACGAGAAGCACCAACGGTTTCGGCGGACAGATCAAGAATCAGGACGTCTATGCAACCATTCATACGTCACAAGAAGATTACTATCTATATATTGATTGGAACAGCGCCAACAATATGGAACCGGAAGAAACCATGATTCGTGCATTCAATCTCAAAGATCAGAATCATGAGCCTCTTGTGGAAATCCGTGCATCCGGCGTTTAACCCCGAAGTGCAAAGCTAAATCACATAAAGGAGCAGAAATAATGTTAAACAAAGATAAAGTACAACTTGCCATCGCACCGATCGCGTGGACCAACGACGACCTGCCCGACCTGGGCGCAGAAAACACCTTTGAGCAGTGCATCAGCGAAATGGCGCTGGCAGGCTTCACCGGCAGCGAGATCGGCAACAAATATCCGAAAGACGTTGCAACCCTCAAACATAAGCTGGACGTGCGCGGCATGCGCATCTGCAACGCGTGGTTCTCTTCGCTGCTGCTGAGCGAAGGCTATGACGCCACGATCGAAGCGTTCATCAAGCACCGCGATTTCCTGCACGCGCTGGGCGCAAAGGTCATCGGCGCGTCCGAGCAGGGCAACTCCATCCAGGGCAAGCCCGTGTCCATCTTCGGCGAAAAGCCGGTCTACACCGACGCGCAGTGGGATCTGATCGTCAAGGGCTTCAACGAAATGGGCCGCCTTGCCAAGGAAAAGGGCATGTACTTCACCATCCATCACCATATGGGCACCGGCGTGCAGACCGCGGAAGAGATCGACAAGCTCATGGAGCTGACTGATCCGAATCTCGTGTATCTGCTGTATGATACCGGTCATCTGGCCTTCAGCGGCGAAGACGCCATCGGTGTGCTGAAAAAGTATGTGAACCGCGTGAAGCACGTTCACCTTAAGAGCATCCGCCAATCTGTCATTGACGACGCAAAAGCCAAGGGCTACAGCTTCCTTGACGCGGTGCGCGCCGGCTCGTTCACTGTTCCCGGCGACGGCGACTTTGATTTCACCCCGGTGTTCGACATCCTTGCGGACGCGAACTATGAGGGCTGGGTCGTTGTGGAAGCCGAGCAGGATCCCGCGAAAGCCAACCCGTTCGAGTACGCTGTGCTCGCACGCAACTATATCAGAGAAAAAACCGGGCTTTAAGATCTGGGCGCCTTAGAAAACGCCGACCGTTTTCGCAGGCGCCTGATTGCGAGATTGCGCCAAACGGCGCGATCTTTCGTTGCAGTTTGCAGAACGAAAACCGAGGAGCGTGAAACCAGTTGAAGGAGTTTTCTTTTTATCAGATCACCGATCTGCACCTCTATGCCGCCGAGCGGATCGGTTCGCACGGCAGAGCGTATGACCTCAAAGCGCAGAGCGACCAAAAATGCATGAAGGAATCCGTGGCGATCGTCCGCGCCGCGTTTGATGCGATGGCGGCGGACAAGGACACGGATGTGATCCTCATCTCCGGCGATCTGACCTTCGACGGGGAAAAGGCGAGCCATGATCTGCTCGTTGAGATGCTCACGGAGCTCAAGCGAAGCGGCAAGCGCATTTTTGTGACCACCGCCACACACGATTATCGCATGAACGCCCGCTGCTACACCGAAACCGGTGCGATTCCCGTGGAGAAGTATCCGCGTGAGCAGCTGCGCGAGATCTATGCGGATTTCGGTTGGAACGAGGCGGTCGCGGAGCATCCGGCGTCGATGTCCTACGCGGTGAAAATGTTCCCCGGCTGGCGTTTTCTGCTGCTCAACGACGACGGCCCCGAGGGCTTTTGCGGTTACAGCGACGATCTGCTGAACTGGATCAAAGCGCAGGCCGCCGAAGCAAAACGCGACGGCGAGCGCATGGTCGCCGTGACGCATCATCCGATGCTGCCGCCGGCGAAGATCTATCCGATCTTCTCCCACGGACAGATGCTCTGCGGCTTTGAAACAACGGCGCCGATGTTCGCCGACCTCGGGATCGAATACATCTTCACGGGACACACGCACATGCAGTCCATTTCCCACCTTGACACCGTGCGCGGCGGCCGGCTGTATCACATCAACACCGGCGCGGTCACCGGGCATCCGGCGCCGTATCGCAAGATGACGATCAGGGCCGACGGCATCGACGTCAAAACGCTGAACGTCACGTCGTTCGACTGGGACCTCGGCGGCATGGACGTGGATACCTATATGAAAGAGCATTTTCTTTCCATGCTGCGGCTTGTGTTCGACACGATGGAGCACGATCATGCGGCATTCAAGCAGATCGGCGCGTCCTTTGCCGTGAACGAAAAGACTGTGGATATGCTCGGTCCGCTGTTCACGCTGTTCGGAAAGATCATCAACGGTCTGACCTTCGGCGCGCTTGCCAAGCTGCTGCTGATGCCCCATGTGGTGCCGCAGGAAGTGAAAGGCCGCAAGGTGCGCGACTTCTTGTTGGATCTGATCTCCGATCTTTACTCCGGCATCCGCAGATACACGCCGGAAACACCGGAATACCGCGCCTTTTTGCCGATGGCAAAGCGCATTGGCAAGGTCGTGCGCCTTTCGGATTACTACGGCAACCGCGTTTATCTTGAGGATCTGTTTGAAGATCTGATGACCAACGTCAAGGAAGAGGACAACACAAACGCGTTTTTGCCGTTCACAAGCAAACATTAAACGATACAGGTGCCGCATGCAGGATTCGCTGGATGCGGCGGTCTGTTATGGGCGTGCGGCGGCGGAACGAACCGTGCTGCGCACGGTTCTGAAAAAGGGGCGCAGAACGCGCTGCGGTTTTTGTTTTTCCGCACCGGTCGGTGCCGCGTGCGCTTTGCGCCCCTTTTGCGCGGCCTGCGGCCGCGCGTTCCGCCGCCGCTTACACCGCATAGCACAAGTGTAAAACAGAGAGGAGTCAAGCTGATGTTTCAATCCATCCCCAAGCGCACGATCGCCGCATTGAGCGCGATCTTTCCCGCCATCGGTATGGCGATCAAGGCGCTCTTTGCATTCAACTTCACGCGCTTCGGCGCGCTGGTCGTTGCTGTTTTTCAGCTTTTCAGCGCGGCGCTGTTCAGCACGCCCGTCAAGCCCTATCTTGACCACACGATCAATCTGAACGATTTTGTGCTGACCTTTGAAGATACCTTCGATCACGGCTTTGACGATTCCGTCTGGCAGGGACACTACGTTTATGGCGACAACGACACGCAAATTCGCGATACTGCCTACTGGAACCGCGGTCAGGTGCGTTTTACGGACGACGGCTGCCTTGTGATCGCTGCCGATTACAGGGAGGACGGTCCGAAGGGTGCGGCGTATTACTCCTACGGCATGGAGACGAACCCGAATAAAAACTACAACGGCAACCACATCGGCTTTGAGCAGCTTTACGGTTATTTTGAGATCCGCTGCATCCTGCCCAAGGGCGCGGGTCTGAATCCGGCGTTCTGGCTGCTGACCGACGGCATGTGGGACGACGACACCGACGGCGGCATCACCGGCGCGGAGGTCGATGTGCTGGAAACACCGACCGATTTCGACAAAAGCAGCCCCGATTTCGGCTGTATCGTGCAGACGGTGCATGTGGACGCCTACGGCGACGCGCACCGGCGGGAGATCCAGGGCTGGTATTACGCGGACGATCCGTATGAAACCTTCAACACCTACGGGGTGGAATGGAACGAGAACGAATACATCTTCTACGTCAACGGTGTGGAGACCGCGCGCACGGATTTTGGCGGTGTATGCCGCGTACCGCTGTATCTGATCATCTCCCTTGGCGTGAACGAAAAGGTCAAACGCGAAGACATGCCGGCGGATTTCATCGTCGATTATGTCAGAGCCTACCAATACAAATAAGAAGGTACTGAAATGAATACGTTACAATCCAGAAACCTGACCATGCTCATGGACTTTTATGAGCTGAGCATGGCCAACGGCTATTTTGAAAACGGGATGCAGGACAAGATCGCGTGGTTCGATATGTTCTATCGCACCGTGCCCGACAACGGCGGTTTTGCCGTGATGGCGGGCGTGCGTCAGCTTATCGACTATCTGGAAAATCTGCGCTTCACCGAGGAGGACATCGCGCTGCTGCGCAAAAAGGACTGCAGCGAGGGCTTCCTTGAATATCTGCGGAATTTTAAGTTTTCCTGCGACGTTTGGGCGATCCCCGAGGGTACGCCGATCTTTCCGGGCGAACCGATCGTGACGGTGCGCGGCCCGGTGATTCAGGCGCAGCTTGTGGAAACGATGATCCTGCTGACGATCAACCACCAGAGCCTGATCGCGACCAAGGCGAACCGCATCAAACGTGCAGCGGACGGCCGCACGGTGATGGAATTCGGATCCCGCCGCGCGCAGGGCTTTGACGCTGCGATCTACGGCGCGCGCGCCGCCTATATCGGCGGTGTGGACGCAACGGCCTGCACGATCAACGAGCGCGACTACGGTGTGCCTGCCGTGGGCACGATGGCGCATTCCTGGGTGCAGCTCTTCGGCAACGAGCTGGAGGCGTTCTGCGCCTATGCGCGGCTGTATCCGCACGCCTGCACGCTGCTGGTGGATACCTATAACGTGCTCAAATCCGGTATCCCGAACGCGATCGAAGCGTTCCGCCGCGAGGTGCTGCCGCGCGGCTTCCGTCCGGCAGGCATCCGCATCGATTCCGGCGATATTACCTATCTTTCCAAAAAGGCACGCAAAATGCTCGACGAGGCCGGTTTCCCAGATTGCAAGATCGTTGCGAGCAACTCACTGGACGAAAACATTATCCGTGATATGCTTGTGCAGGGCGCGCAGGTGGATTCCTTCGGCGTTGGCGAACGGCTGATCACAGCGGCGTCCGCACCGGTGTTCGGCGGCGTATATAAAATCGTCGCCGTGGAGGAAAACGGCGTGCCGATTCCGCGCATCAAGCTGAGCGAAAACGTGACGAAGATCACAACGCCCTGCGCGAAAAAGGTTTACCGTCTGTTTGACAACGACACTGGCAAGGCCATTGCCGACCTTGTGACGCTGTTCGATGAAAAGCTGGATGACAGTCAGCCTTATGAGCTGTTCGATCCGGTGTATACCTGGAAGCGCAAGACCGTGACGAACTACACGGCCAAGGAACTGCAGGTGCAGATCTTTGACGGCGGAAAGCGCTGCTATGAAAACCCGGAGATCGCCGATATCCGCAAATACTGCTTTGCGCAGGTGGATACGCTTTGGGACGAAGTCAAGCGGTTTGAAAACCCCCACCGCTATTATGTGGACCTTTCCGAAAAGCTCTGGGAAGAAAAGAACCGCCTGCTCGACGAATACTCCGACAAGGTGCGGCATGCGCAGGATTGATTATACCGTTGACGCCGCGTTTGACGGAAAAAAGGTCTATACCTTTTTGAAGTCGCACTGCAAGTGCTCCTCGCGGCTGATCCGCTCGCTCAAGCAAACCGAACTGGGCATCTGCTGCAACGGGGAACACATCCGCACGGTGGATCTGCTGCATACCGGCGACGTGCTCACGCTCAATTTGCCCGACGACGGCACGCCCGCCAAAGCGGGACAGACGCTGCCGGAGGTGATCTATGAGGACGATGATTTGCTGATCGTCAACAAGCCGGCGCTGATGCCCATTCATGAATCGCACAACCATCAGGGCGACACGCTGGCGAACTGTGTGGCGCTGTATTTGCAGCAGCAGGGGAAAAGCGGCGCATTCCGTGCGGTCGGGCGGCTCGATAAGGGCACGTCCGGGCTTGTGGTTTGTGCGCTGAACACCCATGCCGCCGCGCGGCTGAACGGGCAGGTGCAAAAGACCTATTACGCCATTGCGACCGCGCCGTTTTCCGGCGAAGGCACAATCGATTTACCGATCTGGCGGCCGGACCCGATGAAAACGCTGCGCAGAGTGGATGCACGCGGCGACCGGGCGGTGACGCACTGGAAAGCGCTTTCAACCGACGGCGAACTGACCCTTTTGGAAATCCACCTTGAAACGGGGCGCACGCATCAGATCCGCGTACATTTTGCCCATCTCGGCGCACCGCTGCTCGGCGACCGGATGTACGGCACGCCGGATGTGCGCATGGACCACCAGGCGCTGCATTGCGGCGCACTGACGCTGATACATCCTGTGACGGGAGCGCTTTTGCAAGCGTCGGCGCCGATGCCGCCGGAGATGGCGGCGGTTGCACAGACACTTCTTTGTGAAAAAGCACAATAGCTTTCGACATTGACAAATTCTTTTGGTTGTGTTATCATAAAAATGAGCCAGGGCTCTAAAATATACCGAAAGGATGAAAAAGGATGAAAAAGAGATTTTTGGCATTGCTGCTGGCGCTCGTGCTGGTTCTCACGGCCGTTCCCTTTGCGTTTGCAGAGGAGAACGTTGACGAGGAGGAAGCATACACCCCGGAGCTCGCGCTCTATGAAGAGGATCACCTGCTCGGCATGGGCTACTACAACTTGCAAAACGGCGATGATATTGCTGTCGGCGACGAGCTGTGGATCCACTACCTTGACCCCCTGCCGGCAGACGTCTTTGTCAACGGCGAACAGGTGCATCATTTTGTGGCGGATGAATGGGAGGCCTACTGCTATACTGTCAGGAACACCGGCCCACTTGAAATCTCCGTGCAGCGCGACGGTGAAGTGCTGCTTGCGCGAAACTACAACGTGATCTCCTCTGAAGAGATGTACAAACGTGTGGTGAAGGATGCGTTCAAGTATTTGTTCTCTTTTCGGCTTAAAGACTTTTTCCCGCCGATAGACGAGCTGAAGGACGCTGCCAATCACGGCTTCCCGGTGGGACATCCGTTCCTTCCGCTTGCCTTTGTCGTGAACACGATGTTCAATTTCTTCCACGCGGTCTTCTCCTTCGTGCGCATTGTTCGATGAAAACGGAAACTGAAAAAAGATGGCTGTATGGCCATCTTTTTTTGCGGCTTTTCCTGCGCACGGTGTGAAGCACCGTGCGCAAAACGCGGCGGCGGGACCGCACGGCGCGGCTGCGCCGTGCGAAACGCACGCAATAAGCGGCGCAGCATTGCTGCGCCGCTGTGCGCGCGTTTGCCTCGTGCAAGGCACGAGGCGTCCCGCCGCCGTGTTGCGCACAGCGAAGCTGCGCGCAGAATCAGCCGAACGGTTTACATGAGAATTGAATCAGTTTTCAAACGTATAATAATGATGCTCCGGCGTCGCGTGTCCCGCCGCGTCGATCGTCAAGGTCGTGCAGCCGTTGAGCTCCGGCAGCCAGTAACAGCCCGGACCGTCTTTGAGCGCAAAGGTCAGGCGGATGCCCTGATAAACGAGCGAATAGCTGTTGCGGTGATCGTGGCCGCAAAGCACATTTTTCGTGCTGCCTTTTTCTTTGAGCAGATCAAAAAAGCCGTTGCTTCTTTCCGGCCAGCCGCCGGGATCGAGCCGGATGCCGAAACCGGTTTCGGCATAGTCGCCCTGAAACGTGCCGGGCGCATAATCGTGCCATTCCGTCAGCCCAGTGGCTTCCTGCCATGCGGTCTTGTATTCGTACATCGGAATGTGGAACAGCACCGTGCTTTCCACCGGATGTCCGGCTGCCGCAGCAATGCCGTCGATCGCCCAGGAATACCACTGCATCTGGTTTTCCCAAAGGTGGTCATAATGGAATTCGCCGGGTGTGCCGTTGATGTTTTCGGCGGTGATCTCCGTATGGGTGTCCATGAGGATCAGGCTGTGCAGCAGATCGCCGTTTTGCGTGATGTTCAAAATGTAGTTGCCGTAGCCCATGCCTTTGGGACCGAAGCGGAACAGGCAGTGCTTGGCTTTGGCGAGGTTGTAGGCTACCCAGAACGCGCCGGGGCAACGCTCGGGGTCGTGGTTGCCGAAGACCGGCGCCCAGGGGATGCCGTAGCTGTCGATCCATTTGATGAATTTCACATACGCAAAGTCACCCCAGGCGTTGTCGCCGGTGAGGGTGATGAGGTCGGGCTTTGTGTCGCGGACCATCCTGTCGGTCTGCGCCTTGACTTTGTCAAACAGATCGCCGAGCGAATCATTGTTGGAAAGCTGGAGGTCGGTGAGATTGAGGATAACGAAATCACGGTCGGGATCTTTGGAAAGCTCTTGCGCGTCGGTTCTTGAAAAGCTCTGCGAAGGCGACCAGTCACTGAAAAATGCGCTTTCTCCGCCGCGGAAAAACGAAACGATCTGCGGCTCGATGAACATGGAGAGCGAAACAAGGATGATGGCGAGCTTTTTGAAGAACAGGTTCATGCGTTGCTTTCCTCCGCGTCCGGTTCCTCCAGCAGCATCAGCAGCGTGAAGCAGGCGGACCAGTTGAAATCGGCAATCGAATGATAACGCACACGGTAATCGGGCACCGCCGGCTGCGGTCCCTTGCGTTCAAGGAACCACGGTATGACGCGATCCAGCGCGTCATAAAACTCAAAGATCACGCCGGTCTGTTCAAAATAGCGCTCGACCGTCTGCAGCGTCTTCTCGCGCAGCGTGCGCGCAAGGTCAAAGTAGCCGTAGCGCTGCAATCCCTGCATGATGAAATAGTTGAAATTCAGCCACACGCCGCCGCGCCACATATCGGTGCCGAAATCCGGGTGATCGCGTGAGATCGACGGCACAGGCAGCGGCACCGCGAACTTTGTTTCGTCCTGCAAAAGCTCCACAAGCTTTGCTGCTTTTTCTTCGTCGCAGATGCCGGCAAACAGCGGCAAAAACGAACAGCATGTCAGCACGCCGGTCAGCTTGCCGGAAAGCGTGCGGTCGCAGTAACCGCCGGCAGTTTCATCCCAAAGAAGGTCGTTGACCTTTTGCGACGTTTCGTTTGCCAGCGCGTCAAAGCGCTGTGCCTGCGCATCGTTTTTCAAAATGCGGAAGATCTCCGCCATGCACCGGCAGTCGTGGACGAAAAAGCTTGAACTGTCGATCGCTTCCAGCGTTTCGGTGGTGTCAAAGCGCGGAGAGTTGTCCATTCCGCTTTCGTCGCAGCGGCAGCGCACGTTGGAAAAATCGGTTTTCCATTCCAGCAGGCCGTTGCGATTTTGATCGCGGTGCAAAGGGAACCACAGCAGAAACGCCGCGATTTTTTCTGCGCAATCGGCAAGGAACGCTTTGTCGCCGGTTCTGCGATAAACTTCAAGCACCGCCCAGGCAATGACCTGCGGCTGGGTGATCGAAGAGGTGACGGTGCGGCTTTTCATCATATGCGGGATAAAGCCGTCCTCCTTTTGACACTGCAAAACGGCAAGGATGCTCTCTTTTGCCATCTGCGGGTCATAGCGCACAAACGCCATCGCGTGGAACATGGAATCCCACAGCCACATATGCCGGTGCGGCAAACGGTCGGGCGTTGTGAAACGGCAGTCAATGTCGTCTTGCGGACTGTAGACGTTGACCTTGTTGACGCTCAGACATTTGTAGTAAAGCCGCTCATAGTCCTTGCGCGGGCAGGGGGGCTTTTGCGCGTAATAGGCGAGCTTGCTTTGCCGCAGCGCGTTGAGGTCTTGCGTGATCTTTTCCTTCGCGGCGGCAATTGCTCTTTCGGCCGAATCCTCACGGCAAAAGGCGAATCGTTCACCTTCTGTAAACAGCGCATAGGCAAAGCCGTCGGCGCAAAGCACTTTTGCGCCGTCCAGCGGTTTTGCTTCGATCCCTTCGGCAAAAACGGACACCGGCGCGCTGCAGTGGCCGAGCACGGTGTGCTTGTCTGCAAAGAGCAGCAGCAGCTCTTCGCTTTCGATCATGTCTGAAAGCACGGTGTCCATCTGCGCGTTTTTGACCGCGCAGTGCAGCGACACGGGCGTTGTTGAATCAAAGCGGATCGTGACCGGTGTTTGCATCGTCACGCCGCAAAAATCGTTTTTGTGTTCGTTTTCACCGTCTAAGCCGCTGAAGGCGAACAGCGTTCCGTAATTGTATACATTTGGCAGTTTCATGCGTTTTCACCCACCGTTTCCAAAATGTCCGCCGATTCGGCGGCTTTTCTTTTTGCGCGCATCTCGTCAAGCTCAAGCAAAATCGCGTCTCTGCGCTTGCCTGTGAAGCGGTCAAGCGAATACATGAGCGCGGGCAAAAAGTTGCCCAGCGCGCCGCACAGCGCAACCACGAAATAGATGCCCTTGAGCGTGGAAGGGGACTGCACGACCTTGATCGCGTTCCCGGCGGCGTCTTTTTTGCCGCTTTGATAGCCGATGGTCAGCAGCGAAAGATTCTTGATGTTGACGCGGATGAGTGTGTTCAGCCGGTTGACGATGCTTTGCACCGCAACAAGCAGACCGTCCGAGCGGATCGCTTCGCCGAGCTTTTGCTCGCTGTACCATTCCATGTAGTCCGTCGAGTCCGCCACAATGATCTTGCGCGAGGCCTCCATGCCGGAGTTCGGCATTCCGGAAAAGCCGATCAGCACGCCGATCAGATAGCGCCATTTGCGCACTTTGGAAAGATCGAAGCGCGCGCCGAACAGCGCGATCGCGGCGTAAAACGCTGTGGAATAAAGATGGCCACCCACAAGCATCGATCTTGCGGACACCTTTGCGCCGATGATCGGCACGAGGAACAGACCGACATAGGACAGTGAGCCGCTGATCATGTCGATGATCGCCTTCATGCCGTAATTGTCAAACGTTTCGCGGTAAAGGTCGGGCAAAAGATCGTAGGTGACCTTGCGGATCGTTTCAAAGATCGACGCGAGCATCGCGATCATGAACGGCTTGTTGTGCAAAATCGCGGAAATCTTTTTGCGGCTCCAAACGACCTTTTCTTCGCCTTTCTGGGGTGTGACGGCAACCTTTTCGTTGAGCGTGTAATACGGCGCGTGCATGACGGAAACGCCGAGCAAACAGAAGAACAACGCAACGAAAAAGTGCGCCCATTTTTGCTGTGTGATATCGGAAAAGCGCTCCACAACGATCGGCAGCAGCCAGCCGGGCAGCATGGAGCCCAGCGACGCCGCAAGGGAGGCAATGGTATAAAAATTCTTGCGGTCTTTCGGGTTCGCCGTCATGCGCAGAGAGATGGTCGTCATCGCCATGTCAAAGAACGCGTCCACGCCTTCAAACAAAATCGTGAGTATCAGTGCCCAGATCAGATTGATCAGCGCGCTGTTTGAGGGAACCACGAACAGCAGCAGGCTTGTGAGCGCAAAGGGGATGGGCGTCAGGCGCAAAATCGTTTTTGCGGTGCTTTGCTTGCCGGGCAGGGTCGGCCTGTCAAGGATCGGTCCCGCGATCGGCGGGATGAGGAAGGCGACGATGGTCGACACGTTTTCCAGCAGATTCAGCTTTCCCGGGGGAATCATCTGAAAATCGCGGTTGAATTTGCTGGAATAGGTGTAAACGCAGTCCTGCCCCATGGCGTTGCCGAACACGCCGCCGGAATAGCCGAGCTGCTCTTTGACGGTGAACGAGGGGTTGTTCTTGATCGCGGCAAGTTTTTCTTTCAGTTTGCCCATTTCAGAAATCCTCCTTTTTCAGCGCCGCGCTTGTCATTCCGTAGGCGTTTTCCGCCGTCACGGTGAGCAAGGCAGCGTCCTTTGGAATCTCCAGTGTGCAGGTGTAAAACGGTTTTTCATGCGCGAACCAGTATTCGTGCAAAATGTAATCCGAAGCAAGCGTTTCGCCGTTTTTGTCTTTGAAAAACGCGCGGTATAAAAACACGGGGAAGCCGTCGGTGCTTTCTGCGGCGGGGAAGGTGATTGTCAGCGCGTTTTCGTGACGCTCGGTTTCGATCTTTGCGCCGGACG
Organism: Oscillospiraceae bacterium; assembly: GCA_902792985.1. GTDB lineage: Bacteria > Bacillota > Clostridia > Oscillospirales > Acutalibacteraceae > UBA6857. Next base: position 18,824 of record CADBBT010000018.1, read on the forward strand.
GGAACCGCGGTGCGCTGCTGCGTGCCTTTTGCTGCGCAGGGGAAAGGGTAAAGTTCTTTTTGTCGCCCTGCACATCGAGCAGATAGGAGCAAAGGCGCGTGCCGGACAAAAAGTCATAGCCGTCCAGTTTGACGCGGCCGGCTTCGTCAACCTCCACGATCCACCCCTGCGAGATCGTCTCATGCTGCGGCGGGTGCACGGTGCGCTGTTTGTCGACCGTGAACTCCGCGTAGCGCAGCGCACCGGTGCCGACGGCGGTAAAGTCGCTTTGATAAACGGAGCGCGGGTCGTTCAGCGGATAGTGCGAATGGCCGGAAAAATGCACGACCTGCGGATAGCGCGAAAGAATCTTTTTGAACCATCCGTTGCCCCAACCGTCAAACGAGCTGCTGCCGTAAACGGTTCCGGTGATGTGCTCGTGCTGCATAACGAACACGGGCAGGCGCGGGTTTTCCTTTGTCGCCTGCGCAAGCGCGCGTTTTAAAAACCGCTTTTGTTTGCGGCTGTAATAGCGCCCTTTCTTTTCACAGGTAGAAATCGCAATGAAGTGGAACGCGCCCAGCCGCAGATGCGTGTCGGTCGAAAGGCCCGTGATCTCGCGGAAATGGCGCAGCCCGGTCTTTACGGCAGCACGCCCCTGTTCCCAGTTGTCGTGTGCGCGCGCAACACAGGCGATCACGCGCGTGCCGTTTTGCAGTTCGCTTTGCACGGCGTCCCAAAAGGCGCGGTACTGCGCAGGCGTTCCGCCGTCTGTCAGATCACCGGCGAACAGGAACGCGTCAAGCGCGCGGTAGGACTCGCTTTCCTGCGCCAGCCGGTATGCGCGCTGCATGAGCTGCCGCAGCCGCTGCACCTGCACGTCGTTTTCTTCGCGGATGTGCAGATCGGAGCAAACGGCAAAGCGCAGCACGGGAGAAAAGATATCGGTCTTCATACGCCACCTCCTCTTTCAGTTTCTATTATATATCGAACGGGGGGAAAGTCAATCTAAAAGCGAAAAAAGAACGCAAAAAAAAGATAATTTTCCATGAACAAATGCAAAGAATGATTGCTTTTTTGGTACATTTTGCTATAATAGAAGCGACAAAATCAACAAAGGAGGATGCTCTATGAAAAAGAAGACCATAATCCTGCTGTGCTGTGTGTTTGCGGCACTCATCATTGCCGGCGTCATCATCACGCTTGCGGTTTTGCCGATGCCGCTGAACTATCCGATCGACAAAATCGAGCCGGTCAACGGCGGCGCAAAGACCGTCGGTGTCACCGCCGAAGATGACGACAGTGTGACGCTGCAAAAAACAACCGATTCTCCGTTCAAGGTGCTCATATTCACGGATATGCACCTCGACGGCAAGAACAAAACATCAAAGATCACGGTCGAGCGCATGGTCGACAGCGTTCAGCGCGAAAAGCCCGATCTTGTGCTGCTCGGCGGCGACAATGTGACCAGCGGCAACAACAGAAAGCGTACCCATCAGCTTGCCGAGATCTTTGAACAGCTCGGCGTCTATTGGGGCGGCGTGCTCGGCAACCATGAGGGCGACAACAAATATTCCATCACGCGCACCGAGATGGTGGACATCTTCTCCTCTTATGACCACTGCCTGATGCGCCGCGGCCCCGAAAACATTGACGGCGACTGCAACTACGCGATCAATCTGCTTTCCGCCGACGGCAACTTGACCCAAACGGTGTTCTGTCTGGATACCTATGACGAGATCAACGACGAGATCCGTGAAAGCCATGAGATCTTTGAAGACAAGCATTACGACGGTGCACATGAAAATCAGGTGCAGTGGTATCGCGAAAAGGCCGCCGCGCTCAAAGAACAGTACGGCGAATATAAATCCATCCTTTTGCAGCACATTCCGCTGCACGCCTATGACCTTGCAACGGAAAACGGTGAATTCCTTTACGGCGACAAGCGCGAGGATATTTGCTCCACGGCTTATGAAAACGGGCTGTTCGACGCAATCAAAGAAAGCGGCACCACCACCGCCGTTTTTTGCGGCCACGACCATCTGAACAATTTCGGCGTGTTCTATGACGGCGTTATGCTCAGTTATATCGAGCCCTCCGGTTACGGCGCCTACGGGCTGAAAAAGCGCGGCGCACCGAAGTCCGAATGGCTGCAGGGCTACACGGTGCTGACGCTGTTGCCCGACGGCACGTTTTCGCACGGGCAGGTTCGCTACGCAGAGGTTTACGGCGATGAATGAACGATATGAAGCGTTTGACCCGCTGCAAAGCGCTGCGCTGGTGCACCATTATATCACGCATATGGTAGACAAGGCGCAGGACAATCTGCCGTACTGGCTGCTGCTGCCGAACAAAAAGCCCGCAGAAGCCGCGCATTGCCGCGTGGACGACGCGGAGTTGGTCGGCTCCTGGTATGAGGGGCTGCACAGCGCGATGGCGATGCTCGGCACGACCGACGGCGAAGACGTGCTGCAATCGCTGCGGCGGCATCTGATGCGCTCCTGGGGCGAACACGGGCTGCGCTTTTGCGAGCCCTATCCCTGGACGCATACCGTTCACGCCTCGTTTCATGAGATGGGCTACATTTTGCCCGCGCTGAACCTTATCACCGAGGAATACCCCGACGACAGGGAAGCCGAGCTGCGCACGCGCGAGCTGATCTGCGGCATGCGTTCGCTGGTCATCGAACGCAAGGTGCGCACGTTCTGGTCGGGCGATTATCAGGAGACCGAACTGATCTATGAGTTTCCAAATGACGTCTATCTAAAAGACGGCGGCTTTGATCTGACACGCCACACCGGCCGCGGCGAACAGCCCATCCGCAACGCGCTCATGCTGCCCGCCCTTGTGCGGCGTTATGAGCTGAAGGGCGACGCTGTTGCGCTGGATCTTGCGGTCGGCCTTGCGAATCACGTCCTCGGTCCTTCGCGCTATTTCAACTACAAAATGGAGTTTTTCGGTCATGTGCACTCCGCTGCCTGGTTCGCCTACGGGCTGCTGCGGCTGGGACGTGTGACGAAGAACGAGACCTATCTGCAAAAGGGCAGGGCAATCTATGATTACATCCGCTCGCTTTCGTCCTCGTTCGGCTGGGTGCCGGAATATGCCCAGTGGCACGATCCAAAGGAGGAGCACTGCGAGACCTGCTGCGTGCGCGATATGATCCTTTGCGCGATCGAGCTGGCAAAGGAGACGGATCCCGCTTACTGGAATGACGCAAACTTGTTTGCGCGCAACCAGCTCATCGAAAACCAGGTGCGCTACACGGGCTATGTCACTGTGGACAACACCCGCCCGGATGCAAACGGCATCACCTACCGCGACATCGACAAGCGCATGGTCGGTGGTTTCACCGGCGGCAGCGAGCCGAACAGCATTTCGCTGCAGCGGTTCCGTTCCATCGCCGGCTGCTGCGTCGGCACCGCGCCGACCGCGCTCAAGGCCGTATGGGACAATGCGCTCACCGAAGAAGACGGCGTATGGATCGTCAACATCCCCCTGAACAAGCAGACCGATGCGCTGATCCTTTCAAGCGAACTGCCGAACGAAGGCGTGCTGCGCCTGACGGCAAAGTGCGATTGCCGCGCGGGCTTCCGGTTGTATGACTGGATGGGGAGCGATCTGTGCTTCACCATTGGCGGCAGGCCGTTTGAACCGACAGAAAAGAACGGCATCGTGTTCGCCGCGCTGAAAGAAGGCGACGTGTTTGAGCTGCGCTTCCCGCTTGCAACGGTCGAGAAAAAGGAAATCGTCGCCGGACGCGAATATACCGCTTTGTGGCGCGGCTGCGATGTGATCGATCTGCTGCCGCACGGCGCGCATGTGCGTTTGTATCAGCGCGACAAAACAAAACCGAAAGTTTACCCCACGCCGGACGACGTGGTATATACCGGGGCCGCAAACTACGGTCCCACCCAGCAGCAAGGAGGTAAATAATGAGATACGGTGTAGGTTTTAACATGAAGCTTGCCGAACAGGTCGCGCTTTCAAAACACGCGGGGTTCGACTTTGTGGAATGCGGCTTTCAGTCGTTTGTGTTTGAAACGCAGGAGGTGCGCGACGCCTTCCGGAAGGCGCTGCAGGAAAACGAGATTTTGTGCGAATCGGCAAACTGCTTTTTGCCGGGCGACATGAAGATCATCGGCACAGACTTTGCCCGCGGCGAGATGCAGGAGTTCATCGAAACGGGCATGGCACGCGGCAAAGAAATGGGGCTTGAAATCGTGGTGTTCGGCTCGTCCGGCGCACGCAGACTGCCCGACGACGTGCCCTTCCCGGAGGGGATGCGGCAAATTGCGGCGTTTTTGCGCGAGGTCGTCTCGCCGATCGCCGCAAAGCACGACATGATCGTGGCCATTGAGCCGCTGCGCAAGGAGGAGAGCAACATCATCCACACGCTGGAAACGGGCGTGATGCTTTCTTCGCTGGTGGATCGCAAAAACATCACCGTGCTCGCCGACAACTATCACATGGTCGGCTCGCTGGAGACGATGGAGGGGCTGCGCCAGATGAAGGGGCAGATCGTGCACAGCCACATCTCGAATCCCACGCCGGGCATCCCGAACATTCGCCGCACCTTCCCGATGGACGAAAGCGAGTGGGATTACAAGGGCTTTGTGGACGCGCTGGAAGAAATCGGCTGCAAGCGCTGCTGCATTGAGGCGCACAGCATCGACTTTGCGAGCGAGGTGGAAAAATCGGCCGCGCTGCTGAAAGGGATGTAAAATGCAATGAAAAATTCGCCGTGAAGGGAAACCGAAACGGCGAATTTTTATTTGTTGACATTCGGATTGTTCGTTCGTCCAAAGAGATAATCCGTGGAAACGCTGTAATAATCTGCAAGCTTCAACACATGCTCCACCGGAATGGTTTGAAACCCTCGTTCATAGCGTGAATAGACTGTTTGCTGAATTCCCAGCACTGCCGCGACTTCCTTTTGCATCAGGTCGTGATCCTCTCGTAAATCCCGTAATCGCCGAAAATACATAAAAAATCCTCCATAGAACTTTTTTGTACTATTGACAATAGCATTAGATTGTGTTAATATTTTTATGTAGTACTTGTCGGTACTAAAATGATTGACAATGCGTGCCGAAGCAGAAAAAAGGGGGGGAGAAAACCAAGATCGGCAAGAGGAAGTTTTTATTATAAAAAAATCTAAAGGGAGGTTTTTTTCCGATGAAAAAGTTCTTATCCATCTTGTTGACCGTTGTTCTGGTGCTCAGTACCTTTACGGTTGGGTTTGCCGGCGCGGTCGATATGAAAGTGAACGAAACAACACTGAAAACAAAATCCAAGGGCATTATCACACTGAGCGCAGCGCCCGCAGATGAACAGTACGCTTGGGGCGACGAGATTGTTTTCAACGTGGACGTGACAAACAACACCGGCACCGATTACGAAAACGTCAAGGTGCGCGCACAGGCGAACAAAGCGAAGTTTTTCTATGACGGCGAATCCAACACGGTTGCGGTCGGCTCCATCAAAGCGGGCGAGACGCAGACCATTCAGATTTCCGTTAAGTCCAGCACGCCGGGCATCCTGCAACGCCTGATTGTTCTGCCGATCTATTATATTCTGGATTTCTTCTCCCCGATGGCGTTCAAGGCGAGCGACTATGACGCAACAGCTTTGGCCAAGGTCGGCGTGTTCAGGTATAAGTTCGGCTTTGACGTGACGGATGGCAGCCCGAAGCAAGCGAAACCCACGGAGCCGGACAAGCCGGATGTGCCAGTCGAGCCGGATAAGGAAGTTACGATTTCATTCAATTTGAACTATGCCGGCGCACCTGCAACAATTCCCGCGCAGACAGTGAAGGCCGGCGAAAAAGCGGCGCCTGTAACTGCGCCTGTGAGAAACGGCTATACGTTCATGGGCTGGTTTACAAATCCGAGCTGCGCAGAAGAATACAGATTTAGCTTCCTGTTCCCGATTTATGATGATTTGATGGTGTATGCGAAGTGGGAAGAAGTCAGCGCACCTTCAACAACATATATGGTGTCTTTTAATTTGAATTATGACGGCGCACCGACCATTCGTCCGCAGACAGTTGCTGCAGGTAGAACAGCGCGTGCGGTGGCTGATCCTACAAGGAACGGTTATGAGTTTCTTGGCTGGTTTACTGATGCGAGTTGCGAGGAAGAATTTAGATTCAGCTTCGATATGCCTGTTAATTCAAACTTGACGCTCTATGCAAAATGGCAAGCAACTTCGGGAACGGATCCTTTCTTGGATGAACCAAATCCAGAGGTTGAAATCTATTCGTTCGATGCTGATACATATGATGTGTTGATCAATACCGATACAACGGTTACTTTCACCGCTGAAGTGTTCTCAGACAATGTTTTGGAAGAAAATGCGGTTTATGTGATTGACGAAGAAAACACTGTAATTGGTTATATGAATGACAGTGGTATTAATGGAGACGAAGAGGCTGAAGACGGTATTTATACATTGGAAACAACTCTTTCGTCAACAACGACAAAAATTGTTAAGTTTTATGTAGTTGCAGATGCTCAGAAGAGTTTGGCTGTTTCTATTAGTTTTTATAAGCAAATTACGAATGAAGACTACGAAATGTATGAGACTCTCTTGGATAAGCTTGATACTGCTGCCGCACCTTATTTAGATGATAATGGCTTTTTAATTATTAACCAATATGACAATGCAATCAACGCATTAACTTCTGAACTTGAAGCACAAATTGCAAACGGAATAGTTGATACATATAATGTCGATGGTTTTACTGTTTCAGTAACCATGAAAAATGGAATTCCGTTTGAGTATTGTTTATCAGTTGAGGGTGTTGAAGCAGGAGTAGGAACCGCTAGTATAGCTACATATCAGTCTTTTAGAGGCCAATGGGATTCGCAATCATTAAACGACAAATCGGATGCTATGACTGATGGTAGCGCAAGGCTGATTGCTAATAGTTTTGATAACTATACTTTTGCACACAACAACGATTTGGACAATGTCAGTTTAGATGCAATGAAGTCAATTTCAGACAATGATCTTGTGATTATTAATACGCATGGTGGCTATGACAACACATATGGTTCATCCATAGCGTTGGGACAAATTCAAGACTCAGAGACAACTCAGCATTATATTGATGATATTTCAGCTGGAAGAATCTATTTAGCAACTGCAGCTGGAAAAAGCGTATATGTAATTACTGGGGGATTTATTGATAAATATGTAGGGGATATGTCTGGAGCTTTGATTTATCTTGGTGCATGCCACTCAGCGGAGGATATGACGGACGGAATAGACAATACATATGAATTGGCTCAGGCCTTTATCAATAAGGGTGCAACCGCAGTAGTTGGAACTAATGGAACAGTGAGCGCGAGTTACGATTATGGTATTGGAATTGATTTATTCACACGTCTTACAGAAACAAAATCAAACGGATCGCTCTATACGCTCTCCGAGGCTTTAGAATATGCAATGCGTCCTGAAAGAAATGGAGAGCAAGATGGACACGGAACAAGCTTTGATATTTATCCACAGAATAATACTGCTGCGACGAATTATCGTTTGCAATCTTCTACAGGAACAATAAATGGCATAATTAAATCGGCGACGAATAATGAAGGAATTTCCAATGCCGTTGTTAGAGTTTATGATAAGGATAGCAATGGATTGATTAAAACGATAAGAACAAACGGTAGCGGTGTTTACGCAGCTGATCTCCCAACGGGTGAATACTATTTAAAGATTTCCGCTGGTCAGTACAAAACAGCAAAGGTGTATATAACTATTAGTGAAGGACGAGTAACTTACGTTGAAACGTTCCTTCTGGTGAGGGTTACTCAATCTTCGGGTAACGCGAGCGGAAGAACTATAAATGCAATAACAGGCGAAAGAGTTCAAGACGTGACCATTAAGGTTAGAAGAAACTGGAACAATAAAACAGGTGCTGTCTTAAAAACACTATCATCCGATTCAGATGGTCTTTATGAAATTTCTTATGATGCCGGATACTATACTCTTGAATGTTCAAAGAGTGGATATGTAAAAACATACAAAAATATTATAATTAGCAACAATGATACTATGGAACAGAACGTATCCATTTCACCTGAACTTCAAGAGGGGGATTATCGTGTTGTGTTGACGTGGGGCATCAATCCACATGATCTTGATTCTCATTTATTTGGTCAAAATGCAGACGGATCAAGTTATCACATCTATTATATGAATCAAAATGGCTATAATGCAAATGGTAATCTTGTTGCAAATCTTGATGTTGACGATGTCGACAGTTATGGTCCGGAAACAACAACGTTTACAACGGATTCAACAGGTACTTATGAGTTTTATATTGACTGGTATAGTGGCTCTGGAACCTGGGCAACCTCGGGTGGAAAAGTTGAAGTGTATAGCGGTGAACGTTTGTTAGGCACTTATTATGTGCCAAATGTGGAAAATCGTTCAGGCAGCTGGAAAGTTTTCACAATTACAAACGGAAGATACGAATCATTTAACATCATTCAGGAGCACGACATTTATTAAGAATGAATTTATGGGCTGCACTCTCATTTTCACGAGAGCGCAGCTCTTTTCTGTATTTTGTATGAACGTCTTGAAACGAAATCCGAACACAAAATATAGTGGTAAAAATGAGCCATTGCACAAGAACGCCCGGCAACGTATACCAAAACGAAAAAATTGCAAAAAAAGAATGAAAAAAGTTTGAAAAAAGGGTTGACAAAGTAGGAATGATGTGCTAAAATGGCAAAGCTGTTTCGGACGGGAGACCGAACGGAGCGGCAAATGAACCTTGAAAATTAAACAACGATGAAAAGGAACCCGAGATTTTTTGAAGTAAGAAGTACTCTTACAGAACAGTAATTTCGGAAGCCGATTTCGAAAGGTGGAAGAAAAGATGATACGTCAGTATCGAATGAGCGAACAAAGCTCTGAAATAGGTTGATACAGGGAGACCTGTGTTGATACAATATTTTAGAGAGTTTGATCCTGGCTCAGGACGAACGCTGGCGGCGTGCCTAACACATGCAAGTCGAACGAAGCTCTTGAGCGGATTCTTCGGATGAAGCGATGGAAGACTTAGTGGCGGACGGGTGAGTAACGCGTGAGCAACCTGCCTTTCAGAGGGGGATAACAGTTGGAAACGACTGCTAATACCGCATAACATATCGTTGTCGCATGGCAATGGTATCAAAGCTGAGGCGCTGAAAGATGGGCTCGCGTCCGATTAGATAGTTGGTGGGGTAACGGCCTACCAAGTCGACGATCGGTAGCCGGACTGAGAGGTTGA
>CADBBT010000019.1 GCA_902792985.1 Oscillospiraceae bacterium
AGGAGCTTGCTGCGGTCGGCTTGTCGAAAAATTCGACAAGCCGGCAGACTGCCGAGAAAGACGTCGGAAGCCCTTTTTGCACCCCGAAGCTGTACAAAGGTACCGCGAGCGGGTGAAAAAAGGGCTAATTTGCAAGGAATTAATGTTGTGTTTTGTTCAATTGAAGAGAGATAATCCGAAGGGGAGCACTTTGAAATTGGCTGCTGTCCGTTTGCACTTTTGCTTGCAAATGATCCGGCGCCTTTATCGACAGTCTGACCGCCGCAAGCGAAGCTTGCGGCGGCAGTGTGTGAGCGTTAAAACTTGTCTTTCAGTCGCTGCCAGAACAGATCGAACAACTGTTGCAGCAGGGATTTCAGATTTTTGAAAAACGCCTTGTGCCAGGCCAGCGGATTCGGCGTGCCTTCCACTTTGAAGGAATCATACACGCTGATATCCTCGTTCCAGGAGAAGCCGTCGAGCACATAAAACGTGTTCTTGTCGTAGTAGCAGCGCTCGATCACATCGTTGAATCCGTTGTCGATATAAAGGATATCGCAGGTGCCGTTGGCATAGCAGGAGGAACGGTTGTCCCAGCCGATGAGCACATGGTTGCCTTTGCCGTCGGTGTAGGCGCCGGTGAGCAAAATGCCGTGCGCGCCGGAGGTCGTGAAGCCCTGAATGTCTTCAATGCTTGACGTTTTCAGCGGATGCTGTGCGCCCGGATAAAACTCAAAGTAGACCGGCGTGCCGTCCAGCAGCGTTTCATAAAGCTTTTTGAGCTGCGCGCGATACTCCGCGGTGCCGCGCTCGATGGCGTTGTGGTTGGTCACGTGTGCTGCGACACACTGGTTGTTATAGAAGTTGACGATGCTTTGCAGCTCTTCGTCCGGCTGCAGTTCGGAAACCTTGCTCACGCCCTGGCGGGAAAGCAGGTCGAGCTTGCCATAATACTGCAGCATGGTTGCAACCGGGAAGCCGCAGCATGAACCGTCAAATTCCTGCGTCGGCCAAACGGTCATGAAGAACGTCAGTCCGGCGGCAGCCACAGGCATGAGCGGGGAAAGGCCGAATGTGGCGATCCAGTCTTTGCAGAACTGGCGCAGATGCTCGGGCTTATAAAGATAGCCCTCTTCAATGTCGGCGTTGAAGACGCTGCTGCTGTTGACGAATGAAAACACCTCATCTTTTGCCATTTTCAACGGCGCATAGATCGGATAAAAATCATAGACAGCTTTGCTTTGCGCAGTGATGTCCGTGGCGTCGATCGCGGCGGCGATGTCGTGATCGTAGTGGTATTCGTCTGTTTCCTCGTCATAGACGTAGGGCGTGATGGTGTTGTCATAGTAATAGCTTGCGCCGTCTGCCGTTTTCCAGCCGATGATCATCTGATGTCCGTCCTGCAGCATCTTATATGCGCCCGGCAGGTGAATGATATCGCCGTCCTCGCTGACAAGCGCTGTGACCTCGTCGCCCAAGTGATAGTTCAAAAGCGCATATTTGTCCATGACCGGCGAAATCCTCGTGATGCGGAAACCGTAGGCTGTGCCTTCCTCGTCGCTGTCAAGGGTGAGGGTGAAGCTGTTTCCGGGAAGATAGATGCGTTCGCCGGAAAGCCAGTTACCGGTGAATCTTCCGTAAAGAGAACCGTTCCCGTCATAGATCGACAGAAAGTCTCCGGTCTGCACAAAGCCGTTTTCGGCGTATTCTTCAAGCTGCGATTCGGTGAAGTTTTCATCAAGGAACCAAAGCTCACCTGCGTCAAACTCCGTGTTGGAAGAGAATGTCACATACAGTCCGGCAACGGTGCTCGGATGCGTATAAGTCCAGGTCTGATGCGTGTTGTTTTCATAGTTGTGCGCGCTTTCGGGATAGGGGTCGACGGCAAAAGCGAAGGGAACGAAGGTCAGCGCAAGCATCAGCGACGCAAGGAACACACAAAACGTTTTTTTCATGGTTCAGTCCTCCTTAAAAGTGACGCGCACCGCAGGCGCAGTATTGGTTGATGCCGAACATGTGCCAGTAAGCGAGCTTGATGCGGAACACAAAATTGCGAAAGACCTCTTTCCAGTTGTCTTTCGTCAGTTCCAATGCCCAGGTGCGGTTGATTTTGTGGCAGCGGCAATCGCACAGCGCATGGCCTTCCTTGTCCACGGGATAGCTTTGCTGAATTGCGTTGCAGCGGATGCAGTAGATCTCAACATAGTCGGTGCCATCCTCATGCGTTTCGGTGATACGGCTCCATTCGTGGCCGAGCGGCTTGGTTTCTTCTGTGTAGGCCACTGCCCCGCACGGGCAGGAAACAACCGTTTTTCCGCTTTCGGTGCAGGTCGCTTCGGTCACGGCACGGAAATAGCTGTGCTTGTGTCCTTCGCCAAGCAAAACGAAGGGCAGACCGTTTTCTTCGGCAAACTGCTGCGCTGCAGAATCGGCAAAGCCTGCGATCACGGGCGCTCTTCCGCCGACAAAGTCGGGCGAGATCTCATTTACGGAAGCCGGGATGCAAATGCAAACGCCCTTTTCGTCGGCGATCTTTTCGCTGACCAGCGGAATGCTGTAAGCGGCAACGGTCTGTGTGCCGTCGGGGATGCAGAAAATGCCGTTGATGCTTTGATTCGGAACAGCGATCAGGGTCGCGCCGTCTTTGGAGAACAGCAGACCGTCCTGGACGCTAAAGCTGGCGTTGTCCGCGTCGATGGTAAATCCTGTGATATCCTTGCTGCCGAAGAAGGCTTCGCCGGTCAGGTTTTCCGTTGTCACAGGCACGCCGCCGAGCGTTTTGGGAATGTAGGCTTCTTCCGCCATGGAGGAAAACGGGTAGACGTAGGTGCCGACAAACACAACGTCACAGAGCACGGGTCCTTCCTCGGTCTCGTTCACTGTGAAGGTGTAGCCGTTTTCGTCCGCGATCGGAAAAAGCGGCGGCAAAATGGTCGTTGCGCCGGCAGGCAGCATCACAGCAAAGAGCAGCAGCGCTGTGAGCAGCAGAGAGATGCATTTTTTCATAAGAAAACTCCTTTCATCACTTACATCGGTGTAAGTTCGTCGGTTTCAATATAATCCACGCCGCATTGTTTGCAGCGCTCGAAATCTTCCGGATCGTTGACGGTAAAGCAGCTCACATAAAGTCCCTTTTCATGAAAACGGTCCACGATCTCTTTTGTCAGTTCGCTTTCGCGCATATCCAAGTCAAAGCCGAGCCGCAGCGCCACCTTCGCGTTGAAATCGTCTTTCGTGCAGGCCATCATGATGCGCAGCTCCGGAAACGCAGCGTGTGCAATCAAAAGGTTCGGCAGTTCGAACGACTGGAATTCGCATTTGGAAAGATCATAGTGTTCCTTCGCAAGCTCGAACGCCGCAATGATCCTGCTCGGCGACCAAAATCCTTTCAGCTCCACAAAGCAGATCATATCATACGCCTTGCAGATGTCGAGATATTCCTCGAATTTGCACAGATACAGCTTTGTGTCCGTATAACTGTTCAGCAGGGGCTTTTGCGTCAATGCACTGTAGGTGTGTGTGGCAATGTTCAACTTACTGCCGTCCTCAAATTCGGCGTCGGCGTCATGGCTGAGCACGCACACACCGTCGAGCGTCAGCCGCATATCGGTCTCCACGCCCGGATAGCCGGCTTCGCCGGCCATTTGAAACGCTTCGGCCGTGTTGCCCTCATAGCAGGCAGAGTAGCCGCGGTGTCCGATCAGACAGACCTGCTGCGGCGCGTCAAGAGGTGTGCCTTCAACACCGGTAAAGAGCGCACCGAGCATGGCGATCAGCGAACAGAGGAAGGCAAAGATCTTTTTCACGGTGATCACGTCCTTTCAAACCATTCTAATCATAGCACACCTGCACCAAGAAAACAAGAGCTTTGGAAAGATCGGTGTAAAATTTGCAGCGAGCCGCTGGACAAATGGAAAGAATCAGCTATAATAATAAAAAAGGGAGGCATCGCTATGCGACAAATTGACTATCGGTTGAAGGAAGTGCACGAGGTGCGCGGACGGCAGGGGATTGCCGTGGTTGAAAACGGCTTCATCGTCAGCGGTTCTGCAACGCTCACGCGCTATGACGCAAACTGGAACGTCTGCTGCGAAACTACGGAACCGTTTGCTGTCGGGTTTTCACAAAAGGTGAACCACATCGGCGATATCGACGTGTTTGACGGCGAAGTGTTCTGCGGGGCGGAGCTGTTCTTGGACGGCGTGGCCTCAAACATTCAAATTGCGGTCTTTGACGCGCAGACGCTGCAGTTTAAACGCGCGTTTCCCTTTGCGCCGGAAAGCGGACAGACCGAGTGTTCCGGCATCGCCGTGAACCCCGACGACCGCACGGTTTGGATGTCCTCCTGGGCGAACGGTGATTCCGGTCGCTACCTTTATCAATACGATCTGGACACCGGCGCGTATCTGCGCAAGGTGCACCTGCACGCAGTGCCGCAGTGGATCCAGGGCGTGGCGTATCATGAGGGTGCGTTTTACCTCACTGCCGACGACGGCGACGCCGATTTTGACGAGCCGGATCACATCTACCGCACAGAGATCGCCGCCGGTGCGACGCATTGCAAAGTGACAGAGGAAAAAACGCTGGACGATGTGATCAAGCAGGGCGAGATCGAAGGCTTGACCTTTGCGCGCGACCCGGCGCGGCTGCTGGTGCTTTATAACCGCGGGGCGCACATCGTGCAGGGGATGCCGCTGGATTTTTATGACGGATATGACCGTGAGATCCACGAAGTGTTCGTCTATGAGCGCCTTGACACAACCGTGTGAGAAAGCTATAATAAGAAAAAGGCAGAAAAAGGATATGAAAGGCGGGATACCATGGAACCCGGATATTATTTTTTGATCGGCGTCGCCGCTGCGATCGCAGTGTTGTTCGCTGTGCTTGCGATACGTGCACAAAAACTCAAGGTGCACCCGCAGCAGGCGCACGAAGCGTTTTCCAAACCGGTGGACAGCGCAGAGGCGATCCGCCATTTTTCGCTGCTGCTGCAAAAAAAGACCATCTGGCCGCGCTACGGTACGCCGGATCTGACACAGTTTGAATCGTTTTTGCCGCTGCTGCAGGAGCTTTATCCGCGCTGCTTTGCCGCGTTTGAGACTCACACCGTCAATGACTACGGCATTCTGCTGCGCTGGAAGGGCACAGATGAAACCAAAGCGCCGGTGGTGCTGATGAGTCACTACGACGTGGTTGCCGCCGACGAGAGCAAATGGACGCTTCCGCCGTTTTGCGGCGAAGAACATGTCGGCTATATCTGGGGCCGCGGCGCCGTGGATACCAAATGCATCCTCGCCGCGCTGCTGGAAGCGAGCGAAACGCTGTTGAAAGAGGGCTTCGCCCCCGCACGCGACATCTATTTTTCGTTCACCAACAACGAAGAAACGGGCGGTGACACAACGCCGGCCGTTGTGGACTGGTTCCGCGATCGCGGCATCCGCCCGTGGTTTGTGCTTGATGAGGGCGGCGCGATCGTGCATGCGCCGGCGTTTGGCGTCAAGCAGGATTTCGCGATGGTCGGCGTCAGTGAAAAGGGCGTGATCGACGCGATCGTGAATGTGCGCGGCGTGCCCGGACATTCCGCAACGCCGAAGGATACGGATTCCACATACCGGCTCATCAAAGTCTGCAACGAAATTGAGCATCATCAGTTTGAAGCGCACCTTTCGCCTGCAACGAAACAAATGCTGCGTGAGATCGCCGGTTATGCGTCGTTCGGGATGCGGCTCGTGTTCGCCAACCTTTGGCTTTTTGCGCCGCTTGTCAAGCTCATCATGAGCCAGAACCCGGAAACGAACGCCATGCTGCGCACGACCGTTGCGCTGACCAAGCTGCGCGGCTCGGATGTGATCAACGTGATCCCGACCTCGGCGCAGGCAGGTTTTTCCGTGCGCGTGGCGCCGTGGGATACCGACGAAAAGATCATCAAACGTCTGCGCTCCATTGCCGGCGAGCACGCCGAGCTGACGAGCGAATACACCGTTGAGCCTTCGCCGGTGTCGCCGACCGACTGTGACGCGTTTGCGCTGATTGCTGAAACGGTGGATGCGGTCTACCCGGCGGTAAAGGCGGTGCCGTATGTGATGAACGGCGGAACGGACGCCAAGCATTTTGCGGCCATCTGCGAAAATGTCTATCGCTTTGGCGGTTTCCGCTTTTCCAACGAGGAGCGTGCATCCATGCACGGCAACGACGAAAAACTGAAAACGCAGAGTTATCTGGATGGGATCCAGTTCTATATCAAATTACTCATGAACCTGAATGAAGGAGGCCCCTCATGCAACTGATTCCGATGACGGATTACGAAACCGCCGACGCCGCTGTGAAAGCGGAATATGACGACCAGATCCAAAAGCACGGCCGCATCACCAATATGAAGCGCACGCTGCTGCACGATGTCCAGGCGTTTAAGACGTATATGGACTGGTATACGCTTTATGACGAGCTGAAGCCGACTTTCGGCGACCGCGCGCTGACGATTTTTTCCCACGCGATCTCCACCGGCAACGACTGCCTGATCTGCGGCACTTTTTTCCGCAAGATCCTGATCGATGCCGGAGAGGACCCGTCGAATTTGACGCTGGACGAAACCGAGCAGCTTCTCTTTGACTTCGGTCTGCAGATCACGAAACATCCGCACAGCATCGACAAAGAGATCTACGACAAGCTGCGCGCACGCTATGACGACCGTCAACTGGTGCAGCTCATCGCTTTCGCGGGCATCATGTACGCAACGAATTTGTTTAACACGGTGGCGAAAGTGCCGCTGGACGATGTGTTATACAGCTATCTCAACGAAACCAAGGAGGAACACTGATGGGAACGTTTGACGGAAAAGTCATATTCATTACCGGCGCAGCGCACGGACAGGGCAGAGCCACGGCACTCGCCTTTGCCAAAGAGGGTGCAGCGGTTGCAGCGTTTGATGTGGCAAAAAAGATCGAGTATCCCGCGTATGAATTCGGCACGAGCGACGAGCTGAAAAGCCTGAAAGCCGAGATCGAAGCGATGGGCGGCAAATGTCTGATCGCCAGCGGCGACGTGCGCTCGGACGCAGATGTGACCGCCGCCGTGCAAGCGACGATCGATTCGTTCGGCAAGATCGACATACTGTTCAACAATGCCGGTATCTGCGCCTATGCGGAGATCGACACGATGACCGATGAGGCATGGAATGCCATGATCGACATCAACCTCAAGGGTCCGATGAATGTAACACGTCGCGTTGTACCGTATATGAAGAAAGCGAAGAGCGGTGTGATCATCAACAATTCCTCCGTCATGGGTCTGCGCGGCGGCAACCGTTTGTCGCATTACGCCGCCTCCAAGTGGGGCTTGACCGGCCTTACAAAATCATGGGCGATCGAGCTTGCCCCGTTTGGCATTCGCGTGGTGTCGATCCACCCGACAGGCGTGAACACGCCGATGAACGACGGCCTTGCCGCTATGGAGGGCATGACGCCGCAGGAGATCGCTGAGCGCTCGGCAGGCAATCTGCAGCCGGTGCCGTGGGTGGAGCCTGAAGACACCGCAAACATGGTGCTCTTCCTTGCGAGCGACAATGCACGTTACTGCACCGGCGGACAGTACCTGCTGGATGCGGGACTATTGACGGTGTAAAAAATGAGGGTCTGTTGCAAAACAGACGATTCGAAAAAAATGCACAAAAAGAAGACGCTTTTAGAGGCAAAACGCCTCTGAAAGCGTCTTTTCTTTGATTCTATCTTGAATTCTTTGTGCAAATTGCTATTGGATTTCTATTATGCAACAGACCTTTTATTAGTTAAGGTTCAGCGGTGGAAAATAGAGAATAGCTTTGTGAACAAGTTACGGAACCATTGAACAACGCGTTGGAAGAAGTTGAGTTGCTGTTCTTCAACTTGGGGAAGTTCAAGAGATGTATCTGCTGAAAACAGAGTTTCACTTGCTGCTGTATCTGAGCTGAGACTTTTGAGTTTGCAAGCTGGCCGCACACCGTCGCAGGTCCTTGTTATCGCTTTGAAGTAATAACTTGCATCTGCACCGCCCCAATACGGCACGCTGCTTGAACAATAAGGATATCCCATGTGATTTCGAAGCCACCAGTTTGAGTTGTCATTTAATTGTAAATAGTTGATGGAGTCTGTCTCAAAGCAATATAAACCCTGGCATTGTGCGTAAGAGGTTCCTCTTCCCATTCTCTGCGGAGCTCTTTCAAACATATCATTAGAAAAACCGTATGTGTCGTTCAAGACGTCCTCAAATGTAAGAAGAAAGATTTTATCGCTCTCGGTTCCGGCGATATTAATATAAGAACCGTTATTGTCATAATCGTTATATGTGTAGTTAATTTCGGAAGATTTCATGTTGCTTTGCTGGGCATTTGTGAACGCAGTTTGATAGAAATCCCAATTCAACCATTTCCGAATTGATGATTTTGCGTAGTTGATGGCTATGTCTGAGGATGTGGCGGATTGATAAACGTTTGTTCCGGAGGTTCTATATGCGGTGTTTTGATAAGCTTGTGCGTCTAAAATATGCTTGCTCATGATTAGCCCATCGGTGGGATCAAGAACAATCCAATCGATTGGCTCATATTGAAAATAGTAGGTTGTATTCGGCACAAAACCGTTTTCGTCCTGATAAGAATTGGTTGCTCTGGATTGCAGACCTGTTGAAAAAGGACGATAGTCAGTGAAGATGATTGCACGATATTTCTTTTCACCCAGAAAGAAATCGGCAAATTTCATGAAATCGCCTGCCTGCATTTTGCCATTAAGTTCATTTGAGCTACCAAATTCGTATCCCCAACCGAGTTCTTCTTCTGTTGGGTTATATGTCCCGGTGTAATAGTCATAGCTTTTCCAAGTAGCATTATTTGCTGCGCTTTTGAGTGCGGCGGTTTCTGCAACGCGAGACTGCGGATAGGTGCCATATTGAATGACATCGCCGACAGCATATGTTGTGTTTACAGCTGATGTCATTGGTAAGGCAAGCGCCATCAATAACAAGACGGTCAAGAAAATGGATATTGTTGTTTTCACAGTTTTCATAATGATCACTCCTATAAGAAAGACGATTTGCGACCATGTATTGTCGTTTTTTATGATTTGAACAATGCCTTCATCTGCTCCGTAAACCGATCGGAGCGCAGTGCGTAAAGGATCACAGTCAGCGCGATCGTGACAATCGTGATGAACAGCGTGGTGTTGCAGTTGCGGCGGAAGATCAGAAACAGCACGAGCAGCAGCGCCTCGACGCCGGTTTCCGCGAGCAGTGCAACTGCGGAATGCAGCAGATTGCCTTTTTCCTTGAGCCCGCAGATGAACAGATAGATCGCAACGCCGCACAAAATCAGCGGTGAAAGCAGGCTGTACAGCAGGGAATTGCCTGTGATGAAAAACAACAGGCAAAGCACGGCGGCAACGCGCAGCACCCATTTGTTCGGAACGATGCGCTCCTTCTTTTGCGGAAGCTTTTCCGCTTTTTCCGAATATGGCGCTTCTTGGATGCCGTCAAGAACGGGCGGCGTGTTTTCGGCAGGTGCACCGCAGAGCGGACAGACAGTTGCGCTTTCGCCGAGATCGACGTTACAGTTGGAACAACGCATAGAGTACCTCACTTTCTGTTGCTTTCCACACGGACCGGCACACCCTGCGACGTAAGGAAACGGAAGAAAAACCGCTGCTTTTCCATATCGTCCCGGCAGTCGTTGAAGGTGATCGTCAGCAGACCGTTCACAGAAACGATGCCGACGCCGAACGGATTGTACGGCGTTTCGCCAAGCGTGAATTCCGCGTGGTTGATGTGACGCAATACTTCGGGCGGCGCAAGCACTTCGCCGATGTTGGAAAGGAATGTGGTGAACGAATTTTGATTCTTGCGGTAGGTGTTTAATAAAAACACACGTTTGAGCGGATAGGGAACAGGGCGCAGCAGCGGCGAGCTTTGTGCACGCACATTCTGGCTGATCTCCTGCGTAAGATATTCCAGCGTCGCCTTGCTCTGCACCGTGCCTGCGATGGCTTCACAGATTTCACCAAACGGCACGTCGCGCCGCCCCTGCGGATCAAACGCTATGTCGGACATATAGCAGAAGTTGCGCATGCTTTGGGTGCCGAACCTGCGGCGCAGATCAAGCGGGATGCTGACACTGACCGGCTTGTCAATGACGACGGGCGTCGTTTGCAGATACGTCTGGATCAGAACCGCCGTCAGATACTCCGTGAGCGTGAGTGCATACGCGCCCGCGGCGCGTTTGACATCCTCCACGCGGCAAATGCCGTGTGTGACGCGCATGGCGTTGAGCGTCAGCGGCTCCCGGATACGAAACGCCTCCACTTCTTTATAATTCTTTGCGCTGATTCCCTCGACGCTGTTGCGCAGATACGGGTCCTTCATCTCTTCATCTGTCGGTTCATCGCCGAAGCGCAGCAGATGCGGCGCATCCGAGAGCGCGTCTCCCTGCAGCTCGTAGTAACGCGCGATCAGCGAAGTCAAAAAGCGAATGGAGCCGCCGCCGTCTGTCATGCCGTGAAAGACTTCAAGCGCGACCCTGTTTTTATAGTATAAGATGCGGAAATTGGGCTGCATGGTGCTGCCGGTATTGATCGGGCGGCCGGGCGTGGCTGTTTCCTTTTGCACGGTGGCACGCGCATTTGTGCGCTCAAAGTAATTCCAGAACATGCCGCTTTTGACTATGGCAGAAAATGTCGGAATGCGCACAAGGGTATCATCCAGCGCGCGCTGGAGCAGTTCGGGGTTGACCGGCTCGTTTAAAATAAAGGCCAACCGCAGCGTGCGCGCCCAGTTGCGGCGCTTGGCGGCGCTGTAAAGATTTGCGGCGTTGTCTACCGGAAACCAGACGTCCGGCGCAAAGACAGCCTCACTCGTTTTTGCTTCCATGAGAATACCTCCTCGTAGCTTCTTTCCCACCTTTTCATTCTATCGAGAACCTGTATGTTTGTCAAGATGAAGTGGAAATCCTGTTCAAAAAATGAAAAAATTTTCTTGGAAAGTTTTATCTTTTTTCAAAAAAGTGTTGACTTAATGTGAAGAATCATATAAAATGAGATAGCTGAGATCATGTTCAAATTTTCAACAAATTTTACAGAAGTTCTTCTTCTGTATGGGAGGACAAAGAAATGCAAAAAAAATCTAAGGCCAAAACAATTGTAATTGTGATTCTCTGCATCTTGCTTGTGCTCGAATCCGCCGTGATGATTTTCGGCAAAAAAGGCGGCGACGTGATCGAGGGTACTGCAGACGATCCCGTGCAGGTCGTTGACGGCGGCAAGGGTGAGATCGACACTGCCGAAGTCACAACGCAGGATGATATTCAGACGAAGGCTGATCCCGCAAGCATTCTCAGTTCCATGCTCACCGATGAAAACGGCAAGAGCATCAACATCGGCGATATGCTGCGCGACATGCTTTACACGAACGCGCTCCCGACAGCAGCGATGACCGCTGTTATGCCGATGCTGTATGACCAGGCCGGCGATCTTGCCTCTGTTGCGCCGAACATCAACCTTTACGTGACCGGACCTCTGCTTGCGCAGCAGATGGGCGAAGTTGCATATACCGCTGTTGACAAAGACGGTGTGCGCAAGCCCTTGACCGATATTCTGACAAAGCTCGGAACCAAATGGAAATATCTGGACACCAAGGTCAAGTGGACAGATGAAAACGGCGAAGAGCAGGAAGGCACCATTGCAAGCTCCATCGACTGGTGCGTGACCGATCAGGATTCCTTCTATCAGGCAATGAACGACGCTGCGCTCGGTTTCCGCGGCCTGCTTGAAATCAGCGTTCAAAGCAAAAAAGGCTCCATCGAGCTTGCCAACGCGCTGAGCATGGCGGTCGATGAAGGAATGGCGGAAAAGCTGTCTCCCGTGGTCGGTATGCTGACGGGCATCCCCGGACTTGACACGCTGAAATATGCGGCGCATGTCTACAATCCCTATGAAATGTCCGGTTATCAGGCATTCTTTGTCTATCTCTTCAACATTCTCGGCCTTGTGGACGGCGAATACCCGTCAGACGCCGAAGTGCGCAACTACGGCACGATGGGTGAATTGTTTAAGGCTTTGATCGAAAGCATCGTCTTCGCTGTGGAAAAGATCATGAAGGATCCCGGCCAGAACCTTGCAAACGTTCTGCTGAACCTTGTTGACGCGATCGATTCCGGCAAATTCATCAAGCGCTTCTATATGTGCGATATGCACATCGAATACAACAAGACGCTGCAGAAGCTCGGCGTTGTCGGCGAAGATGACACCCTGTTCAATCTCGGCGACACCGTGAACGGCATCGTCAAGGATATGGGCATTGACCTGCATGACAACTGGAACGGCATCCTCAAGGGTGTGTTCAAGATGCTTGGCGCAGGCAACAGTGTGCCGAAGTTCAACACTGCGAAGTTCCTTGCCACCGGCAAAGCGAGAAAGCTGCCGAACGGCAACAAGGTCTACACCGCAAACGCGAACGCGACCTTCGGTTACTTTATCGACTACATCATGCAGGGCGACATCGTACAGCTTCTGCTCAACAAGGTCGGTATGTTCAAGAAGAAGGATGTTTCCAAGATCGTGAAGGCATTCAATAATGCGGACGACGGCATCAGCAACCTGCTCAAAGCTGTGGTTGCCGCTGCACTGAACAACCTCGTGTAAACAATTCGAAATTGAGAGACTGTGAAATCACAGTCTCTTTTTTTGCCTCTTTTTGCCAAGTTGTTCGACAAATGCAATTAAAATGCCGCGAAAATCAAAAAGTAAATCAACAAATGTAGGACAAATGCCGCGAATCTTGACGGTTCAAACTTTATCATGTATAATGCAAGCATGTTGACTTGTGAAAGGGGGATTCGCCATGCAGCAGTTTGAAATACCGACTGTGCGGGAACTGGTGGACGGTGCGGCAGCGAAATATGAGGACCGCACGTTTTTGATGTTCATGCGTGATGGCGAGGTGCAGGAGCGCTCGTTCCGTAAAACGCAGCAGGACAGTCTGGCGGTTTGCCGCTATCTTCGTTATATCAGCGAGCGCCGGATGCATGTTGCGATCATGAGCAAGACAAGCTATGACTATATCACCTGCCTGACCGGTATCCTTATGAGCGGCAATGTGGCGCTGCCCCTGTCCCCGGACATCTCCGAGGCGGAAGCGGCAATGCTGCTGGAACGCGCCGATGTGGAATTCCTGTTTTATGGCGAAGAGATCAGCGAAAAGGCGGAGTCTCTTTGTCGCCATTGCACCAGCCTCAGAAAGGCTGTCAGAATCGGCGCTGCGCATTTTGCAAAGCTCTATGACGATTTCGGCGAAGCGTCGCCGCACGCCGCGCTGTCCGATATCACGGTCGATCCCGAAGCCTGCGCAGCGATGATCTACACCTCCGGCACAACCGGCGAGCGCAAAGCTGTGATGCTTTCCACAAAATCGCTGGTCGGCAACGTCCTGTATCATGACTACTGCAAGGACATCTTTACCGAAAATGATGTTGCGCTGTCTGTGCTGCCGATGTATCACATCTATTGCTTCACGGGCGACTATCTGAAGAACCTGAAAGACGGTATGCGTGTTGCCCTCAACGGCGACATGCATGACCTTGTGCGCAATCTGACGGTATTCCAGCCGAAGGTGATCCGCGTTGTGCCGATGATCGCTTCCACGCTGCTGCGCCGCGTGAAGGCCATCTGCACCCGCCATCCGGAAATCACACCGTACGACGCCGCACGGCAGGTGTTCGGCAAAAACATCCGCTGGCTCATTTCCGGCGGAGCCTACCTTGACCCTGCACTGATCACCGCTTACGATGAACTCGGCATCTTCTTGCGTCAGGGCTACGGGATGACTGAAGCCGGCTGCCGTATCTCTGTGCCGGATGAGGACGCCTCGTTTGAGTCTGTCGGCCGCGTGATCGACATCTGCGACGCCCGTGTGTATGGCGGTGAGATCCAGGTAAAATCCGACACACTCATGCTCGGCTATTATAAAATGCCGCATGAGACCGCTTTCATGTTTACAAGCGACGGCTGGCTGCGTACCGGCGATATCGGCTACCTTACCGAGGACCGCCAGCTTTTCATCACCGGCCGCGTCAAGAACCTCATTATCCTTTCCAACGGCGAAAACGTTTCGCCCGAGGCGATCGAAAAGAAATTCAGCGACCGCCAGTTGGTGCAGGAGGTGATGGTCTATGCCGAAAACGACAAGATCATCGCGGAGATCTTCCCGAATTACGCTTTTGCGGAAGAGAACAAGATCGACGACATTTTCGGAATCCTTGAAGAAATTGTGGATACCATGAACATGACGGCGAAAGCGTCGCACGTCATCTCCCGCATCAAGCTGCGCTCGTCACCGTTTGAGCGCACCGCCACGGGAAAACTGATTCGTAAAAAAGCATCTGTGCTATAAAAGGAGAGAAACTTATGAAAGAACCGATCAAAGGACCTGTTTATGATTTGACCCCGGCGCAGGACATGATCCAGTACATGCTCAAGTACAGCTTTTTCCACAAACAGGTTACGCAAATCCCCGAATCCATTCTCACGGAAAAAGAGATCGACTTCAAGCTCATGGAGCAGGCGATCAACATTGAAATTGAGCGCAACGACTGCATGCGTCTTCGCTTCTTCAAAGAAAAGGGCAAGATCAAGCAGTATTTTCTTGATCACTATGAGATTCACGACATCCCTGTTTTGAAGTTCAGCTCCATGGAGGAGCAGGTCGAAGTGCTGACCGCGGACGCGCAGACGCCGATCCGTATGCTCAAGGGTGAGACCTACCGTCTGAAATTTTTCCGCGCTGCCGACGGCAGATACGGCATCTACATTTGCGTGCACCATCTTGTGATGGACAACGCTGCGTGCATGGTGTTTTTCAACGACCTGCTTGCCGTGTATGACCATCTTAAAGACGGCGCGCCGATGCCGAAAGAACTCGGGAAATATGAGGACGGCATCAAAAAGGAACTCGCGTGGATCGCGAATCCGGAGAACCTCGCGCAGGAAGAAAAAGCCTATGCGGAATATATCACCAAGGACGGTGAACCGACTTATCTCGGTGTGGAGGGTCCGAAGTTTTTGGACGCCGAACGCGCCAAGAAGAAGGATCCGAGCATCAAGTATGTTTCGCTGTTTGACCCGATCCACGACAAGGCGGCTTTCACCAAAAAGGTCATTCCCTATGAGGACAGCCAGAAGGTCATCAAATTCATGGATGAGAACGCGGTCGGCGGCGAATGCCTGATCCAGCTTGCGATGCGTATTTTCCTTGCGAAGATCAACAACCGCATTTTGGATTCTTACTTCATCACCCTTTGCCCGCGCCGCAGAACGCGCGCTGAAAAACGTTCGGGCGGCACCTATGCCGTACCGCTGCCGTGGCGCATGGTGCTGGAGGAAAACGACACGTTCATGGACGCGATCGGCAAAATCTCCGAGCAGCAGCACTGGGCGTTCCGCCACATGGACTACCCGTATCTCGAATATCGCAATCTGCAGCGCAAGCTGTTCAATTATTCCGCTGCCGCAGCGTCGTCCACGATGATGTTCTCGTGGTTCCCGCTGGAGGACGGCACGATGAACAACTGGGATTACGAGTTCATCGGCTACGGCATCGGCCGTTATGTGATGGTGCTTTACACCTTTGCGATGAAGGACGTCAAAAACGGCACGATCAAAATCACCTATCAGCACAGAACAAAGTTTATCAGTGAAGAGGACATCGACCGCATGCAGGCGGGCACGGAAAAAGTTTTGCGCCTTGCCATGGAAAATCCCAACCGCACCGTCGGTGATATTCTGGACAACATTTAACCGAGGAGGACCCCTGAAATGCTTGAAAAAGTACTGGAAATTATCAATGATTTTGTAGACGTCGATCTGGATACCGCCGATGAAAACACCCGTTTGCGCGGCGAACTCGGCCTGAACTCGTTCGATTTTGTGAACGTCGCCATTGAGCTGGAACGCGAATTCGGCGTGAAAATCCCCGATTCCGCTGCGGCAAACCTGCGCACGGTCGGCGAGCTTGTGGAGCTTGTGAAAACGCTGCAGAACGAGACCGCAAAAGAAGAAGCATAACAAATGCAATCATAGGTTCCCTGTCATTGACAGGGAATTTTTTTGCGCTCTTTCGCTTATAAATGAGAGGGAAAGGGTGGGGGAACGAATGAAAACCTTTATCAAACTCACGGTTTTGCTGCTTGCCGCGCTGCTGCTTTCTGCTTGCGTGCGCGCGGAGATGACCGACGTGGTGTCGTTTTGCAAGCACACAAAAACGCCGCAGAGCGCGGCGCTTTCTTTGACGGATTGTCTGCTCGAAAATGAGGGCGGAGAACGGCGGTTCTTCTGGTCTTTTGTCGACGGCTTGGCGCTGCGGCTGATCTGCACCGAAGACGGGCGCATCGTGCAGTGCCGTGTGCTGCTGCAGCGCCTTCAGACGGACGGATCGCCTTTTGCGGTCACACCGCAGCGTGTGGATGCGTTTTGTGCGCTTTGTGCGCGTGCGTGTGCCGCGCTGGAGGAGATCACCGAAGCGCAGACACAGACCGTGTTTGAAACACTGAAACTGCGTGATACGACGACCTATGCCGCGATGGGCGCTTCCGCGCTGTTTGACGGCGGCGGTTTTTTTGCGCGTCTTGTGAGCAATGACGCACAAACCGTGCTGGAACTTTCCAACCGCTGGCTGGCGCCGCAAAGCGAAAAACAAACGCCGGAGAGCGTTCCGGCGTTTGATGAAACAACAAATATCCGCACCGAGACGGTGCCGCTGAAATAGCCTTAAGAACCCTGCAGTACGTTCAGGTCGGACTGCTCATCTCCGGTCTCATTTCCCGGCGTCTGCGTTTTGTCATCGTGGTCGATTCCGTCGAAGCCGCTGCAGTTGACCGCAGTCTCACTGACGGAAATGCTGCCGTCCGCAAGAGGCGTGAGACCGTAAACAATGTTTTCTCCGGCGAAGAAAAAGTTTTCTTCCGGCACAGATTTTCTTAATGTGACATATGCGTCCAGCGGCGTGTTTAGCGCCGTCAGCTTTGATTGCGGACACATAACATAGGTCGGCTGTACGACTGCGTAGAGTTCTTCGAGGTCGTTATAAATATGATGCGCCGCCTGTAAAACGTCGATCTTCAGCGTTGCTGCTGAATAGTTTTTCAGCAGCCGTTTTGCAACGATCCTGTTGCTGTCGCCGGGGAACAGGAAGGTTTTGCCGTTCAGCGTCACTTTCAAAACTGCGGAAAAATCGTTCAGATTTGTAACATTCCAGCTTGCGTCTGCTGCGTTTATGGCATCCTCCTGCGTATACAGCACTTCACAGACCGCGTCCTGCAGCTGAAAACGGAAGCCGGAGCGCTGTTTCAGATAGTGCAGATCGGGATAAAACTTTTTCAGCGCCCAGCGCAGAATTTCCACATTTATAAGTTTGTTCTTTATCACGCTGACGGACTGATAATTGAACATGGCGCGTTCTACGGTGATTTTCTTGTGATATTCACACAGCAGCTTGTAAAACAGCTGTGTGTGATCCCCGTGAGCGTGGGTGCCGTACCAAAGCGCAACTGTGATGGGCTCGTTTTCTTCTTTGCCGGTAATCTTGTGAAGCAGTTTCCAGAGTTCTGCAGCGTTACGGTCGGTGCTCTGCTTTTTTTCACCGCCGTCGATCACAATGACCCGCTTGTCGGAGAGCAGAATGATATACATCATTCCGTTTTTCGCATAAAGCGCTTCATCGGGATGTGCTTCATCAAGGTATGGATAGCTGAACTGATATACCCCGGGGTGCACGGCGTCCTCCGTGTTGTATGGAGTGACAGAACTGACGTCGCTGTAGGAAACGGTGTTGCAGCAATCGTGGATCACACGCGTTTCTCCGGTATTGCCGTTGCGATAGAAATAAATGCTGCTGCCTTTTTTGCTGTACGCGTAGTATTCATTGTTTTCAATCGTGTTGCGGAAACTCTGGGTATATCCGCTTTGCGAAAGCGTGCTGCAATAGGCCGCAAGATCCTCGGCTGTGGTTTCCCGAACCAGCTGCATGAAACTGTCGGTCGGGTGCGGATCGGTGTCGTAAACGAAAGCCATCTCGTGATCGAGTCCCGTGCCGGTGTTGTAGAGCGCGGTCGAATAAACGCCTGCGCCGAATTCCGGAACGCCGCTCAAAAGCCATGGTGGCGGTGCCGGCGCTGTTGTCTTCGGCGCAATGCCGAACAGCGAAAGAAAGGCGGCAACGATCGACATGATCCATGCGGATATTTTTTGAAAAATCCTTGAAATCATACTGCTTTTCTTTTATACCCACTTGAGCTTATACATCAGATGCGCACCGAGCAGCGAAACCACAACGCCGATGACGAGCAGCACGCCGATCTGCATGGAGCCTGCGAACACAAGGATGAGCGACACTGCGGCGATGGGCAGGATGGAGATCTTCCAGTGCTTTGCAAAGTACGTTGCCGCCAGCGCGCCGAAGATGGTGTAGGTCACCTGCTTGAACGCAGGCGCAAGCGTTTCGGACTGCATGAGAGAGGTGAAGCTCGGGTTGAATGCAAAGATCATGACGAACACGGCGATGATGACGGTGGTCACGATCGCGGACGTTGCGATGGAAATGGTGGAGATGATCTCGCCCTCCTCGGAGTTGGCGCGCACCTTGGCGTTCTCCATGGAGTTCAGCGCGCAGGGGAGCTTGAGGTTGGCGATGTTGCCGGTCAAAAAGGAAAGGTAGGTGCCGCCGGCGCCGAGCAGCGGACCATAGGCGACGACCTCCACAACGGCGGTCGGATAAAAGAGGATGGCGATGGAGAAAAACGCCTTGGCGACCACACTGCCGTCAGGCCAGACGCCGAGATGCAGACACATCAGCGTGGGCACAAGCAGCATGACAAACAGCGCGGCAATGCACCAGATGCTGCCGTAAAGATGGACGGAGTCCAGATAGCTTCTCTTTTTGTTTTTCATCTCAATACCTCCATTCGATCGCGGCGAGCGACGGCGCGTAGGTGTTCAGCAGCACGATCACGACCATGGAAAGGATCATGGCCAGCGGCATGGCGAACGATTCGAGCCATTTCCACTGCAGCTTTTTATTGATGAAAACAAGCAGCAGCATGAACACGATCGAGCACACGATCGCTGTGAGCGAAAGCACGCCTGCGCCGTCTCCGATGACGGCGTTGATTTTTTCGCCGCTTTCCAGCACGGTCTGTTCGCCCGTTCCGGCGATGCCGCGGCCCAAAAAGGCGGCAATGATGCCGATGAAGGCGGCGGCGGACATGAGATCTGCCCATTTGGTGTTCTTGTTCATCGTACCGGAGATCTTGCCCTGGATCTTTTTGAGAAACAGCGGAATGAGGATCAGCGGCAGAATGCAGCCCAGCGACATGACCCACGCAACAGCGGTAAAGACCTTCGGGTCGGAAACATCGACGCCGATGCCGCCGGAAAGACCGGCTGCTTCGATGGCGGCTTCCGCGGCGGGAACCTCATATTGGATGGCGCCGATGACCGAAAGACGGATCCACGGCAGCACATAGCCGAGCGCCACGGAAAGCACGAGCACTGTCACGGCAATGCTGATGGCCGGCGCAATGGAAAACAGTGCGCTGGATGCGATGGTGCCTTTGATCTGATCGCCTGTGATACCGATCTGTTTGCCGCGTTTGATGGCGCGCAGAAGGAAAAACACGGACTGCGCAACAACGAAGAGCAGCACGCCGATGGCAATGCAGAACATAAAGCCGTCTGATTTGAAATCCTGAAACATAAATCGACCTCGCTTTCGTTTGATTCCTTTTTATGATAGCACTATTTTGTCGTCTTCGTCAATAAATTTTCGACAATTCAAAAAAATTGTTGGAATTCGCGATAGACTATGGTATAATGATAAAAAACCAAACGGGAGGGCGCGCCATGAAACGCGAGGAAGAAAAAAAGCGGCCGATGCATCCGGAACGGGTGATTCTGCTCAGCTTTCTTGGTGTTATCACAGTCGGAACGCTGCTGTTTATGCTGCCTGTGATGACTCGCAAAGCGCCGCTGCGCTTCATTGAGGCGCTGTTTACTGCAACGAGCAGTGTGTGCGTGACTGGACTGACGCTGATCGACCCCGCCGCAACGCTCTCTGCGCCCGGACAGATCTTGCTGATGGTTCTGATCGAGATCGGCGGCATCAGCATGGTCACCTTTGCGACCTTCTTCATCTTTGCGCTGAAAAAGCGGTCGGGCTTTCGTTCGATCCGTCTGGCGCAGGAGTATACGAACCTGGATCTGTTCTCGCAGGTCAAGCCCCTGGTGCGCACGATCATCATCACGGCCGTGCTCTGTCAGGCGCTCGGTGCCGGTGTGCTGTGTTTGCATTTTGTGCCGCGCTTTGGCTTAAAAGGCGTGTGGATGTCGGCCTTTACGGCTGTTTCCGCCTATTGCAATGCAGGCTTCGATATTTTCGGCGCAAATGCGCCGTTTGCCTCAATGACCGGCTTCAACGGGGAACCGCTGGTGATGGGCACTGTCATGGCACTGATCGTCACAGGCGGTCTCGGCTTTTATGTTTTTTATGATCTTTTGACCTATCGCAAAAACCATCACATCACCCTGCATACAAAAACCGTTGCAGTGTTCACGCTTGCGCTGATCCTCTTCGGCTTTTGTGCGGTGCTCGGTTTTGAATGGACAAACCCGAAAACGCTCTCGCCCATGCCGCTTTCGCAAAAGCTCACCGCGGCGCTCTTTCAATCCATCACGGCGCGCACGGCGGGCTTTGCCTCGGTCAATATCGGCTCGATGCAGGATGTGACGAAGCTGTTCATGCTCATTTTGATGTTCATCGGCGCGGGCAGCGGCTCCACCGGCGGCGGCATCAAGGTGACCACCTTTGCCGTGCTCGCCATGACGGTGGTGTCTGTGCTGCGCGGCCATGAGGGGACTGTGATTTTCGGTCGCCGCGTAGATCATAAAACGGTTGCAAAATCGCTGTCTGTGGCGGCGCTGGGTCTGCTTGCCGTCTTGATCGTCAGCAGCGTGATCGTGCTGGAAACGCCGGGCATGCGCGGCATAGATGTGCTTTTTGAAGCCGTTTCCGCGTTTTCAACGGCCGGACTTTCCAGCGGCGTGACTGCGTCCTGCGGGACGATGGGTCTGCTTTCGCTGATCCTTGCCATGTTCTTCGGGCGCGTCGGCCCGGTCTGTTTTATCATCGCGCTCGGCAACCGCGACAGTGCTGCCGACGGACGCGTGCTGCCGGAAGGCCGCATCATGGTCGGCTGAGCATATTTCCCGCGCCAAGTTCATAGTATAAAGCGGTGATACTATGGAAGAAAAGAACAGACCGCAACGAAGAAAACCGAAAAAGGAAAAAGGCGACTGGTTTTTGACCGTTTCGCTGGTGCAAATCGCGTTTTGCGCCTTCTTTTGCCTGATCGTGTTCGTCTGCATCAAAACCAACGCCGATGCGCGTGAAAGCCTGCGCGCGGATTTTTCGGCGCTGATGAACTGGAGCCTCGAACGCGAGGACGTGCAGGAGGTTGCGGCGCTTGTGCGCGAATACTTCACCTCTTCGGGCGAGAGCGTGCCGGTGTTCGGCGGTTTTACCTATGATGTGGATGCAGCCGAAACAACAGTCGCTTTGCCGGAAACAACTGTGCCGACGAGCGCTGCACCGCAGACGCAAGAAGCCGAAAAGGAGACGACAACAGCACCATCGACGACTGAACCCAAAAAGGAAAAGAAAGAGAAAAAAGAAACGTCCGACGGCGCCGGCGGCGAGGATGTTACGGCGCTTTCCGCAAAGGAGAACACGTCGTTTTCCCCAACGGCGGTCACGGTGCCGATCGTGCGGCCTGTGCGCGGCGGACGCTATTCTTCAAAGTTCGGCTACCGCACGAACCCGATCACGCACGCCTATTCGTTCCACACGGGGCTGGACATTGCTGTGCCGACGGGCACGAAGATCCACGCCGCGTATCACGGACAAGTCCGCGCTGTCGGCGAAGACAGCCGCGCCGGAAAGTATATCATTTTGCGCCATGATGACGGACTCGAGACCTTTTATTGCCATTGTAGCCGCATCGACGCCGCCGAGGGCGATACGGTGGACGCCGGCGATGTGATCGCGCGGGTCGGTTCCACCGGCTGGTCGACCGGACCGCATGTGCATTTTGAAGTGCGAAAAAACGGCGAACGGCTCAACCCGCTGCAGCTGTTGGAAGATGACGGTTAGGTTTCGCACATTCTCGCTGAAAATCAGCTTTTCCTTCTTCGCTGTGCTTTGCGTCATGTTGCTTTTACGCGAAAAACAGACGGCGCTTGTGTGCTTTTTTTCGGCAATGCTGCATGAACTCGGACACCTGACGTTTCTGCGCTTTTTCGGTGCAAGAGTCAGCGCGCTTTCCTTCGGTGCGGCCGGGGTCGTGATCGAACGCGCGGACGCATTTTTGCTTCCCGCGGCACAAGAGGCACTGTGTGCGCTCGGCGGCGTTTTTGTGAACGCGCTGTTGTGTCTGCTCTCGCTGCTATTTCACACTTTTTTACCCGAAAAAACCGTGTGGACGCTTTTCCTCTCCAATGCACTGCTTGGTGCACTGAATCTTTTGCCGGTCTATCCGCTCGATCTTTGGCGGGCACTGCATGCGGTTTTGGAACCGCGTCTTTCGCCCGAACGGCTGGCCTTTGTGCTGAAAAGCGTTTCATTGAGCTTTCTGGCAGCGTTTGCCGTCTTTTGCGCGGCTTTTCAACGCTATATCGGCCGCAATGTCAGTTTGCTTGCGGTCTTCGGATATTTACTCATTATGAATCTGAAACGGAGAACTATGGATGTTTAACAAGGAGATTGAAAAAATACTGCCGCTCGTGCAAAAGCCGGCGCGCTATACCGGCGGCGAGCTGAACAGTATCATCAAAGACAAGAACGCCGTGAAGCTGCGCTATGCGTTTTGCTTCCCCGACAGCTATGAGATCGGCATGTCGCATCTCGGCATCAAGATCTTATATGACTGCGCAAACGCCAGAGACGACGTCTGGTGCGAGCGTGTGTTTGCGCCGTGGCACGATATGGAAGCGCTCATGCGCGAACGGAATCTGCCGCTGTATGCGCTTGAGAGCGGCGATCCGATCAAAGAGTTCGACCTCATCGGCTTTACGCTCATGTATGAGCTTTGCTACACGAATGTGCTGAACATGCTCGATCTTGCCGGGCTGCCGATCCGCGCTGCCGACAGAACGGATCTTACGCCGATCGTGATCGGCGGCGGCGCGTGCGTGTGCAACGCCGAACCGATGGCAGAGTTTTTTGATCTGCTTTGTCTCGGAGAAGGCGAAGAGGTGTTCGACGAGGTGTTCGATCTGCTGGAAACCGCGAAGGCGGAAGGCTGGAGCAAGAAAAAGTTTCTGCAGGCGGCCGCGCAGATCGAAGGCATTTATGTGCCCGCGCTCTATGATGTGACCTATCACAACGACGGTACCGTTGCCGCTGTGACGCCGCACGACGGCGCGCCGGAAAAGGTGAAAAAGCTTGTCATCTCCGATCTTGACCGTGTGCGCTATCCGGAAAAATTCATTGTGCCGTTCATTGAGGTTGTGCACGACCGCGTAACGCACGAGATCATGCGTGGCTGCATCCGCGGCTGCCGGTTTTGCCAGGCGGGCTTTCTCTACCGCCCGATCCGCGAAAAATCGCCCGACACGATCAATGACCAGTGCAAAAGGCTGTGCGATGTAACGGGCTATGACGAGATCTCGCTGTCCTCGCTTTCCACAAGCGACTATACACAGTTGGAAACGCTGCTGGACAAGCTCCTTGAATGGACGATCCCCGAAAAGATCAACATCGCGCTGCCGTCGCTGCGTGTGGACAATTTTTCCGACAGCTTGATGGAAAAGCTCAACAAGGTGCGCCGCAGCGGGCTGACCTTTGCGCCGGAAGCCGGCACACAGCGGTTGCGCGACGCGATCAACAAAAACGTAACGGAAGAAGAGGTGCTGCGCACGTCGCGCAAAGCCTTTGCCGGCGGCTGGACGGCGGTGAAGCTTTATTTCATGCTCGGTCTGCCGACAGAGACGCTGGACGATGTGGCAGGCATCGCCGACCTCGGACAGCTGGTCGTCAATGAATTCTACCGCAACCCCGACAAGCCCAAGGGCAAGGGCGTCACCGTTTCGATCAGTGTGGCGTCGTTTGTGCCAAAGCCGTTCACGCCCTTCCAGTGGGAACCGCAGGACACGCGTGAGATGCTGCTGGAAAAGCAGGCGCACCTGCTTTCAAACATCCATACAAAAAAGATCAACGCCAGCTTCCACAAGGTGGACATCAGCTTTTTGGAAGGCGTGTTTGCGCGCGGCGACCGCAGACTTTCCAAGGTGATCGAATACGCCT
This sequence comes from Oscillospiraceae bacterium, assembly GCA_902792985.1. Lineage (GTDB taxonomy): Bacteria > Bacillota > Clostridia > Oscillospirales > Acutalibacteraceae > UBA6857. The sequence goes on from CADBBT010000019.1 coordinate 24,337, forward strand.
GGGCGCACGGCTGCAAATTTGACGGCTGGGACGACAGCTTCCATTTCGACACATGGATGGAAAGCTTTTCCGCCTGCGGGGTCGATCCGCTGTTTTACACCTCGCGCCGCCGCAGCTTTGACGAAGTGCTGCCGTGGGATCATCTCGATTACGGCATCCGCAAAGAGTTCTTGATCCGTGAAGCGAAAAAAGCCTATGAAAGCAAGACCACCCCGCATTGCCGGATCCATTGCGCCGGCTGCGGCGCAGACCGATTGAACGGAGGAAAATGCGATGCGCACGCTTAGAGTCTGGTTTCAAAAACGCGGCCCGATCCGCTATATCTCCCATCTTGATCTCATGCGCACCATGACGCGCGCCATTCGCCGATCCGGCATTCCGCTTTGGTATACGGAAGGGTTCAATCCGCACCCGTACATGACCTTTGCGCTGCCGCTGTCGTTGGGCATGGAAAGCCTTTGTGAATCGATGGATATCCGCATAGAGGACGACACGGGCGAAGCGCAGATCCTTTCCGCTTTGCAAAGCGCAATGCCGGCAGGTATTGAGATCACTGCGGTCAAAGTGCCGGTGCTCGATCCGAAGTTCATCGCCTTTGCCGCGTTCGATGTGGTCTTTGAAGATGTTCGGGACTCGGATGATTTTTATGATAAGGCAAATGCACTGCTGCACCGCGATTCCCTGGTTGTGCAAAAGCTCGGCAAAAAGGGACACAAAAAGGTGATGAAGGACGTCGATCTGCTCGAACATCTGCAGTCGTTTTCTCTGACAAAGGACGGCGAACTGCTGCGCTTGCAGCTTGTGCTTCCGGCCGGCAGCACAACGAACGTCAATCCGGCGCTGCTGTGTGACGAGCTTTTGAAACTGACCGACGGGGCGCTGTACCGCATCACGCGCACCGCACTGTATACCAAGGATATGGAACTGTTTGCATAAAGAGGTTAAAGATGAAACTGCATTATAAAGGAAAATTTGACGGAAATGAAGAATCGCTGCCGCACGGAGAACACCGCGAGAACGCGGTGCGGTTCCGTGAGCCGGAGGCGAAAAAGTTTACGCTGATTGCAAACGCCGGTGCGCTTCTTCTTGCCGCTGTTTTGCTGGTACCGTTCTTTTTGCGTGCACGCGCGTTTTTTTCGGCCGCAACCATAGCGCACCTTTGGGGCGCGTGTCTGCTCTTTTTTGCAACGCTCTTGCCGCATGAGGTTTTGCACGCGCTTTGCTTTCGCGGCGACGTTTATCTGTTCACCTGGTTGAAACGCGGGGCGTTGTTTGTGGTTGGCCCCGAAGATATGAGCAAGGGACGCTTTGTGTTCATGAGCCTGCTGCCGAACCTTGTATTCGGAGTGCTGCCCTTCACCTTGTTCTTCTTCTTCCCGCAGATCACGGTGCTCGGTTTTTTCGGCGTTTTGGCGCTTTCTGCGGGCTTTGGCGATTATATCAACGTCTTCTTTGCGCTCACGCAGATGCCGAAGGGTGCGCGGACCTATCTTTACGGCTTTCACTCCTACTGGTTTCTGCCGTAACAATCTACCGTGTATACAACGCCCGCAAACGAGAAACACTATGGACAGCGTTCCCAAAAGCGGGGGTTGATCCATGATTTCACACATCAAACTGCGCGCCCGTGCCCTGCAGATGCAGCACCGGGCGCTTTTTCTCGGCGCGTTTTTTATCCAAAGCGGCGCGGCGGTGCTGCTGTTTGCAGTGAGCGTTGCGGCAATCCTTTTTTTGCGCGATTTTTTTCGTTTTTTTGTTCCGGCGCTCTGCGCATTTTTGCGCCTTTGTGTCACCGGTGCAGGCTCGCTCGGCAGCGCGCTTTGCTGCCTTGCGCTGGCACAGGGCAGGGAAGCGAAGCTTTCGGGCTTTCTTTCGGCGTTTCGCGGAAAAACGCTGTTTCGCGCAGTCGCTTCGCTTCTTTTATCCGCTGCGGCGCAGGGGGTACTCGGCGCGGTGTGCAGTGTTCCGGCCGCAGTGCTTGTGCTTTTGCTGCTTCATATGCTGCGGCGGGGTTTTGAACGGACGGCGGCGATTCTTCTTTTTGCCGGCTGTGTCTTTGCTGTCTGCGCAACGCTCTGGCTGCTTTTCCGACTGCATATTTTATTTTTGCCGCGCAGCTTTTTTCTTGCGTCCGGCGCCGGTGTGCGCCAAAGTGTGCGTGCCTGTTTTCAAATTGCACTTTGCGAACAAAAGCAGTTTCTGCGCTTTCGGCGTTCATTTTTCGGTTGGTTCCTGCTGGGTGTTCTGCTTTTTCCGCTGCCGTTCGTGTGGAGCTATTTTGAGCAAAGCCGTGCGCTTTTGATGCAAACGCTCTTTCCTGCGGCCGGGCAG
>CADBBT010000020.1 GCA_902792985.1 Oscillospiraceae bacterium
AGACGAACAGGTACAGCAGCGTGGTGGCCAGCACCGAGGCGATCAGCACGCCCCGCACCTTTTTGACCGGGAACGCATATTCCTCGGAGAAGTGCGAGACGTTCTCAAAGCCGATGAAGGCACACGGCGAAATGGCCGCGATGCGGACGATCTGCCGGAACGCGCTCGAGCCCTCCGTGTACAGAGGCGCGTAGCTGAAGCCGCTGTCATGCCGCATGAGCGCGATCACGGCGCATACCGTGAACCCGGCGGCAAACGTCAGCGCGGCGACGATCATGACGCGGTTGGGCAGGCGCGAGCTGTTGGCGCACAGCATGCCGATGAGCGCGATGGCGCACATGGACAGCAGCGCCTCGCCGAACCACACGTGATAGCCGAATATCGTGTAGTGGAAGCCGAACTGGAACGTATGCCCGAGGAAGAAGCGGGCGAACAGCGGCAGCGAGGTTATGTTGGCCCACAGTATGGCCAGGTATGTGAGCAGCACGAACCAGAGGGCGAGGAAGCCGAGGTCCTTTCCGCTGACGCGCTTTTCAAACGTATAGATGCCGCCCGCGTCCGGCGCTTTCCGGATCATGTACTGCAGGTTCCAGGTGATCACGAATATGACCGCCATGCCCAGCAGCAGGCCGAACACGGTGCCGAGCAGGCCGGATTTCTGCAGATAGGTGTTGCAGGTGACGATGAACGATCCCCAGCCGATGCTCGTGCCGATGGAGAACGCCCACATGCCAAGCGGCGTAAAGCCGGAGCGCAGGCCGTCGGGGCGACGGTCGCCCTGCATCCTTGGGGAAACGCCTGATTTGCTGTGTTCCATGCTCACCGCTGTCCCTTCCTGCTTGATATGTGTCACTGTCCGGCCTTCAGCCTGCTCTTGTCCTCGTACATGCTCCGGTCCGCGCGCTCAAACACCGCAGCGACGCAGTCATCCCCTTCATATTTGGCAACGCCGCAAGCGATCACGACCCCACCGGTGCTGATCGCTTTTTCATTGTTTGCGCGGATCTTGTCGGCCAACACCGTTTGCACGGTTGCCTGATAACGGTTGAGCCCTTTTCCGCTGCGGCAGTCCACTGCAAGCGCGGCTTTTCCCTGCTTGCGGAACCATTCGATCCACAGCGCAGTCGTTTTTTCATCTGCCATATCGCATTTGTTGAGCAAAACGATGCGCGGCTTTTGCTGGGTCAGTTCATCCAGCTCGGGGTTACGAGACGAGAACGGCACACGCGCGTCCAGCAGCTCCGTCACACAGTCCACAAGTGGCAGACTCTCTTTGATGAGTCGCCTTGTTTTTGCCATGTGGCCGGGAAACCACTGTACAATTTGTTTTTGCTGATCGGGCATAGTCCACCTCTTACTGTGCGGGCGTAAGTTCAGCCTTTGCGATCTTCCAGTTCTGGAAGGAATACATGGAAAACTTGCCGGTATTGTTGCTGACGTTGAACGGGCGCACCTTGACAACACCGAGAATATAGTTTTCATCGATGAAGCCGATCTTTTCAGAACGGCTGTCCGTTGAGCCCTGTCGGTTGTCGCCCATGACGAAAACGTGTCCTTCCGGCACTGTCAGCGGGAAAGTCACACCGTCTTCCTGATTGAGCGTCAGATTGTTGATATACGGCTCATTGAGCTGCACGCCGTCCACATAGACTTCGCCCTTTTCAAAGTTGATGTCCACCGTCTGATTCTCCGTGGCAATGATGCGCTTGACGATGGGTTCATCAAACCAGTTCGGCTGGGTGATGATGATGACCTGACCGTACTGCGGCTTGGAATCGCCTGCGGTAATAAACAGCCAGTCGCCGTCTTGCAGTGTCGGCACCATAGACGTTCCGACAACGCCGACAACGCGGAACACAAACATGAAAATGATCGCGATGGCAACAACAGCGGAAACCAGAACGGAAACAAAATCATAGACATTGATTACAACGCTGTCTGACGCCTTGCGTTCGTTCTTTTCAAGCAAAGCAATATCTTTCATATGAACCTCCAGTATCAAAAAAGAGGAGCACACTGCTCCCCTGTTTTGCCGCAAAATCAGCCGAGTTTTTCCTTAACCTTCGCTGCTTTACCGACTCTGTCGCGCAGGTAATACAGCTTGCTTCTGCGAACTCTACCTTTTCTGACGGTGTCCACTGCAACCACGTTCGGGGAATGCACGGGGAACACACGCTCCACGCCGACGCCGTAGGAAACACGACGAACCGTGAAGGTAGAAGAGATGCCGCTGCCTTTTTTGGCAATGACTGTGCCTTCGAACATCTGGATTCTTTCTCTTTCGCCTTCACGAATTTTCACATGAACACGAACGGTGGAACCGATTTCGATGACGGGGATTTCAGCTTTGAGGCTGGAATCAGAGATGAGTTTGAGTGCGTCCATTGGGGTTTTTCCTCCTGAAATTCTGCCACGTTCATGCCTTCTCTAAGACAGAGGACCGCTTTATAATGTTTGACGGAATCGTCAGCTTTGAACCCATGCCGCAATGCGACGGATACAAATGCTCGAATAGTTTAGCACAAAGTGATAAAAAATGCAAGTGTTTTTTGTGATTTTTTTAAAAAACTTTTTATGCTTTCTCTTTTTCCGCCTGTTTCTTCTTCAATAGCCAGGCAGAAAACTCTTCTTTTGTGTAATCCCCTGTCGAAATTGCGTAGTCCCACTGCAGTTCATCCTTTGGAATATAACGCAGGTCCTCGCTTTTCACCGGGAGGATCACAAGCGCAAAATCCAGCAAAAAAACCAGCGCGAACGCCGAAATACCGAGCCAGACACCAAACAAAAGGCCGCCGTTCTGATTACTTTGGAACGTATTTTTAGCAAGCAAAACGCCGCAAGTATAGGCGGCAAGTGAAAGCGCATGCAAAATTGCGATTGCCGGTGACTTCGGATGTTTAAACAGAATGAACACCAAAAAGAAAGCGATCACAGCAAGCAGCAGCGCGCCTGCTGCAGAAAGCAGCGCGATCATCAGGGAGGTTTCCGCCGGAGTGCCCCATTTGAAAACCTCAAGCAAATGCGACGGTGAAAACAGCTCCTTGTTCCCCGTAAACATTAAAAGCAGACTGAAATCGCCCTCGCCGCTTTTCCCGATCACATGCGCCATCGGCAATAAAAATCCGACCAATGGCAGCACGCTGCAGATCAATCGAATCAGCCGCCAGGGTGTTCCGATCACAGCGTATTTCAGTTTTTGCAGATTGGAATTAAGCTGAAAGAAAGACTTTTCGCGGTTTTGCGCGTCCTCTTCCAGCCGCTCCTCCCAATTGTGATTCGGGATATTGATGTGGCAATGCGGGCATTCCGCTTTAACGTTCCAAAAATGCAGCTTTGCGTGGCAATTCGGGCACTTTGCCATAAACAGCGCTCCTCTCTATCAATGGTACTTTTTCATTTTAATTGCTTTACACCCATCTGTCAAGCGTTTCTTTGGACATTTTTTATATTTTAGCGCTTGAAGCAAATATTTTTTTGTCAAGTTTTTGCATAGACGCTTGCATTCGCCGAAGCAATATGATAGAATAACTCTATAATTGAAAGCAAGGAGGGGTCGTATGGACGATACAACCGGCACTGCCGTGATTGAGGAAACACAGCAGCAGACTGCGCAAAACGAGGATAACGCTGCGCAGAATGACGCTGTTCGAAAACATCGTTACTTATCCCCAAAAGAGATTTTTGCAATGGGCGCCGTTGCATTCGGTCAAAAAAACCTTGACGAGTTCTGCAATGCGAATCTTCAGTTCTTCATCATTCAGTTTTTCGGACTGTCACCGAACGCCTACGCCAATATCAGTCTCGGAGCGAGCATCTACGACGCTGTGGACGACACGCTCTCCGGTCTGATCATTGACCGCACGCGTACACGTTGGGGTCGCATCAAGCCTTATCTGATCCTTCCGATTCCTTTGTGGCTGATCGGCACGGTCATGCTCTTCAGCGCACCGGCGCTCTCCCCCGCCATGAAGATCGTATGGGTCGCCTTTGCCACTGTCCTTAAAGGGCTCGGCATGAGCTATTTCGGCGCTTGGACACTGATGCAGTATAATGTTACGCCAAACTACAATGAGCGCGTGTCAGCAATAGCAACGGTCGAATTTGCCCGCCTGTTCGGCACATTCCTGATTTCCGCGCTGCCATTCGTGCTGGACATCGGACGCAGCAACAATGTTGCGGAAAGCACGGTTTATAACGGCTTTTCCTGGGTGATCGTGCTGCTTTGCGCCGCAACGTGCATCTACGGCTTCCGGCATATGCGCGAACGCATCCCGCTGCAGTCGCGCGAAGAGATGAAGGAAGTCGGTGTGTTCGAATCATTCAAGCACCTTGCAAAGAACCGTCCGATGTTTATCCTCATTCTGGGCAACTTCTTCAACTCTTTTAAATCCATCGGCGCAGGCAACGAGAAGTTCTTCTGGTTCAACTGTACCGGCAAATACTCCTACGCGACCATCGTCAGCTTGTTCACGGGTTTGCCGAACTACATCATGACGCCGCTTTCATCGAAGATCATCCACAAGTTCGGCGCGCGCAACACGATGATCGGCGCAGGTCTCTTTGGCGGAATCGCATATACGCTGATGTATCTGATCGGCTATCACCCGTTCGGCGCTGCATTTCAGGACAATGTGATCGCTCACCTGGTCTGGATGGCCTTTTCGCTCACCGTTTGCGGACTGCCGAACCGCGTGATCTCCGTTGCGCTTGCGGTCCTTTCCGGCGATGTGTTCGATTATTCCGAATGGAAGACCGGCATGCGCAATGAAGCCATTGTGACAACCATTCAGAACTATTTTATGAAGATCGGTAACAGCTTCAACGCATGGCTGACTTCGATGGTGCTGACCTGGATCGGCTATCAGGCGATCACCGACAGCGAAGGCATTGCGATCCCCAACACCGATCCCGGCGTACAGCGCGGCCTTTGGATCATCTTTGCGTTGGCGCCTGCCGCAGCCAGACTGCTGACCGGCATTGCGTTCATGTTCTTCAACATCCACGGCAAATTCAAAGAGCAGATGCTTGCCGACCTTGAAGAACGGCGCAAAGCAGCTATTGAAGAGCTTGAAGAAAGCGAAGCCGAAATGGAAGAAAACGCTGCTGAATAACATGAAAAAACTCCGGGCCGTCACCCGGAGTTTTCTATTGCTTTATTTGCTTGCTTTATCGCCTTTTTCGCCAAGGATCTTGTGCGCGTGGGCAAGCGCGTTTTTAAGCAGCTGATAGGAATTAGGACCGATGTACTTGGATTTGCCCGCCTTGTATTCCGCCATAGCCTCGTGGATATTCACCAGCATTCTGCGCTGTCCTGCAGGAAGATCGTCACGGTGCAGCATATAATACGGCGTGTAGCGCACATCCGTCAGCTTTGTTTTTCCGGTTGCCGGATTCTTTGTCAGCTCAAGATCAAGGATGCACGTTGTTTTCGTTGCCGGCTCTGTCATCTGATTTGAGATGAAATTGCCGAAGGAATAGATCACAAAACCTGCGCGCAGTTTGCCGTTATCATCTTCGGTTTTGATCACTTCATATGGCTGCAAAACGTGCGGATGGGAGCCGAAGATCAGGTCGACACCCTGACTGACAAGATATTTTGCAATCTTTTTTTGATAGTCGTTCGGCGCATTCTGATATTCCACGCCCCAGTGAATCAACACTGCCGTCATATCCGTGTTGAGCGCACGTGCTGCGGCAAGATCTTTTCCGACAAGGTCGTAATTGAACTGGCTGAGCGTTGTTGTGTAGTCAATGTTAAAAACATTTACGGCAAACAGCTTATCCTGCGGCAGACTGTAACCGTTAAGTCCGTATGTATAGCACAAAAACGCAACGGAGATCCCGCCGACATCCGCAACAACAATGCCGTTATTTTTGTCGCGTTCTTCCTGCGAGCGGTATGAACCAACGTGTGCCAGCGTCACTTCATCGAGCACGTCAAGCGTGCGGTTGATGCCGTCGATGCCTTGATCGCGTGAATGGTTGTTTGCTGTGCCCACAAGGTCAAAGCCCGCGTCCTTAACCGCGTATGCGAGCGCATCCGGCGAATTGAAGTTCGGAAAGCCGGTATAATTCGGTCCGCCGGCAAGAACAGTTTCAAAGTTTGCCACAGCATAATCCGCTTTTTTGAGCTGTTTCGCAGGATCAACAAACATGTGATTATAATCATAGGTACCGCTGGAAGCAACATAAGCGTCCTTGATCTGCGGAATGTGACTCATCACATCTCCGCCGACCATCAGGTGCGACACGATCGGTTTTTCCGCTTCGGTCGTCGGTTCCGTGGTCGTGGTTTCAGCTTCAAAATAAATCGTGTTGCCGTCCTCGATGAGCGTGTGCGTTTCCTCCTGCGGCGCCTGCCGTACTCCGCAGGAACAAAGCAGCAAGACCAGCGCAAGAAGAAAGATCACTTTTCTTTTCATGGTTTCCTCCAATTTGACAAAGTTTATTTATATCGAAATGAGCATACCATATTTTGCAAGAAAAATCAAGGAAAGAATCATTTTATGAAAGCATCTTGCTTTTCCGGGAAAGAAAGTGTAGAATAATTATATCTTTGATTGGAAGTGATAAGCATGATCCGCAAGGCCGAAAAAAGAGATATTCCGTTTGTTGAAGAACTGCTGCGACAGGTCAATCAGATCCACCACAACGGGCGCCCTGATTTGTTTCGGGCACAGACAAAATACGGACCGGAGGAACTCGAACGGTTGTTTTTGAACGAAACTACACCGGTCTTTGTTTGGACAGATGATGGCGATATCCCCTGCGGCTATTGCTTTTGTCAGCTTCATACCACAAAAGGCGACCGTATGCTCACCGATATCAGTACGCTCTATATTGACGATCTCTGTGTTGATGAGATGAAACGCGGCATGCATATCGGCAGCGAATTGCTCGACTATGTGAAAGCATTTGCCAAGGCTCAGGGCTGCTACAATGTTACGCTGAATGTTTGGGCATTGAATGATGACGCTTTTCGCTTTTATCAAAAAGCAGGCATGCACATTCAAAAATTCGGCATGGAAACCATACTTTGAAAGGAAAAACCCTATGATTATCCGAGCATTTCAATCGAAGGACCTTGAAAAAATGTGCAAAATATGGAACGAGGTTGTTCTGGACGGCATCGCTTTTCCACAAGAAGAGACGCTGGACGAAGTATCCGGCGCCGCATTCTTTTCTGCGCAGACTTACACCGGCGTTGCAGAAGAAGACGGGATCATTTACGGCCTTTATATTTTGCACCCGAACAACGTCGGACGCTGCGCTCACATTGCAAATGCCAGCTATGCGGTCAGCAAACAAAGCCGCGGCAAGCACATCGGCGAAAAGCTTGTGCTGGACTGCTTGGCACAGGCGCGTGCGCACGGATTCCGGATTCTGCAGTTCAACGCTGTCGTGGAAAGCAATGTTCACGCCCGACATCTTTATGAGCGGCTTGGCTTTGTGCAGTCGGCGCCATTCCGGGCGGCTTCCGCATGAAAGACGAACATTACGAAAACATTTGCCCGTATTACATCAATCTTAACAAATGAGGACCGATGAAAAGCTTTATTATTGAAAAAAACGACGCGAATCAGCGCCTTGACAAGTACCTCTGCAAGAGCTTTCCGAATTTGCCGCAGGCACTGATGTATAAATATGTTCGCATCAAGCGCATCAAGGTCAACGGGAAACGTGCAGAGATCTCCACGCGACTTGCCGTCGGCGACAAGGTCGACCTTTATATCAACGACGAATTCTTTGAAAAGAAAGAAACGCGTTATGATTTTATGAGCGCCGCAAAGAAACTGGACATACTCTATGAGGATGATCAGATCTTGCTGCTCAACAAAAAAACCGGACTGCTCTGCCACCCGGACGACCGTGAGTATGCCGATACGCTGATTGCGCGTGTAAAACGATATCTCTATGAAAAAGGAGAATACCAGCCCGATGACGCAATGTCTTTTACACCGGCGCTCGTCAATCGGATCGACCGCAACACCAGCGGAATTGTGATTGCAGCCAAAACCGCTGAGGCGCTGCGTGTGCTCAACCAAAAGATGAAGGACCGGGAGATACACAAGTTTTATCTTTGCGTTGTGCTCGGCACACCGAACAAGCGCGAAGGGCTGCTTGAGGGCTATCTTGTCAAAGACGAACAAAAAAACAAAGTTTTTATCTCAAAAAAGAAGAACGATCCTAACGCCAAGGAGATCCGCACAAAATATACCGTTTTAAAAAGCAACGACCACTATTCTTTGCTGGAGGTAGAACTGCTCACAGGCCGCACACACCAGATTCGCGCACATCTCGCTTCCATCGGTCACCCCCTGCTCGGTGACGGAAAATACGGCAAAAACGAGCAAAACAAAAAGAGCGGACTGAAAAAGCAATGCCTTTGCTCCTACCGCCTGCAATTCGATTTTACCACCAACGCCGGTGCACTTTCATATCTCAACGGCAAAAGCTTTGAAATAAAGGATGTCTGGTTCCGCACGGAATTTAACACGATCTCAGCCAAATGAAACGCAGCCGCAGGCAAAAGCTTGCGGCTGTTTCTTTTAAAATGGTTAAGCCCATGGATCCTGCGCGGCAGGAGTCCTGATAGAAACCATAAGGAACTGCTCCCAAAGGAACCATTGTTCCCCCTTGCGGCGAAGCTGCACGCTTCTGTCGGAATCCGCGCCCCCGGAATGGAGATACAGCGTTGCATACCCTTCGTTCTGATAGGAATACGGGTTGGTTTTGACCGTTACTTTAAACGGCCTGTTCGGAGTATAATTATTGGACGAAATCGAGCCTTCGAAATAAGAGAACGGAATATGCTTCCCGTCTGTGAAACGGTCACATAAAAACTGCTGCTGCATCGGCGACAACGGCTGTGGCCCTTTCAAGAAATTCAACATTTCCAAACCGATCTGCGGAACAGCGGCATATGCGCACAGCGCACAGACCGTCAACGCGGCAGTTTGAAACGGCGAAGTCAGCGCTGCTTCCGGCATCGCCTGCATTTGCGCAAGGCTTTCAGGCAAAGCTGAAAACGAAAACGTCTGCGTACCTGTCGGCTGAGCGGCAGGGGTACCGGTGTTGTTCGCGCCGAAAGACAGGTTATCAAAAATACTCATACTCTACCTCCATCAAAAGACAAAAAAAGCGTAATGATCATTCGATCGCTACGCTTTTCTGCTTCAATCAATTATTCAGCGGGAGCTTCAAACACTTCGGCAGCTTCTTCGGCAGGCTCTGCAGGAGCTGCTTGCGCTTCTTCAACGATTGCTTCGGCAACTGCTTCTTCAGCTGCTTCGATATACTCGGCGTCAGCTTCATCGGCTTCTTCCGCTTCGATCAGATCTTCAGCGTCGATGCTGCTTTCCTGCTCAAGCAGAGCGCGGATAGAAAGGCTGACGCGCTTCTTTTCAAAGTCGATATCGGTGATCTTGACGTTCACAACGTCGCCGACGTGAAGCACTTCCTTCGGAGACTCGATACGGCGATCCGCGATCTGAGAGATGTGGATGAGGCCGTCGATGCCGTCAATGACATTGGCAAACGCGCCAAAGGTGGTAAGACCCACAACCTTCGCTTCGCAGACTGTGCCGACAGGATAGCTCTTCTTGAGGATCTCCCACGGATTGTCTTCCGCACGCTTATAGCCAAGGGAGATGCGCTTGTTCTCTTTGTCAACAGCCTTGACATAGACCTGAACGGTGTCGCCTTCCTTGACGATCTCGCTCGGATGCTTGATGCGCTTCCAGGACAGCTCGGAGATATGGATCATGCCGTCCACGCCGCCGAGGTCAACAAATGCGCCGTAAGAAGTCAGGCTCTTGACCGTGCCGGTGATCTCCTGGCCTTCTTCGATGTTTGCCCAGAAAGCTTCCAGCTGCGCTTTTCTTTCTTCACGGGCAACGGAGCGGATGGAGCCGACAGCACGCTTTTTCTGCTTATCGACGTCGATGATGCGGAACTTCACGGTTTGCTTCACAAGCTCGGAAAGATCAGCCTCTCTCGGCAGACCGGTCAGGGAACCGGGGATAAACACGCGAATGCCTTTGACATAGACGAGCACGCCGCCCTTGACAGCGTCAGCGATTGTGCCTTCCAGCACATCTTCGTTCTCTTTATAAGCGACGATGTCATCCCAGGCTGCTTTTGCGTCATAACGACGCTTGGAGAGCATCATGGTGCCTTCGGAATCGTTCGTCTTCATGATGATGAGTTTGATCTCATCACCGATCTTGAGTTCTGCTTGCGGGTCGGCAGACGGATCGTTGCTGTACTCCTCAATCGGAACAAAGCCAGCATATTTTCTGCCGATATCGACCTGTATTTCATTCGGTGCAATACCTACGACTACGCCAGTTACTTCCTGATCGGAGCTCATCGCTTTGAGATTCTCCTCCAGGGCAGCCTCCCAATTCAGTTCTTCGTTGATGGTTTCGTTGGTTTCTTGTTCGTTTAAAATTTCGGACATGGTGGATAGTACCTCCTTTATTATACCTGCGGGTGTGGAAGCACCCGCTGTTACCCCAATGGAATCATATGCGGAAAAATCGTAATCACGCAGTTCCTCCGCACGCTCGACCAAAAAGGTCGGCGCGTAACGCTCACAGACGGTTTTCAGCTTCACGGTGTTGGAGCTGAATCTGCCGCCGACAACGATCATGCAGTCGTTTGCCTTGGCTAACGATTCCGCCTCCTGCTGCCTGTTTTGCGTCGCTTTGCATATTGTATCAAAAATTTTCGCATTTGTATATAGTTTTTTTAAATTTTCAAAAATTTTTTTCTGTTCATTCACGGAAAAAGTGGTTTGTTCAACCAACATTAATTCTTTATCCGAAAATTCAGGATGTTTCTCAAAAAGAACATTCATTTCTTCGGCAGAACGGAACACAAACGAGGCGCCCTTGGAACGCGAACGAAAGCCCTGCACCTCCGGGTGGGTCTCGTCGCCGGCGATGAGCAGAATCGTTTCAGGTGTTGTTTCCGCTTCAACGATGCGATGAATTTTCATCACATACGGACAGGTCGCGTCAACATATGTGAGGTTTGCCTCCTCCAGTGCTGCAAGGACCTGCCGTGTCACGCCATGCGCACGGATGACGACCGTGGTTCCCGGCGGCACATCTTCCACGCGTTCATAGGAATGCACGCCGCTACGTTCGAGATCTTCGATCACCTGCGGATTGTGAATGATCGGGCCGAGCGTGCAGACTTTTGGCTTTTCGTCAATCAGCGCATAAAGCGTTTTGACTGCACGGTCCACCCCAAAGCAAAAGCCCGCTGTTTTTGCAAGCGTTACCGTTGGCTTTGCCATGAGCTCACCTGCTTCTTAAAGGTGCGCCTTGATCGTTTCGATCACAAGCGCGACGGATTCTTCCAGTGTGTTCTCGCTGGTATCGAGCAGGATCGCGTCCTCTGCAGGCTTGAGCGGTGCAATGGCGCGATGGCTGTCGTTGTAATCGCGCTGGATCATATCGGCGAGAACGTCGTCATATTTCACGTCCATCCCTTTGCCGCAAAGCTCGTCATAGCGGCGCTTTGCGCGCGCTTCAGGCGAAGCGGTCAGGAAGATTTTGACCTGTGCGTCCGGCAGCACCACGGTGCCGATGTCACGTCCGTCCATGATGCAATTGTTCTCATGCGCCATTTTCTTTTGCAGATCAAACAGATAAGCACGCACAGCGGGCACAGCGGAAACCGCAGACGCCGCAAGCGACGCTTCCGGCGTGCGGATGGCATCGGAAACATCTTCGCCGTTCAAAAACATATGCTGCTCGCCCGCGACAAAACGCAGTTCGACCTTCACCTCATCGGTCAAGAGCTTAGCGATCGCGTCAGCATCGGTCAGTTCGGTTTTTGCGCGCAAAGCAACAAGACCGATCGTGCGATACAGCGCACCGGTGTCGATATAGATATAGCCGAGTGCTGCGGCAGCACGGCGGGAAATGGTACTTTTGCCTGCACCGGCAGGCCCGTCAATGGCAATGTTGATCATAGTTTTTCTCCTTTTAAACATTCTCCCCGGCCAAATGGCCGGTGGAAAACGCAATTTGTAAATTGAATCCGCCGGTGTAAGCGTCCACATCGATCACTTCTCCGGCAAAAAACAGGCCTTTGCAGAGTTTGGATTGCATCGTTTTCGGATCGATCTCCTTCACACACACGCCGCCGCGCGTGATGACCGCCTCTTCGATCGGGCGAAATCCGTTGACGGTTACCGTCAGATCTTTCAGCAGATTCACGAGCTTTGCGCGCTGCTCACGCGTGATTTGATTGACCTTGGTCTGCGGTTTGACACCGACCAGACGGACCATCACGGGCACCAGCTTTTTCGGCAGAAGGCTGTCGAGCGCATTGATGAAATTCTTGTTGCTGTTTTCGGTAAAATCACGCAGCACACGCTCGTCGAGTTTTTCGTGAGATAATGCAGGCTTCAGGTCGATATGGATACTGTAGCGGCCCTTTTCCATGTCTTTCAAATGACAACTCGCGCTCAGCACTGTCGGCCCGGAAACGCCGAAATGAGTAAAAAGCAGCTCGCCGAAATCCTGATAAACCTCTTTATAAGTCTCGTTGTCAAGAACAGTCATGGATGTATTCTTCAGCGTCAGGCCCTGTAAATCGGCGCAGAAGCCCTCGTGGCAGACCAGCGGCACCAACGCAGAGTGCGGCTCGATGATGGTATGCCCCGCCTGCTTTGCAAGCGCATAGCCGTCACCGGTGGAACCGGTCAGCGGATAACTCATGCCGCCCGTTGCAACGATCACACGATCGCAGTCATACACGGCGCCATCCTCTGTTTGAACGCCGGTCACCTGACCGTCGGAGATCAAAAGCGAAGAAACGCGCCCTTTTTCGATTTTTGCGCCGCCGCTTGTACACCAGCGAACGAGCGCATCCACAACATCGACCGCTTTATCGGAAACAGGGAACACGCGGTTGCCGCGCTCGATCTTGAGCGGCACGCCCTCATTTTCCAGCAGATCCATCAGATCGTTCGGCATAAAGCGCATGAACGCACTGAACAGAAAACGACCGTTCGTCGGCACATTCGAAACAAGGTCAGAGACCATTGTGCAATTGTTTGTGGCGTTGCAGCGTCCTTTGCCGGTGATCATCAACTTGCGCGCGGGACGGTCGTTGCGCTCGAGGATCAAAACTTCTTCGCCGCGTCTTGCAGCGGTTCCGGCTGCGAGCAGTCCTGCCGCACCGCCGCCGATTACGATTACTCTTGCCATGTTTTCCTCCGAATCAGTCTCTTCTTTCCTTTGCACGGAACAAATACCCGTGATCCTCCAGCGTTTTGATGTGACGCAGAGAGAGCCCGGCGCCTTTTGCCGCCGCGTTCGCGCCGTCTGCGCAAACACGCACATCCAAGTGCAGCTTTTCTCCGATCGCCCGGTCCAGCCCGTAAAGCTGTGCAAGACCACCGGTCAGCAAGATGCCTTCTTCGCAGATATCGCGGTAAAGCTCCGCCGGCGTTTGTTCCAGAACGGAATGTACCGCATCGCAAAGCTGCTGCGTCCACGGCTGCAGCGCGTCGCACACTTCGCTTGAAGTGACGCTTTCCGTCACTGGAAGCTGAGAGATGTGGTCTTTTCCGCCAACAGACAGTTCAAGCTCTTCTTCACGCGGAAAAGCGCAGCCGATCACATGCTTGATGCGGTGGATGGTGGATATGCCGAGTTCGAGTGCACGTTCTTTCATAAAATATCGCGTAAGTATTTCATCCGCAAGCATCCCGCCGATCCGGCAGGCTGTTGTAAACGCAACTGTGCCCATCGTGATCACAGCGATATCCGCCGTTCCTGCGCCGACATCAAGCATCAGCACCCCGTGCGGCTCACCGATCGGAATGCCGCTGCCAAGCGCGGAAGCGATCGCATTGTCTAAAATCGAGACTTTTCCTGCGCCGCACGCCACGGCAACGTCCATGATCGTGCGCTTTTGCAGCTGCGTGATCCCGCTTGGAGCTGTGATAATAAGATTCGGGCGAAAGATCTGCCGCGCGCAGACGGATTCGATCAAATCGGTGAAAATATGACGCATGACGGTAAAATCGGAGATCACGCCATCCGCCATCGGGCGCTCCACATGAAAAGCGGCCGGTGTGCGCTGCGCCATCTCCATCGCTGTTGTTCCCACGGCAGCAACAGCGCCGGTACGCGTTTCATAGCAGATCGCATTTGCCTGGGTGTATACGATGCCTTTGCCCTGCTGAAATGCAGTGACCTTACTTGTTCCGAGATCAATTCCGATGTTATAACCCGGCATACTTTCACCTCCCTCAATGGAACACGGATGTGCTTTCGTTTTCCTCCTCCTGCAAAAAATATTGCAGCGCGGAATAACGTTTGGTCTGACGGTCGTTTTCCGTCATCATCTGTACCGTCTGCAGCGAGCCGACCAAAATGATCCGCTGCTTCGCGCGCGTGACGGCGGTATATAGTAAGTTGCGGTAGCAAAGCTGCTGAACGACTGCGCTCACGGGCATCACGACTGCGTCAAACTCACAGCCCTGGCTTTTGTGCACCGTGATCGCGTATGCGTGCTCAAGTTCGTTGAGATTGTCAAACGGATACAGTGCAGCTTTGTCGTCAAACTGGATTTTTAAAAGCTTATTGACGGTGTTGACGGTCTGGATCACCCCGATGTCGCCGTTATAGACACCCTCGCCGGATTCTCTGCCGCGCACCCACAAAATGTCATAATTGTTTTTGATCTGCATGACTTTGTCTCCCTCGCGGAAGACGCGGCCGCCCTGTGTGACTTCATCCTTTTGCGGGGAAGGCGGATTCATGATCTGCTGCAGGGCACGGTTGAGGTTCACCGTGCCGGTTTCGCCTTTACGCGAAGGACAAATGATCTGAATATCACTGAGCGGATCATAGCCGTAGGCCTTCGGCAGCCGCTTTGTATAAAGATCGGCCACCGTTGAGGCTGCCGCGATCACATTTTCGCGCGGCAAAAAGAAGAAGTCTTTGCTTTTATCGTCAAGGATCGGCAGTTCGCCGTGCACGATGCGGTGCGCGTTCGTCACGATCAGGCTTTCCATCGCCTGACGGAACACCTGCGTGAGCGCCACAACGGGGAACAAACCCGAGCGGATGATATCGTGCAGCACATTCCCTGCACCCACCGGCGGAAGCTGATCGCTGTCGCCGACCATGATGAGTCTGCAGCCGAGCGGCAGCGCATTCAGCAAGCCCCAAAAAAGCTGCACATCGACCATGGAAAGCTCGTCCACGATCACCGCGTCGGCTTCCAGCGGATGTTCCATATTGCGCGCAAACTTCTGCCGTCCGCCTTCGGAAAAGTTGACTTCCAACAGACGGTGCAGCGTTTTTGCTTCGCGCCCGGTCACTTCGCTCATCCGCTTTGCGGCGCGGCCGGTCGGCGCGGCAAGCAGCACATTGAGCTTGCGCTTCTCGTAAAGAGCAAGAATGCCGTTGAGCGTTGTTGTTTTACCGGTTCCCGGACCGCCGGTCAGAACAAGCACGCCCTTTTTGACAGCGGTCAGAATTGCAAGGCGCTGCTTTTCTTCAAATTGGATGCCGCTCTCCTGTTCGATCCGGTCGATGTCCGCTTCCACAGGTCTGCCCTGCGGCGGCGGAAACTTGAGCATAACGCGCATACGCTCGGCAATGTTCTTTTCCGCAAGATACATCGGCGGCAAAAACAAAAACGCGCGGCCGGACAAAGCTTTTTCAACAAGCGCTTTGTCCTCGATCAAATCGTCGATCACGCGCTGCACTTCCTCTTCGCCGATGGAGAGCAGATCGCAAGCCGGAGCGATCACTCGGTCGCGCGGCAGGCAGGTGTGACCGTTGGAAAGATTATACGTCAAAACATGCAGTACGCCGGCACGCGCACGGTGCACGGGGTTCACTGTCTCCTCCAGCGAGGAGGCGATCTCATCCGCGCGCGCAAAGCTGATGCCGATGTTCAGGTTGCAAAGACCGTAGGGGTTTTCCGTCACGCGTTCCACCGCGTTTGAACCGTAAGCTTTATAGATGTTCAGACACTCCGTCGGCGTCAGGCCGTAGCGTTCAAGATAGATCATGATCTCACGCACAGCAACCTGTTTACGGAACGATTCACTGATCGAGCGCGCCTTTTCCATGGAAATGCCGCGGATGGAGGACAGCAGCTTTGGATCGTTTTCGATCACGGAGAACGTATCCTCGCCGAAACGCTCCACGATTTTTTGCGCCGTTGCGGGGCCGACGCCCTTCACGGTTCCGCCGGAAAGATAACGCAGCATATCCGCCGCCGTTTTCGGTCGTTTGCGCGTGAATGACTGCACTTTGAACTGCCGCCCGAAGGTCGGATGCTGCACCCATGAGCCGGAAAGCAGCAACTCTTCGCCGGGCTCCACATAAGCGAGCGAACCGACAGCGGTAAAGAGCTCGTCCTCCGAGCGCATATCTAAAACGGAATAGCCGTTTTCTTCGTTGCGATAAATCACACCATCAACAAAACCGGTGATGGTTTCATCACCGGGAAGTCGTTCTTCAAAATCAAGCTGCGGCATGGCCATCGCGTCCATTCATCAAAAGAGAGTGCGTCTGTAAGCCGAGTTCTGTCATTGAAGGCAGTCATCTGTCTAGGCCGGCGGTTGCCCGCAGGCTCAAGCCACCCTTTGGAGATACGTCCAGCGAACGCGCATTAAATGCCTCCGGTCGGTGTTGCTCCGGGTAGGGTTTACATGGCCACGCAGTCTCCTGCGTGCCGGTGAGCTCTTACCTCGCCGTTCCATCCTTACCGCAATACGCGGCGGTTTCTTTCTGTTGCACTATCCCTAAGGTCGCCCTCGGCGGTCGTTAACCGTTACCCTGCTGTGTGAAGCTCGGACTTTCCTCGTGTCTTTCGACCCGCGACTGCCCAACGCACTCTTCAAAATATTTTACATGAAAGCACACATTTTGTCAAGCACAGCGGCTTGACAAATATGAAAAAGAAACATAAAATAGAAATTGCAAGAAAGCAGGTGTTGTTAATGGAGCAAAAAAAAGTTCTTGTCGGCATGAGCGGCGGCGTGGACAGCGCAGTCAGCGCTTATTTGTTAAAAGAAAACGGCTTTGCGCCGATCGGGGTCAACTGCCGCTTTTTTGACAACGACGATATCTTTTCCAAGGAAAAAGCCTGCTGCTCGCTTGACGATGTTGCCCAGGCGCGGCAAGTCGCGTTTCAGCTCGGTATCCCGTTTTACGTTTTCAATTTCAAAGAAGAATTCCAAAAAAAGGTCATGCAGGCGTTTGTGGATACCTACATCGCCGGCGGGACGCCGAACCCGTGCATCAACTGCAACCGTTATTTAAAATTTGACAAACTCCTGCGCCGCGCATTTGAACTCGGCGCCGACACTGTTGCAACAGGTCACTATGCGCAAATCGATTTTGACCGGGGCAGCGGGCGTTATCTGCTGCGTAAAGGCGTTGACGAGACAAAGGATCAAAGCTATGTGCTGTACTGTCTGACACAGGAACAGCTTTCCCACACGCTGTTTCCGCTCGGCGCCATGCGCAAAACCGAGGTGCGCGACCTTGCGCAAGAACTCGGATTCAGCAACGCAAAAAAGCACGAAAGTCAGGATATCTGCTTTGTGCCGGACGGCGACTATGCCGCGTTCATTGAAAAGCACTGCAACCGTACGTTTCCACACGGCGAATATGTCACCAAAGACGGCCGCGTACTCGGCGAGCACAAGGGCATCATCCGTTACACGATCGGCCAGCGTCGCGGCCTTGGGCTTGCGCTTCCGGCGCCGCTTTATGTGTGTAAAAAGGATGTGGAAAACAACCGCGTTGTGCTGTGCCCGGACAAAGAGCTATATGAAAAAGAGCTTTTCGCGGATGATATCAACCTCATCACGCTCGATCGCATCTCATCTCCGCTGCGCGTCAAAGCCAAGGTTCGCTATAAACAGCCGGAACAATGGGCGACTGTGACACAGGAGGACGACGACATTTTGCATATTGTTTTTGATGAGCCGCAGCGCGCGTTTGCAAAAGGACAGGCAGTCGTGCTTTATGACGGTGATTATGTGGTTGGCGGCGGCACGATTCGATAATTGCAAAAGAGAAAATACACGAAAACTTTATGCATTTTTTGTTGAAAACACACAAAAACAGGGTATGCTTTTGGTGAAAAACCAAATTGACAAACCCCTTTTTTTCGCGTAAAATAGCATAAAACTGTTGAAGAAAGGACTAGTCATGACCGATTACAGTGCGCTCAGCGATGAAGAGCTCGTTGTTTTGTGCAAAAAACAAGAGCAGGCCGCGTGGGATGCGCTTGTGCGTCGGTACTTTGCAGATGCGACCTTTCTGGCTTCTCAGTTTACAAATACTCCGATGGAGGCGGAAGACCTCGTATCGGAGGGATTGATCGGTTTCTACTCCGCTGTTTTTACATTTGAATCAACCGGAAAGTTCACGTTTCGCACCTATGCGAACACCTGTATGAAAAACCGGATGATCAATGCTGTGCGGAGCACCGGTTCCCAAAAGCAAATACCCTTCTTTCAATGTGTTCCGCTGGAGGATCAAACACAGATGGCAGACAGTCATTTGTCCCCGGAGGAACGCATGATTGCGAAAACCGAAGCGGCAAAGCTTGAACACCTGATTACATCTATGCTAACGAAAAATGAGCGCACCGTGTTTATGCTGTTTGCACTCGGCGATAGCTATGGCGAAATTTCCCGTAAGACCGGACTTTCGGTCAAAGCAGTGGACGGAACACTGCAAAGAGCAAGAAAAAAGCTGCGTGGGCAGCTTTCCAAATATGCCCTATAGCTTAAAGAAGAGCGTTGAAATCAAAGGGACGGTGCAATTCCGGATATGGGCGAACAAGACAACAACAAGAGAGGTACCGAACATGTACGAAGACAAAACACTCATTTGCAAGGATTGCGGAAACGAATTTGTGTTTACCGCCGGCGAGCAGGAATTCTATGCCGAAAAAGGTTTCCAGAATGAACCGCAACGCTGCAAAGCATGCCGCGTCGCACGCAAAAACGCTGCAAAACCTGAACGCGAGTTCTTTATTGCCACCTGCGCAAAATGCGGCGGCGAAGCGAAAGTTCCCTTCCGTCCGACCGAAGGCAGAGACGTTTATTGCAGCAACTGCTTCGCGCAGATGAAGGAAGAACAGGAAAATACATAAGTAATCGCAGTCATCTGCATCGTTAAGTAAGGGGTGTGTTTTATACCCCTTACTTTGTGTTATCTATCAGCAGGGATTAAGCAAGGATAATAAAACCACTATGACGGCAAGCGCGCATCATAGTGGTTGTTCTTTTTTATTTAGATTACGCAACAACCGTAAGATAATCCTTGCGGCGATCGGCTTCTCTGCTCTCTTCGCTGATCCAGGAATGAATCACCGTCGGGTCTTCAAAGATCTCATCCAGACGTTTCATGAACGGAACGATGTCCGCAAAGTCAAGCGCTCTGTGATCAAACGCAATGCACAGCGGGAGCACGCTTCTTGCTTCGATATCTTTGTTGCCTTTGGAATCCTTCACGACCATCGGCTTATCCTGAACAGCGCCGACCGAGATCGCGCAAACCTGCGGCGGAACGATTTCCAACAGCGCCATTGCGCCCTTTTGTCCGAGATAGGTGGAGCCGATGTTGGAAACAGTGATCGTCCCCTGCTTGAGATCGTCAAGCGTCAAACGTTCCGTTGCCGGAATGGATTCATATTCCTTTTTCTGTTTGCCGTGCATGTGTTTCGCCTTGCTGTTGCCGACATTTGCGCCGTAGATACGGCCGATTGTCTGAAAGATCTTGCCCTTTTTCAGGTTCTTCATCGTGTTGTCGATCGACACGGAATACATCGCTTCGGCAAGATCGGTCTTTTCAGCACGACGACGCACGTCGTTGATGTAAGCAGTCATCTCGTCAAGATCTTTTTCGCCGAAATCATGCAGGTTGATCGTCATCATCTCGCCGTTTGGCAGAATCGTCGGCATGGAAATATCGATGTTTTCAAACGTATCAATACGTCCGCGCACAAGCTTTCGGTTGAATTCAATGTGCGAATTCATGATCGGCGCAGCTTTGATGCCTTCGGAGATTACCTTGAGCATGAGCGTATTCAGTGTGATCTTGTTTTCGCCGCTACGGTTGCGGTTCAGACGTTTATATTCCGCAAAAAAGGCAGTGACATCCGGCTCATACATATAAGATACATGCGGTACGTTCTGCCACGATTCCGTGGTAACATTGGCAACGATTTTTCTTTGGATGGCAAAGAATTCCGTGTTGATGAGTTTCATGGTACGCACTCCTTTTTCTATTTTATGAACGATCTAACGTCAGTATAAAAGGTAAAGTTTAAATGAATCTTAAACTTTGTGAACTGTTTGTTAATTTCTACACCTATAATAGCAGGTTTTTTTCGTTTTGTCCAGTGTTTTAAGCGCAAAATTATCTAAATATTTCCTTAAGATTTTGTTAAGATTGCTATTTGAGTGAGCTTTCACTCAAATCGTGCTCAAAAAAAAAGAACGCGAACTTCTTTGTGTTGTCCGCATTCTATTGCTTTTTTGTTTCCGACAAGTTTTGCTTATGTTTCTGTTTGATTAAGATCTTCCGCTTCCTCGTCTTCATCCCGCTTTGTGCGCTGCACCTTTTGCAGGCTTGTTTTATCCAGAGCATTCTTGCGAATAAACACACGGCGAATGGCCTTATAGGCCGGAAGAAGACGATTGATGCGGCGCACGGAATCCGTAACGGCTTTTTGAATATCCTCGTTCGTCAACTGCTCTTTATGAAGCTGTTCCTTGATCGCAGCCTCATCCGGCACAACGGTTGCGGCAACGCTTTCCTGTGATGCATCGTCGCCGCCAAAAATCAGGGATTCCAGCACAAGCGGATCGCGGTTCAAATAGTATTCGATCTCTTCGGGGTAGATATTCTTCCCACCCTTGGTCACGATCACGTTTTTACTGCGTCCGGTAATGTGATAGTTGCCGTTCTCATCGCAGTAACCGAGGTCGCCCGTGCGCAGCCAGCCGTTTTGCAGCACCTGCTGGGTCGCCTTTTTGTTCTTATAGTAGCCGAGCATGACCATCGGCCCTTTGACGCAGATCTCCCCCGCCCCGGATTCATCGGAATTTTCAATGATCACCTGCACTGTGTCGAGCGGTTTGCCGACACCGTCCGGCTGCACATGGTCGGGATCGTTGCACATGATGATCGGCGAACACTCGGTCAAACCGTAGCCGATGATGACAGGATAGCCAAACGAAGAAAAATCTTTTGCAACGTCAGGATTCAGCGGCGCCGCGCCCACGATGATCATCCGCAGCCGCCCGCCAAAGACCGCGTGCACAGCGGAATACGCAAATTTTCGCAGATCCTTCCATTCAAAGCGCTGCATCAGAAATGACATTTTTCCGGAGGTCAGCGAGCGCTTCAGACCGGTTTGTTTTGAAAGCTGCTCCAAAATCTTTTTGTGGATTTTTTCCAGCATCAGCGGCACCAGCGTGATCACGGTCGGCTGATAGAACGTCAGATCGTTCGCCATCGCTCGCAGACTTTCGCAAAAGCTGACTGTGCCGCCGACATATAAAACGGTCAACATGGAAATTGCCTGATAAGAGTGATGCAGAGGAAGCAGACAAAGCGTGCTGTCGTTTTGGGTCAGCCGCATTCGCCCGGCAACGCTCATAATATCCGAACAGAGATTACGGTGCGAAAGCATGACACCCTTTGCGTTACCCGTTGTGCCGGAAGTAAAGAGCAAAAACGCCATCTCGTTCGGGTCGATCAGACGGTTTGTGTAAGCGTCGAATCCGGCATTCAGCAGCGTTTCGCCTTCGCGCATCAGATCAAAGCAGGTCGCCTCGCTCTCCAAAGGCGTTTCCTCCAGCGAAAAGAGCATCAACTTTTTCGGCAGCTTCTTTCGAAGCGCAAAAAGCTTTTGCAGCGTTGCTTTGTCTGCAAAGACCGCACGGATTCCGGCGTAATGCAGGATATTGACAAGGCTGTCCTCCTGCATCTCGCGCTCGATCGGCACAACAACGCCGACGCCGCAGCTTACGGCAAGATAGGTCAGCGCCCAGGAAATGCTGTTTTTTCCGACGATCGCGATGTGACGGCCTTCGAGCCCTCGATCCAGCAGCGCAGAACCGAGCCGCTGCACACACAGCAGCAGCTTGTGATAGGTATAATATCCGAGTGTGCCGTCCTTTGTCCGATAAAGGAAAGCGCGTTTTTGGGGAAACTGCTGCGCTTGATTGAGCAGCATTTGCATGAGCGTTTGCACATAAAGCGCGCCCTTTTCGTCCATTGCCGCGCCTCCTTTCGATTTACTGCTTTCATTTTATATGATTCTTCGTTCTTTGGCAAGGTTTTTATTGATTTTTTTTTAAAGTTGTGTTAGAATAATCTGAAATAATCTAAATCAAGGAATGATCTCTTTGGAGGAAGCATACCTGATCGGTATTCATATCGTGCAAAGCGCCGAAGGTCAGAAGGAAGAACTGGACATGACGACCCGCGCTGCACTGTGCGGCACGCCGGAGGATTACACGATCGTTTACACCGATTCGACCGGCGATCTTGCCGGAACGGTCACAAAAGTCCATGTAAAAGACGGGCGGCGCATTACGATCAAGCGTGAGGGCGACTACCAGACAAGCCTTGTGCTTGAACCGAATGTCCGCCATCAAACATTATATCAGACGCCCTACGGCGAATTCATGATCGGTGTGTGCGCGCTGCGCGTGGAATCGCAGATCACGCAGAACGGCGGCTCGCTGCTGTTTCGCTATTGCACCGACGCAGACATGGTTCCGCTCGGAGAGGTCGAATTCAAAATGACATTAAAACCGCGTATCAACGGAGGCTGCCAATGACGCTCACAATTCAAAAAGCAAAAGATCAAATTCGCGCTTTCATCTCTGCTGCCGCGCAAAACGCGCAATCCGACGGCAGTTTGCCCGCAGGAGAGCTCAGCGCATTCAACATTGAAGTTCCCGCAGACAAAGCCAACGGCGATTATTCCACCAACGCCGCCATGGTCAATGCCCGCACGCTGCGGTTGCCGCCGCGTAAGATCGCCGAGGCGCTGACGGCGCATATGGACCTTACAGACTCCTATTTTTCCCGTGTGGAGGTCGCAGGCCCCGGTTTTATCAATTTTTATTTCAGTCCCGCTTACTATGCGGACGTGCTTCTTGACGTTCGCAAGGCAGGAAAAGAATACGGGCGCAGCGATTACGGTCAGGGTCAACGCGTCAATATTGAATTCGTTTCCGCCAATCCTACGGGCCCCATGCACATGGGCAACGCTCGCGGCGGCGCGCTCGGCGACTGCCTTGCAGGCGTGATGGACTATGCAGGATATGATGTGCACCGGGAGTTTTATATCAACGACGCCGGCAATCAAATCGAAAAATTCGCGCTTTCCCTCGACGTGCGCTATCGTCAGCTTTTCCTCGGCGAAGACGCTGTGGAGCTGCCCGAGGACAGCTATCACGGAGAAGACATCACTGAGCGCGCAAAGGAATTTGCCGCCCTTTACGGCGATAAATACATGAATGTAAGCGAAGAAGAACGGCGCAAGGCGCTTGTGGATTTCGCGCTGCCGAAAAACATTCAGAACATGAAAAACGCGATGAATACTTACCGTATTCAGTACGATACCTGGTTCCATGAATCGGTTTTGCATAATGACGGTGAATTGAAGGACACGATCGACCTGCTGACGAAAAACGGCTACACCTATGAAAAAGACGGCGCGCTGTGGTATAAAAACAAGGACATCCAAACAGAAATGCTGCTTGCACAGGGCAAATCGCAAGAAGAGATCGACCGGCTGGAGCTCAAAGACGACGTGCTTGTGCGCACCAACGGCAACCCGACGTATTTTGCCGCCGATATTGCTTATCACAGAAACAAGCTTGAAAAACGCGGCTTTGACAAGGCCATCGACGTTTGGGGTGCGGATCACCACGGACACGTTGCGCGAATGAAGGGCGCAATGAAGGCCATCGGCCTGGATCCGGAGCGGCTCGATATTTTGCTGATGCAGTTCGTGCGTCTGATGCGCGACGGCGAAGTTGTGCGAATGTCCAAGCGCACCGGCAAAGCCATCACCCTTGTAGATCTGCTTGAAGAAGTCCCCATCGACGCAGTACGCTTTTTGTTCAATATGCGCGAGCCGGGCTCTTTGATGGATTTTGATCTTGACCTTGCCGTTCAGCAAAGCGCACAGAACCCGGTGTACTACTGCCAGTATGCGCACGCGCGGATCCACAGCATTCTTGCAAAGCTCGCAAGTGAAGGAAAATGCGCGCGCGACTGCACAAGAGAGGAACTCATGCAGCTCACCGCGCCGGAAGAGACCGCCCTCATCACCTATCTTTCCACTTTGCCCGACGTGATTATTCACGCCGCAAAGAACTATGACCCTGCAAAAGTGACGCATTACTGCACTGACCTTGCAACGCACTTCCATAAATTCTACAACGCCTGCCGCGTCAATGTGGAGGACGAAGCGCTCATGCAGGCGCGGCTTTGCCTTTGCAACTGCGTCAAGGACACACTGTTCAGCATTTTGACCATGCTGCGTGTGGATGCCCCGGAGAAGATGTAAAGAAGTGGATTAGGTTTATAAAATCTGCATATAATAAAGTCAATTTAAAGTATCTTTGCTATTTATAAATAAAAGACAAACAAAGGAGAACGATTATGGCTGCGGAAAAAATACTTGTTGTTGACGACGACCTCAATATTTGTGAACTGCTGCGTCTTTATTTGGAAAAGGAAGGCTACACCGTTGTGATCGCGAACGACGGACAGACCGCATTAGAAATGTTCCGCGAGGAATCCCCTGCCCTGGTTCTGCTTGACATCATGCTGCCGAAGCTTGACGGCTGGCAGGTCTGCCGCGAGATCCGCAAGTTTTCGGACGCGCGCATCATCATGCTCACAGCAAAAGGTGAAGTGTTCGACCGCGTGCTCGGTTTGGAGCTCGGCGCCGATGACTATGTAGTAAAGCCCTTCGACGCAAAGGAAGTGATCGCGAGAATCAAAGCGGTATTGCGCCGTTCGGCATCCGGCAGCACGGAAGAGACCAAGGAAGTTCACTATGAAAACCTTTCCATCAACCTGACGAACTATGAAATGAAGGTTGGCGGCGTTCATATCAACACCCCGCCGAAAGAGCTGGAACTGATCTACCACCTTGCAAAGAATCCCAACCGCGTTTTCACCCGCGACCAATTGCTTGATGAAGTTTGGGGCTTTGATTACTACGGAGATTCCCGCACCGTGGATGTACACATCAAACGCCTGCGCGAAAAGCTCGCCGGCGCATCCGATAAATGGGAACTGCGCACCGTTTGGGGCGTTGGCTATCGGTTTGAAACCAAAGACTAAAAGAAACTGTACAGGCACTGCAAATGTGCCTGTCTTCTTTGTGTGAGCGGAGGAACCTACATTGAAAAAAACACGAAGAAAGCTGAATAACGCCGTTTTTCGCCGCTATTTCGGCATCACGTCGCTCATCGTTGTTGTTGCATTGATCGTACTTGGTCTGATGATGATCGTATTTACGGCGAGTCAGTGGTGGAACGAAAAAACGAATGCGCTTTCCGGCAACGCGACCATGATCGTGGAAACAGTCCAGACTCTTTATGCAGAGGATGAATTTGAAAAGGAAGACAATTTCAACGATTTTGTTGAAACACTGCGCCTTGTTTCCGCCGCAACGGACTCCGATTTCTTTCTTGTTGGCGAAAACGGCCGCGTGATCGCCTGCAAGGACTGTGGACGCATCCGTAAAAAGAGTGATTGCGAATATCACGCGGGACTTCATATTACGGACGATTTTCTCGAAA
>CADBBT010000021.1 GCA_902792985.1 Oscillospiraceae bacterium
TTCTTTTTATCCGTTTCGTCATTGATTTTCGGGAGCTATTCGTCGATGTAGGTTTTTACCCTAACATTTCCTAACATTCTGCACCCGGCGGCGCCGGCCGTTTTATCGTCGGGTCGCTGCCGGGGAAAGCAGATCGTCGATCACCTGGGCGGCTGCCGCGTCTGCGGACTGGATGGCGTGGGCGTAGATCTTCGTGGTGGTGGTGGCGTTGACATGGCCGAGGCGGTGGGCAACGGTGGTCAGCGGAACGCCGTTTGCAATTTGCAGCGTGGCGTTAGTGTGCCGCAGGCCGTGGATCGTGATCCCCGTCAGACCGTGCTTTTGCCGGAAGGTGTCAAACGCGCAGGAAAGTGTGGTCGGGTTCAGTGCCGCGCCGTTCCATGCCGTGAAGATGTAGCCGGTGGCCTGCCATTGGTCGCCGAGCTGCAGACGTCGGGCGGCCTGCAGTGCCTTTTGCTCCCGGAACAGGTCGCAGACAGCGGGCGAAACCTTGATCGTGCGCTGTGACATGGTGGTTTTCGTTTCGCTCTCAAACGTGCCTTTGTGCGGCAGGTAGAGCAGATTCCGCTTGACCGAGATCAGGCCGGTGTCGGTGTCCACGTCTTCCCATTTCAGACCGAGCAGCTCCGCACGGCGCAGGCCGGTGAACATCAGCACCGTGATCATGATGCGAAACTGCGGCGGCTCCCCTTCCAGCAGCGTGAGCAGTTTCCGCGCCTGCACTTCGTCAAGATACTTCGGTTCCGGCTTGTTTTTCTTCGGCGGCTGCACCCGGTCGCAGGGGTTGGAGAATATCACCTGCCATCTGACTGCCGTGTTGAAAATGGAGGAGATCAATTCATGGTAGCGGTGGATCGTGGTTCCCGAAAGCGTTTTTTCGGGATCGACCGGCTGAAACAGGTCTTTGACCGGCACACCGAGGGCGGCGCTGACGGCGTCGGCGGTCTTTTTCATCACGTTTTGACCGTGCGCGGCGCTGCGGACAGTTCCGAGGGATATGCCGCTTTTGTCGGAAAGCGCCTGCAGGGTGATTTTTTCGGATTTCATGAGGGCTTGCAAACGCTCGCCCGCATTGTATTTTGTATCCTCCCGGATGCCGGATTCTGCAAGATTCTGATAGAAAGCAAGCAGATGCGCGGGCTGGATCTTGTCAAGGCGCAGATGGCCGAACGCCGCATTGATTCGCGGGAGCATACTTTCATAGCGGGAAAGTGTGGTCGCTCTGATCTGCGTTTCGGCGTATTCCTTCATCCAGCGCTCTGCAAAATCGGCAAATTTCACGTTGCCGTCAAGATAGACGCCGGTTGCGACCTTTTCTTCAAACATGACCGCCTGTCGGTTCAGTTCTTTTTCGATCTGCTTTTTTGTCATCCCCGGCGCGGGTTTCCATGTCATTTTCTTTCGGATCTGCCTGCCCTGCAGGTCATACCCGGCCGAAACCGTGATGCGGTAGGTGTCGCCGCGCTGTTCAATCGTCGGCATTTAGAATACGCCTCCAATCATCAAGAGAAATGGCTTTCTGTTCGTCGCCGTCGGTAAAGGCAAGCACACGTTGTTTAATCTCTTTAATTCTGAGTTCTAATCCTTTTTTTGCGGTTTCATATTGCTGGAGTTCATCTTTTACATAATCTTTTGCAAAGGTGCGGTAGCTTTCGGTTCCCTCAAAGAAAGAAACCGAGGCAAGCATTTCTTGATGCTTTTTAAACCTATACATTGCAAGATCATAATCTGCTAAGGATAAATCTTTGTGTTTGTCTTCTCCCGGAATATAGCTTTCGATCTCTAATGCTCTATACATTCCTTCTTCGTCTTCATTGTCGAACACGTTGGCGCGGTTCAGTAATTCCGCTCGATAATCTCCAAGAGCTGTCAAACTGTTTGCGCCGTCAGATGAAAGCAGCGCATTTAAAACAGCTGTCGGGCTTTGGCTGTCCGGCACATTGTAGTTTTTGGTGATTGATAGAAAGCGTTGCAGCCTTTTCAGAGCTTCTTCATTCAACCCGGTAGCATCACAAATAAACCGAGTGTCTTTGTCAGTTTCGTGTGTTTCGGTAATTCCATACAAATAATCAGTGGACACATTCAAAAACCGCGCGATTTTAATTAACTGTTCGTGGTTCGGTGTTCGCGTTGCACTGACAAAATAAGAGATCATATTGTCGCGCAAACCTAAATGCTGAGCAAGTTCTTTTTGTTTAATGCCTCTGATTTCCAGTGCTTTTTCAATGCGTTTCCCGATGGTTTCTCTGACTGACATCTCCATAAACATACCTCCACAGCTTATGTCAAAAAATAAAATAAGCAAAATCTATTGACTTTCTGAAAATGTTATGCTACAATATGAACATAAGCAACAATAACATCTTATCATATGTTTTTTGCTTTGTCAAGAATTTTTAACACTTTAAGGAGGCTTTTTTCAATGCAAAAGAATTTAACCATCCGTAAAACCGCTCAATCGAAAAATGTCAAGCTGTGGCAGATTGCCGAAGCGCTGGGAATGTATGACAGCAATTTCAGCCGCAAACTGCGCCATGAGCTGCCGCCGGAAGAAACGGCGCACATCCTTGCCCTCATCGACCAGCTGGCAAAGGAGGCGACGCAGTGAACAAACAAACTGAAACCATCAACGGCGAAGATCTGCACGTTGAAAAGGAAAACGGCTTTTATAAAATCAACGGCCTGGGCGTCGTTCCCTTTGTGACCTATGAGGCGCTGGGCTGCCGCCTGGACAGAATCAACAAGCGCTTGACGCTGGCGCTGATCGGCGCGGTCGCCCTGTTTGCTGCGGCTGCTGCGCTGTGCCTGCCATGGAAGGAGGTCAAACGGTGAGTAAACTTTTGCAAATTGAGCGGGAAACCATCGTTCTGTTCAATGAGGGCGAAACGATGGCAACCGTGGAAACCTGCAGCCCTGCCCTGCAGCGACGCATGGACACATTTTGCGCCAAAAGCCCCGCCTGCTGCCTGCTGCGCGAAGACGAACACGCGAAGAAATATCGTTGCCCGAAAAGCTGGATAAAAGTGCAGATGCCCCGTCAACTCACGCAGGAACAACGGCAAAAACTGCGGGAACGTGCGCTGAATACATTACAAGGAGGAAAACACGAATGAGTATACCGAGAATGCGAACTGTCCCGGAGGCGTTCCGGGAGTTGAAAGAGGCAGACCCGAACACCGCCTACACCCTGCGGGCGTTCCGCGCTGCCGTCAACCGCGGGGAGATCCCCGTGGTGCTGGTGGGCAATAAACGGCTTGTGAATTTGGATCAGTTTTTTGCCATGCTGAACGCGCCCACGGCAACCCCGAAGCCCTATGAAGGCAAAATTCGGCCGCTGTGAGGTGAAGACGGTTGACAATAGAAGAATTTGTAAACCGGCTGGAAGGTGTAACAAAGCACGGCGAGGAATACCAAGCCCTTTGCCCTGCTTGCCGCCACGAAAGCAAAAAGCTCTATGTGAGCGCCGGAAGTGACGGCACAATTCTATGCAAATGCTTTCACGGCTGCACATCTGCGGAAATCGTTGCCGCCCTGGGGCTGCAATTGTCAGACCTTTTCCCGAAAAAAGAAAAATCGCCGACGTTTGTCAGCGAGCGAAAGCACATATATGCAGATGAAACCGGCAGACCGCTTGCAAGGAAAACGATCAAAAAGCTGTCAGACGGAAACAAAAAGACGCTATGGGAGCGCACGGAAAACGGCACTTATAAAGCCGGGCTGAACGGTCTGAAACTGCCGCTTTATCACCTTCCGGCGCTGCTGTCTGATCTGCAAAGCACGGTTTTTCTTGTCGAGGGCGAAAAGGACGTGGAAACCATGGAGCGCATGGGCTTTCTTGCAACGTCTTCCCCAAACGGCGCCGGAGCAAAACTGACGCCCGAACACATTGAAACCCTGCGCGGCCGGTCGGTGGTGATCCTTGGCGACAACGACGAACCGGGGCGCAACCACATGACACGAACAGTAAACCAGCTTTGCGGCGTTGCGTCAGAGGTGCGGGTGATCCAGCCCGAAGCCCTGCTGCCGGGATTGGAAGAACACGGCGACGTGTCGGACGTTGCGGCGCAGATCGGTGAGGCAGAAACAAAACAGCGCGTTGAGCGGCTGGCAAAAGAAGCGGTGCCGGTGACAGAGGATCTTGTGGAAAACAGCGAAAACGAAATCGAATTGGAGAAAGACGGCCACGGAAAAATCAAAGCGACCGTTGACAATTTCACCCGGATTCTGAAAAGTGATCCGAAATTTCAAGGACTGCGTTTTAACGAATTGACCCGTGCGCCGGAGCAGTTGATCGACGGCAAAGCGGAAAAATGGTGTGATGTCAACGATGCGGAAATGCGGCGCTATATCGAAGTGACTTATCATATACATTCCGATTCCAAGAGCAAAGACGCGCTGAATATCGTTTGCCATAAAAACAATTATCACCCGATTCGTGAATTGATCGATTCCCTGCAGTGGGACGGAACAAGCCGGATTTATGACTTTTTGCACACCTGGGCAAAGTGTGAAGATACACCTTATACAAGAGAGGTCTCACGGTTGATTTTTGCAGGCGGCATTCATCGCCTTTATGAACCCGGCTGCAAATTTGACTGTATGCCGGTGCTGATCGGCACAAAACAGGGCGAAGGAAAAACCACCCTTGTTCAATGGCTGGCGTTGAAAGATGAGTTTTATGCGGAAATCACAAACATCACCGACGAAAAAGGGGTTGAACAGTTATCCGGCGCATGGATCTGCGAGATGGGAGAGCTGCTTGCCATGGTGCGCGCACAGGAAAAAGAAGCTGTGAAAAGCTATTTGACGCGCACAAAAGACAGATATCGGACACCCTATGCAAGATACCCGGAGGATCGTTTGCGGCAGTGTATTTTCATTGGAACCACAAACAATGCGCAGTTTTTAAGCGACAAAACCGGCAACCGACGGTTTTTCCCGGTGCTGGTTTATTCAAACGCTTTTGATCTGTATGAACACGAAGACGAATGCCGCGCTTATATTTTGCAGTGTTGGGCAGAGGCAAAAGCCTTGTATCTGAAAGGCGCTTTGTCGGCAGCGGAAAACCGAAACCTGCTTCCTGAAATCCGAGAGCAGCAGGCCGCTGCAACCGAAGACGATTATCGAATTGGTATGATTGAGGCATATTTGGAAGGAAAAACCGAGGTTCATTGCGTTGAGCTTTGGCAAGAAGCGTTAAAAAACGGCACGATGGACAACCCCGACAAAAACGAGCGGAAAGAGATCAGCCTGATCATGCAGGGTTTTCCAGAATGGGAAAGACAAAAAGGCCCAAAGCGCTTTCCGGTCTATGGCCTCCAACGCTATTGGAAGCGCGTGGAAAAGCCAAAAGAGGAGCAGCTTGACTTTATAGAAATCTTTTGATTACGTTACAATGCCCCTCCGCCCTCATGGATTGTAACAGGTTGTAACAATCTTTTGTAACACTGAAAATCCCTTATAAACAAAGAGTTTTTGTTTCTTCTTATCCTTTTGTTACAGTGTTACATTCATAAAAGAGAATAAAAGAAAAAGAAGAAAAAGGAAAAGAAAAACAGGAGCAAAACAAAAGATAGAAAAACTTGTAACAGTGTAACATTGTAACAGGAGGTCAACACATGGGTGAACCAAAAGAAAAGCGTGCACTCTTTTGTCCGCTGCTGCGGGACAGCTGCAAAGAAAGCGCCTGCGCGTGGTGGCACGCAGAAAGCTGCGCTGTGAAAGCCATCGGCGCAAACCTGCCCGACATTGCCGAAAACATCATGGAGCAGGGCATGGACATCACAGAGGCGATCAGCCCGAATTATCACTTCCCGAAGCTATAGCAAAAAAGAAAAGCCCGGATCATTTCCGGGCGCGTTCTTTCAGCATTCTTTTGATTTCCGTTTCTTCAATCATGGTTATTTTCCAAAGTTCCGGTTTTAAGTCTTGTGGCGTGAAGACGTAACAATAACCGAAGAGTGGCAACGATTCACACCCGGCGCAGCCGATTGCCTGACGGCTTGCAATCTTGTCAACGCAATGTAAACCGATTTGACAAGTGAAATTTACGCGCAGATGTGACGGACAGCCGTTAGTTCTTGCAGCATTTTGGTTTGCCGCAATTACATGAACCCTTGCAGCGCGTCCGAGCCTGAGTAATTCATCAAGGCTTGCAACAGCAGCAGAAGATCGCAAAATTTGCCCAAATTCATCTGCTAAAATGTAGATATGACTTCCGGGCCATTCTTTCCAGCCTTCGCGCTCCATGCGGTCGTATCTGTCAAACATTCTTTTGACGGCCTTTTTCAGCAGGTTTTCACCGTCCGGGATCGTCTTCGCGTATTCCTTGCAAAACGGCCTATAGTCCATATAATCGACCCGTTTCGGGTCAATGATCCATAGCTCATATTTCCAGTCCTCAACATCTCTGATGAGATAATAAAGAAAGTTATTTATTAAAACACTTTTTCCCGATCCGGTAGAACCTGAGATAATTGTATGCGCGGACATGAAGATTTTTGTGTACATGGTTTCACCCGCTTTCAAAGAATCGCCCGGTTTCGCCGCCGGGCGTCGGCGTTTCGTTTTGTTTCGTCAATTCACATCATAGCACACTTTTCACTGCCGGTCAATACACATCCACCTGCAGGTCTTCCATCTGCTTGTGCGCGTCGCAGATCAACGTGTTCACGCCGAGCATGAGGGCGCGGGTGCGCGTGTATTCATACAGAATGGCGGTGCGGTCTTCGGCCTTTTGCGCGTCATAGCGGTAAAAATATTCTGTCATTATCGCGTCGATCGTGTAATACAGGCTTTCCAGCGCGTTTGCAATGCCGACGAGATCGAGTTTATCCACCTTTTCGGACATTTCTTCAGCGGTGAGCGTGAACATCTTTTCTTCTTTCATTGTGATCCATCCTTTCTTGACAGGAAGGGAGCAGGCGGTTATAATAGATTTACCCGCTCCCGTGGTTGGCGGTGGGTTTGCCCTTGCAGCCGTTGGCGCGGTTTTGCAAGGGCGTTTCTTATGCAACGGTGAAACGGCGGGTTTCGGTCGGCCGGGTGTATTGTGCGTAAAGGTCGGCGTGGGTACGTTTGAAAGCTGCGGCGTCAAATCTGCTTGACTTAACTACCAAATAGCGGACTTTGAACACGTCCACGCTCATTTCCTCCGTGCCGGTTTCGATCATGTAGGCTTTCAGTTCGTCTTTGATGGCGTCGGCTTCGGCCTGGGCTTCTTCCATGAGGGCTTGCAGCTCTTTCAGCGCTTTGATCTTTTTGGTGAGTTCGTTGGTTGACATTGTAAACATCCTTTCCCTTGTTAAATTTCAGATCGTCGGGGAGCGCGTCCGCGTTTGTCTCTTCAGCATCCTTGTGGTGAACCGTTTCCAACGGCTTGCGCTCCCTTGACTTTCTGATGATATTATAGCACTGTTAACCGTGTATTTCAATAGGCATAGTGTACAATGTTAACCGTGTAATTTTGTGCAAATTGACACTGTTAACCGTGGCTGTTTTCTGCTATAATAGAAGCAAATAAATGAGATATTGGAGGTGTGATCTGTGGCAATCAGTGAAGCAAAAAGGAAGTCTAATGCAAAGTGGGATAAAGAAAATATGACGACCCTTGGCTGCAAAGTCAAGCGGGAACAGGCCGAGCAGTTCAAACAATACGCTGCAAGCAAAGGCACAACGGCAAACACGATGCTGAAAGAATACGTCCTGGCCTGCATTGACGGCACCGGGGGGAATATTGATCCCTGCAATGCGGCCGGGGTAGGCTGCGCGACCACCCGCGAAAAATAAAAAGGCGTTTTGACCCGTCACAGGCGGTTTTCTGCCCTGCGGCGGGTTTGCTCTTTTTCCCACGCCTGCACAGCGTTTCTTTGCAACGAACGCAAAAGCAAGGCGTTTTCCCCGCCCCGTCGGCGTTCCTGTCTGCAAACAGGGCTGCACACGGGCAAATATAACTAAAACCGGCAAATAGAAGCGACACGAAAAAAGGTCAAGAGTTCCGACAACACGCAGCACGAAAAAAGGTGAAAACGTCTGCTTTACACTTTCGCCTTTTTTCTGTGCAACCTTTTGTAAAGTTGAATTTTGCGCAATGCTCTTTTTTATGTGTTAAAGTAGCGCTAAATTGAATTTGACAGTTTCGCCTTTTTTATGTGCAAGATACTGACAGATGTCACTTTTACAATTTTCCCTTTTTTATGTGCGACCTTTTGCGAAAGTTGATTTGACATTTTCCCTTTTTTTATGTGTAAAAAAATTTTAAATTTCCCAAGTTTTTCCCAAGGTTTCGAGCGCAAAATATATGGGAAAACATAGGGAAGAAACAGCCGTGCAACCGTAGCAAATCGTAGCAATGCTAACATTTGATAACGTTTTTCACCTTAACAAATCTTAACATTAGTCAAAGAAAAGTGATAGAACGTCCCCCAACAAAAAAAACGATTGCTTTACACGATAGAAAAGCCATAACGCGACCCAAAAATAAAAAGAGAACAGATGCAAACGCCGCTCGATAAAAAAGCAACGTGTCCACCTTGTCGGCACCGAGAAAAGCTCGATATAATATGCCTGTTTTTCTTGGGGTGATTTGGGGCGAAATCTTGGGGTTTATTTGGGGTTTATTTTCGCGTTTTGGGGTTTATTCTCCGTGCAACGTCATGAAAACCAAAACGTCAAAAACCGTTATTTTATAAGGCTTTACGGCACATTGCGAAACGCGGTTTTTCTCCGTGAAAATACGCTCATAACCCGGAGGTTGTAGGTTCAAATCCTACCTCCGCAACCATGAAAAAAGCGTCTTTTGTCTGCCAAGGCAAAAGCGCTTTTTCTTTTGCATAGAAACAGGTGTTTCTACAACATGTATCGCAATACAATAAATGCTCATTGACAATCAATATATACTGCGCTATAATGGCATTAGTCCCACATGAAATATTTCCTTCATGCCTATAAGGAGAGAATAAAATGCGAAAGAAAAAGATTGGTTTGTTAATCGCTGTCTTGGTGTTATGTATTGTATTGTCTGGATGCGGATTTGGTGCAAATAGACATCAATTGTACATGGGGTTCGATAAGTCCGAATACACGATCGTTGCAGAAGAAGATAATTATCTAATCCTTGACTGCTCTTCAAATGCCGAAAAAGCACTCGACATCGCGAGAGAATGGAATCCAATGCCCCTTTCCGAGAACTTGAATCTAATTATGTACGGGGGAGTAAGAGACGGTATGACTTACGGATATGAACTTGCAGAAGAAGCGCATTGGCCAAAAATCGAACACGGTTATTATAAGTTCATTGATGAACAGTCTGATGATCCGGCAGACGATTCAGGATTGTTTGGCAGATATTCATTTAACTTTGAGATCGCTGCGTACGATACAGATACCAATTTGTTCTACTATTTCAGATTTGACACATGACTAATCAGCAAACAAAAATTCACTAATATTCTTGGTGTACTTTTAGGCTTTCTTTCTATGCCTTGATACACTTTAACGCGCTCTTCCACATGAAAAACGAAGATCGTCAGCGGTCTTCGTTTTCTTTTTTCATTTTCATTACTTGTTTAGTACCCACTGATTCACTCGGATCTGCAAACCATGACGGTAACTCTTCACATACCGAGTGAATCAGTGGGTACTAAACCGCAAAGTGAGGCAACCACATGAAACAGCAAAACGATATGGCCAACATTCAAACGCCGGGACTGAACCCGTTTTTGCCGTTCGATCTCTATATTCCTGACGGCGAGCCAAAGCTGTTCGGCGACCGGGTTTATCTTTACGGCTCCCTTGATCAGGCGCGCGGGGACTATTGCAGCCGCGAATATCACGTCGTCTCCGCACCGTTAAACGATCTGACCGACTGGACGGATCACGGCGTCAGCTTTTCCTCCGACCTTGTTCCTTGGTCAAACGCTGCGCTTTACGCGCCGGATGTGCTGTTTTACGGCGGGCGGTACTATCTGTTTTTCTGCATGGCCGACGGCAGCGAGGGCGTGGCGCAAAGCGATGTGCCGCAAGGCCCGTTTGTGCAGCCGCGCCGCATCACGCTTGACGGCGAACCGATCCGCGGCATTGACCCGTCTGTGCTGGAGGACGACGGACATATCTATTATACATGGGGTCAGTTTTCGCTGCACATGGGCGAGCTGGCGGACGATCTGTGCTCTTTGAAGCCGGAAACGGTGCAAAGCGATGTGCTTTCCAACGCGGACGGGCGCGAGGGCTTTCATGAGGGCTCCTCTTTGCGCAAGATCGGCAAGTGGTACTGCATGGTCTATGCGTCGGAGTATGCCGCCGCGTTTCCGAATCACGGCGCAAGGCCGACAAAGCTGGATTACGCGATCAGCGCGTCGCCGTTCGGACCGTATGCGCGGCGCGGCACTGTGATCGACAACGCCGGGTGCGACCCGGCCACATGGAACAACCACGGGTCGATCCTCAAGATCGGCAGCGACTGGTATGCCTTTTATCATGCGTCGTCCGCAAACAGTGTGTTTTTGCGCCGCGCCCGGGCGGAAAAGCTGCAGGTGGATGAGACAAACGGTGTGATCGTGCAGGCAAAACCGACCACAAACGGCTTTGTACCGATCCTGCTTCCCGAAATGATCACGTCGCCGCTGCATGCCTGCCGCTTTTTCGGCGGCGCATATACGGAAAAACTCGCCGACGGCACCTTTGCCGCGCTTTTGCCGAATACCGTCGCAGGCTTCGCGTTCAGCCCGATCCGCTTTGAACGCGGGAATTACAGCCTGACGGTGTACTATCGCGCAAACAAGGATGTGCGCCTGCGCGTGCTGCCCGGGACAAACGCTGCAAAGGAATGTCTGCTTCCGGCAACCGATGCGGCCGGCAGCGTGTCGGTGCATTTTACAGCTGCAGCAGGGGAGTGGCCGCTTTCACTGGAGATCACCGACGGAAAAGCGGATGCAGGCTGCGCCATTGAGCGGCTTCGCATACGCGCAAACCGTTGACAGAGCCTTATCCTATAGAAAAACAGCTCGTGGAATGCCCACGGGCTGCTTTTGCTTTCTTTTGCTTGTTTTGTTACGGACGGACAACCGCTTTGATGACTGCGACCACACCGCCGAGGGTGAGCACAGCGCCGACGGCGATGAAAATGATCGAATTGCCGGTGATGTTCTTTTCGGCAAATTGCGAGGGATCCGAGGAATTATAAACGATCTCAAGCTCATCGCCCTTTTGCATGGAGCTGTCATAGCCGGGATATTTCACATTTTCATATTTCTGACCGTCAACTTCATAGGAGACATAGACCGTGTAATCATATTCGTCAAAGCCGTCGCTGTCAACGCCTGTCCACTCGCGTTCAATGCCCTCAATGACCGCGACGGTGGAAGCGTCGTACTGATCCTTGGTCTGCAGTTTTTGTACGCCGCTCACGATGGCAAAAATGCCGAATGCGATGGCGATGATCGGGAAAAGAATGCGCATGATTTTGTTCATAGAAAAACCTCCGTTTTGTTTTTTTAAATTGTAGCATAAACTGCCGAAAAGTGTGTGAAGAATTTGCAAATCATGCGGGATCAAAGGTCAAATTCGTAATACGCCGCAAGCTGCTTTGCGTCCGCGTCGGTGAACGCCTTGCCGAAAACCAAAAGATCGTCCATGCAGATCAGCGCGTCGTTGCCGCTGGTGAGTTTGTGCGACGCCTCGTCGCCGACTGTGAACGGCAGCGCGTCGAGCGAAACGCCTTTGAAGCATTCGGGCAGTGTGAACGTGCGCTTGTGCTTGAAATTCTGATAAAGGTCAATGACGTTTTCTTCTCTGCGGAACACGAACGACACATGCAGCCAGCCGCCGGAGATGTCGCGCAGATAGGGCGTTGTGTGCTCCTGATAGGTCGACGGATCGGGCGTTTCAACGCCCAGCCAGGTGGCCATGTTCGTAAACCCGAGCGAGAAGCCCGCACCGGAATCCGTCATGGTTTTTGTGGCGCAGTAGTACGCCTCCGATGACGGCGCGCCGTCCACCTTGAGCCAGGCGCAGACGGTGAAGTCGTCTTTGCCGAATTTGACGTCGTCTGTGAACAGACAGCCGGTCGCGCCAAGCTCCGCATACGCGCCGCGCACACCGCCGGCGTAATATTTCACTTCGCCTTCCTGCTGAAACGTCGCTTTGCCGGCCGCGTCTTCCGCATTGTATTCGAAGAACAGCGCCAGCTTGATCTCGTCTTCGCTGAAAAAGCGGGTCAAACCGTGTTCGCCGTGATATGCGGGCTGCTCCTTCGTTTCAATATCGCAGCGTGCGCCGATATCGTCCGTCTTGTAGGGCACGTTCCAATCGCAGAACACACCGGCGGGCACCTGTGAGGAATAGCCGTCGGGGTCGGGTGCCGGAATGTCGAGTCCGAACGCATAGCGCACAATGGCGTTGACGTCGCGTGTCAGGGCGAAAAAGCCGTCCGTTTTGTTGACCGTTTTGCCCGACAGACCGAGGAAGATGTATTTTTCGCCGTCGGTGTAGCCGCCGTGGCCGCATTTGAAGCCGCCGTGGTCGGTGATGGCCAAAAAGAGCGTGTCGTCGATGATACCCGCGTCGCAGTAAGCGTCATAGATGCGCCCGACCATCGCGTCCACGCGCGAGATAGTGTCCAGATGCCCCTGTGTGCCGTAACCGTAATGGTGGCCGCCCTCGTCGGGGTCGTCAATGTGAATGAACAGCAGGTTCGGCTTGTGCTCTTTGACACAGGCAACGACCTTGTCGGTCGTCTCTTCACCGCTGTCTGCGGTCTGCAGCAGCGCGCCGATATCGTGTTCGATGATGCCGATGTTGATCGGCTCCCAGTGACTCACAGAGCAAAGCACAAAATCGGGGTAGGCATTGCGCACAGTCGTAAAGATGGACGGCAGATCCCGGTTGGTGTATTCCTGCTGGCTGATGCTGCCGTTGGTCAGTCCGTGCACCTCCGGCGAAGTGCCGAGCAGCATTGCGCCCCAGTTTTGCGCGCTGATGGTCGGAAACATTGACATTGCGTTGAGCGTTTTTGCGCCGTTTTCAAAAATCCTGTCCATGCACGGGGTCGGGGTATTTTTGCAAAAAATACCCATGCCGTCGATGCCGACGATCACAACATGGTGATAACGTGGAAGGGGTTGTGGCTGCATTGCGTCATCTCCTGAACATTATTTTTCTAAATTATACCGTAAAACTATATGAAAAATCAAGAGGAATCTTGCAAAATGTCGGGCAGAATGCTATAATTATAGAAACCTGCTTTTGCAGACGGGAAGGAGCTTTTTTATGAAAACCCTCAACCGAAAAGTGCTCGCGTTTTTGCTTTCGCTGCTGCTCGTTTTTTCGCTTGCCGGCTTTGCGTTTGCCGAAACGCCGCAGGAAGTGAACTACAACGGCAACCCGATCGTGGTTGTCGGCGGCTACGGCGGCGCACAGCTCAAGCTGACGGAAAACGGCGAGGTGATCTGGTACATGGACACGGATGCGATCGTGCGCGATCTTTTGCAAAACCTGATTCGCATCGTGCCCGACCTCGCGCTGATGAAAGCGCATCACCCGGAATTTATCGCAAAGACGCTGCGGCCGTATCTTGAAAAATATCTCGGCAAATTCAAAACCGACGAAAACGGCGAGAGCGTCTATGACATTTCTCCGACGCTGGAGCCGACCGCCGAAAGCGCGCACTCCACGCAGATCGAGCACAGCGCAGACATGGATCTGCTCACGCATCTTGAAGGGATCGTGCCGCTTGAGCAGTGCTATTTTCTCGGCTTTGATCTGCGCTGCCATGCCATCGACAACGCGAACCGTCTGAAACAGCTCATCGACAGCGTGCTTGAAACGACCGGCAAAGAAAAGGTCGATCTGATGGGTCAATCCTACGGCGGGCAGGTGATCGCAACCTATCTGAGCCTGTATCCGCAGGAGGCGGGTGCAAAGGTGGAAAACGCGGCGCTGCTTGTGCCGGCGCTGGGCGGCGCAACGCTCGCGTATGATGTGTTGATGGACCGTGTGGAGCTGGATGAGCGCAGCTTGCTGGAATATATTGAATTCGGCTTTTCCTGGGAGACCGATTTCCATCAGCTTTTGAACACGTCTCCGGAATTCCTGGTGGATGATCTTGTCAAAGCGGTTATGCCGCAGATCCATGAGATCGCCGGAACGTGGCCGAGTCTGTGGGATTTCGTCCCCCTTGAGCTGTTCGACGAAGCGATCAAAACGCTTGACCCTGTCAAAAACGCAAAGCTCATTGCAGATACGACCTACTACCATGAGCAGATCATGGCAAAATATCACGAAAACCTGACAAAAGCACAGAACGCCGGCACAACGATCTCCATCATCGCGGGCGCGGGCGCACAGGCGTTGAGCGGTTCCAAGCTCAACTCCGACGGCATCATTCC
Organism: Oscillospiraceae bacterium; assembly: GCA_902792985.1. GTDB lineage: Bacteria > Bacillota > Clostridia > Oscillospirales > Acutalibacteraceae > UBA6857. Next base: position 14,385 of record CADBBT010000021.1, read on the forward strand.
GGTCTCCGGCTCCACGGGCGCGGCGGCCGCGCCGTTCGGCAAGCGCTTCAACGACGGTTATACGCCGCGCGGCACGAATTGCAGCGATCCGCAGCACCGGCACATTTCGCCCTCGATGGAGCTTGACCTCTCCACAGCGTATCTGCCGGAAAACACCTGGGTATGCGACGGGTTGTATCACGGGATGGAGGAATTCGACGAATGGTCGCGTGCGCTGTTTATCCGGCAGGCGTTTTCAAAGAACCCGCTGCAAAGCGTCCATGAAGACCCGCGCTATTCGCAGTTCCACGCCGCGTCCAACGCCTCCACGGGTCTGCTTGCAAGGTTCGACCGTTCGCCGGAAGGTTACATTTCCGGCGACGACAGCGCGCTGCTGGTCAAGAACTACTCCGCGTCAAAGATGCTTGTGCTCGACATCTCTTCGCGCAACGCGGGCATCGACTTTGAAAACGTGTATCGCGTGCTCGCGCCGGGGGAGACTGCCGCGTTCAAACTCTGCGGCGAGCTGCAGAAGGTTTCGGCTGTAAAGACGGACGTCACCGTGACCTATACGCTGCTTGGCACAAGCTCCGCCACACCGACTGCGCAGCGCCGGCAGGATTTCACGATCATGAACGGCCCGAAAGCGCCGTTTGACGAAGCGCATCCGCTCACGGACGCCGACGCGGAATATGACTATTTTTCCTACACCGGTCCGCTTGCATCGTTCTGCATCAAAAAGAGCGGTCTTTCCGAAGCGCTCAATGTGTTCTTTAAGATCCTTGAACGTCTGCAAAAGACAACGGTCGGTTTTGTTTCAAACGCGAAAAGAGGCTGAGAATATGAAAATCACATGGTACGGCACGGCGACCGTCGGGATCGACGACGGGAAAACAAAGCTCATTTTCGATCCGTTTGTGCGCATGAACAAACGCATGGAAACCACGCCGATCGAAGGCTTTGCCGGTTTTGACGCGGTCTTTGTGACCCACGGACATCTCGATCACATCTACAGCATCCCGGAGCTCGCGCAGGTGGATAAAACCGTGCCGATCTACTGCACGAACACGCCGAAGAAAACCCTGCTGGGTCGCGGCGTGCCCGAAGAACGCATTCGCACCATCCGGCCGGACGATGAATTGCAGATCGGTGCGTTCAAGATTCGTGTGCGCCGTTTCCGGCATATCATCTTTGACCCGATCTATATCCTCACCGTGGTGCCGAAAAGCGTCGTGATGTTCCCGCGCCTGTTCTGGCAGGCATATATGAACCATAAAATGCCCGAGGGCGGCGAGATCGTCGCCTATGAGATCGAGGCCGAGGGCAAAAAGATTTTTCTCACCGGCTCGTTCCGCGAATATCCGGGCGAAGAATACCCGAAGGACGTTGATCTGTTCATCCTCGCCAACGGCGGCAGCGTCTTTGTGCCGGAAAAAGTGAAGGGCTTCATCGACAAGTACCGCCCGAAAAAGATCCTTGTGGACCATTTTGATAACGCTTTTCCGCCTGTGACGCGAACCGTCAGCGTGAAGCGGCTGCAAAAAACGGTTGAAGCAAGGCATCCCGAGATCGAATTCATCGTGCCGCAGGTCTGTCAGCCGATCGAACTGTAACGGCGGCACCTTCGCCGCCGAGATGCGCAGTTGCTTTTTGCAAACTTTATGGAAGCGCCGGAAAAAGGATTGCAAACCGGCGCTTTTTGTGTTATGCTGAACAAGAAGCGAAGAAAAGCGCTGAATCACTGAAAAAAGGAGCGCCGTTTATGGAACCTGCCTTGAACAACCCGGTTTCTCAGGACAAAAAGTATGTCAAAAAGAGCGAATTCATCCTGTATCTTGTCGCCGTCTTTTTCTATACGAATATGACGGGCATGATCGGAAACTACCGCAACGCGTATCTGGTCGACATTCTGAAAGTGCCCTCGTCAAAGCTTTCGCTGTATAACCTGTTGATCACGATCATTCCGTTTGTGCTGAACTTCTTCATCGCGCTGTACATCGACGGACGAAAAGTCGGCAAACACGGAAAATTCAAACCTCTTGCGCTGCTTGCCGCGATTCCGTGCGGCGTTTTGCTGGTCCTTTCCTTCTGGACGCCGAAAATGCTCAGTGGCACACTGCTTCTGATCTATCTTGTCACCGTCGCCGTGCTCTGGGCGATCTCCACGAATTTCGGCAACACCACGAACATGGTTGCCGTTGTGATGACGCCCAACATGAAAGAGCGCGACACGGTCATCTCGTTCCGCGGCATCGTTTCCGCTGTCGGCAACTCCGCGCCGCTTGTGATCGTGCTTGTGATCGCGCTGTTCATCAAGGATCAGGGCACGCAGTTCATCCTTTCGGCTGCGCTGTGCGGTGTGGTTGGCGTGCTCGCCATGCTGATCGGCATGAATGTTGTGCATGAGCGTGTGGAATACACTGCCGAAAAGAAAAACCCGCTGCTGGGTCTCGGCAACGTGCTGACAAACCGCTATGCGTGGATCATCATCGTTTCGGAGTTTCTCAAGAGCTTTCGCAACATTGCAACGGCAATGGGCATCTTTCTTGCCGCCGCGTTGCTCGGTTCAACCTCCAAGTTTTTGCTCTTCGGTCTGCCCACCGGCATCGGCACGGCCGTCGGTATGCTTGCCATCAACTTCCTTTTGAAAAAGTTCAACTCCAAAGTGCTTTACATCGCCAGCGGCGTTTATTCCGTTTTGATCAACACCGCAGCGTTCGCTGTGGGCTACATTTATTTCCAAAGCGGCAACAAGGCGCTGCAGATCGTGTTCATACTTTTCCTATTCCTGATCGGTCTGCAGTTCGGCGCGTCAAATCTGCTGCCTGCCATGTTCCAGGCGGATGTGCTCGAGGATATGGAGCTGAAAAGCGGAAAACGGCTGGACGCGACGCTGCCGCTCGTGATCGGCATCGGCACCATGATCAGCGGCTCGATCGCAAGCTTTTTGACCCCGCGCGTGCTGTATGACGATCCCGCCACCGGCTGGCACTCCATCATCGGCTATCTGCCGGGGCTGGAGGACGCTTCTGCGCAGCCGATCGACGTTAAGATCAAGCTGCTGTTCTTCTATACGATCTTCCACGGGCTGATGATGTTCCTTGCCGGTGTGCCGTTCTTCTTCTATAAGCTGACCGGCAAAACCAAAGAGGACATTCACGAACGGGTGATCGCCCAGCGTGCCGCGATGGAACGCGCACAGGAAGACTGAACCGAAAAATGCAACTAAAAAAAGCCTTGAAACGGGGAACCTCCTTCGTTTCAAGGCTGATTCTTTTTTTACGGCAAGCGGAAGCCAGCCGCGCGATAGATCGCGTACCAGTCCGCTCTGGAAAGTTCAATGTCGGCACCGGCAGCGATCTCTTTCATGCGCTGCGGTGAAACCGAGCCGGAGATGAGCTGGATGTTCGCCGGATGCCGCAGCACCCAAGCGGCGGCAATGGCGGTCGGCGTCGCGCCGTATTGCGCTGCGAATTTGTCGAGCGCTTCATTGAGCGCAGGGTAGCGCTCTGTGTCTCCGATGAACGGACCGCGGAAAAAGCCGCCCTGAAACGGTGACCACGCCTGCAGTGTGATACCCTTCAGCCGCAGATATTCCAGCGCGCTGCCATCGTGCATAACGGATTCTTCGTTTTTCATATTGACGTTCAGTCCGCTTGTCATAAGGCCGGATTCCGGAATGGAAAATTGGAGCTGATCTGCAACAATGGGCTGCAACACCGCGGTCTTCAGCAGCTCGATCTGCATCGGGTTGTGGTTGGATACGCCGAAAAAGCGCACCTTTCCGGCGCGTTCAAGCGTGTTGAACGCTTCGGCGACCTCCTGCGGCTCCATCAGCGTGTCGGGACGGTGCAGCAGCAGCACGTCGATGTAATCGGTGTGCAGCCGCCGCAAAGAAGCGTCGACCGAAGAGAGAATGTGTTCTTTGGAAAAATCGTAATAGCCGTCGCAAATGCCGCATTTTGTCTGAATGACGATCTTTTCGCGCAAAGATGGATGCGCGGCCAGCCAGTCGCCGAAAACGCTTTCGCATCTGCCGCCGCCGTAAATGTCCGCGTGGTCAAAAAAGTTGATGCCGTATTCCAGCGCCGTGCCGAGAACGCGGTCCGGCGTTTCCTTTGCGTCGGCAAGGCGCATGCACCCCTGTGCAATTGCGGAAACCGGCAGCGTGTTGCCGAGCAGTCTTTGTTTCATCGTTCTCCCTCCCGCTTATGGATTCGAAAGCACAGACAGGATATAGTACGCGATCTTTGTGCTGTTCATGATATAGCCCGTGTGGCCGGCGCCTTCAAAAATTTTGAGCTTCGCGCCGGGGATCGTCTGCGCAAGATGCTCGGTGTGCTCCTGTTTGATCACATCGCGCGCACCTGCGGTCACATAGGTCGGAATGCGGATGGCGCGCAGCATCTCGTCGGTGATGTCCGGCTCGCGCAGCATGATGCGCATTTTGTCGCTGCGGTCCACATGGCTCCAAAGACGGAAAAATTTCAGCGGCAGATCCTTTGTGCTGTCCGGGCGCAGACTCGCGCCGCTGACGATCAGCGAAGAGAGCAGGTCCGGATACTTGGACGCGAGCAGCAGACCGATGATCCCGCCGTCGGAAAAACCGTAAAACGCCGGACGATCGAGATGCAGCGCAAGGATGAACTGATGCATATCCTCCGCCATCTCCTCATAGTGCAGCGTTTTAACCTTTTCGCTTTTGCCGTGGTCGCGGGAATCAGGCAGATAGACCGTGAACGATTGCGAAAGCACCTGCGCGGCCTTGCGGAAGATCTTGTGATCCATGCTGTTGCAATGGACCATGATGAGCGGCCGTCCTGCGCCGATCTTTTCATAGTAAAGCCGAATGCCGTTGACTATGATCTCCATCTTCTTTCCTCCGTTTTTTATTCTTCCGTGCCCTGCAGACCAAGCTCCTGCGCGTGCGCCTTCATTCCCTCAATGCAGATCGCGGCCACGTCGCGCAGCTCCATGCCGAGCATTTCGCAGCCCTGCAGGATCAGTGCACGGTCACACTTTGCGGCAAAGCGCTTGTCTTTGAACTTTTTCATCAGGCTCTTGACTTCCAGATCGGTGATCCCGTGCGGACGCATGCGGGCGCAGGCCTGAATGATTCCGGTCAGCTCGTCCACGGTGAACAGGCTTTTTTCAAGGTTGGTCTCCGGTTTGACATCGGTGCAGATGCCGTAGCCGTGAGAAAGGATCGCGCGGATGTCCTCCTCGCAGACGCCCAGTGCGCGCAAAGGTTCCGCCGTGTGCTGCAGGTGTTCTTCGGGATATTTTTCATAGTCTATATCGTGCAGCATCCCGATTGCCTGCCAGTGTTCTGCGTCTTCGCCGAAGTGCTCCGCCATTGCGCCCATGGCATAACAGACGTTTTTTTCGTGCAAGAGCAGCGACGCCTCTTCCACCATGGTTGCGTTGAAATCGATCGCTTGTTGCAGTGTCAGCATAATCATCCTCCATTGGGCACCTGACAGATGTCCGTTCCATTTATTTCTTTTATTTCAGCACCTTGCGCAGCGCTGTTTCGGATGCATCCGGGAACAGCGTTTGCAGATGCGTGAAGAGCCGCTGATAGGATTCCTCCGGCGCGCGCCGGTAGGCTTCTTCAAAAAACGATGCGCCGAATTGCTTTTCCGGCGTGGAATATTCCGCAATGCCCCAGCCGTAGGGCTTGCCGGTTTTGTCTGTGGCGTAAACAAAATCGGAAATGAGCACATAGCACTGCGATTGCAGCCGCGTGATGCGCGTGTCAAAGCCCTTCTTGCCGCCCTTTCGATAATTGCCCAGCGCCTTGAGCTGCCGTGTGAGGATCGGCGCATTGCTTTCGATCAGATCAAACAGCTCCTTATCCTGAAAGGGTGCGAGCCCCTCATCGCAGCGCGCGTCAAAATCATATCCGTCGCGGCGGTAGTTGGCAAAATCCGCGAACCACGCGCGGCTGACGAACGCCGCCTTGTTTTCAAAGAATTTGCCGTAGGCGCAGCCGCTTTCACGGATGACCGGTCCCTTCCATTCCCAGACCGGCCACGCGTCGTTCCCGGTGTACCAAAGTTCAGGCGCGACGTGTTCCTCCAGAGAAAAGCCGGGGATGGAACCGGCAAAAAACGGCAAAAAGCCGAAGCGTTCGATCACGTCGATCATATCCTGCTTGCTGCAGATCGTAAAATCATATCTGTTCATTGTTTCACCGTCTTTAGTGTTGTCTTATACGCAGAAGTAGCCCCGCCAGCCGCGCACGGAATAATAGGAATCCGCGCCGTTATGGAAGGTGAACACACGACCGTAGCGCCGCTCGCAGAACAGCGCGCCGCCTTTGGCTCGAATCTCTGCGGGCGTGGCGATCCAGCTTGACGTTTTCAGATCGAATGTGCCAAGCGTCTGAAGGCGGTAATAGAGTTCTTCCGTCAGCAAAGAAATGCCGATCTCCTTGGCCTGTGCCTCGGCGCTGCCCTTCGGCGGGTTTTTGGTGCGCTTTTGCAAAGCGTCTTCGTCAAAGCAAAGGCTTCTGCGTCCGGCAGGGGTCTCCTTTGCACAGTCGCAGAAAATGAGGGCTTTCCCGTCTTCGGAAAATCCGATGGTGTCCGGCTCGCCGCCGCTGTCCTCCATTTTCTGCAGCGCTTCTATCGCCGCCGGATGTGCACGCAGACGGGCCTCCACGTCTGCCCAGTCCAAAGACGGGTGTCGTTCCATGTTTTCGAAAAAGCGTGCTTTGATCTGTTCAAGCATAGCGGTACACCTCTTTTTGTCTGATTAAATCAGTTTCCTATTAATGTGAAAATTATTCACTTGACAATCTTCCGTAGTCGTTCCATTCGCCGTACATTTTTCCTTTTTTTGTTTCCTCGATCAGATGCGCGAGTGCTTTTTCAAACTGCGCGGGGTCGCGCTTTTTGTAAAACGCAACGTTATAGGCACGCACTCTCTGATAGAGCGGGGGAAAGGCTTTGAACTTTGACCAGACGCGTGCTTTTTTCAACGCCGCTTCAATGTCCGCGTCGATATGAAAGCTGCGCGCGCCCATCTTCGGCAGCACCGCTCTGCCGGCGTCGGTCATTTTTCCAAGCTGCTCCAGCCGCCGCACGCGAGCCTTGTTCAGCTCCGTCCAGGGGCTGTTCTTTTTGCGCGGACCAAAGCGCTGCATGGGTTTGCCGCCGATGTACTTGCAGGTGCTGTCGATCCAGCCGTAGCAAAGCGCCTCTTCCACGGCGTCGAGATAGTAAAACACATTCGGATCCTCCGGCTTTCCGCGCTGCACTTCGATCCAGCACTCGCTTTCTTCTGCGGCGTGCAGGCTGAGCCACGCACGAAACTCCGTTCGGCTTTGTAAAGTCAGTATGTTTTTCTCTGTCATTCTTTCGTCACCTGTGGCCGGAGCATGCCCGCCTCCTTCAAAAACAGCCGGCGAATGCCGAATGCCGGTTCATCATGAAAGATCTGCAGCCCGCCATACGGTGCCTCCCTGATGCATCTTGCGTTCTTTCTTTATTATACACCATTCTCTGCCGTTTGCAAGAAAAAGATGAAAAGCGCCTTTCAAGAAAAAACAGAAACGATCGACAGAAAAAAGAAAAGGCTCCGAAAACGAAAATTCGTATTCAGAGCCTTTGGTGCCGGCGACCGGGATCGAACCGGTACGATGTTGCCATCACGGGATTTTAAGTCCCGGGCGTCTGCCAATTCCGCCACGCCGGCGTAATAATTCACATAACAAGTTTTCCGCAACAGGTGCGGGCGGGACTCTTGCGGTGCCCGAAATCGTTTTCGGCTTGGAGCGCCGAACGATTTCGACCGCTGCGCCATTGCCGCCTCGCTGCATCGTCCACCGGACGCGCATCGGCGGCAATGCTGCCAATTCCGCCACGCCGGCATAATAATTCACATAACAAGTTTTCCGCAACAGGTGCGGGCGAGACTCTTGCGGTGCCCGAAATCGTTTTCGGCTTGGAGCGCCGAACGATTTCGACCGCTGCGCCATTGCCGCCTCGCTGCATCGTCCGCCGGACGCGCATCGGCGGCAATGCTGCCAATTCCGCCACGCCGGCATAATAATTCACATAACAAGTTTTCCGCAACAGGTGCGGGCGGGACTCTTGCGGTGCCCGAAGGCGAACCTTTCCAGAAGTCTTTCAGATTATACCCCTTTTTCCATCGGCTTGTCAAGCGTTTGTTCAGATTTTCTTTCATCGCATTCTGATGATCTCCCGACACTCTTCTGCTTCGTGCATATCCGCTTTTTCCGGCGCATATATTGAAGCGAAAAGCAAACAAAGGAGAGATCGGTATGGAGCTTGCTCTGAAAAAGGAGACCCTGGCCTACTGCGGCTGTGAATTTGAAAAAAGTGTGAAACAAAATCTGGATCTCGGGTGGAATCTGCCCGACTATTGTTCGGATATCCAGCGCATTATGCAGTGTACGGTCACACCGTGCATCAGCGGCGTTTCTGTCAGCGGCGCGCGTGCGAGCGCAGTCGGTGAGGTGCAGGTGAGGCTGGTTTATCTGAACGATCAGGGGCGGCTCGACGTGTTTTATGAAACGACACAGCTTTCTGCGGCGGCGGAACTCGGTGATTTGCAAGATGTACAGGTGCTTGCGCTTGCGGCGGTGGATTATGTGAATGCGCGCGCTGCAAGTCCGCGACGGTTCACGCTTTCCGGCGCGGTGAGTGTGCTGTTTCGCGCGTTTCGGCGCAAAACACAGGCCCTGCTTTGCGACATTGAAAACTGCGGCGGGCAGACGAAGACAGAGGCAGTAGCTTGTCTGAGTCTGCTTTCCTGCGCGGAAAAGACGTTCGATCTCTCGGAGACAGTGGAACTGCCCGAGCAGGTGAAACCGATGGAAAAACTGCTGCGCACGCAGGGCGTGCTGCGGCTGGATTCCCAGCGGGCAGTGACGGGAAAGCTGCTGCTGCGCGGCGAACTGACAGTGACCATGTGTTACCTCGCTTCGGGCGATCCGCAGGAGATCTTACACTACGAACACCGTCTGCCGATCAGCCAGATCATCGAAGTGCCGCTTTTGACAGAAGACGCACTGTGTGAAACTGTGCTGCGCTTGCAGTGCCTGCGCGTGACGGCGCGCACCGATTCCGCAGGCGCGCTGCGACTGGTGGACGTGGCGTCGAGCGTGAGTGCGTTTGTGCGTGCGTATGAAAAAAAGACGCAGACCGTGGTGACAGACTGCTACGCAACAGAGCTTGCGGTGTTTGCGAAAACACAGGAGGTGCCGTTTTGCAGCCATCTGCAGTCGCTTGATCAGGGTGTGCGCGTACAAAGCACTGTGGAACTCAGCGAACACAATGTGCAGACTGTGGAGGACGCCTGGGCGGAATGCGCGCAGTGCAGTGTTTCCGGAACGGAAACCGGCTGCAATGTCGCGGGAGATTTGACTGTGCATCTGCTTTGCCGCCTGCAGGACGGCGACATGATACAGATCGAACGCAGCGTTTCGTTTTCCGAGCCGATTCCGGGTTCGGTTCCCGCGCAGAACGTGACCGGGGCGCTGATGGGCGAAGTGCAGACATGCGCGGCTGAGATACGCGGCGAAGCGGGTGCCGAAATCACGCTTGACTGCCGTCTGCAGGGCGAAGTCTATGGCGTACAGAACCGTACCGTTTGTGTGGATGCGTTTCCGGATACGGCGGCTGCAGAGCGAAAGATCAGCGCGCTGACCCTTTATTTTTCACAGGCAGGGGAATCGCTGTGGGACATTGCGAAGCACTACCGCACCTCTGTTGCCGCAATTCGGCAGGAAAATGCGCTGGACGGTGACACGGTGCCGGAGGAGCGCATGCTGCTTGTGCCGCATCGGTAAGGGCGCAGCAGGTCTGCCGTTTTGAAAAGAGCGCGCGGAAGCTCTGCGCACGGCTTTGCCGTGCGCCCTTGGCGGCGAGCCCGGCGGTGCGCAGCACTGCCGGGCAGGGAGCGCAGTTTCTGCGCTCCCTGTGCCCTGTGCGGAGCACAGGGCAGCTCGCCGCCGCGCCCGCAGCCTTTTTTGCCGTTCGGCAAAAAAGGCTGCCCCGAAGGACAGCCCGAAGAATATACTAAGTGAAACGCGCGCAGCGTTTTGTTCCTTTACATGTGTGTCATCATCAGGTGTACCGCCCAACCTGCCATCGCAAGCTGCAGCACAAAAATGGCGGGCAGTCCCCACATGAAGCGCTTGTGCAGCGTTTTGTGGCGGATGAGCCGCATCGCGCAGTATTCTCCGACACTGCCGCCGAGCAGAGCAACAAGAAAAAGTACTTTTTCCGGAATGCGCCAAGCGTGCCGGACAGCACGGCGCTTGTCTGCGACCGTCAGCACGACGGCGAGCAGATTGACCGCCAGCAGATAGATGGCCACGAGCGGGAAAAAGCCGATGGAGGACACGGATTCAGGCATGGCCATGCACCAAAACGGTCAGATCCTGCGCTTCAAGCGTACAGACCGTACCGATGCGTTTTTGCTCGATATAGTTTTCGTTCACATTGAACACGGCAGCGCATTTCGGACAAACGGCAAAGCCGCTGTCACGCTTTTTCTTGAGCATGGAAACGGCGGAACGGTCGCTGTTGACAAAGATCTGCAGCGCAGTCGCCTTGCCGCAGCAAGGACAAAGCAAAACATTGCTTTCGCCCAGCGGCTCGGTTTTGAGGTTCTCGATCGAACGGATGGCCATGACGGACACTCCTTTGGCTGATTTGATAGATTTATACTAAGCCTTTTTCCCGAAAAAGTCAAGCATCGGAGGAAAAACGATGAAACGCATCCTTTTGTTGACCGCTTTGCTGCTTGCTTGCGGTCTTTTTTGTTCCTGCACGGTGGAAGTGCGCTTTGCTTCGCCGCAGCAGACCGCTGTGAGTGAAACGCAGGGAACGGAAACGGCCGAACCGGCGCAGACGACCGCTTTTGAGGCGGCAGAAAAACAAAGTGAGATCCGCGCAGCGTGGGTGTCATATACAGAGCTGAATCCGAAACGCCTGCAGGCCGAAGCCGCCTTCCGCGCACATGTGAAAACGCTGCTTGCCCCGCTGACGGCGCTTTCCGTAACGGACGTGTTTTTACAGGTGCGCCCGTTTGCCGATGCGATCTATCCGTCCGCGCTTTTTGCGTCTTCCTCCTGCGTCGTCAATCATCGCGGCGACACGCTGCCGTTCGATTATCTGGCGCTCTTTTTGTTGCAGGCAAAAAAGGCGCATTTGCGCGTGCACGCCTGGATCAATCCCTACCGTGTGAGTGCTTCTGTCGGTGATGCCGCCGCGTTCAAAAACGATCCTGCCATCGGACCGCTGCTGAAAAAGAAAGGCGCACCCTGCGTGCTGACCTGGAACGGCGGGGTTTATCTTGATCCCGCAAGCGACGACGTGCAGTCACTGATCGTAAACGGCGTAAAGGAACTGCTTGAAAA
>CADBBT010000022.1:0-13869 GCA_902792985.1 Oscillospiraceae bacterium
GTTCACGGATTTCATGCGTGTACAGGTCAAGGCGCACGGCATCACGGCGTTCATCATGGACCCGCCGATCTCGCTGCGCATCAATGGCGAGGAACAGGAAAAAGGACACGCGCTGCACAAGACGCTGACGGATCTCGGCTATGTGCTTAACGCGAACCTTGCGGACTATACCTATAAGCAGCCCGTGCAGTTGTTTATTCCGCTCAAGGATGAAAACGGCGCGACGCTCACGGCGCAGCAGATCCTCAAAAAATGCGACAAAGGTGTGCGCTACAGCATCCGTCTGGGCGAAAGCCGCGGCCTGACGGCAAAAACGTGCACTTATAAAGATGTTGCGGCCGATCCGAAGCTGATGGACGATTTCATCTCCGTCATGCGTGACACGAGCGAACGCGACGATTTTGTGGAGCGCGACGGCGATTACTGCACAAAGCTGCTGCAGGCGTTCGACGGCTGCTCCGATCTCAAGCTGATCTATTACAGCAAGGAAAAGGACCGCGCTTTGGAGACCGAACGGCAAAAGAAAAAGGCCGATGCCCTTGCGCAGCTTCCCGGCGCGCATGAAAAAAAGGCGCGGCAGCTCCAGGAGATCATTGACTCCACAGACAAGCAGAGTGAACACTTTGAAAAACGCATGGCCGAGGCGAACGCTTACACCGACGCGGACGAGATCTGTGTGGCGGGCGGACTTTCGATCTATTACAGCGGCATGGGAAGCTGTTTGTTCGGCGGCACGAAGAACGTGATCCGCAACGAGACACGCTCGAGCCATTACCTCAACTATCTGCGCCTTTGCGAAAGCATTGAACGCGGCTGCAGCATCCACGACCTCGGTTATGTGATCGTGCATTCGCCCGAACTGCAAAGCGACGGCGCACTCGGCGTACTTGTGCCGCAGGACAATTTCAAAGGCATCTATGATTTCAAAAAGAGCTTTTCCGCCGACTACCATGAGTTCATCGGCGAGTATGTGCTTGTCGGCAACCGGATGAAGTATTTCGCCTATGCCTCGCTGATGCCGAAAGCGAAGAAAGCGAAGATCAAGCTGATCAAAAAGCTTCGATAACAAGGGCTATAACAAAATTGATGCGTAAAGTTCATAATTTGTTTACGCAGAAAACGCACGAATCAAACAAAGGTTTGTTATAGTGTAACCACGGTAGACGGAAACGGACAGCCGTCTAACGGATGGATAGATTTTTTCATTTGTTTCGTAAAAGTTCCTTTCAAAACATCACACTCCGCATCGGTCAGGTGCGGGGTGTGATGTTTTTTTCAGAAAAACAGCGTCTGAAATGCAAAACTTCTTTCGGCATATCATTCACCGGCGCTGTGGTTTCTTCACCCGCCTTTTCGATATACAAAACAACAACGCCCGCCGCGGTTCGTTCCACGGCGGGCATTTTGCTATCGACTATTGACTACCGACTACCGACTATTCAAGCTCAAACGCGCCCTGATACAGCTTGGCATATGTGCCGCCCTCGGCGATGAGCTGCGCGTGCGTGCCGCGCTCGATGATGCGGCCATGGTCGAGCACCATGATCACATCCGCGTTGCGGACGGTGGACAACCGGTGGGCGATCACGAACACCGTGCGGCCCTTCATCAGCGCATCCATGCCTTTTTGCACAAGCGCCTCCGTGCGCGTGTCGATCGAGGACGTCGCCTCGTCCAGAATCATGACCGGCGGGTCGGCGACTGCCGCGCGGGCAATGGAGATGAGCTGGCGCTGTCCCTGAGAAAGGTTGGCGCCGCCGGACGTCAGCATGGTGTTGTAGCCCTCGGGCAGGCGGGAGATGAATGAATGCGCGTTGGCCTGCTTTGCTGCGGCGATGACCTGTTCGTCGGTCGCGTCGAGGTTGCCGTAGCGGATGTTTTCCATCACGGTGCCGGTGAACAGGTTCACGTCCTGCAGCACAATGCCCAGCGAGCGGCGCAGGTCGCTCTTTTTGATCTTGTTGATGTTGATGCCGTCGTAGCGCACCTTGCCGTCGGCGATGTCATAAAAGCGGTTGATGAGGTTCGTGATCGTCGTTTTGCCCGCGCCTGTTGCGCCCACAAAGGCGACCTTTTGTCCGGGCTTTGCGTATAGCGTGATATCGTGCAGGACGGTCTTGCCCTCCACATAGGCGAAGTCCACGTCGAACATACGCACCTCGCCGCCGAGCTCGGTGTAGGTCACGGTGCCGTCGCCGTGGGGATGCTTCCACGCCCACATGCCGGTGTGTTCCTTCGTTTCGATGAGCTGGCCGTCTTTCTTTTCGGCGTTGACAAGGGTGACGTAGCCGTTGTCTGTCTCGGGAGCGGCATCCATGAGATCAAAGATGCGCTCTGCACCTGCCAGGGCCATGACCACGGCGTTGAGCTGCTGCGAAACCTGGTTAACGGGCATGATGAAGCTTTTGGAAAGCTGCAGGAAGGACGCAACTGCGCCGAGATTCAGCCCGCCGACGCCCCGCGTTGCGAGCACGCCGCCGAGAATGGCACAAAGTACATACTGCAGGTGGCCGAGGTTGTTGTTGATCGGGCCGAGGTTGTTGGCGAAGCGGTTGGCGTTGTAGGTGTTTTCAAACAGCTCGTCGTTCTTTTTGTCAAAGGTCTCCTTGACCTGCGGTTCGTGGGAAAAGACTTTGACGACCTTCTGTCCCTGCATCATCTCTTCAATGTAGCCGTTGACGTCGCCGATGGAGGTCTGCTGCTTCATGAAGTATTTGCCGGATTTTCCGGCAACCTTTCCGGTAACAAAGAACATGAACGCCACAAACAGCACGGTGAAGACCGTCAGATGCCACGAGGTGACGATCATGGAAACGAACACCGCCGTGATCGTGACGATGGAGCTGACAGTCTGCGGCACAGTCTGCGAGATCATTTGCCGCAGCGTGTCGGCGTCGTTGGTGTAATGGCTCATGATGTCGCCATGCGTGTGCGTGTCAAAATATTTGATCGGCAGCGTCTGCATATGTGCAAACAGATCGTTGCGGATCTTTTTCAATACGCCCTGCGCCACGACCGCCATGGTGCGGTTTTGCAAAAACACGGCGATGATGCCGGCGAGGTAGATGCCCGCCATTTTGCAAAGCGCGAGAAGCAGCGGACGGAAATTACCGGAGCGGGTTTCAACAAGCGGCAGGATGTAATCGTTGATGAGTGTTTTCAAAAACAGCGACGACGCGACAGAAGACAGCGCTGTGATGATGATACAGACGATGACCAGCCCCAGCCGCAGCAGGTTGCCCTGCGTGATGCTTTTGAGCAATCGCTTGACGGTGCCTTTTTTGACCTTTTGCTTCGGCAGTCCGCGCGCCGGAATGCGATTGCCACGCGGGGAGTTCGGAACTCTTTGCACACGTTCTTCGGCCATTATTCCTCACCGCCTTTCATCTGGGAGTTATAGACTTCGGTGTAGATCTGATCGGTGCCGAGCAGCGTTTCGTGGGTGCCGATCGCTTCGATCTCGCCGCCGTCAAGGACGATGATCTTGTCGGCGTGTTCCACCGAGGAGACGCGCTGCGCAATGATGAATTTTGTTGTGGAGGGGATAAAGTCGCGCAGCCCCTTGCGGATGAGCGCGTCGGTCTTGGTGTCCACTGCGGAGGTGGAGTCGTCAAGTACAAGGATCTTCGGCTTTTTCAGCAGAGAGCGGGCAATGCAGAGACGTTGCTTCTGCCCGCCGGAAACGTTGGTGCCGCCCTGTTCGATAAACGTATCGTAGCCGTCGGGAAATTCGCGGATGAAACCGTCCGCCTGCGCAAGTCTGCACGCTTCCTCGAGCTCTTCATCTGTGGCGTTTTCGTTGCCCCAGCGCAGGTTTTCCTTGATCGTACCGGAAAACAGCACATTTTTTTGCAGCACCATCGCCACCTGGCCGCGCAGGGTGTCAAGGTCGTAATCGCGCACATCTCTGCCGCCCACGCGCACTGTGCCGGTCGTTGCGTCATATAGCCGCGCGATGAGCTGCACCAGTGTGGATTTACCCGCGCCTGTGCCGCCGAGGATGCCGACTGTTTCGCCGGAGCGGATGGAAAAATTGATATTTTTCAAACAGAGCTTGTCTTCGCTGCCGGCGTAGCTGAAGGAGACGTTTTCAAATTCCACGCTGCCGTCTTTGACGTCCGTGACGGGCTGCGGCGGATTGTTCAAATCGCTTTTCTCCTCAAGCACTTCATAGATCCGCTGCGCCGAAGCGCGGCTCATGGTGAGCATAACGAAGATCATGGAGAGCATCATCAGATTCATGAGGATCTGCATCGCGTAGGTGATGAGGATCACGAGGTCGCCGGTGGTCATGCCGGCTTCGGCATTGTTGCCGGAGGCGAAGATCATGTGCGCACCGAACCACGAGATCAGCAGCATTACGCTGTTGGCGGAAAGCTGCATCATCGGCGCGTTGAACGCCAGCAGCTTTTCGGCCGAAACAAAGTCGCTGAAAATACTTTCGGAAACAGTGTTGAACTTTTCTTTTTCATGCTCCTCGCGCACAAAGGCCTTCACCACACGGATGCCGTGCAGGTTTTCCGAAACAACGCGGTTGAGCTTGTCATAGGTTTTGAATACGCGCGTGAAGATCGGATGCGCGTGCTTGATGATGACCCCCAGGCCGAACGCCAGCAGCGGCAGCACGCACAGAAAAATCAGTGACAGCCGGTGGTTGACGCGGAACGCCATGATGAGCGAAAAAACGAGCATGAGCGGCGCGCGCACCGTGATGCGGATGATCATCTGATAGGCGTTTTGCAAATTCGTCACGTCTGTGGTCAGACGTGTGACGAGCGACGCGACCGAGAAACGGTCGATGTTGGAAAAGGAAAAGCGCTGCACATTGTGGAACGCGTCGTGGCGCAGATTGCGCGCAAAGCCCGCTGAGGCAAAGGCGGCGTTGCGGCCGGCGAGCACGCCGAAGGTCAGCGAAAGCACGCACAGCAAAACGAGCACGGCGCCGATCTGTAAAATGTAGGTCATGTTGCCGGGCGTGACGCCGTTGTCGAGCAGTTTGCCCATGCAGAAGGGGATGATGACCTCCATCACGACCTCAAGCGAAACGAACAGCGGCGCTTTTATGGACGCGGCTTTGTATTCACGGATGCAGGCAGCCAGACGTTTGAGCATCGGGATCGACCTCCTTTTGGATTTTTTCAAGAACGGTGTAAAAACAGGCGAGCTCCTCTTCGCTCAAGCAGCCGGTCAGCTTGGCTTCCAGCGCGGTAAAATCGGCAAAGACCCGCTGCTGCAGCTCCAGCGCTTTGGGCGTGAGGGTGATCTTTTTCAGCCGCGCGTCATAGGGCACGCCCTCGCGCACGATCAACCCGTTTTTTTCCATACACTGCAAAATGGATGTTGCGCTGGAACGGCGGATGTTGCATTCCTTTTCAAAGTCGCGCTGAAACACGTCTTTGTCGCGATGGTTGTAAAAATAGCCGATCGCCCAGCCGTGCATGCCGGTGAGATGATCCAGCTCATCTTTGAGTGCGTGGCTGTCCATATAGCGCCGGATCAGCCGCGCCGTTTTCTGCACTTCAAAGGCAACTTTCTTTTCCATATTGCACCTCCTTTATTTGTTAGATGACGAACTGTTAGGATTCGAACAAAATGGAGTATACATCATTTCGTTTCATTTGTCAAGATTTTTTGAAAAAACATTGACAAACGGCGGACGATAGATTATAATGAATCCGTTATCAGCGCTTTGGAGAGGAAAGACCGGTGAGAATCCGGCGCAACCGCCATTGCCGTATCAGCCTTTTGGCTCAAGTCGGAATGCTTTCCATCGCGCAGCGAACGTTATACTTTTCGGGCAAGCGGGAAAAGTCAGTCGCGGGAAGCTGCTTTGTGCGGCTTTGTTCCTGTGTACACAGCACCGTTTCCCGAAGAAACGGTGCTTTTTCTTTCGCTCATTCTCCGCGAACGCGGAAGTGAAATATATTTATTCGGAGGAATACTCATGAAAGTCAAAAAAATTCTCAGTGTGTTGCTTGCACTGTGCATGCTCGGCTCCTTTGCCGTATGCTTTGCCGTTGCGGGCGACGCGAATGTTGTCATCGGCAAGGCCTACATCAGCTTCGTCGATAACGGTGTGCGCACCGAAGCGGGCGTGAAGTATCCCGATGCGTTCGGTACGATCTATGCGCGCAGTGAAGTGGAACTGCACGCAGGCGACACAGTCGCCGATGTGACCCGTCGCTTTGTGGAAGATGTCAAGGGCGCAAAGATGGGCTACAAAACCACACAATATGGCACTTATTTTGCTTCGATCGATAACGTGATCACAGATTCCGGTGTTACCATCGACAGCATCGGCGAGTTTGACGCAGGCTCGCAGAGCGGCTGGATGTATCGTTTGAACAACCGCTTTATGCCCACAAGCGCAGATGCAACGGCCGTTGATATCGGTGACGAGATTGCATGGTTGTATTCCTGCCAGTGGGGCTCTGACGTCGGCAACGATTTTTCCGTGACTTCGGCTGCAATCACCGGTCTGACCTTCTCCACAGGTTCGCTTGCACCGGCATTCAGCTCGGGCGTCAAGGATTATACGCTGACTGTTCCTGCCAGCACCTCTGCAGTCAAGGTGGAGGCAGAGCTTGAAAATTACAGCACAGAAGTGACCTACACCCTCATTCACGGCGGAAAATCCGTGGATTATAAGTATTACCGCGATATCCCCGTTGCCGACGGCGACAAGATCGTTATCAGCACGAAAAAGACGACCGATCAATATGATGCGAGCTATAACTGGCTTGGCTCTGTGACAGATACCGACAGCGTGACGGTCACCATCGCGATGGAAAAGAGCACGCCGACGAACTTCATCCGTGCGATCATCCAGGCCATCATTGCGTTCATCAAGGGTCTGTTTGCAAACCTCGGCAATCTCCGTAAATGAGACATTTGACGCATAAAGCAGCGGGTTGCGTGATTCTTTGCGCAGCCCTGCTGTTTTTCACTATCTGTCCCGCGTTTGCCGCGAATACTACGACAGACGCATTGGCGCAGGAGATCGCTGCCGTTTTTGATGCGCGAAAGCAGCACAGCGGCAACGTGACGACGCTGTTGGACAGCAAAGATTTTCTTTCGAAAAGCGCCGATGGCGCCGTTGCGCAAAGCTCGACATTTACGGATTGGATCGCCCTTGCGATGGGGCGCTTTTCTGTTTTAAACTCCGCCGGCAAGCCCGCGTTTCTGTATGCGGACGCACAGGCGGCATATCGTGACGGTCTTGCACGCTATGTGACGCAGCAGTATGCCGAAAACGGCGGGATGCTCTCCAAAAGCAAAGTCACCGAAGCGCAGCGTCTCACGCTGACCGCAGCCGCGCTCGGCGCAGATGTTACACGCTTCGGCACCTACGGCGGTAAGGCGGTCGATCTGATCGCCGACAGCAGCTACAACTGTCCGCTGGACATTACGCGGCAGGGGATGATGGGCGTGATCTTTGCCCTCATTGCAAAAAACGCCTGCGACGCAAAAACGCCGCAGACGGTCAAATATTCCGATGAATTCTTATATACCTATTTACTTGAACGTGAACTGCCAAAGGGCGGCTGGACGTTGATGGGCACCATCCCTGATCCGGATGTGACGGCGATGGTGCTGTGTGCGCTTGCGCTGCACAGAGAGGATGCGACCGTGTATACCGTGAAACGCGAAGCGGATGCGGCACCGGTCAAAACAACGCTCGGCGCGGCGGTCGAACGCGGGCTCGGTGTGCTTTCCCGCATGCAGCGGCCGGACGGTTCGTTTTCCTCCGGCGGCACAGTCAATTGCGAAAGCGCAGCACAGGTGCTCACCGCGCTTTGCATGTGCGGGATCGACCCGGAGACCGACACGCGCTTTTTAAAGAACGGCAGCAGTGTGCTCGATGCGCTGCACACGTTCCGTCTGTCCGACGGCGGTTTTGCACATACGCTGACAAACGGCAAGGCAAAAGCCTATAACGTGATGGCGACCGATCAGGCGGCATATGCCCTCGTTGCCCTGTGGCGTTTGAAGAGCGGCTTGCGCGGCCTTTATGATATGCGCCCCGATCTGCAGCAGCCGCTGACGGTTTTGCTCAGGCAACTGCTGCGTGTGCTGGTGCGTGCGTTCAGTTTTTGATCACGGGCACATAGATGCAGGTTTCTTCGCCGTGGTAACGCTCAAAGTCACGCGCGTTCTTGTCAAACGCATAGCCCGACTGCTCGAACCATTCGCCGAAGATATAGCGCCATGCCGCGCTGACATTTTCGCTGAGTTCCTGCGGTGTGCCGGCTTTCGGCACTGTGAAGACGGCGTAATTCGCCGCCGGGAACGTCAGCAGACGCATCGCCGCAGGCACATCGGCGTCGGCGGCCACTTCGGGACCGAGGAAGTAGCACAGCGTGTCGCTGTTTTCCTCCGGCAGCAGCCAGGTGCCGATCTCGGCATAACCCGGCGCGCACAATTTTGCGTAATCCTCGGCGCTGACAGCGGAAAAATCTTTGCCGAGCCAGTAGGCGCCGTTGCTTTTGGGATCAATGTCCGCTTCGGCGGGCAAAAGATACCCCGCCGCACAGAAAGCTTCCTTTTGTTCAAATCTCGGTTCCAACATACCAAACACTCCTTGTTTCCTTTTTAAATAGACGGAAGGCGCTTCGCCGAACAGTCGCCGAAACGCGCGCTCAAAGCCGGAAACGGTCTCAAAGCCGCTGGCAAACGCCGCTTCGGTCACGCTGTTGCCGGTTTGCATCAGCTGCAGCGCGTCAAACAGCCGCTTGTGGCGCAGATACACCCCGACGGAAACGCCGCAGATGCTTTTGAACACATGGCAAAAGTGGGAATACGAGTAGCCGCACAAATCGGCGAGCGTCTGCGCGGTGAGGTCCTCTGCCGCGTGGTCTTTCACAAAGGCCAGAACGCGGTCCATGTCTTCCCGGTAGCTCATGGGTGCACCTTCCTTTCTGTTCTTATTCTAACACACTCCGCGCAAAAAGACTATTCCTTTTTTGCGAACTTTTTAAGACGATGAAAAAAACACTTTCTCTTTTTCTTGCGGCGCTGCTGTGCTTTTTGCTGTTTGGCTGCGCTCTGCAGACCCCGACCACCCTTGCGGATGAACTTCTTTTGCCGGATGACGGCATCGTATTTGAAGAAACGCTTTCCGCGCTCAAGACGCAGCGCAAGGTGCTCACGCTGCGCGGCTCGACAGACGGTGTGGATTACACCTGGACGCTCTTCGGTGAAGAGATCGAAACGCCGCAGGACTGCAATTTTTCGCTGCGTTCGATCAAGGCGGGCGCAAAAACGATCAAGCTCAGCTTTGCTTCAAAAGAGCCGTTCGGCTTTTCGCCGCTGCTCACACTCTTTTTGCCGCAGCGCCTGCACGCCGATGTGGCGGCGGTGTACCGCGCTTCGGTGCAGGAAAGCAACTTCGTCTGCGCCGCGTCGGTCACGGTCGGCGACAGCGGCGGTGCGGTCAGCTTTTCCGTGGACGATCCGACGGGGACGTATGTGATCGTGCCGCAAAAGACGCAGGCCGTGACGGCCGCGCCGGCAGGGGAGGACGCAGACGACGCACTGTCGATGTCCACTGAACCGACGGCAGCTGCCGCACCGGAGCGCACAAACGCTCCGGCTGCTTCGGCCGTTGCTGCTGCGACAACGCGCGCTATGCAGAGCACGTCCGCCGCAAAGACAACGGCGCCGACAACGGCGGCAAAACAGCCGACCACACAGCCGAAAGCGACGACCGCTGCGCCTGTGACTACAACAACAGCGACAACAACAGTCCCCGCGACGGAAAGCGCGGCAAAAGGCGGTGTTTGCACTTTTTCCATCGAATGCGGTACGATCTTTCAGCATCTTGACGACCTTGCGCCCGGAAAGCTCGATGCGCTGCCGAGCGACGGTGTGATCTTCCCGCCGCAAAGCGTGACATTTTCGGCGGGCGAAAGCGTGTTCGATGTGCTGCAGCGCATCTGCAAAGAGAACAAGATCCCGATGGAGGCCTCGCAGGTGCCGCTGTATCACAGCGCGTATGTGGAGGGGATCCACAATTTGTATGAATTTGACTGCGGTGAAGGCTCCGGCTGGATGTACCGCGTGAACGGCTGGTATCCAAACTACGGCTGCAGCCGCTATATTCTCAAAGACGGCGATGTCGTCGAATTCCGTTATACCTGCGACCTCGGCGCCGACGTCGGCGGCCGCAACGACTATACAGTCGAATAAGGAGAATCCATGCAACAACGAGAGCTCACTTTGCATCCGCTTGTGCTGTTCGGCGCGTTTTTCGGCGTGCTGGGCTTCGCCATGTTTTTGATGCATCCGCTGTGTCTGCTGCTGTCGCTTTGCGGTGCGGCGTGGTGTCTGGTGTGCCTCGGCGGAAAAGAAGCGCTCTTTCAGGCCGGACGCTTCGCGCTGCCGGCGGCGTTGTTTGCGGCGGTGATCAATGTGCTGTTCAATCACCGCGGCGCAACGATTTTGTTTTATCTGCCCGGCGGCAACCCCTGCACACTGGAAAGCCTTTGCTACGGCGCGGCGGCGGGATTGCTGCTTTCGGGCGTTCTGTTTTGGTTTTCGTGCTGCACCCGCGTGCTGACGACCGACCACTTCACTTATCTGTTTTCGCGCGTTTCGCCTGCAACGGCGCTGCTGTTTTCGATGACGCTGCGCTTTTTGCCGCAGTTTCGCCGCAGGTTTCAGCAGGTGTGGCAGGCGCAGACGACACCGGCGGGCCTGCCGGCCAAACTGAAAGCGGCGTTTGCCTGCTTCGGCGCTGTGCTTGCCTGGGCATTGGAACACGCGGGCGACACGGCGGATTCCATGAACGCACGCGGCTATGGCCTGCGCGGAAAAACATCGTTTTCGATCTATCGGAAAACCTCGCGTGACCGTATGCTGCTGTTCGGACTGCTCACACTTATTTGCAGTGCGCTTTGCGCTTGTGTGCTGGGGCTGTTTCGCTTTTCCTATGCGCCGCGTCTGCTCGTCGATGCGACGACGCCGCAGCATGTTTGCGCTTTTTTTGTCTATGCGCTGCTTTGCGCGTACCCTGCAATGATTTTGAAACTGGAGGACCGGCCATGGCGCTGCTCGAAGTCAACCATCTGACCTTTTCTTTTTCCGGCGCGGCTGTGTCCGCGCTTTCCGACGTTTCCTTTGCGCTGGAAAGCGGTTCGTTTACCGCGCTTTGCGGTCCGTCCGGCAGCGGAAAATCGACCCTTCTGCGCCTGCTGAAGCCGGGGCTTTCTCCAACCGGCGAAACGGCGGGCGAGGTGCGCTTTGACGGCGCGGCGCTGCAAATGCTTTCCAAACGGCAGGCGGCCGAGGGTATCGGCTTTGTGGGGCAGAATCCGGCAGCGCAGATCGTGACGGACAAAGTCTGGCACGAGCTGGTGTTCGGCATGGAATCGCTCGGCGTGCCGCAGGAGGAGATGCGCCTGCGCGCGGCGGAAACGGCGGCGTTTTTCGGCATCCGCGATTGGTTCCACCGCCGCACGGACGAGCTTTCCGGCGGACAGATGCAGCTTTTGAACCTCGCGGCAGTGATGACGCTGCGCCCGAAGCTGCTGCTGCTTGACGAGCCGACGGCGCAGCTCGATCCGATTGCCGCCGAAACCTTTCTTTTTGCGCTGCAAAAGGTCCGCAGCGAGCTTGGCACCGCCGTGTTCATCTGTGAACACCGGTTGGAAAACGTCTTGCCGCTGTGCGACAATATGCTGGTGCTTGACAGCGGCGCTTCGCTTGCGTTCGGCAGCGTTCCGCAAGTCGGCGCGGCGTTGACAGAAAAAGAACACCCCTTTGCCCTTGCGCTGCCGACAGCGATGCGTGTGCACGGCAGTGTGCAAAGTTCGCTGCCGTGTCCAGTCAGCGTGCAGCAGGGCAGAGCGTTTTTGAAGGAATATCTGCTTTCGCATCCTGTGAAACCGCTAAGCGAAACGCCGCCTTTGACGCGGCAGGAGGGCCCTGCCTTGGCGGCGACGGAAGTGTTCTTTCGCTATGAAAAAGACGGTCCGGCGGTGCTGCATGATTTTTCGCTGCAGGCGTATCCCGGCGAGCTGCTTTGCATTCTGGGCGGCAACGGCGCCGGCAAAACGACTGCGCTTCGCCTGCTGTCCGGTGCGCTCAAAGCGCAGCACGGCGATGTGACGGCGACGGGGAAAATTGCGTTTTTGCCGCAGGACCCAACGCTGCTGTTCCTCAAAACCAGGGTGGATGCCGAACTGAAAAGCGCGGCGCCGCAGATTTCGGAAGAGGACTATCGCCGTGTGCTGGAACTGTGTCGATTGGAAGAACTGACCGACCGGCATCCGTTCGATCTTTCCGGCGGCGAACAGCAGCGCGTTGCGTTGGGCAAGCTGCTGCTGCAAAAGGCGGACATTTTGCTGCTTGACGAGCCGACCAAGGGCTTTGACGCGGCGTTCAAAGCGGAGTTTTCCGCGCTGCTTTCCAAGCTCAAGGCGCAGGGCGTTTGCATCGTAATGGTCAGCCACGACGTGGAATTCTGCGCGCTTTATGCCGATGCCTGCGCACTGCTGTTTGACGGCGGCATCACTGCGCTTTCGAATACGCGCACATTCTTTCAGCACAACCGTTTTTATACCACGGCGGCGCGGCGCATGGCGCACGATCTGCTGCCGGATGCCGTTACGGCAGACGATATCATCGAAAGCATCGGCGGCACCTTGCCGCGCACACGGAAAAGCGCCGAAAAAGCGCAGAAGCCGCAGAGTGCGCAACCAAAAGAAAAAACACGGCCGCTGCCGCTTTGGCGAAAAATCGCAGGCGCAGTCAGTGCGCTTGCGGCGGCAGCCGTTTTGATTGCCACGCTGCGGCATGGCGATCTGCAAACGCTGACGGACGGTGTCGGCGTCACTGCGGCTGGCGGACGGCAACTGGTGTTTTACGGCGTGTTTTTTGCGCTGCTGTTTTTGACCGCGCTGCTTTTGAAAAAGAAGGAGCCCCGTCCGTCGGCACTGCCGCGGCAGCGGCAAAACAAAAAAGCGGTGCTTTTGTCGGTGATCGTGGCGGCATTGGGTGTGCCGACGCTGGTGCTCGGCGTGCATTACTTCGGCACGCGCGGCTTTTATGCGATTGCACTTTTGCTGCTGCTCGAAGCGATGCTGCCGTTCTTTCTGCATTTTGAAGGACGGCATCCCCCGGCGCGGGAACTTGTGGTGCTCGCGTCGCTGTGCGCGCTGAATGTTGCCGGACGTGCGGCGTTCTTCATGCTGCCGCAGTTCAAGCCTGTGCTGGCGATGACGGTGCTTGTGGGCGTTGCGCTCGGCGCCGAGCGCGGTTTCCTTGTCGGCGCGGTGACGATGCTGCTGTCGAATGTGCTGTTTTCTCAGGGCCCCTGGACGCCGTGGCAGATGTTTGCCATGGGACTCGTCGGTGCGTTGAGCGGGTGGCTTTCGCAGTGCGGCGTGCTGCACAGAACGCGGCTGTCGCTTTCTGTGTTCGGCGCGATCGCAGCGGTACTCGTTTACGGCGGCATCCTCAATCCGGCGTCGGCGCTGCTCTGGGGCGGCGAAGCGCTGAATTTTAAAGTTTTGTTGAGCTATTACGTCACGGGTCTTCCGATGGACCTTGTGCACGCGGCTGCATCGTTTTTGTTTTTGTGGGTGCTGAGCGAACCGATGCTCGCACAACTCGAACGGGTGCGGGGAAAGCTGCTGGCTGCACGCTGAATATTGTTCGATGAACGCCTTGCTGCGGGATGGCTCCCCAGCGGGGCTTTTTTTCATGAATGCCGCCGACTTGCCGAAAAATTCTTTACAAAATCAGAAAATGTGGTATAATCAATTTATATATGAAAACTCGGCTAAAAGGAAGGCGAATATGATGCAACCCTTGAAATTCTTTCTGGTAACGGATACCCATTATTTCAAAAATTCCCTCGGCGCGTTC
>CADBBT010000022.1:13914-79951 GCA_902792985.1 Oscillospiraceae bacterium
GCAGGCGATCAATGAGGCGCTGTTTGCGCACCTTGCTGAAGCGCAGGAGGCGGATATCGTGCTCATTGCCGGCGACCTTTCCTTTAACGGCGAAAAAGAAAGCAATGCCGCGTTTTCGGCGCTGCTGCACGAGTTTCAGGAAAAAAGCGGCAAACGCGTGTATGTTGTCACCGCCGGTCACGATTTCAACGAGCACCCCTTTGCGTTTAACGACACCGGCCGAATCGAGCCGCAGGGCACGGAATTTTCTGAACTGCTCGGCTTTTACCGCGATTTCGGTTACAGCGACGCCATTGCCTTCAATGAGGAGCACCTCTCCTATGTGGCGCAACTCTCCGACGACGTGCGTCTGCTCGTGATCTGCAACGACATCGACGGCAAAAAGCACATCACCTATGACGACGACTTCCTCTCCTGGATCGCCGCGCAGGCGCAGAAAGCGCAGCAGGACGGACAGACGATGATTGCTATGGAGCATTATCCCGTGCTGCCCGGTCAGCCCATCCTCGCCCTCATCGGCGATGCGTGGCAGGCTGAAAGCCAAAAGCTGGTGGACACGCTTGCAGACAACGGCGTGCATCTGATCTTTACCGGCCACATGCACAACCAGAGCATCAATGTGACCGAAACGGCAAAGGGCAACAAGCTTTATGATGTCTGCACCGGCTCTGCGATCGGCTGTCCGGCGTTTTACCGCCTTGTAACGGTCGAAGACGCACAGACCGTGAAGATCGAAAGCTTCCCCGTGCCCGATTTTGATTGGGACACGAAGGGCCTTTCCTGCGAGGCCTATCTGAAAGCGCAGTTTGAACGGATGATTCGCACACTCATCTTCAGTATGCGTGACGACCCCGGCCGCTTTATGCGCAAGCTGCGTATCAAACAGACGTCCGTCACAAAGCGCGTGATCCCGATGCTTGGGAGAAAGCTTTGCAAAATGACAGTCGGTCAAGCAGCGCATCTGCTGCTCACGCACGCCGAACCGGAGATCAAAAACCAGTCGTTCGTGGAATTTGCGATCGACATCGCGCGTTCCGTCTTTGAGGGCAACCAGCCCTTCACGGAAGGCACCCCGGGCGGCGACACGCTGCTGCGGGTGTTCCGCCGCATCCGTGTGTTTGTAAAAACGATCAAGGACGCGCAGGGCAATGAACTTGATCTGTTTGAAACACTCAAGCACACCGTCGGAAATTACGGCATTGATGATTACAACGCCGTTTTGAAACTGAAATAAAAAAGCAAAGGAGAAGCATGATGAAGAAGCAAAAAGACGCAGCGCTCGCTGTTCCGGCGAACGCGCTGCCGCCCGAACAGGGCAAAAACATCACAACCTTTGAATACGTCTGTCTGGCGCTCGCGCGCGTCGGCGGTATGTTCGGCACAACGCTCACCGGCACGCTTGCCGCGGCGTTCCTGCATGAGCTTTATTTCGGACCGGTCGGTGTGGACGCCGACGGGATCGCAAAGATCATGGCTGTGCAGACGACGCTCACCACCATCGCCGGTGTTGTCATGGGCTTGATCGCAGGTGTTGCTGTGCAAAAATGGAAATCCCGCTGGGGCCGCTACCGCCAGTGGTATATCATCTGCCTGCTGCCGATCTTTGCTTTGACTGTGCTGTACTTTTATGTGCCGCAGGGCTGGAGCGTGCAGCAGATGACGCTGTTCCGCTATGGCGTCACACTTTGTCAGACGATCTTCAACGCATTCAACAACCTCGGTCAGAATGTTGCCCAGGTGATCTCGCCCAACCCGAAGGAAAAGAAAACCGCCGCCACGGTCTGGCAGCTCTCTTATTATCTCGGTTACGGCGGCGCATATCTCGGTACCTTTGTCTATGGTCTGTTCAGCGACGACAAGAACGCCATGTACATGACCCTTGCCATCGTTGCGGCGATCGTGACCGCGTTCGGCAATCTGATGTGCGGCCTGTTCTGCCGTGAGCGCATCGAGCTGCCCAAAAAAGAAAAGGTCAAGATCTCTAAGGAGCTCTTCCAGCTCTTCAAATACAGAAACTACCGCGCCTATCAATATCTGCAGTGGGCAACCGTGCTCGCCGCCATCGGAAGATTCACCACCTTCCTTGTGGCCATCACGGTCGGTTCCTCCAAGAACCTGCTGCTCACCATTCCCTCGGCGGCCGGCACCGTGGTCGGCAACGTGATCACCGCCAAGCTTTCCAAAAAGCATGAGCCGACGAAGCTGTTGAAGTTCTGCGGAATCTATTCGCCCATCGCTGCCGCGGTCGTCTTCCTTGTGTGCTTTGCGGAGGCGAAGATGGGACTGATGTTCTTCTCCGGCTGGAACAGCATTTTCTTCTATGTATTTTACTTCGTTTTCGGCGTGGGTATCGGCATTCAAGAGCTTTCCACCTCCCACTTCAATGTGGAATACTTCGATTACCTCGAATGGCAGACCGGCGACCGCATGGAAGCGGTGCAGGGCATCATCCCCGGCTGGATCCAGACCGGCCTGAACTACCTCAAGGAGCTCGCCATCCCGTTCATCATTGCATGGGTGGGCTATGAATCCTCCGCAGAGGGCGACCTTGTCAAAACGATGCAGGCAAAGCCCGATTATATGCGCACCTGCCTGTGGCTGCTGGCATTTGTGCTGTTCGGCTATGCGCTCAGCCGCCTGATCAGTGCGCTGATTCTCAAATTCTTCTATGACATCGAAGGCGAAAAGAAGGCGCAGATGTATGCGGAGCTCGAAGAGATGCGCAAAGCCCGCCACGAGGAAAACATCGCCATCGACGAAGCTGCGGCGGTGGCTGAAGCAGAAAAAGCAAACACATAACGCGAAAGGACAACGCAATGAAACACTATGAATCCGTCATCATCGGTCATATCACCGAAGACATCAACATCGACCACGAGGACAACACGGTACATATCTGCGGCGGCGCGGTGCTGTATTCTTCCGCCTCTGCGCACGCGCTCGGTCACAAGGTCGCGGCTGTGACCAAATTGAGCGAAAACGACAGCGCGCGTCTTGCGAAGTTCACGCTGCCGCAAGAGGACATTTTTGTGCGCACCTGCGAAAAATCTACCACCATCCGCAACAAGTATTACACCGCCGACAAGGAGCGCCGCGATTGCGTGTGTCTGTCGCGCGGAACCCCGTTCACTCTTTCTGATCTTCCCGATGACATCTCCGGCGACATCTATCATTTTGCCGGACTGATCTTCGGCGATTACCCGGACGAGATGCTGCGCGCTTGCGCCGAAAAGGGCGCCATTGCAGTGGACGTGCAGGGCTTTTTGCGCCATGCCGACGAGAAAACGGGCGAGATGTTCTTTGAGGACTGGAAAGAAAAACGCGAGCTGCTGCCGCTGATTTCCTATCTCAAGACCGACGCGGCGGAAGCGGAGATCCTCACCGGCACCTCCGACCGCGCCGAAGCGGCGAAGATTTTGCACAGCTGGGGCGCGAAGGAGATCCTCATCACACACAACACCGAGGTGCTCGCCTATGACGGCGAAAACCTCTTTACCTGCCCGATCAAGGCGCGCAACCTCAGCGGGCGCACCGGCCGCGGCGACACCACGTTTGCCGCGTATTTGACCGAGCGTCTGCACAGCGATATGAAAACCGCGCTGCAGATTGCAACGGCTACGGTGTCTCTGAAGATGGAAACGCCGGGCCCGCTGAACTGCACGCGTGCCGATGTGGAAGCTTACATCGCACAGTTTTACGGTGAAGGAGCAGCGCAATGAAAACGCTGCGCCTGCACCTGCTGCGCCACGGCTTGACCCAGGGCAATCTGGATGGGCTGTACATCGGCCATACGGATGTTCCGCTGTGCGAGCAGGGGCGTGAACAGCTTTTGCAGATGAAAAAAAACTACGTCTACCCGACGTGCAAGTTCATCATCTCTTCGCCGCTCAAGCGGTGTCTGGAAACCGCCGAGCTGCTGTTTCCGGACGTCAAGCCGCTTGTGATGGAGGGGCTGATCGAATGCGACTTCGGCGCGTTTGACGGGCGCTCCGCAGCGGAGCTGCACGAAAAGCAGCCGCTGTTTGACCGATGGCTGACCGGCGATCCGGAGGTCGAGCCGCCGTTCGGCGAAAGCAACGCCGCCTTTGCAAAGCGTGTGTGCGAAACATTCCGCAAGATCGTGGAAGGTCTGCTCAAAACCGGTGCGGACGATGTGTATATCATCACACACGGCGGCGTGCTGCTGGCGATCCTTTCAAATTTCGGCATCCCCGAAGCCGCGCCGACCGACTGGCTGACGCCTTCGGGCTGCGGCTATACCATGCGCATCGATCCCACGCTCTGGATGGCGGGTCAGCGAGAGCGGCTGCGTTTATGTGCGGAAGCATCTGCCTTCGCTTAAACGGCTATACGGGGTGGATCTCTGCCTTGCCAACGCCGAAAACTCGGCAAAGGGCAACGGCGTCACGCCCGATTCCGCGCGGCATCTGTTTTCCAGCGGTGTCGACGCGCTCACGCTCGGCAACCACGCATTTCGCCGCAAGGAAGTTTACGCCTTTCTTGACGAGACCGAAGCGATCGTGCGCCCGTTCAACTATCCCAAGGGCGCGCCCGGTCACGGCGTTTGCGTGCTCGATCTCGGGCGCGTGCGCGTGGCGGTGATCAACCTGATGGGCACGACCTATATGGACGCGCTCGACAATCCCTTTGAAAAGATCGAGGATGCGCTGCGGCAAACCGAAGACAGCCGCGTGGTGCTCCTTGATTTTCACGCGGAAGCAACCTCGGAAAAGCGCGCGATGGGCTTTTTGCTCGACGGGCGCGTTTCCGCTGTTTACGGCACACACACCCATGTGCAGACCTCCGACGCGCAGGTGCTGCCCGGCGGCACGGGTTATATTACCGACCTTGGCATGTGCGGGGTGAAGCAAAGCATCCTCGGCGTCAAAAAAGAGCCGGTGCTCTCGCTCTTTCGTTCGCGTTTGCCGGTGCGCTTTGACACGGCAGAGGAGGGCGACTGCGTGCTGGAAGGCTGCTTATTCGATATTGACGAAAAAGACGGACACTGCCGCAGTGCACAGGCGCTGCGTGTGGAATAAAAGGAGAAAACGATGAAACAACGGATACTGGCGTTTTTTTGCGCCGCGCTTTTGGTCTTGAGCTTTGCGTCCTGCGCAAAACAACCGGCACAGGAACCGGAAAGCGAAACGCAGACAAGCGCTGCCGGCGACGACAAGACGCAAAAAACAATGGTGACGCTGCCCTATACGAGCGCGGACTCGCTCAACCCGTTTGAGACAAAAAGCCGCGTCAATCTGGACATTGCCGGGCTGTTGTTCGATCCGCTGTATCAGATTGACGCGTCGTTTGAAGCTGTACCGGTGCTTGCGCTTTCCGCCGAAAACGAGGGCGAATCGCTGACGGTGACACTGCGAAACGATGTGCATTTTCCAAAGGGCGAGCTTTTGACGGCGCGCGACGTGGTATATTCGTTCCAGTGCGCCAAGGAAAGCCCGATGTTTTCGGCGCGGCTGGAAAACATCTTCTCCGCTTCTGCCGTTTCGGACGACGCGGTGCGTTTCACTCTGCTTTCGCCCGACCGCTTTGCGGTGAACTGTCTGGATTTTCCCGTGGTGAAGTTTTCCACCGGCGACGCGAAAATGCCAACCGGCACGGGTCGCTTCCTTTATAAAGCAAAAAAAGACGGCACAGTGCGTCTGTTGCGCAATGAGGAGACCTCCTCGTTTGACGATATCGCCTTTTTGCAGATCGCGCTGTATGACATTCGTGAAACAGCCAACGCGCTGCCGCTTGTGGAGATCGGCCAGCTCAGCAGCTTTCTGCTCGATCCGGCAAAGCAGACCATGGAAAAGGTCGGCGGAAAGATGGAAACGGTACACATGAACAATCTCGTGTTCTGCGGCATGAACAGCACGGGCGAATTGCTTTCTGACCCGGCGGTGCGGCAGGCGATCGCCGCGGCAGTGGACCGGACCGCGCTTTCCGAGCGCGCGTTTTCTGCCGCCGCAACGCCCACACAAACGCCGTTTCACCCAAGTTGGGGCGTGCTCGACGCCAGTTTGCAAACACCGGTCTATGATACGGAACGCGCGAAAGAGCTGCTGGAAAACGCCGGCTATGTTTACGGATCTTCCGGCAAGGTGCGCGCAAAAGAGGACACGGTGCTGACACTGCGTCTGCTTTGCAACAGCGAAAACAAACAGCGTCTTTCCGCAGCAAAGCAGCTGCAGGAGATGCTTTCCGCCGTCGGCATCGGCACAGAGCTGGAAACGCTGGATTACAGCAGCTACATCGCAAGGCTGAAAAGCGGTGCGTTCGATCTGTATCTCGGCGAAGTCAAGCTCCCGGCGAATATGTCGCTTTCGGCGTTCTTTAACGAAGACGGCGGCGCTGCGTTCGGGATCGACCCGCAGGGGAGCGTGAGCGCATCGTATGCACAGCTTGTTTCCGGCGAAGCGGAGATGGCGACGTTTATCAAAGTGTTCACACAGGAGCTGCCGTTTTTGCCGCTTTGTTTCCGCGACGCGTATCTGTATTACACGAGCGAGCTGACTTATGAGGGCGAAGTGAGCGAAAACGCGCTGTATGGCAACCTGTATTCCTGGCGGCTCAAGAGCGACGCTTGACAGCGCCGCATTTTGCGTTCAACATAAACCACTTTTTTTCTCAGGGGGGTTCCTTATGAAAAAGTTTCTGATCGTTTTGCTTGTGATCGCGCTGCTCATCACCGGCGGCGTTATCGCGTTCAAGACGCTGCCCGCGCCGAAAACGCTCGGCACATCCGCACTTTTTTCGGAAAGCGAGATCGCAAACGGGGCAAAGACGGCCGAAAAGCAGGTTCGAAATTTCAGCGGCGTGCTGCGGGTCTTGCGTGTGACCTATGACGAAGAAAAGGCGGAATCGTTTTTGGCCTCTGACTTTGAAAGCGGAAAAAGAACGAGGGAAAACACAATGGTGTTCTTTGTGGATTTTGCCACCGGTGCGCACACGACAGCGCTGAACCCATGGGATGTGTATACCGATTACGCCGTGATCCTTACACGCGAAAACGAAAACGCCCCGTTTGAAGTGACAGGCGGGGGATATTGATTCCATGCGCAATTTGCAATTGCGCATAATTCCGAATTGTTTAGTGGGGCGGTGATCGCATCGACATCCAATACGTCAAAGGCGTGGGCGAAAAACGCGCTAAGCTGCTCGCAAAGCTCGGCATCCAAACGGTAGAGGATGCCGTGCGTTTTTACCCGCGCGCCTATCTTGATTTTGCAAACTGCAAGCCCATTCGTGATCTTGTGCCCGGAGAGACGGCGTGTGTGCGCGCCGTTGTGGGCACCGCGCCGGTCGGCGCAATGATCCGCAAGGGGCTGACGATCTACCGTTCGGTTTTGACTGACGGTGATGATACCATGCATCTGATCATTTTCAACAGCCGCTTTCTCGCCGAACGTCTGCAGCAGGGCGAGACGTATTTGTTTTACGGCAAAGTTGCGGAAAACCGCGGTGTGCTTGAGATGACGAATCCGCTTGTGGAGGAGGACAGTGAAAACGGCGGCTTTTTGCCCGTTTATCCGCTGACGGCGGGACTGTCGCGCCTGCAGCTTTCGCGCATCATTCAAAACGCGCTTGCACTCTGGAAGCAGGAGGAGCACACCGAGCTTTTGCCGGAAACGGTTCGCCACGATTACAGCCTTTGCCATGAACGCTACGCCTTAACGCACATCCACGCGCCGACTTCCCTCGAAGAGGTGCAGATCGCGCGGCGGCGGCTGATTTTTGAAGAGCTGTTTGTGCTGCAGTGCGGTATGGCGCTGCTGCGTGTGCAGGGCAGACAGCGCAGCACGTTCCGAGTGGATACCTCGTTTGCCGCTGCGTTTGAAGCACGGCTGCCGTTTCGGTTTACGAACGCGCAAAAACGTGCCGTGCAGGACTGCTTGCGCGATCTTTCCGGGGCTTATGTGATGAACCGTCTGATCCAGGGCGACGTCGGCTCCGGCAAAACGGCGGTCGCTGCGGCGCTGCTGTATACAATGGCGAAAAACGGACTGCAAAGCGCGCTGATGGCGCCCACGGAGATCCTTGCAAAGCAGCACTACGAAACGCTGAAAGTTCTGCTCGGCGACGAGGTGCGTGTGGTGCTTTTGACCGGCGGCATTCCCGCAAAGGAAAAACGCGCGGTCAAGCAAGCGCTGAAAACCGGCGAAGCCGACATTGCGGTCGGCACCCATGCGCTGCTCACGGGCGATGTGGAGTTTTCCGCCCTCTCGCTGGTTGTGACCGACGAGCAGCACCGCTTCGGCGTGCGTCAGCGCAGCGTACTGACCGAAAAAGCGCGTGCGCCCCATGTGCTTGTGATGTCCGCAACGCCGATCCCGCGCACGCTTTCGCTGATGATCTACGGTGATCTGGACATCTCCGTGATCGACGAGCTGCCCGGCGGACGAAAAAAGATTCTGACCTACGCGGTGGACGGCAGCTATCACACGCGCATTTTCTCTTTTTTGAAAAAGCATCTTGACGCCGGGGAACAGGGCTATATCGTCTGCCCGGCCGTTGAGGAGAGCGAGGACGGACTGCTTTCGGCGGTGGAGTATGCGAAAACGCTGTCGGAAAAGGAGTTTTCTGCCTATCAGGTTGGGCTGCTGCACGGCAAAATGAAGCCGAAGGAAAAGACCGATGTGATGGCGCGCTTTGCCGCAGGAGAGATCCGGCTTCTGGTTTCCACCACGGTGATCGAGGTCGGCATCGACGTGCCGAATGCCACCGTCATGGTGATCGAAAACGCCGAACGCTTCGGCCTGTCGCAGCTTCATCAGCTGCGCGGACGTGTCGGACGCGGCAAGGCGCAATCCTACTGCATCCTCATCTCCGACGCAAAAGGGGAAGCTGCCCGGGCACGGCTGGAGCTGATGACCAAAACAAACGATGGCTTTGCTGTGGCGGAATTTGACCTCAAACAGCGCGGCCCCGGCGACTTTTTCGGTAAACGGCAGCATGGTCTGCCCGAACTGAAGATTGCCGACCTGCTCGATGATATGGAAACGCTGCAGCAGGCGAAGCACGCCGCACTGGATGTGCTGAACACCGACCGCAGATTGGAAAAAAGCGAACATCGCGCCTTGCGGCAGGCGGTACAAAAGCTGTTTACACAAAACGGCGAAACCGCGCTGAACTGAGCGCAGTTTGAACAGCAGCGCTATGCGAAGACGGCGGGGAAATGAAACGCCGTCTGTATTGCAAACGAGGGATTCAAAAAAATCGGCTGCGACGCAGGACGCATCACAGCCGTTTTCACATTCGTTATTTTATCATCTGCTGCACGCTTGTCGGCAGGGAAAATTCATTGCTCACCGCGCCGACAAAGGTTGTCACACCCAGCAGCATCAGCGCTGAGACCAGAAGCGCGGTCGTTCTGCGCAATCGTTTCATCCAAAGCCCCCTTTGTGCGTTTTCTCTCATTATACATATAAGCGTGACAGAACTATGAAGAAACTGTAAATTTCGGAGGAAACCATGGTCAAAGCAGAAATTCAGAGCATCGGCACCTATCATTGCGACTTTCCCTCAAAATTCGGACTGCCGCGGCAAAGCGGTCTTGCAAGCGAGGTGCGCGGCTGGGTGGTGTTTGAACCGGCGTTTTTTGACCGCAATTATTTTCGCGGACTGGAAGACTTTTCACATCTGTGGCTGCTTTGGCAGTTTTCAAATTCGACCGAAGGCGGTGCGACAGTGCGGCCGCCGAAGCTCGGCGGCAACGAGCGGCGCGGCGTGTTTGCAACGCGGTCTCCGTTTCGCCCGAACCGCATCGGATTGTCGTGCGTGCGTTTTGAATCGTTGGAGTTTTCTGTGCACGGCGCGCCGATCTTGCATGTGCGCGGGGGCGACCTGATGGACGGTACACCGATCTTTGATATCAAGCCCTACCTGCCGTATGCCGACGCTGTGCCAAAGGCTTCGGGCGGCTTTGCCGTTCCGCAGGGGCAGCAGATGCTGCATGTGGTGTTCGCCGAAGCGGCAAAAACCGTGCTCCCGGCGGAAAAGGCCGATGCGCTGGTGCAAATTCTGCAGCTCGATCCGCGCCCGGGCTATCAGACAGACGAGACGCGCGTGTACGGTTTGCCATACGCGGATCATGAGGTGCGCTTTTCTGTTGCGGGTGACGTTTTGACTGTGCACGAAATTTTGCCGGCGAACGGTTGAATGTTGCCGGAAAACATGGTATAATGATTCGAATCCGTGAGCGGAAAACGGACTTTTTGCTTCTTGTGATCCTCTCCGCTCTTCACGCTCCACACTTTACACTTTTTATCGCTTATGTTTCAGGTTTTCATGTTCGCGTTCAACGCCGTTATGCCGATCCTGCTGCTCGTGCTTTTGGGCTATGTGCTGCGGTCGGTCGGCTTTGCCGGCGAAGAGTTTTTCAAAAAGGCAAATACACTGGTCTTCCGTGTGTTTTTGCCTGCCCTTTTATTTTGCAACGTCTATGACATCGAGACACTCTCCGACGTCCACTGGGGCGACGTGGGCTACATTGCGCTGATCGTTGTGCTGCTCGCTGTCATCGGCGTGCTGCTTGCGGCGGCCTTTGTGCCCGAACGGCTGCAAAAGGGGCCGTTCATCCAGTGCGTGTTCCGTTCCAACTGCGCTATTTTGGGCATCCCGCTGGCACAGTCTCTCGGCGGCACGCCGGCTGTTGCGTTCACTGCGGTCGCAACGGCGGTGACGATCCCGCTGTTCAACACGCTCGCCGTGATCGTGCTCTCCTATTATGCGGACAAGACGCCCTCGGTCAAAGCGACTGTGCTGCGCACACTCAAAAATCCACTGATCATCGGCGTCGGCCTCGGCCTGCTTGTGTTGGCGATTCGTTCGTTTATCCCGCATACCGCTGACGGCGCGCTCGTGTTTTCGCTGGAAAACAACTGTAAATTCGTCTTTTCCGCCGTGCGTATGGCGGGGCAGGCCGCGTCTCCGCTGGCACTGGTCGTGCTCGGCGCGCGTTTCGATTTTTCTGCGGTGCGTTCGCTTTTGCGCCCGATCACCATCGGTGTGATCGCCCGGATCGTATTTGCGCCTGCGCTTGCCATCGGCGGCGCTATCGCGCTCACGCAGCTCGGTGTGCTGCATTTTACAACCGTGGAGGTGCCTGCGCTCGTTGCGGTGTTCGGTTCGCCCATTGCGGTGTCCTCCGCCGTCATGGTCGGCGAGATCGGCGGCGACGACCAGCTTGCCGCGCAGCTTGTGGTCTGGACGTCTGCGTTTTCACTCTTTACGATCTTTATCACAGTTTTTTTGCTGCGCAGTTTCGCTTATCTTTAATTTCTGGCAGATGCCGCAGAATCGGCGGCTGAAAAGGAGCTTTTATGGCACAGAAAACAAAATGGAAAACCGCTGCGGCTGCGGCTGCAGCCGTGACGGCAGCGGGCGCGTCTTCGCTGGCTGCAAAGCGGATGAAGCAAAAAGAGTTCTGCCCGATTTGTGAATGGAAACGGCTGACAGGCAAGCTCATGCTGCATCCGGTCACGTCACCCGACTGCGGCAACGGCACTGCCAAAACACCGCCGATGGGCTGGTCGAGCTGGAATTTGTTTGAGCGCAACATCAACGAAACGCTTATTCTGGAAATTGCTGCCGCAATGCAATCCAGCGGTCTTGCCGACGCGGGCTACCGCTATGTGAATCTTGACGACTGCTGGCAGAGCAGCGAACGCGACGAACAGGGCCACCTGCAGGCGGATCTTTCCGCCTTTCCGCACGGCATCCGCGCACTGGCGGACAAAGTCAACGCGCTGGGTCTGAAGCTCGGCATCTATTCCTCCAACGGTGAGCGCACCTGCGAGGATTATCCCGCGTCGCTGCGGCATGAGGCGATCGACGCCGACACGTTTGCCGCGTGGGGCGTGGAGTATTTCAAATATGATTTTTGCCACAACCGGCCGATCAGCGAAAAAGCGCCCCTTGTCAGCGGGATCGAGCTTTCCCGGCCGGGCGAAGGCGCTTATGAAACGATCGCGCCCGATGCGGTAACGTGCAGCGGCCGCGCACGGGTGTTTGTTGACGAAAAAAACGCTTGCGCTTATCTTACGGGGCTGGATTCCCGCGCGGGGACATTTTGCTTTTCGACCGAAGCGCAGGCGGACTGCGAGATCGTTTTGACGCTCAAGGTGAAAAAGCCGGCGGACGCCGAACGGTTTTTGCGTTTGACGGTGAACGGCAAAGACGAATATCACCTCTATGCGCCGAAGATGCGCGCGCCGGTGCCGGACCCCGGTGACCGCCGCATTCAGACAACGGTGCGTTTGCAAAAAGGCAAAAACACCCTTGTGTTCGATAATCCCGTGCGTTCGCGCTTTGATTCCGCCGCACTGCAATATCAGCTCATGGGCCGCGAACTGCGCCGTGCGGCACGCGAATTTTCTGAAAAAAACGGCACAGAAGAAAAGCCGATCGTCTATTCTATCTGCGAATGGGGGTTCAACTTTCCCTGGAAGTGGGGCAGGCAGGCTGGCAATCTTTGGCGCACAACGGGTGATATCAAGCCGGTTTGGGCGTCGGTGCTGACGATCTATGAGCGCAATGTGCGCCTTTGGAAATATGCCGCACCCGGCGGCTGGAACGATCCGGATATGCTTGAGGTCGGCGTCGGCAAGCTGACCGAGGACGAAAACCGCGCCCACTTTTCACTGTGGTGCATGATGGCCGCGCCGCTCATTCTCGGCAACGACGTGCGCACGTTTGTGTTGCCGGACGGCAGCGCAGACACCAAAAACAAAACGCTGCAGATGCTCACAAACAAAGCGATGATCGACATTGACCAGGACGCGCTTGGAATGCAGTGCCGCCGCATCAAGGCCGGACTGCAGGATGTGCTGGTAAAACCGCTGACCGGTGCGCGTGCGGCTGTTTGCGTGTTCAACAAAGCACGCCGCCCGGCAGATGTTGCGCTCGATCTGAACGCCGTTGCGAACGAAGGGTTTGTGCAGCTGCCGCAAAAGGACTGCTATGAGGTCTTTGACGTTTGGGAAAACGAGACGAAGCAGTGCACCGGTGCGCTTTCGGCAAGCGTGAAGCCGCACGGTGTAAAAGTTTACATTATCAAATAGGAGTTTTCATGAACAGCGAATTTTTTGAACTGAGAGATCAAATCATCGCGCGGGACTTTGCCCGGATGAACGACATGCAGCGCCGCGCGATCTTTCATACCGAAGGGCCGCTGCTGATCCTTGCCGGTGCGGGCAGCGGAAAAACGACCGTGATCGTCAACCGGATCGCAAACCTTGTGCGCTACGGTCGCGCCTACGGCAGCAAACAGACGGCGTTTGAAATCACAGACGAGGATATCGCACTGATGCGCCGGTTGCTTGCCGGTGACGAAAGTGTGCGCGATCAGCTCGCCTCTGTGCTGGCTGTGGATGCGCCGCGCCCGTGGGAGGTGCTTGCAATCACCTTTACGAACAAGGCGGCAAACGAACTCAAAGAGCGCTTGCAAACACTGCTCGGCCCCGACGGCGCCGACGTTTGGGCAAGCACATTCCACGCCTGCTGCGCCCGCATTTTGCGCCGCGATGGTGAATCGCTCGGCTTTTCCAAGCATTTTTCGATCTACGACACCGATGACAGCCGCAGGCTGATGAAGGAATGCCAGCGCCAGCTCGACATCAAGGACAGCTTTCTTTCCCATAAAACCATCCTTGCCGAGATCAGCAAGGCCAAGGACAGCCTGATCTCGCCGCAAGAGTATCTGCAGACGGCGGGTACGGATGTGCGGCTGCAAAAAATCGGCGCGGCATATAAAATGTATCAGAACGCGCTGAAAAACGCCGATGCAATGGATTTTGACGACATCATCGGCAACACGGTGAAGCTTTTGGAAACGAACGAAGAGGTGCGCCGCTATTATCAGCGCCGCTTCCGCTATATCATGGTGGACGAATATCAGGACACCAACCACGCGCAGTTCCGTTTGACGCAATTGCTTTCCGAAGGGCACAACAACATCTGCGTTGTCGGCGACGACGACCAGAGCATCTATCGCTTCCGCGGCGCGACGATAGAAAACATTCTGAGCTTTGAAAGCACATTCAAGGGCGCGACCCTGATCCGTTTGGAGCAAAACTACCGCTCCACGCAGACGATCCTTGACGCGGCGAACGAGGTGATTTCCAACAACACCGGCCGCAAGGGCAAGCGCCTTTGGACGGAGAATTCCGAGGGTGACAAGGTGACGGTCTACACCGCCTATGACGAGCAGGATGAGGCGCGCTTTATCAAAGACACGATCGAAAACGATTTGTCCGACGGAAAATTCAAGCTGGGCGACCACGCGATCCTGTATCGCATGAACGCGCAGTCAAACGTGATCGAAAGCGCGCTGGTGCGTGCCGGGATCCCGTATCGCGTGATCGGCGGCCTGCGCTTTTATGAGCGCGCCGAAATCAAGGACGCGCTGGCATATCTGACCGTGATCAACAACCCGAACGACGATGTGCGGCTGCGCCGCATCCTCAATGTGCCAAAGCGCGGCATCGGCGACACAACGATCAACCGCGCCTTTGAGATCGCCGCGGGGCTCGGCGTGAGCTTGTTCGAGGTGATCTCCCACGCTGACGAATACGAAGTGCTTTCCCGCGGGTCGCAGCGGCTGTGTTCCTTTGCCGCGCTGATCAACGATTTGCGCACGCAGAGTGAAACGATGCATCTGGACGAATTGCTGAAAGCTGTGAGTGAGCGCACGGGCTATATCGACTATCTCAAGGCCGACACGGAAAAGGGCGAAGACCGGCTGGAAAACCTTGCTGAGCTTGCGACAAACCTTTTGAACTATGAAAACGAGGCGGAAGAGCCGTCGCTTTCGGGCTTTTTGGAGGAAGTCGCGCTGATGACGGATATCGACAACTATAACGCACAGACCGACGCCGTGGTGCTCATGACGCTGCATTCGGCAAAGGGTCTGGAATTCCCGATCGTGTTCATCCCCGGCATGGAGGAAGGGATCTTCCCCGGGATCCAGAGCATGTATGACGCGTCCGAGGTCGAAGAGGAGCGCAGACTTGCCTATGTCGGTATCACACGCGCCAAACGCAGACTCTATCTTTCCCATGCGAACGCGCGGCTGCTCTTCGGTTCCACAGCACGCAACCTGCCCTCGCGCTTTTTGCAGGAGATTCCGGATGTGCTGACTGTGAAGACCGGCCGCCGGGCCGCAGGCTTCGGCACGCTGCACGGTTTCGGGGAATCGTCCGCCGCGCCGGCCACACGCTATGGAGCCTACCGCGGCAACGGCATTTTGCAAAAGCAGCGTGAAGCGACCGCCGCGGCATCCAAAATCGAAAAGAAAAAGCCCGCCGCACCTGCGGTGCAGTACAGTGTCGGCGACACGGTGCGCAGCAAGGTGTTCGGACAGGGCGTTGTGCTTTCCGTCAAACCGATGGGCAGCGATCATATGCTGGAGATCGCGTTTGAAACGGCGGGCACAAAGAAGCTGATGGCAAATTACGCAAAGCTGGAAAAAGTTTAAATCCGCAGAATTCGTATTTTTAAAGGAGGCTTCGTCATGAAACGTCTGCTCAGTCTGTTCTTGGCTGCCGTGCTGCTGGCCGGGCTGGCCGTTCCGTATGCTGCCGCAAAGGCGGCAAAGGTGACGCCGGTCATCGTGGTGAGCGGCATGGGCTCGTTCCCGCTGTATGACGGCGAAATCAAGGAAGAAAACCGCGTTTGGGGACCGCAGACCAAAAAGATCCTCAAGGCGGTCGGAAAATCACTGCTGCCGCTGGCAAAGGCCGCGCTCAAGCGCGATATGGATGTGTTTGCCGACGAGACCTTCGACATGGTCTATGAGGATCTGTTTGAGATCGTCTCCTGCGATGAGACGGGTGAGCCGCTGCATGAGATCAGCTATCCTGTGTTCCCGCAGTCGGTCGATCATTATCCGGATGAGATCCTGCACAGCGATCAGGACGAGGACGAGGTTGCGATTCTGCGCACGATGGCGGACGCTGTCGGTGCAGAAAATACCTATTTTTTCAATTATGACTGGCGGCGCAACCCGACCGAGCATGTGAGCGACCTGCGCGCATTCATTGAGAATGTGAAGCAAGAACGCGGCGCAAAGCAGGTGACGCTGATTCCGTGCAGCATGGGCGGCACGGTGGTCAATTCGTACCTGCGCGAAAACGGCAGTGACGGCATTGCGAAGATCCTTTACTGTCTTGTCGCGTCCAAGGGCATCGACATGGTGGGCGAACTGTTTTGCGGCAACGTGAAGTTGGACACGAACGTGCTCATGGAGCGGCTGTTCAACTTTGAAAACGGCAACTTGCTCACGCAGCTGCTGCTTTCTGCGCTCAAGACCGTGACAGATTCCGCGCCTTTGCTGACAAAGGGTGTGGATGCGCTTGCAAAGGCACTGCTGGATGCGACTGCCGACCGCGCCTACAGCGATATCCTCTCGCGTTCGCTGGCGCGCATGCCGGGCATGTGGGCGTTTGTGCCGGACGAATATTTCGCTGAAGCAAAGAAAACGATGTTCCCGCAGGGCGGCAACGCAGTATTTTTGAAAAAGATCAACGATTACCACAAAAGTGTGCAGGTGCCTGCCGAACAGATCATGCAAAAAGCGATCGATGCCGGTACACAGGTTTACATCACTGCGTCCTACGGACTGGTCGGCTTCCCGATGACGGACAAAGCTTATACGCAAAGTGACTGCCTGATCGAGACGCACAACGAATCCTTCGGCGCAACAACCGCGCCATACGGGCAGACGCTCGGACAGACGTCCGCCGCGGGTACACACTGCGCAAACGCGGCGCACCATCATCTTTCAACCGACGGGATCATCGACGCGTCCACCTGCGCCTTCCCCGAAAAAACGTGGTTCATCAAACATATGAAGCACGTCGGCTTCCCCTATGGCAGCGAGGCGGCAAACCTGCTCGTGTTCCTTGCCACATCGGAAAAAGAGGTCGATATCTTTACAAACACGGCCTTCCCGCAGTTCACGGATCTGCATGTGCAGACCGGGAAGCTGACGAGTCTGACCGGAGACACGGTGCAGCCGGACCGGCTGGACAAGGTGTCGAATCTGCCCCTGAGAGCAATCAAACTCGCACGGGACCTGTGTGAGCTGATCAAAGATAGACTACACAAATAAAAAAACGGAGGATGCAACATGAAAACAAAAACTTTTCAACGTGTCTGCGCGGTGCTGCTGGCGGTTTTACTGCTCGGCACGACTGTGAGCGCGGCTTTTGCCGCAAACGATGTGACGCCGGTGCTGATCGTCAGCGGAATGGGTTCGCGCCCGATGACCGACCATGAAACCGGGAAAAGCGTTTTTCCGCCGGAGACCGGCACGATCATCAAAGGCGTGCTGGCAGCGCTCGGCCCCATCGCCGGAACGCTCGCACTGCAAAACGGCGTGCTGTTTGACAAATTCGGCGCGGACGCCGTGCACGGCATTCTGTCTGACCTCGCCTGCGACGAAGACGGCAACTCGGTCAAACAGATCGACTCTGAGGTGTTTCCGGATTCCATGGATCACTACAAGGATACTTTCACCGACGCCACGGTCAACGAAAACGGCATGGTGCGCTCTGTGGGTGAAACGGCCGGTTGGGAGAACACCTACTTCTTCAACTATGACTGGCGTATGAATCCGCTGGATATCGCGAAGGACCTGCACAAGCTTGTTGAAACGATCAAGGGCAAATATCACAGCAAGATTTCCATGATCGCGCTCTCCATGGGCGGCAACGTCACCATGGCGTACCTGTCGCTTTACGGCAGCGAGGATTTCAAAACGATCGTGCTCGCGTCCACAGCGTTCCTCGGTGTGGAAATGGTCGGCCGTATGCTCGCCGGCGATCTGACCGTGACGAGTCAGGCGGTGCTGAACTATTTTGTGCCGTTCTTCAAATCGCTGAACCTCAACGTGCTTTCCGGCGCGTTCGGCGGACTTGCGTTTGCCGCAGACAAGACCGGCACACCCGCCGTCAACCGTTATTTGAAAAATCTTGTTGCCGCGCTGAAGGATCCGCTGTATCAGAAGGTTTTCCGCGATACGTTTGCGCGTTTCCTCGGTGTTTGGAGCTTTGTGCCCGCCAAATTCTATCAGGACGCACGCGCGCTTGTGCGCACCTATACTACGGTGAGTGACAGTTTCCTTGCCAAGACGAAGCAGCTGCAGGACGTTCAGAAAGCCGTGCCTTCCCTCATTGAAAAGGCCGAAAAGAGCGGCACGACCGTCTATATCGTCGGCGCCTACGGCTTTGCCGGCATCCCCATCACCAAGGCTGCAGACAACCATACCGACAATCTGATCGATACGCATCTGATGACCGGCAACTGCGCCGTTGCGCCGTTTGGCAAGACCCTTGCCGATGTTGCTTA
The DNA here is from genome assembly GCA_902792985.1 of Oscillospiraceae bacterium. GTDB lineage: Bacteria > Bacillota > Clostridia > Oscillospirales > Acutalibacteraceae > UBA6857. The sequence goes on from CADBBT010000022.1 coordinate 32,263, forward strand.
CGACCGTTCCGGCGCCTGCAGCGACCCGAGCCATAACCACTGCTCCACAGACGGCGTGATCGACGCTTCCGTCGGCCTGCGGCCGGAACGCACCTGGGTCATCAAGGGCATGAGCCATGTGGAGTTCGGCTATGAGCACGAGACGACCGACCTTGCACTGTGGCTGCTGACGAGCGACAAGGCGGTGGATGTGTGTTCCAACGTGCGGTTCCCCCAGTTCACCGAGCTTGACCGCAAAACCGGCGCGCTTGTTTCGCTGACCGGAAATGTTGCCGAAGACGGCGAAGCGCCGCAGAGCTTGCCGCAGCGCATCTGTGCGTTTTTCAGGGGCGTTTACATGGACTTGTTCAACCGTTTGTTCCCGAAAGTTTTTTAAGCCACAGCACAATTAAAGGAGGATTTTTCCATGAAAAAGAGATGGACCCGAAAATCGGTCAGCCTGATGCTTTGCCTGCTGCTGGCCCTGTCCGCATTCGCTCTGTCCGCTGCGGCGGCCGAACCGACCGTCAAAACCGTTGCCTATATCGATGAAAACGGCGAACCGCAGACGGCACAGGCCACTGTCATAACGCCCGATCAAACGACTTACGGCGCAGCCGGCGAAACGAATTGGTATGTGATCGAGGGCGAAACCGAAAGCGGCAATACCATCATGACCTTTGATGCGGTGTCGAACTTCATCCTTGCAGACAACGCCGCTTGGACGATCACCAATACAGCCAGCTTCAACATCATCGGAACTGCCGGTTCCCTGAACTTTTTCGCGCAGAAAAACGGCAGCGGCTCGCTGACGCTTTCAAATCGCCTTTTCACAGACAGCGGCAATGTTGCGATCTATGGCGGTACGATCACAACGCCGGCCGTTCAGGCCAACATGAACAGTGGAACGGTCTTCGTTTACGGCGGTGTGATCCGGACGGAATCGTTCTATTCAAAAGATCTGCTTGTTGCGGGCGGCGAGGTCCACACCCAGACAACAAACTGCAAAGGAACGGTCACGGTCAGCAGCGGCACGGTGGAAGCGCTGCAGCCGAACAACGGCTCCATGGCGTTGATGAGCGAAGTTGATCTGGTAATCTCGGGCGGCGAAGTGACATCAAGCGGCATGTACGGACTTTATGCGAACACCGGCTCCGTTACGATCACCGGCGGCACCGTTGTTGCCGAAGGCGCCAGCATGGGCATTTCGGGCCGCGCCGGCATCAGCATTTCGGGCGGTTCAGTCACGGCGACCGGCACGAACACCATGGGCCTGATCTCCGGAGGTCCGATCACGATCACCGGCGGCACGGTCAACGCGACCGGCAGGACCTTTGGCGTTTATCCGAACGCGGAAGGCGCAGTTGTGACTCTCGGCGCAGACCGGCCGGGCAGCAGCTATACGTTCAGCAGCTTTTTGTCCGGGGCGGTTGTCTCTGTTAAACAGGGCCAGACCCTGACGGACGGCAAAGCCGATTACAGCGGCGAGCTGACCGACGAACAGGTTGCGGCGCTGGCCGGCAAAACGCTGGTTTGCAAGCATGCGTGGAGTTGGGTCACAGACAGCGAAGCCGGTTGCGGCAAAGCCGGCGTGAAGCATGAAGAGTGCGCTGCCTGCGGTGCAACGCAAAACGAGAACACGGCAATCCCCGCCACCGGCGCGCACATCACCAACCTTGTGAACGCCAAAGAAGCAACCGCCACGGAAGACGGCTACACCGGCGACGAGGTTTGCACCGTCTGCGGCCAGACGATCAAGACCGGCGAAACGATTCCCGCCACCGGCGAAATTGCGCCCGACGAACCGGCCAACGAAGAGTCCAGACCCGCAAGAGGCGATTTCTTCAGCAAGCTGTTCGCCTGGCTGATCGAACTGTTCCGTATGTTCACCCGCTGGGTGCAGAAATAATGCATCAATCAATGAGCAAACCCGCTGTGGAATTTGCGTTCCGCGGCGGGTTGTCTGTTTTACCGATTTTCGCTTCTGCATATTGGGCAGATTTGACAATGGACAGCGGTTGACTGACATGATAGAATAATCATATAGAACAGAAGGAGGGCAAACCTATGAAAGCATTCAAAAAAACCTTATCCGTCCTGCTCTCGCTCGTGCTTGCTGTGACGGGGCTTGTCGGTCTGTGCGTGCCTGCGAGCGCAGTGGGCGTCGGCGACATCATCCTGTTCGGAAACTATCCGCAGACGAAGGTCAGCGAGACGACGGCGCTGGAAAACGCCGCCAACGCCGCAACATGGAACAGCTACGGCTATTATATCGGCACTGACAGCACGGAAGCCGATATGACTAAAACTGCTTTTATGCAATATGCCGATTTTGTTTCCGGCGGCGTCAAATACCGTGCTGTGAGATTTTCAAAGTACAGACCCTTGTGCACAAGTTGGACCTCGAGCGCAGACAATTCAAGACAGTACGATAACGGCTATTTCACAAACACGACTTATTATTTCAAATATGAGCCGCTGGAGTGGCGCGTGCTTGATCCGTCCACCGGTCTTGTTTTGTGTGAAGCCCTTATTGATGCGCAGGCTTTTCAAAACCTCGTCCGATTAGGCAGCGCCAATATCTACTATTTCGGATCATCATCCTTAACCTATGCAAACAACTATGCGTCATCTTCCATTCGCGACTGGCTGAACGAAAAGTTTTACAACACTGCCTTTAATGCGGCACAGAAAAGCAAGATCAAGTCGGTATTGATCAGCAATAAAGCGTTTTCCGACGAGTATTCTAAATACAATTCTGCTTGGACGGAAAATCCGATCTTTTTGCTTTCCTATAGCGAAGCACAAAACAGCAGCTACGGCTTGTCCTCTGAATCTGCAAGAAAAGCAAAAGGTACCGACTATGCAAAATGTCAGGGACTATTTGTACGCGACACCGGCTTTTCCCGTTGGTGGCTGCGTACGGCCGGCAACTTTTCCAACGGTGTGTGCACTGTGGACAGTGGGGGCGCCTTCTACCTCGGCGGCTCCACCAACTTCAATGACTACGGCGTTCGTCCCGCTTGCAAATTGTCTGATCTTACCTCAGACACCTCTCAAGACTTTCACACTGTGACCGCGACTGCCAGCCCGACTGCCGGCGGTACAGTCACCGGCGGCGGCACCTATAACGACGGACAGTCTGCAACGGTAACCGCGACAAACAACAGCAGCTACCTTTTCTCCGGTTGGTACAAGGACGGCGTGAAGGTTTCCTCAAATAAAAGCTATACCTTCACCGTGACCGAAAACGTGACCCTGACCGCAAAATTTACAAAGCGCTATACCGTGACCGTGACCGCGAACCCGACGGCAGGCGGCACCGTCACCGGCGGCGGCACTTATAACGATGGACAGTCTGCAACGGTAACCGCAACAAACAACAGCGGTTACATCTTCTCCGGCTGGTATAATGGAAGTACAAAGGTTTCATCAAACAAGAGCTATTCCTTCACCGTGACCGGAAACGTGACCCTGACCGCAAAATTCTCCGAGCTCTCGATGAGCTATAACGTAACCGCAACGGCTTACCCGACAGAGGGCGGTTCTGTCACCGGCGGCGGCAGCTATTCCGCAGGGAAGACGGCAACGGTAACTGCAACGCCGAACAGCGGCTGGAAGTTTGTCGGCTGGTATGAGGGCAGCAGCAAGGTTTCCTCAAATAAGAGCTATCCCTTCACCGTAACTGGAAGCGTGACCCTGACAGCGAAATTTGAAAAGGACGCCGCGCCCGATCCCGGTCAGCCCGAAAACCCGGACAACGGAAACGGCAGCAACGAACCGGCGGCCAACCTTTGCAAATGGTGCGGCAAAGACCACAGCGACGGTTTCTTCCAGAAGATCGTTGCGTTCTTCCACAACATCTTTGCCAAACTCTTCGGCGCAAAGTTCAAGCCCGACGGCACGCCGGTTCAGAAATAAGCAGTCAAAACAAAGCCCGCTGTGGATGCGTTCCGCGGCGGACTTTTTTTCGCGTTGATACGGGTCGGGAAGAATGAGAGTTTTCAGTTCTTTTTTTCTCCCACTCCCGTTTTTTCGGTTGACTTTTCCCCATAATTTCGATATAATAAACAATAATATATTTATCAAAAAGAAAGGATGAGCGCAAATGGCAATCTACATCAACGAACCCTCTCATACCTTTAACGAATATCTGCTGATTCCCGGATATTCGTCCAGTGCGTGCATTCCGGCAAATGTTTCGCTGAAAACGCCGCTGGTCAAGTTCAAAAAAGGTGAGGAGAGCGCGATCACGCTGAACATTCCGATGACGTCCGCAATCATGCAGTCCGTCTCCGGCGACCGTCTGGCAGTTGCGCTTGCAAAAAGCGGCGGTGTGTCGTTCATTTACGGCTCACAATCTGTGGCGGATGAAGCCGCGATGGTGGCGCGCGCAAAGGCGTATAAGGCGGGCTTTGTGTCGTCTGATTCCAACATCACGCCCGATGCGACGCTGGCGGATGTGCTTGCGCTCAAAGAAAAGACCGGTCACTCCACCGTTGCCGTAACGGACGACGGCACGGCGAACGGCAAGCTGGTCGGCATCGTGACCAGCCGCGATTACCGTGTGACACGCATGGAAAAGACCGCGCTTGTAAAGACGTTTATGACGCCGCTGGAAAAACTTGTCACCGCGAAGGAGGGCACAACCCTCGCCGAAGCGAACGACATCATTTGGGACAACAAGCTCAATTCTCTGCCCATTGTGCGCGATGACGGCACGCTGTGCTACTTTGTGTTCCGCAAGGACTATGAGTCCCACAAGGAGAACCCCGATGAACTGCTGGACGCGAAAAAGCGTTTTGTGGTCGGCGCGGGCATCAATACGCGCGACTATGCCGAGCGTGTTCCGGCACTGGTGGATGCCGGCGCAGATGTGCTTTGCATCGACTCGTCCGAGGGCTTTTCGGAATGGCAAAAGCTGACGATCGAATGGATCCGCGCACATTACGGCGAATCCGTCAAGGTCGGCGCAGGCAATGTTGTGGACGCGGACGGTTTCCGTTTTCTTGCAAACTGCGGCGCGGACTTCGTGAAAGTCGGCATCGGCGGCGGTTCGATCTGCATCACGCGTGAAACCAAGGGTATCGGCCGCGGTCAGGCAACGGCGCTGATCGACGTTTGCAAAGCGAGAGACGAATATTTTGAAGAAACCGGCGTTTATGTGCCGGTGTGCTCCGACGGCGGCATCGTGTATGATCACCATCTGACACTGGCGCTTGCTATGGGCGCAGACTTTGTCATGCTGGGCCGTTACTTTGCGCGCTTTGACGAAAGCCCGACAGAAAAGCTCTTCTTCGGCGGCACCTACGTCAAGGAATACTGGGGCGAGGGCAGCAACCGCGCACGCAACTGGCAGCGCTATGACATGGGCGGCGACAAAAAGCTTTCCTTTGAAGAGGGCGTCGATTCCTATGTGCCTTATGCCGGTCCGCTGAAGGACAATGTGGATCGCACACTGTCCAAGGTGCGCTCCACCATGTGCAACTGCGGCGCGCTGAACATCAAAGAGTTTCAGCAAAAGGCGAAGCTTACGCTCGTTTCAGCAACAAGTATCGTTGAAGGCGGCGCGCACGATGTCATCCGCAAGGAGAACAGCGGCGGCAACAAATAACGGACAGCTCAAGAAAAAAACGAGATGGCAGGAAACCCTGTCATCTCATTTTTTTGTGTTTGTTTTATGCTGCCGCGTCAAAGTGCACTTCGCCGTCTTTGAACGAGCACACATATGCCTGACCGGTTTGCAGTGCGCCTTCCAGGATCTTTTCGCTCAGCGGATCTTCGATCTTCGTCTGGATCGCACGTTTGAGCGGACGTGCGCCATAGACCGGGTCAAAGCCCTCATCGGCGACCATGGCGATCACGCTGTCGTCGAAGGAGACGTTCATATCCATCGCCGCAAGGCGCTTTTTTGTCTGTTCCAGCAGGCGTCCGGCAATCTGCTGAATCTCCGGTTTTGTAAGCTGATTGAAGACGATGATCTCATCCACACGGTTCAAAAATTCCGGACGGAACGCGCGTTTGAGTTCGCCCATCACCGCGTCATGGATTGCCTGTTCGCTCATGCTGCCGCCGTTTTCGCCGCCGTCAAAGCCGATGGCCTTGCCTTCGCCCGCAATCAGCTTTGCGCCGAGGTTGCTCGTCATGATGATCACGGTGTTTTTGAAGTCGACCCTGCGGCCCTGTGCGTCTGTCAGAATACCGTCGTCCAGGATCTGCAACAGCATATTGAATACATCGGGGTGCGCTTTTTCAATCTCGTCAAAGAGCACAACACTGTAGGGCTTGCGGCGCACCTTTTCGGTGAGCTGACCGCCCTCTTCATAGCCGACGTAACCCGGCGGGGAGCCGACCAGCCGCGAGGCATTGTGCTTTTCCATATACTCACTCATGTCCAGACGGATCACGGCGTTTTCATCGCCGAACATTGCCGCGCCGAGCGCTTTGCAAAGCTCGGTCTTGCCAACACCCGTGGGACCGAGGAAGATGAACGAACCGAGCGGACGTTTCGGGTCTTTAAGTCCGCTTCTGCCGCGCCTGATGGCACGCGCCACAGCGCTGACCGCCTTGTCCTGCCCGACGATGCGCCGGTGCAGCTCCTCTTCCATATGCAGCAGCCGCTGGCTTTCTTCGCGCGTGAGCTCCGTGGTGGGAATGCCGGTCCAGCCGGAGACGATCTGCGCCACCTCGTTCGCGGTGACTTCGCCGCCGGTGTGAACGCTTTCTTCTTTCCAGTTCGTCTTTGCCGCGGTGAGCTCGGAGCGCAGGCTCTTTTCTTTGTCGCGCAGCTTGGCCGCCGTTTCAAAATCCTGCGACGCCACGGCCGCCGCCTTTTCCTCGTTGATCTTTTTGATCTCGTCCTCCATCTCTTTGATTTCGGGCGGAACGGTGTAGGCACGCAGCCGTACGCGGCTTGCGGCCTCGTCGATCAGGTCGATGGCTTTGTCGGGCAAAAACCGGTCGGTGATATATCGTGCAGACATTTTGACCGCTGCCGCGATCGCCTCGTCGGTGATCTTGACTTTATGGTGCGCTTCATATTTGTCGCGCAGTCCGCGCAGAATTTCGACCGCTTCCTCCTCGCTCGGCTCGCCGACTTTCACCGGCTGGAACCGGCGCTCAAGCGCGGAATCCTTTTCAATGTGCTTACGGTATTCCTCCAGCGTTGTTGCGCCGATGACCTGCAATTCGCCGCGTGCCAGCGACGGCTTGAGGATATTTGCCGCGTCCACAGCGCCTTCGGCGGAGCCGGTACCGATCAGATTGTGTACCTCATCGATGAAAAGAATGACGTCTTTTGCCGCCGTGACCTCGTCGATGCAGCTCTTGATACGCTCTTCAAAGTCGCCGCGATATTTTGTGCCGGCGACCATGCCGGTCAGATCGAGCGCGACGATGCGCTTGTCTCGAAGCAGCTCCGGCACCTCGCCCTCGGCGATCTTCAGCGCAAGTCCTTCCGCAATGGCGGTTTTGCCGACGCCCGGTTCGCCGATCAGGCAGGGGTTGTTTTTGCTGCGGCGCGAAAGGATCTGGATCACACGTTCGATCTCCTGCGCGCGGCCGATCACGGGGTCGATCTCATTTTTGCGCGCCTTTTCCGTCAGGTCCTGTCCGTATTTATCCAGGTTCGGCGTGTTGTGGGCAGCATTTGTCTGCCCGCGTGCGCCGCCGTTCGTGCGGGCCGACGAAGCGGAGCCGCCTTTCAGCAGCGCATCCAGCAGCAGCGGAACGCTGACGCCGAGCTGCGAAAGGATGTAGCACGCGGCGGAGTCGTCCTCATGCAGGATCGCGGCAAGCAGATGCTCTGTGCCGACATAGCCGGCGTTTTCTCCGCGGGCAAGGGAAACGGCAAGCTCAATGATGTGCTTGCTGCGCGGCGTAAAATCTTCGGGAGAAAGCACGGTCGGCACGCCGACGCCGACAGCTTTTCGCAAAGCTTCGTCCACCGCCTGTGCGCTGACGCCCTTCGAATGCAGCAGTGTGGTTGCCGCGCCGTTGTCTTCCCTTACCAGTCCTGCAAGCAGATGCTCGGAGCCGATATAGGTGTGGCCGAGATTTTCCGCAACTTCAATGGCGGAATTCAGCGCCCGGTTCGCTTTTTCGGTAAACCCGGTAAATTTATACATAAAATCACTTCCTAAACAAAATTTGGGGTAAATAAAGTGTGCAGTGCAAACGAAACACTGCACACGCCGCTTTACGTCTTATCGTAAAGCATCTTTCACCGCTCTTGCGCGTAAAACGTCACGCTCGGCGGCGGTGCAGGAGCGTCCCTGCGCGGTGTTCAGCGTTGCGGGCTGCATCTCCACCAGCAGGCGGGTCAGCGTTTGCACGGGAATGTCCAGCACGCCCTCGGCGGCGCCGATGCGTACCAGCGAAACAAGATCCATGAATTCGTTGCAGGAGAGCATGTGCGCGCTGTTGAGAATGCCGAATGCACGCCAGATGCGGTCGATGAAAACGTCATCTTTCAGCAGCGCTTCACGGGCGCTCTTTTCCTGTGTGATGATCTGATTTGCAATGGATGCGAGGTTGCGGATCGCAGCGGTTTCCGAGATGCCCAGCGTGACCTGGTTGGAAAGCTGATAGATATCGCCGACAGGTTTGCTGCCCTCACCGTAGGCACCGCGCAGAATGAGTCCGAGCTTTGCCACAGTGTTCGCAAGGCGCGGCATGGCGCCGGAACGCGCAAGCGCCGGCAGGTGCAGCATCACCGAGGCGCGCAGCCCTGTGCCGAGATTTGTCGGGCACTGGGTCAGATAGCCCAGCCGTTCGTCGAACGCGATGGTGACTTTCTGTGAAAGCGCTTCGTCGATCGCGTTGGCCTTTTCATAGGCTGCTTCGAGCGACAGACCGGGATAGATCACCTGCACGCGCACATGGTCCTCTTCGCACAGCATGATGCTCACGTCCTCGTCTTTGGAAAGGATCAGCGCGCGGCCTGCGCTGTCGGAGGCGAACTCCGGGCTGATCAGATGCTTTTCCGCCAACGAAACGCACTGCGTATGCGAAAGCGTGCGCATGGGCACATAATCGAATTCCCGGCCAAGCTCGCCGCTGAGCAAAGCCTCTTTGACAACGGCGTTGACCTCGTCCTTGCCTTTTTCATTCAGACGTGCGGGGAAGGGATAATCTTTCAGATTGCGCGCCAGACGCACGCGGGTGCTCAGAACAACGTCTGCGTGCTCGGCTGTGTTTTCATACCATTTCATTTGTCGCTCTCCTCCTTGAGTGCCTTGATCTTGTCGCGCAAAACCGCGGCCTGTTCAAAGTTTTGGCTTTCAATCGCCTTTTGCATCTCCTGCTGCAGCGCTTCGATCTGCGTGTCAACGCCGGTTTCGGCCGTTTCCTGCGCTTTTTCGTCCGCTTTCGGCGCGTCGGGTTCAACCGTGTAATGCGGCGTCTTGCCTGCGTGCTTTGCACGGCCGTGGATGCGCTGGATGGAGGGGAGCAGACGGTCAAAGAATTTTTCATAGCAGTCCGCGCAGCCGACCATACCGCTGCGCACAATATCCTCAAAGGAGCTGCCGCAGGTGTCGCAGTGTTCCACTCCGGCGCGGCTGAGCGCAGGCATCGTATCATGGAAGAACGATGAGAAGATGTTCGGGATACTCAGAGAAAAATCGTCGAGAAAATGATCGTAGCCGAGTTTCTTTGCACATTCGGCACAAAGATGATGCTCTTCGGCTTCGCCGTTGACCACACGCTTGATGTGGGTCGTGGCTTCGTTCTGATTACAGTTTTGACATAACATAGTAAAAACCTCCTGTGATAGGAATTAGGAATTAGGGATTAGGGATTAGGGGGCAGGGAAGGATTCATGTCTACTGGTCGCGCAGCACGGTCAGCAGCATGGCTTTCAGAATTGCCGCGCGGACTGCGTCGCGTTTTTCTGCATCCACGTCCTCTAAGCTCCGGTCGCTGACTGCTGCGCTCATCAGCGCCGCGTCACGTTTGGAAAGCAGGTTTGAATAAACAAGGTTCAGCAGGTGGCTGTGACAGGTCTTTTCGTCGATGGCATTTCCGATCGCACCGAGCACATGCATCAGCGGCGTTCCGGCGTCATAGTGTATTCGCGCAATGCGGATGCAGCCGCCGCCGCCTCTTCGGCTTTCCACAATGTAGCCGCGCTCCGGCGTGAAACGGGAAGAGAGCACATAGTTGATCTGACTCGGCACACAGCCGATGGTCTGCGCCAGCGAGTTACGCTGAAATTCCACCTCGTTCTGATCTTCCAGCATTTCGGAGATCATGTGGGCAATGACATTGGAAAGGTTCATCATGGTTCATCTCTTTTCGTATTCTCGTCATTTCTTTGACTTTGACTTTCTTTGACCTTGCATGATCTATTATAGTCAACTTTGACCTTTCTGCAAAGGTCAAAAATGGTCAAATTCCGAGAGAGAAGCAGAACTATCTTTGTTTTTCTCTTGTTTTCTTTTGTTTTCGTTTATTTTCAAATTTTTCATCTTTTTTTGAAAGCCAGATTTCAGCCGATTTTCGTGTTGCTTTGACTTTGACTTTTGATCTTCCGGCGGTGCCAGCGGCGCGGATATTTCCAGCATTTTCCGCCAAAGGTCAAACGCGTGTTGCTTCATAAACAGCCCTCTTTTCGCTTTACTGTCAAGGATTATTTTTCCCTTTCCGTGATTGCTTATACCGTAAAGGCGGAACCACTTTCCGTAAAGTGCGTATAATGGGATGTAAGCGCTCGCGCTGCAGAAGGGAGGTCCATCCATGAACTGCTTGCTTGGCAACAACTGCTGCACCTGGCTCATCATCATCCTGCTGCTCATGCTCTTCAACAACGAGGGTATCTTCGGCAACAACGGCTGCGGCTGCGGCAACAACAACGGCGGCTGCGGTTGCGGCTGCTGACCCAACAAACAAGACCACCGGGAAACCGGTGGTCTTGTTCGTTTCGATGTGCTGTTGTTTTTGCAGCGAAAACACATTACGCATTATTTCTTTGTCTGAAGTTCAATTTTTCCATGCTTTTGTTCAAATGCTTCAATTTCGTTACGAATCAAAATCAAAATCTCGCTGTTGGCGCTGCGCCCTTCATAATCCGCGACCACATGCAGCTTGTGAAGCATGGTTTCGTCAATGCGAATAGATAAACTTTTTGTCGCCATATTTCAACCTCAAAAACAATTTATTTTGTGTTTATTTTATGGCTTTTTTGTGGTATAATGTCAGAAACGAATGCAAAGTATATCTAAATTATATCTATTTTTGGGAGACTATGAGAGTTGCTGTTGTGGGATCGAGAACGATTTCCGAAATTGAGCTGTCCTGCTATTTGCCGAAAGAGACGACAGAAATCATTTCAGGCGGAGCCAAAGGCGTAGATACGATCGCAGCGCTGTATGCACAAGAGCACAAAATACGACTTACGGTATTTTTGCCAGAATATCAAAAATTCGAGTCTGCTGGAACACGCCATGTGATCGATTTGTGTGAAAAGACAAAAACACCTTACAGTGTTATAATCTGCAAAAAAGCATAAGCAAAAACGCAAAGTAAAAACGCGAAGTAAAAAACGGACGGCTTTTGGCCGTCCGAACATCTTCTTTAGATTGCTCCTGTTGCAGCTTTATTCCGTTTTTACAGTGCCCGCACAAAATCCTTGAACATTTCGCCGCGCTGCTGGTAGTTTTTGAACATGCCCCAGCTTGCGCAGGCGGGGGAAAGCAGCACACAATCGCCGCTTTTTGCCGCTTCGCTTGCCAGCGCGACCGCCTGTTCGAGCGTTTCGGCGAATACATAATCGGAAAAGCCGATCTTGTCGCAGCAGGCCGCGATCTGTGTGCGCGTCTGGCCGAGCAGAATCAACTGCCGCACCTTGCCGGGAAAGCGTGCGACCCAATCGGTGAAATCGGCGTGCTTGTCATAGCCGCCGCCGATAAGCACGGTCGGCCCGGGCATGGCATCGATGGCCTTGATCGCGGCGTCGGTGTTCGTGCCCTTGGAGTCGTTGTAGTATTTTACGCCGTCCTTTTCGCGCACAAATTCAATGCGGTGCTCAACCGCCGTAAAGCGGCGGCAAACGTCGCGGATAATGTCGAGCGGCACCCCTGCAGAATGCGCCATGGCGGCGGCCGCCATGATGTTTTCAAAGTTGTGCAGACCGACAAGGTTGACTTCATCGGTGCGCAGCAGCAGCGTTGTTTCGCCGTTTTCGCGCAGATACATTGCGCCGTCACGGTAAAACCAGCCGCTTTCAAGCGCTCTTGCCGAAGAGAAAAAGACGACCTTGCAGGGGGCTTTTTCGGCAAAAGCGCGCAGCACCGTGTCCTCATAATTGAGCACGCAGACGTCGTTTTCATCCTGATTCCGCGTGATGGATTCCTTCACGGCGATGTAGCCCTCCATCGAGCCGTGGCGGTCGAGATGGTCGGGCGTGATGTTGAGGATCGCGGACACCTTTGGTTTGACTGTGCGCATGGTCTCAAGCTGGAACGAGCTGATCTCGGCGATCGTCCAGCCGCCTTTTTCGCTTTCAAGCACCAGACCGGTGTAGGGGATTTCAATGTTGCCGACGAGCAGTGTCTTTTCGTTCCACGCCTTAAAGATCGCGTAGGTCAGCGCGGTCGTGGTCGTTTTGCCGTTGGTGCCGGTGATGGCAACAACGCTGCCTTTGTCGCAGCGGTAGGCGAGCTCGATCTCGCTCCAGATGGGGATGCCCTTATTGGCAACGGCTTTCAGCACATCGGAAAACAGCGGCACGCCCGGGCTGGTCACACACACGTCGATACCGTCAAGATCGCCGTCTTTCAGCGCACCGAGTAAAAACGGAATGTCGCTTTTGCCGACACGGTCACAGACTGCTTTTGTGTCAAGGCTTTCGTTGCCGTCAAACATCACAAACTCTTTGCCGAGCGCAAGCAGCAGTCGTGCGGAATCAATGCCGCTGCGACCCGCGCCGACGATGAGAACTTTTTCCATAGTGAACCTCCGAAAGATATCAAAGGAAGCGCAGCGCGCTCCCTTATACGTTCAAAACAGCCTGGAATCCTTCGCCCTCATAGCGCGCAAGGATCGGCGCGATCACGTCCGCGAGGAATTCATCCACCTGTCCGGAAGAACGGCCGGTGTATTTGCGCGGATCGAGATGCATGGTGATCTCTTCCTTGCTCAGCGGGAACGCGTCGTCCGCCGCAATGCGGTCGATCAGATCGTTCACGCCGCCTTCCAGCTTGACTTTTGCGGCTGCGGCATGGGAATGCACGCGCAGTCTTTCGTGCAGCTCCTGACGGTTGCCGCCGCGGCGCACAGATTCCATCATGATGTTTTCCGTTGCCATGAACGGCAGCTTTTCCATCACGCGGCGTTCCACAACTTTGTCGTAGACTACAAGACCGTCGGTGACGTTGATGTAGATCTGCAAAATGGCGTCGATGGCGAGGAAAGCCTCCGCCACGCTGATGCGCTTGTTGGCGGAATCGTCGAGCGTGCGCTCAAACCACTGTGTGCTTGCCGTCATGGGCGCGTTGAGCGCGTCGACCATGACATAGCGCGCCAGCGAGCAGATGCGTTCGCTTCTCATGGGGTTGCGTTTGTAGGGCATGGCGGACGAACCGATCTGGTTTTTGCCGAACGGTTCCTCCATCTCTTCAAACGACTGCAGAATACGCATGTCGTTGGCGAATTTATACGCGCTTTGCGCAATGCCGGAAAGCACGCCGAGAAAGTAGGCGTCTACCTTGCGGGAGTAGGTCTGTCCGGACACGGGTACGCAGCCGGAAAAGCCCATGTCTTCGGCGATCAGTGCCTCCAGACGCTTGACTTTTTCTTCGTCGCCGTCAAACAGCTCCATGAACGAGGCCTGCGTGCCGGTGGTGCCCTTGGAGCCGAGCAGCTTCAGGCGGGAAAGCTGGAATTCCAGATTCTCCACATCCTCCGCCAGTTCGTTTATCCAAAGCGTTGCGCGCTTGCCGACGGTGGTGAGCTGCGCGGGCTGCAGATGGGTGTAGGCCAAACAGGGCATCGCCTTGTATTTTTCAGCGAACGCAGACAGGTTGCGCAGCACCTGTGCGCACTGCTTGAGCACAAGCTGGCTCGCTTCGCGCAGAATGATTACATCGGTGTTGTCGCCGACATAGCAGCTCGTTGCGCCGAGGTGGATGATCGCCTCTGCGTCCGGGCACTGCTTGCCATAGGCATAAACATGACTCATCACGTCGTGGCGCACTTCTTTTTCGCGCGCTTCGGCAACGTCGTAGTTGATGTCGTCCTTGAACTGCTCCAGCTGGGCGATCTGCGCGTCGGTGATGGCAAGACCGAGCTTCTGTTCCGCTTTGGCCAGCGAGATCCACAGTCTGCGCCACGTTTTGAATTTATGGTCGGGAGAGAAGAGATACTGCATCTCCTTGCTGGAGTAGCGTGTGGAAAACGGGGAAATGTAAGAAGCGTGATCTGACATGGGAAACCTCCTAAAAAACATCTCAAAATTGATCAACCGTTGATGGGGTCGGTGACGGGGACGGGCGGTTCGATCGGGTCGGTCGGAACCGGAATGAACGGGAAGGGGATCGGGATGATGTCGCCGCCGTCCGCATCCGCCTTTGCCGTTTTCAGCGTGTAATCCATTTCGCACGCTTGGCCGTCGGATTCAATGCGCCACTCGCCGCGGTAAAAATCACGGCTGCGCACGAGCACATGGTCGTCATAAACTTCCACTTCCGCGCCGGTGCCGGAATGAGAGTAGGTGCCGCTCTTGTCGTCCTCGTTGCCGACCTCGGTCAAACGGGGCAGATAGATTTCCGGGAAGCCGTCACTGTCATGGAAAGACCAGAACAGATACATCGGCATATGGGTGTGGCCGCAGAAATAAAACAGATCGTGCTCCTTGTTGAACTGAGCAAGCAGATCGATCAGACGGGTGGTCTCTTCGCCGCTTTCGTCGATCGCGTCGTCGGCAGGGTAGTGCGAAAACACAAACACGGGCTTGTCGCTCTTTGCAGCTTCTTCCAGCACGCCCTCCAGCCAGGTGAACTGCGCTTCGCTGATCATCATTTCATACACGAGCTGTTCTTCCATGCCGAGCACGATGAAGATGTAGCCGTCGATCACTTCGCTGTAATACGGGCGGTCAAGGTCTTTGCCGAAGAACGCCTTTGTAAAATCGTACCAGCGCTGCTGCAGCTTTTGATGGTCGCCGCCGTCGCCGCCGTTGCCGATATCATGGTTGCCTACTACGGGCAGGATGTGCTTCTGATCTTTCAAAAACAGCCGGGCAGAACCGTGGAACATCATGTTTTCAAGCACCTGGCCGTTCATGGTGTTGTCGCCGAGGAAGATCACGGCATCGTTGCCGCTTTCGTTTTTCGCAACATCGCTCAGGCAGCGGTTGAACACGCGGTAGCGCTGCAGATCGGTCGTTTCAATGTGGGAGTCGGAAAGGATCGTGAAATTGAGCAAGCAGTCCTCCGGGTCGCGCACATCGTAGTTTTTGGTTGGAACAAAGGATGCGGCAAGCATCATGACAATTGCAACAACGATGGATGATATCCGGATCGCAAAAGATTTGATCATAGAAAAGCCTCCAAAAGATTTTTATGCATTCAGTTTAACACGTTCGTAATCGGATTTCCATAGTTCGGCAAAATCTTTTACAAAAATTTCGGAATTATTCTTTCAGCGATTCCAGCTCCTCGTTAAGCTGTTCCCATTCCTCCATCCGCGCCTCCTGCGCTGTGGTGGCTTCATGCAGCGCGTTTGTCAGCCGCAGGATCTCCTCGTAGTCCGCTGCGGTGGCGTTCAGCGCTTCTTGCAGCGCCGCGATGTCTGCATCCGCGCGGTCGATCTCTTCCTCCAGTCGGCGAATGCGGCCTTCTGTACGGCGGATGCGGCTGTTTTGCTCCTTTTGTTTTTGATAGGTGTTTTCCTTGGGCGCCTTTTTAGGCTGTGCGGGCGCGTTTTGTTTTCTTGCTTCAAGCGCAAGCAGAAAATCATCGTAGCCGCCGGTGAAGCTTTCGATCCCGTGGCTGTCTAAGTTGAGCACGCGTGTGGCAAGGCGGTTGATGAAATAGCGGTCGTGCGACACGATCAAAAGTGTGCCGTCAAAATCCGAAAGCGCCGCTTCAAGCGCTTCGCCGGATGCGATGTCCAGATGGTTTGTCGGCTCGTCAAGCACCAGAAAGTTTGATCCGGAAAGCATGAGCTTGAGCAGTGCAACGCGCGCGCGTTCGCCGCCGGAGAGGGCGCGCATGCTTTTGAACACGTCTTCGCCCTGAAACAAAAACGCGGCCAGCGCCCGGCGCACGTCCACCTCGTTCATTTGCCGGAAGGTGTCCCAGACCTCGTCGAGCACGCTTTTTTCGCTTTGGCTCAGTTCGGCGAGCGTCTGATCGAAATAGCCGACCTTCACATTTACGCCGAGCGTGATCTTGCCGCTGTCGCGCCGTTCGCGGCCGAGCAGTATTTTCAAAAGCGTGGATTTTCCGCAGCCGTTTTCGCCGGTGAGGAATACGCGTTCGCCGCGGAAGATTTCAAGGCTGACATCGGAAAACAGAACCTTGTCTCCAAACGCTTTCGACAGCCCTTTGGCAAAGAGCACGTCGTTTCCGGATGTGAGCGTCGGCGTAAAATGAAAGCGGATGGCCTTGTCTGCCTGCTCGGGGCGCACAAGGTCTTTTTCCAGCCGGTCAATGCTTTTTTGCTTGCTGGCAATGGTCTTGTAGTTGCGTTCTCGGTTGAAGCGCTTTTGCTGTTCAATGATCCCCTCAATGCGGCGGATCTCTTTCATTGCGCCGGCATAAACGCGCTCTTCGGCTTTTTTCTGCTCTTCGCGCAGCAGCCGGTGGCGGCTGTAGTTGCCGTCGGTGGCAAAAAATCTGCCGTGGCTGAGTTCAAAGATGCGCGTTGTGATCTTGTCCAAAAAATAGCGGTCGTGCGAAATGACGACGCAAGCGCCGGCGTACTGGGAGATGAAATCCTCGAGCCAGGCGATGCTTTTCAGATCCAGATGGTTCGTCGGTTCGTCGAGCAGCAGAAGATTTGCGCCGGAAAGCAGCAGCTTTGCAAGGCTCACCTTTGAGCGCTGGCCGCCGGAAAGAAGTTTGCACGGCAGCGAAAAATCTGTTTCCGCAAAACCGAGACCGCGCAGCGCGGCACGCGCTCTGCTTTGATAGGTCAGCCCGTCGCGGCGGTCGATGAGGTCGAGCAGTGCGCTTTGGCGGGCGATGAGGGCGGCGTTGTCCGCGCCTTGTTTTCCGATACGGTGTTCGATCTCGGAAAGCTCTTTTTCCGCCGCGATCACATCGCTGAACACGGTGAGCAGCTCGTTAAGCACAGTGCGCTCGCTTTCGGCGCACGCATGCTGTTCCATATAGCCGATGACGGTGTCTTTGCCCAGCGAAAGCATGCCGGATGCGGGTGTGTATTCGCGCGTGAACAACTTGAACAGCGTGGTTTTGCCTGCGCCGTTGACGCCGATGAGACCGATCTTGTCCTTTGCGCCGATGTCAAAGGAAACGTCGGAAAAAATATCCGTGTCGCCGAAGGACATGGACAGTCGAAACGCACTTGCAAGCGCCATGGTGTCACCCCCGAATTATTTGCTGCTCTATTCTACCCGAAAAAACGCCGCTTTGCAAGGCTTTTGCGAAATTGTTTGCAAATGCTCTTGTCAAAAACAAAGAAAGGTGCTATAATCAATTCGATTACGAACAACAAGGAGGTCATGTCATGCTCTGTAAAAATTGCGGCAGCGTGATCAACGACGGCGCTGATCTGTGCTACGCCTGCGGAACGCCTGTGCGCGAGGATTTGCAAAACGAGGCGCTGTATACGCTTGACGATACCCCGGACACACCCGACCCTTCCCCGGAGGCGCAAACGGCTTTGCCGACGGATGTGCCTGTGGACAACGCACAGAAAGCAGGTGCGTTTTCGCGCTTTATCAGCTTTCTCTTTGCGCTGATCGGTTTGATCCTTTATGGTGTGCAGCGCAAAAACGGCGAGGACGCAAAAGCTGTTTCCATTGCAAACGCGATCATGACGGGTTTTTGCGCAAAAATGGCGGTCGCGATCTGCTATTTGCTCGTAACTTACATTATGCATAGATAATGAAAGAAAACAGAAAGGATGATTCTGATGAAAGAAATCACAAAAGATATGCTGATCGGCGATATTCTGGATGCTGATCCCGGCACGGCGATGTTCTTTTTCCAAATGGGCATGCACTGTCTGGGCTGCCCGGCTTCCCGCGGTGAAAGCGTGGAGGACGCCTGTGCTGTGCACGGCGTTGACCCGGACGAGCTGATCGCGCAGATCAACGAGTATCTCGCAGAAAAATGAGCATAAAGGGCGGCGGGAGCTTTTCCGCCGCGCTTTTTTCAACCGAGAACTGTCCGCTGCTTTTTGAAGCACGCCGCAGTTCACGCAAAGCAACCGCTGATTCAATCGCCGCAGGAAGATCGGCAAGAGATGTTTGTGCAATTGGCAGAGCGTTTTTCGCCGGAATTTGCGCATCCGATGCAATCAGCAGTCATCAAAGCTTTCGGAGGTTCCCCATGTCCAATTCCGCCATCCGCCTTGATCCGCGCCTGTCAGCAGTCGCTTCTTTGGTCAAACGCGGCAACCGACTGATCGACATCGGCACCGACCACGCGTATGTGCCGTGCTTTCTTGTGTCTTCCGGCGTATGCCCGTCGGCCGTCGCGGCAGATCTGCGCAAAGGGCCGCTGCAAAACGCAAGGCAGACCATCGCCGCCTGCGCGCTGGAACACGCGGTTGAAACGTGCCTGTCCGACGGGCTTGACGCGATCGCGCCGCAAAAAAACTGCACGGTCGTGCTTGCGGGAATGGGCGGCCTTTTGATCGCAGAGCTGCTGCAGCGCACGCCGTGGGTGTTCGACCCTGCGGTGCAGATCGTCGCGCAGCCGATGAGTCACGCAGAGGATGTGCGGCGTTTCTTTTTTGAAAACGGCTTTGCGCTTGAACGCGAAGTCTGCGCTGCGGACGGCAGACACCTATATTGCGCGATGGCGGCGCATTTTACGGGCGAAAAAGCGACGCCTTCTCCGGCTATGCCCTATGGCGGGCTGTTGTTTCGATCCGAAGACAGCACGGCGCAGCGATATTTGCGCCTGCAGTTCGAACGCCTGAAAAAGCGCCGCGACGCTCTGGATGCCGCCGGCACAGACGAACACGAAGTTACGCGTCTGAACGCGGTGCTGTCGGATTTTGAAGCAATGCGCGCATAATCCCACGTTCTCCAATCTACTCTACTCCACTCAACCCCTCAATCCCTCAATTCAACTCTACACACTTTACTGCGGAGGTTCTCATGCCAACTGTGAAAGATATTTATGATTTTTTAGATGCGCGCGCCCCGTTTGCGACCCAGTGCGACTGGGACAACAGCGGCCTTTTGCTCGGCGATGCAAACAGGCAGGTGCGCCGTGTCGGCTTTGCGCTTGATCTGACCGCGCAAACGCTGCAGCAGGCCGTGGACGAAGCGCTTGATCTTCTGGTGACGCACCATCCGGTGATCTTTCGCCCGAAGCGCAGGCTGTTGTCCGGCGAGCTTGTGTATGAACTTGTGCGCAACGACATCGCCGTGATCTCGTCGCATATCCCCTGGGACTGCGCAGACGGCGGGGTGAACGACGTGCTTTGCATCGCGCTGAATCTCTCAAATGTGAAAAAGATCGAAACGCCCGACACGGCCGCGCCGCTGCTGCGGATCGGAACGCTGGAACACGAGATGACGCCGCAGGAATTTGCCGCACTTTGCGCAAAAAAATTCGGCACCACGATGCGCCTTGCAAGCTGCGGCAAAACGGTCAAAACAATCGGCGTGGTCGGCGGCGCCGCAATGGAATATTGCGAAACGGCAAGACTGCACGGCGCCGATGTGTTTTTGACGGGCGACGCGAAGCACCACGAGATGCTGGACGCGGTCGACAGCGGGATCAGCGTTGTGGCGGCCGGCCATTTTGAGACCGAGCATCCGTCGATGTTCGCTTTGAAAGAGCAGATCGAACAGGCGTTTCCATCGCTTTCCTGCCTTGTGCTGGAAGAGAAGAACCCTGTGGAATTCTTCGGCTGCAACGGGTGATCGGCGATGGCATTGGACGGTATTTTTTTATCGCGCATCCGCGACGAGATCGCGCAGACAGTGCTCGGCTTTCGTGTGGAAAAGATCCAGCAGCCCACGCGCGACGAGATCATTCTTGTGCTGCGCGGCAAAGGCGGCGCAAGGCGGCTTTTGATCTGCGTGCGGTCAGACAGCCCGCGTGTGCATTTTACCGAGCAGGCGGCGGAAAACCCGGCCGCGCCGCCGATGTTCTGCATGCTGCTGCGCAAGCACCTGACGGCGGCAAAGCTGACCGACGTGCGGCAGGAAGGGCTCGACCGGATGCTGTTTTTGACGTTTGACGCATCCAACGAGATCGGCGACCGTGTGACGCTCACGCTTTGCGTGGAGATCATGGGCACCTACAGCAATCTGATTCTGATCGGCGAAAACGGGAAGATTCTGGACGCGGCAAAGCGGATCGATTTTGCGGCGTCGAGCGTGCGGCAGATCTTGCCGAGGCTTCCCTATGTGCTGCCGACACCGCAGGACAAGCTGTGTTTGGAATGCACCGACATTTCCGCTGTGCTCGAACGGCTGCGGCAAACGCCGAACAAGCTGCTTTCCGGCGCGTTAATGAACGCAGTGCAGGGCATCTCACCGATCATTGCGCGCGAACTGACTTTCCGCGCGGCGGGGGATGATGTGCCTGTGAGCGCGCTGGCGGAAAACGCGTGGCACGCGCTGGAGACCCAGCTTCAAAAAGTCAAGGACGGTCTGCATCGCGATACGCAGGTGTGCATGGTGTGTGACGAAACCGGCGCACCCAAAGAGATCGCCTTTCTTGAAATTTTACAATATGGCACGGCGCGGCAAAGTGTGATGTTTCCGAACGCGTCGGCGCTGCTTGACCGCTTTTTTGCCGAACGCGACCGCGCGGTGCGGCTGCATGCGCGGGGAAAGGATCTGCTGCGCACGCTGAGTAATCTGACCGACCGCACGGCGCGCAAGCTCGCGATGCAGAAAAAGGAGCTGTCCGCCTGTGCCGACCGCGAAACGATGCGGCTGTATGGCGAACTGATCACGGCGAACCTGCACGCGCTGCAAAAGGGCAGTGTATTCTTTGATGTGCCGAATTACTACGACAATATGCAGCCTGTGCGTATACCCGCCGATCCGGCGCTGTCGCCCAAGGAGAACGCGAACCGTTATTACCGCGATTACCGCAAGGCCAAGACCGCCGAGGGGATGCTCACAAAGCTGATCGCGCAGGGCGAAACGGAGCTTGCCTATTTCGCTTCCGTGCTCGATGCGCTTTCCCGCGCCGACACGCAGGCCGAGCTTGACGCCATTCGCATGGAGCTGACCGAGCAGGGCTATTTGAAAGCGCGAAGCGGCAAAAAACAAAAGGCGCCCAAGGCACTGCCGCCGCTGGAGTTTCAAACGACCGACGGCTTTCGGGTGCTGGTTGGCAGAAACAATCTGCAAAATGACCGTTTATCGTTGAAAACGGCGAACAAGACCGACCTTTGGCTGCATACGCAGGGCTTTCCCGGCTCGCATGTGATCCTTGAAACGAACGGCGAAGACGTGCCCGACCGTGCCATTGAGGAAGCGGCGGTCATTGCCGCAACACACAGCAAGGCGGCGGATTCTTCACTTGTGCCGGTGGATTATACGCCGGTGAAAAAGCTTAAAAAACCGGTCGGCGCAAAACCCGGCAAGGTCATTTACCACGAATACTTCACGATCATGGTCAAGCCGGATAAGACGGCTTGCGAGAAGATGAGCGTGAAGAAGTGAGCAGGGGCAGGGAATGAGGGAATGAGGGAATGAGGGAATGAGGGAATGAGGGAATAAGGTGATAAGGGAATAAGGGAATAAGGGAATAAGGTGATAAGGGAATAAGGGAATAAGGGAATAAGGTGATAAGGGAATAAGGGGATAAAGTTCCTGATTAGCTTCTCAATTTCTCAGCCCCTTACCCCCTCAATCCCTCAACCCCTCAACCCCTCAACCCCTCAACCCCTCAATCCCTCAACCCCTCAATCCCTTAATCCCTCAATCCCTTAATCCCTCAATCCCTCAACCCCTCAATCCCTCAACCCCTCAATCCCTCAATCCCTCAATCCCTCAACTCCTCAATCCCTCAACCCCTCAATCCCTCAATCCCTCAACCCCTCAACCCCTCAACCCCTCAATCACTTAACCCCTTAATCCCTACCCCCATACCCCCTTCCCACTCAACCCATCCACGGAGGTTTCTATGTCTTTTACGCATCTTCATCTCCATACCCAGTACAGCCTGCTCGACGGCGCGTGCCGCATCAAAGAATTGATGCGCGCCGTAAAGGAAAAAGGGCAGAGCGCTGTTGCGATCACAGACCACGGCAATATGTTCGGCGCGGTGGAGTTTTTTCAGGCCGCGAAGGACGCCGGATTGAAGGCGATCATCGGCTGCGAAGTGTATGTTGCGGCGCGTTCGCGCTTTGACAAGGTGCGCGGCGCAGACAGTGAGCGCTATCACCTGATTTTGCTGTGCAAAAACATGACCGGCTACCGCAATTTGATCGCCATGGTCAGCAAGGCGTGGACGGAAGGGTTTTACACCAAGCCGCGCATCGACCGTGAGCTGCTGCAGCAGTACCACGAGGGGCTGATCTGTCTGTCCGGCTGCCTTGCCGGTGAAATTCCGCGGGCGCTCTCGCGCGGCGATTATGAAAGCGCAAAACAGACCGCGCTGTGGTACGACTCACTGTTCGGCCACGGCAATTACTTTTTGGAACTGCAAAATCACGGGCTGCGCGAGGAGCTGGATATTTTGCCCGATCTCAAGCGGCTTGCGAATGAGACGAACATCCCCGTTGTTGCAACGAACGACGCGCATTATATTGAAAAAGGCGACGCCGAGGTGCAGGAGGTGCTGCTGTGCATCCAAACGAACCACACGCTCGGCGAGGATACCGGCCTTTCGTTCGGTACACAGGAGTTTTACGTCAAAAGCGAAGAAGAAATGCGCGCGCTGTTCTCCGATGTGCCGCAGGCGATCGACAACACGGCGGTCATTGCCGAACAGTGCAATGTGGAATTCACGTTCGGTCAAACGGTGCTGCCGCATTTTGAAGTGCCGAACCATATGGAGCATTTCACCTATTTCAAAAACCAGTGCTTTTTCGGACTTTGCCAAAAATTCGGCGACGACCCGCCGCAGGAGTATGTGGACCGGCTGAACTATGAGCTGGACGTCATCCATAAGATGGGCTACGTCGATTACTTTTTGATCGTCCACGACTTCATCCGCTACGCAAAAAGTCAGGGCATTCCCGTCGGGCCTGGCCGAGGCTCCGGCGCGGGATCGCTTGCGGCATACTGCATCGGCATCACCGGCATCGATCCGCTGAAATATCATTTGCTGTTTGAGCGCTTTCTCAACCCCGAGCGCGTGAGCATGCCCGACTTTGATATCGACTTTTGCTATGTTCGCCGGCAGGAGGTCATCGATTATGTAATCCGGAAATACGGCGCGGACCATGTGGCGCAGATCGTCACCTTCGGAACGCTTGCCGCGCGCGCTGCTGTGCGCGATGTTGGGCGGGTGCTCGGCATGCCGTATCCGGCGGTCGATGTGGTGGCAAAGCTGATCCCGAACGAGCTGAAGATCACGATCGACAAGGCGCTCGCGCAATCGGGCGAGCTGCGGCAAAAATATGAGTCCGATGCCGACATAAAACGGCTGCTTGACCTTTCCCGCAAAGTGGAGGGCATGCCGCGCCACGCTTCGACCCACGCCGCCGGCGTGGTGATCACGCGCGAACCCGTGGCGTATTATGTGCCGCTGGCGGTCAACGACGAAAGCGTTGTGACACAGTACACCATGACAACGCTTGAACAGCTCGGGCTTTTGAAAATGGACTTTCTGGGCCTTCGCACGCTGACCGTGATCGACGACACGGTGAAGATGATTCAAAAAAAGAAGCCCGACTTTTCGCTGGATGCGATCCCGACGGACGACAAGGCGACGTTCCGGATGCTTTCCACGGGCAAGACCGACGGCGTGTTCCAATTTGAATCTTCCGGCATGCGCAATGTGCTCACGCGCCTGAAGCCGGAAAGCCTCGAGGATCTCATCGCCGTGATCTCGCTCTATCGTCCCGGCCCCGCGGATTCCATCGATACCTATATCAACAACCGCCACCACCCGGAGCAGACGCGCTATAAATGCGATCAGGTGCGCGATATTCTCGGCGTGACCTACGGCTGTATGGTCTATCAGGAGCAGGTCATGGAAATTTGCCGCGTCCTTGCCGGGTATTCCTATGGAGCGGCTGATCTTGTGCGCCGCGCGATGGCAAAGAAGAAGCTGGACGTGATGGAAAAAGAGCGTGCGCACTTCATCGGCGGCGCAATCAAAAACGGCGTGTCCGAGCAGGCGGCGACAGAGCTGTTTGACGAGATGAGCCATTTTGCGAATTATGCGTTCAACAAATCCCACGCCGCCGCCTACGCGTTTGTGTCGTATCAGACGGCGTGGCTGAAATATCACTATCCGTGTGAGCTGCTTGCGGCAACGCTGACAAGCGTGCTCGATTTCAGCCCGAAGGTCGCCGCCTACATCGCAGAGTGTCAGCGGCTGGGCATCCGCGTTTTGCCGCCGAGCGTCAACGAGAGCGACGCGGGCTTTTCCGTTCACGACGGCAGCATCCGCTTCGGTCTGCTTGCAATCAAAAACCTCGGCCGCGCGTTCATCCGCGTGATCCTTGAAAAACGACGCGCCATGCCGTACCACAGCTTTTTTGATTTTTGCAAGCGCACACACTGCAAGGAGTTCAACCGCCGCGCCGTGGAAAGCCTGATCAAAAGCGGCGCACTGGACGGTCTTGATATGACGCGCCGGCAGATGATCTATATGCTGCCGGAGATCATTGCGCAGATCGACGGTGACCGCGGCCGCAACATCGCCGGACAGATCGGCTTTTTCGACGAAGATTCACCCTTTGCACAGCTCGATGAGCCGAAAGCGCCCGACCTCGGCGAATTTGACCGCGATGTGCTGCTGGAAAACGAAAAGGAGATCACCGGTCTGTATCTGTCGGGCCACCCGCTCGACCGCTATGCGGACATTGCCGCGCAGATCGGCGCCGACCGGGTGTGCGATCTGCTGCTGGCAGGGGAGGAGAGCGCCCAGAACGCCGATGGCAAACAGGTCAAGCTGTTCGGCATGGTGACCGGCGTGCAGAAAAAGCAGACAAAAAACGGCGACACGATGGCTTTTGTGCGCATGGAGGATATGACGGGCACGATCGAATGCATCGTGTTTGCAAAGCTTTATCGGGAAAACATGCTGCTGTTGCAGCAGGGAAGCGTCGTGCTGCTGGAAGGCCGGCTTTCTCTGCGCGACGAAAAGGAACCGAATGTGATCGCCGACCGCATTCAGGCAAACCCGAAAAACATTTTGAAATCCGCGCCGAAAGCGCAGGCGCAGACACAGCCGCAAAAAAAGCAGCGGCAGGGCGTGTTTATTCGTGTGGACTCGGAAAACGATGTGCACCTGGAAAAGCTTCGGCTGCTCACAGAGATTTTTGAGGGCACGTTTCCGGTGTATCTGTATACCGCCGACACGGGCAAATACCGCGTGTTTTCCCATCTTTCATTGAACGAGCCGCTGGAAAAAGAGCTGGAGTTTGTGTTCGGCAAGGAAAATGTGGCGGTGAGAAAAGGCTGACGCAGAAAAAATGGGGTTTGAAAAGCGGACTGCGGAATTGACAAACCGCTGTCCGCCCTGTATAATAGAAAAGATAACAATCAATCAAGCAGTCAAGCGAACATCCTAGATATAGAAAAGCGACGGAGGAAGAAACGATGATTACATTTCAAATGAACAACGGTGCGCTGGAGATTCGGCGCGGCGACGAAGTCATCCACAAAATCAGCGCGGGCGATTTCTTTTGCGAGGTCGGCACAGCGGACACCTCGTTTTCGATGAACCGCGGTTCGTTCAAAATATCGGAAGAGGTGCTGGACAAGCGCGCGCTGTATATCCGCGAGATCAAGATCAAGGAAAACTGGACGACGCTGTATCTCACCGAAGGCCGCGTGCGTCTGCAAACGGAATACGGCGGCGAGCGGCTGAAGGTCTCCTTCCTCGGCCTTTCGATCTATGACAAGCTCTGGTTCCGCATTCCCGCGCTGCCTTGGGAAGCTGTGTTCGGCACAGGCGAAACGTTCAGCGAGTTCAACCTGCGCGGTCAGAGCACAACCGTTTGGGTCAGCGAACACATCAACGCAAAGCAGGTTGCAACAAAGCTCGTCAAGAACTTTTTGCATATCGGAAAGCCCGAACAGCGCAAGAAATTCCACAAATACGCATCCTATTATGTGCAGCCGACGTTTTTGTCGAGCCGCAAGTATTTCTTCCATGCCGACGCAACAAGCATTTCCCGCTTTGATTTCACAAACGTGCGCGAACACCTGATCGAGATCAACGAGCTTTCGCCGATCTATTTCGGCTTTGGCAAAACTTATGAGGATGTGCTCGCCAACCTGACCGATCTGATCGGCCGGCAGCCGACGCTGCCCGACTGGGTCTTTGACGGCGAGATCCTCGGCATTCAGGGCGGTACCGAGATCATGGATCAAAAAGTGCACACCGCGCTCGAACACGGCATGAAGGTTGCCGGCGTGTGGATCCAGGACTGGGAGGGCAGGCGTGTCACTGCTGTCGGCAAACAGCTTTTCTGGAACTGGGAGTGGGACAAGGAACTGTATCCCGATCTCGACAAGCGCATTGCCCAATACGGCGAAAAAGGCATCAGGATCCTCGGCTACTGCAACCCCTTCCTCGCGGTTGAAAAACCGCTGTATCAGATCGCTGCGGACAAGGGCTACTGTGTCAAGGACAAGGACGGCGACGATTATCTTGTTACGATCACGACCTTCCCCGCTGCCATGGTCGATCTGACGAACCCCGACGCCTACAACTGGATTAAAGAGATCATCAAAACAAACATGATTGACTTCGGTCTTGCCGGCTGGATGGCGGACTTCGGCGAGTATCTGCCGACGGACTGTGTGCTGTTTTCCGGCGAGGACCCGGTGTCTGTGCATAACATCTGGCCGACCCTTTGGGCAAAGGTCAACCGCGAAGCGCTGCAGGAGAGCGGCATGGAGGGCAAGCTGATGTTCTTCACCCGTTCGGGCTACACCGACACCGTGAAATATTCCACGATGATGTGGAACGGCGACAACCATGTCGATTTCACCTTTGACCTCGGTCTGCCGTCGGTCATTCCGGCTATGCTGTCGCTGACGTGCTGCGGCTTCGGTCTGAGCCATTCCGACATCGGCGGCTATACGACTTTCTTCAACCTCAAGCGCAGCGAAGAGCTGCTGATGCGCTGGCGCGAGATGAACGCGTTTTCGCCCGTTTTGCGCGGCCACGAGGGATTGAACCCCGACCTCAACGCGCAGTTTGACGCGAGCGAAGCGGTGCTGCGTCACGGCGCCGCGATGAGCGCCATCCATGCCGCGCTCAAGCCCTATTTGATGGAAGCCGACCGCTATAACCACGAACACGGCGTCGGCATTGTGCGTCCGCTGTTCTTCTATTACAATGAGCAGCGCGCCTTCCTTGAAACGCATGAATACCTGCTCGGCCGCGATATCCTTGTTGCGCCCGTGATCACCGAGGGCGCTGTCACGCGCGAGGTATATCTGCCCGACGATGAATGGATCCACGCCCCCTCCGGCACAGAATTCCGCGGCGGCGTCTATACCGTGAGCGCTCCCATCGGCGCGATCCCGGTGTTTTATCGCAAAAAAGCGGACGCATCGGTGCACGAGATGTTCGCGTCCATCACCTTCCCGAAGGAGCGCGAGATCTATGGCTGAGCTTTTGGAACGCCTGAACGCGGTCAATGACGTGCAAATCGTCAGCGTGTTTGACGAGCGCTTTCGCACGTTCGGCAACGTTCTTTCCGATTTTGATTTTTCGCCGCTGACATCGTTTTTGACAGAGTCGACGCCCATCCCCGAAAACGGCAACATCTATGTGCCGTCGGTGCCGGAGATGGAGCAGTTGCCCGTTGCCGCAGCGATCGAAACGACGCTTTACGGCGGAATGCCGATCCAGATCGGCTACTGCAACGGCAGAAACACAACGTACAACGGCTTCGAATATCACAAGGGGAGCGAGCTGAACATTGCCGCAACGGATTGTATGCTCGTGCTCGGCCATACCTGGCAGATCGAACGAAACACATTCAACGTAGGTAACGAAACGGTCTTTTTCGTGCCGAAAGGCACAGCGATCGAGCTGTTCCAGACCACGCTGCACCTGTCGCCCTGCCGTGTGTGTGACGAAGGCTTCAAAGTTGTCGTTGTGCTCCCGCGCGGCACCAATACACCGCTCAAAACACAGCCCGCAACGCGCGAAGGCGAAGCGCGGCTGCTGCTGCAGACCAACAAATGGGTGCTTTCCCACCCGGAGCGTGAGCCGCTGATGAAACAGGGCGCGTGGCCGGGACTCGTTGGCGAAAACAAAGCGCTGAATTATTGAAATGAAGAGTGGAGGGTGAAGAGTGAGGAGTTGAGAGGGATTGAGGGATTAAGGGATTAAGGGAATAAGGGAATAAGGGAATAAGGGAATAAGGGAATAAGGGATTAAGATGTTAAGTGCTTTAGGATTCAGGGTAGGAGTGGTCGAATAAACATATATTTCATCTCCTGTTCCTTCCTTGAACAGCTTTCAAGAATCCTTTTTCTCTTTTGGTTATGTCCGGTTTCACAAACAATTATCTTTATTCTATTTTCTTAATCCCTCAATCCCTTAATCCCTTAATCCCTCAATCCCTTAACCCCTTAACCCCTTAACCCCTCTCAACTCTTCACTCTCCAAACTCCACTCTCCCCTTAACCCCTCAACCCCTGTAACCTGTTCTCTCTCCCTTCCCACTTTTTTCTTTTCCTCGGAGGTTCAACCATGTCATTTACACCCTGCTACATTCCCATCGGTGTGCCGACGTTCCATCTGGAATCGGCACAGAAAGAGTTTGATAAATCCGTCGCTCTGCTGCGCGGCATCGACGAAAACGTCGCTGTGCCGCAGGAGATGCTCCTTTCGCTCGACAAACTGCGTGCCTTTCTTTCTAAGGTGCAGCCCGATCTTGCAATCGTTCAGAACATCACCTTTGCCAATGCCGCATATATGAGCGAGGTGCTGCATACGTTTGATTGCCCCGTGCTGCTCTGGACGCTGCGCGAGCCGGTCATTGACGGCGGTCGTCTGCGGCTGAATTCGCTCACCGGCGCATATTCCGCCGCCAACATCATGCGTGCGTGCGGCAAGCACTTTGCCTATGTGTTCGGCGCACCGCAGGAGGAGACCACAAAGCGCGAGATCGCCGCCGTGATCGCTGCGGCAAAGCTCAAGAAGGACATCTCCGCGCTGCGTCTGCTGCAGATCGGCCACACGCCGGAGGGCTTCGGTTTCGGCCGTGCGCTGGACAGTGAGATGCTCTCCACATTCGGTGTGCGTTTGACGAGCATTGAAGCGCGAGAACTGATCGACCGCGCAAAGGGCTATTCCGACGAAGAGATCGGTTCCTACCTTGCCGTGGCGGGGGAGCGCATCCGCGCACTGGACAAAACGCCGGAAAAGAACAAGCTCGATTTTGCCCGCCTGTTCAAGGCGTATGATACCTATGTGAAGGAAAACGGGATCGGTGCGGTGTCCAGCCGCTGCTGGCCGGACTTTTTCACTTCGTTCGGCACCCCGGTCTGCGCGGTGCTCGCCATGCTCGGCGACAACGGCGTGCCCGCCGCCTGCGAAGCGGATTCCTACGGCGCGCTGTCCATGTTCATCGGGCAGACCCTCACCGGTAAACCGACCTTCTTCGGCGACCCCGTTTCACTCGATGAGAGCGAAAACACCATCACGCTTTGGCACTGCGGCACCGCCGCCTGCTCGCTTGCCCGCGAGGATACCGGTGCGGTCTGCGACGTGCACTGCAACCGCAAGATCGGCCCCACACTCGACTTTGGCTGCAAGGCGGAGCCGAAGGTGACGATCTTCCGCATCGGCCGTGAGCCAAACGGTTCGTTCCGTTTCTTCATTTGTGCGGGTGAAGCGCTCGACAAGCCGAAGCAGTTCAACGGTACGTCGATCGTCATCAAAACGAAGGCGCCTGCGCGCGAGATCGTGGAAGGCAGCGTCAAAAACGGCTGGGAGCCGCATTTCGTTGTCGCCATGGACGACATTGCCGCCGAGCTGATCGCGCTTGCAAACATGTACGGCATCCCGGTGGAGGCATATTAAAGAAAAAGAACGGCAGCCTTGCGGAAAAGTGAGAGCTGCCGTTTTGCTTTGAAAAACGAAAAAACGACGTGAAGAATCACGTCGTTTTGGTGAGGATAAGTGGACTCGAACCACCGACCTCTTGCATGTCAAGCAAGCGCTCTAACCAACTGAGCTATACCCTCATTTGCGGTTGCGAGCAATAGTTTACACTATTTTTCCCGAAATGTCAATAGCAAAGAGAAAAAATTTGAAAAATTGTTCGCACGCGGCGGCGGAACCCCTCGTGCGAAGCACGAGGGCCGGGGCGCGGGAGCGTGTTGATTTTTTTGCTGTTTTGTCAGCGCCCCGGTGCGCCGCCGCGCAGTTCCGCCGCCGCGTGCGATTTTCGAACAAGAAAGAAAGGCGCCCTTCTGCCGCGGCGAAAACAAAAAAGCCGCAGGGTTTGCCCCGCGACCTTTAAGCAGATTGAAGAGGTACATTGTGAAGTTTAATCCAGGTAACCGTGCGCAATCAGCACGTTTCGCACCACATCGGGATAATCGGTGATGATGCCCTCCACACCGAGCTGGGCCATGCGGCAGATGGTTTTGGGGTTGTTGACCGTCCAGACATTGACCGCCATGCCGCTTTCGTGCGCGGCGTCCACAAGCGATTTTGTGACGTAAAGAGAAAACGGGTGCAGCGCGTCGGCGTGCAGCTCTTTCGCAACGGAGAGCATACTACGGTGAAAGATTTTGAACGTGACCTTGCTGTTCGGGCTGTAAAGAAAGCCGGTCTTTGTCAGCGGATCCACCTTTTTTGCTTCGCGCAGCAGCGCAGGGTCGAACGAGGAGATCAGCAGACGGTCGAACAGACCGAAGTCTTTGACGGAGGCGATCGTGTCGCGCACAATGCTTGTCTCGTTTTCCTTCGGGCTTTTCAGTTCGATGTTGAGCACTTTGAGGTCGCTGCTTTTCACCAGTGTGAGGAACTCGTCAAGTGTGGGGATCGGGGTGCCGGCGAATTTTTTGCTGAAATAACTGCCAAAATCAAAGGTGCGCAGCTGCTCCAGCGTCATTTGGGCGATGAACCCCTTCCCGTTGGACGTTTTGTCGATGGAATAGTTGTGGCAGAGCACAAGCGTGCCGTCCTTTGTGAGATGGACGTCAGTTTCAAAGCCGTCAGCGCCCTCCTGCAAGCCGCGCGCAAAGGCGGGCAGGGTGTTTTGCGGGGCGTAAATGTTGGCGCCGCGGTGGGAGATGATATTGATTGAAGCCATTGAAATCCTCTTTCCCTATAAGTATAGTATTACTATACACCTGATTTGCGGTGATTGTCAAGCATTTTGCAAAAGAGCAGCGAAAAAAACGAAAAGTTTTTGTGAAAATTTCCCAAAAAATCAAAGTTGACAAATTTTTTATTATATGATACAATCTATACGATAAGTTGGCGATGTATTCAGAATTCAAATAAGGGTGTGAAAACATGAGAGTTAGAAAACAGTCCTTAGGCAATCAGAATATGATCGGCGCAAAAGTCGAAGCTAAGCGGAAGGAACTTGGCTTAAAGCAAGTGGACCTGCTCACCCGGCTGCAAATTCAAGGCGTTGAACTGTCCTCCTCCGGCCTTTCCAAACTGGAAGGTCAGATCCGGAAAGTCAGCGATTATGAGCTTGTGGCGTTCGCTGACGTGCTTGGCGTCAGTGTTAATTGGTTGATCGGGCGGGAAGATGATTGAATCGGCAAATCTCCAACGACTATGCTGTGTTTTTGAAACCGCAGCAAAGGGCAAAGAAGAGATGGCAGCGAATTCGGCCTGCCTTCTTTTTTTGCGCTTTTTTCGTCACAATCCATAATTTTGTCCCTGTTTTTTTTACTTGATTTTTGACGGCATTATTGATAAAATATAATTTGTATGAAATCACGGCAGAATAGAACTGGAGAGAAGACGATGGCCGATTTTTTTGAGGAAAACTATCACAAATCCACCTTTGACAATATTCCCGAGGAAAAGCGCAGCAAGATTTTGAGCGTTGCGGTCAACGAGTTTGCAACGCAGGGTTTTGAAAATGCGAACATCAACACCATTGCCAAAAAAGCGGAGGTCAGCGTCGGTTCCCTTTATAAATATTTTGACACAAAAACCGATCTGTTCCTCACCTGTGTCGGACATGAGATCAGCTACCTCGGGCAACTCCTGGAGGCTGTGACAGCGGACGAGAGCGACATCATGCTGAAATTCGAAAAGCTGCTGCGCGCCGCGATCACGTTTTCGCGCGAGAATGCGATCATCAATATGCTCTATAACGAGTTCACAACCGAGAGCAACAGCCTGTTGGGCAAACAGCTTGTGGAAAAAATGGAAGCGCTGACGGCGAAAGCATATAAAAGCGTGATCGTGCAGGGACAGGTGTCGGGCGAAGTGCGCGCCGATATCGACCCGGGCATGGCGGCGTTTCTTGTTGACAATCTCCTGATGAATCTGCAGTTTTCCTATTCCTGCACCTATTACCGGGAGCGTTATAAGATCTATGCCGGCAACGACATCTTTGAAAAGGACGAATTCGTGATTGAAAACATCCTGCGCTTTGTCAAAGCCGCACTGAAACCGCAAAAGTATCCTGAAAGGAAGGATTTATTATGAAATATGCACTTGCCTATGACATCGGAACCACCGGTGTAAAAACCTGTTTATTTGAAATCGGCGACACCATCCGTCTGCTTGCCGGCGAAAGCGAAGGCTACCCGCTGTATGTGCTGCCGGACGGCGGCGCGGAGCAGGATCCGGAGGAATGGTGGAGCGCCATGTGCAATACGACGCACCAGTTGCTTTCCGTGACCGGGATCGCGCCGGAAAAAATCGACGGCATCTCCTTCTGCTCGCAGGGGCAGGGCCTTGTGCTTGTGGATAAAGACGGAAAACCCGTGCGCCGCGCCATGAGTTATATGGATCAGCGTGCGCGCAAGGAGCTGAAAGCGGGCTTTGCCAACGGTTTGCAGGTTGCAGGCGCAAATGTGTTCAAGCTCCTGCCGGCACTGATGATCACAGGTGCTGCGCCGCTTTCCGTGAAGGATCCCGTTTGGAAATATAACTGGGTGAAAAACAATGAGCCGGACGTGTTCAAGCGCGTGTATAAATGGCTCGACGTCAAGGAAGCGCTCATCTGCCGCATGACCGGCGAGTTCGTTATGACACAGGATACTGCCTTCGGTGCGCTGCTGTATGACTTGAAAAAGAAGGAATGGAGCAAAAAAATGTGCGATATGTGCGGGGTCGATATCAAGCACCTGCCGCGCATCATCAAATCTGCGGACAAGGTCGGCGGTCTGAAAGCACAGGCGGCAAAGGAACTCGGTCTTGTTGAGGGGATCGCCGTTTTCGGCGGCGGCATGGACGCGTCGCTGATCGGCGTGGGCGCCGGTGCGTCCGCGATCGGTAAAACGCACATCTACATGGGTACCTCCGGCTGGGTCTCCACGGCGGTGGAGCCGAAAGCGCTTGTGGATACCGCAACGATGGTTGCCGCGCTCGTCGGCGCATCGGAAAAAACATTCAACTACTGGGCGGAGCTGGAGACGGCGGCAAAGTGCATGGAATGGGTGAAGGATCACCTGGCACTCGACGAAGTCGGCATCTACTTGAAAAAGCACGACGTCACACAGGCGGACGATATGGAGCGCAAATACACCTCGCTTTATACCTATTTGCAAGACGTGATGAAAAAGGTGCCTGCAGGTTGCGGCGGCGTTGTGTTTACGCCGTGGTTCCATGGCAACCGCTGTCCGTTTGAGGACCCGAATGCTCGCGCAATGTTCTTCAATATGAGTCTGGATACCGGCAAGAGCGAGCTGATCCGTGCCGTTGTGGAAGGCGTTTGCTTCCATATGCGCTGGATGCTCGAAGCGCAGGAGAAGAAGGTCAAATCCAGCGACGCGATCCGCTTTGTCGGCGGCGGTGCGCTTGGCGAAACGACCTGCCAGATCCTTGCGGACTGTCTGGGCAAAGATGTGGAGACCGTAGCTTCTTCGCAGAACGTCGGCTCTGTCGGCGCAGCCGCAGTGGTGGCCGCCGGTCTGGGTCTTGTGGACGACGTCAACGACACCGACAAGTTCATCAAGGTGGAAAAGACCTATCATCCCGACCCGTCGGTCAAAGCGGTCTACGACAAGAATTTTGCCGTGTTCAAGCAGCTTTATGCTTCGAACAAAAAGGGCTTTGCAATGCTCAACGGCTGAAAAGTCAAATAAAACGACGATGCCCCGCCGTGGCTTTCCGTGGCGGGGTGCTTTGTAAAGGAGAATGGGCGATGAAAACGTTTCATGTCGGTGTGATCGGCCTTGGCAACCGCGGCGCGTGGTGGGTGAGCGAGATGCTCGCCACGCTGGAATATATCCACATTGCCGGGCTTTGTGATGTGTATGAAGACCGGATCCAGAGCGCGAAAAAGGGGCTTATAAAAAAGGGACATCCGGCGCCGGCGGTTTTGACAACGGATTACAAAGCGCTGATCGACGCGCCGGAGGTGGAGGTCGTGCTGGTGTTTTCGTCGTGGGCAAACCATCACGACGCGGCGATCCGCGCCATGCGTGCCCAAAAGCCCGTTGCCATCGAAGTCGGCGGGGCATACAGTGTGGCGGAGTGCGAAACGCTTGTCAAAACGCAGGAGGAGACCGGCACGCCGTTCATGCTGCTGGAAAACTGCTGCTTCGGCGAATATGAGCTGATGGCGCTGAACATGGCGCGGCACGGTGTGTTCGGCGAGATCGTCCACTGCGCCGGCGGCTACATGCATGATCTGCGCGACGAGATCGCACGCGGCAACGAAACGCGCCACTACCGCTTTCACGAATATCTGACCCGCAACACGGAGAATTATCCGACCCACGAGATCGGCCCGATCGCAAAGCTGCTGAATATCGGCAACGGCAACCGTTTTGTTTCGCTGGTTTCGGTCGCGTCCCGCGCGGCGGGGCTGCATGCCTATATCGATTCCCACGACGATCTGCGCGAAAAATATGCCGAAACGGTTTTTCGGCAGGGCGACATCGTGAACACCGTGCTTACCTGCGCCGATGGAACGACTGTTGCCATCACGCTCGACACATCACTGCCGCGTTACTACAGCCGCGGGCTTACGGTGCGCGGCACGAAGGGGATGTATGAGGAGGCAACACAGTCTGTGCTGCTTGACAGCGAAACATATCCGGGTGCGGAATGGGACTGGTCGTCACAGTTTTGCAATCGCGAGCGCTTTCTTGAACAATGGCGCCACCCGATCTGGCAGCGTTACCGCGGCGACGGTGTAAAGGAGCAAGGGCACGGCGGCATGGATTTTTTGGTGATCGACGCGTTTTTTGAAGCGCTTGACAAAGGGCTGCCGATGCCGATCGACGTGTATGACGCAGCGACATGGATGGCGATCACCGCCCTTTCCGCGCAGTCGATCGCACAGGGTTCTGTGCCGGTCGCGTTTCCGGATTTTACCGGCGGACGCTGGAAAACAAAAAAAGCGGAGCCGGTGTGGAAGTACCGGATCGGCTGATTGAAATCAAAATAATGGAGAGCGGTAACATGCCACTCTCCACTTTTTAATTATACAGGGTGTTTACACCTTGAAAATCGTCAGGCTTTCGAACTTTTCGCCCGCCTGGAACGTGCACTGCGGAAAATCGGGGTGGTTCGGCGTGTCGGGATAAAACTGCGTCTCCAAACAAAAACCGGCGTGCTTTGTGAGCGGTGCGCCGCCTTTGCCGATCTCGCTGCCGTCAAGGAAGTTGCCGGTATAAAGCTGCACGCCCGGCAGATCGGTGAAAACCTGCAGCCTGCGTCCGCTGTCGGGGTCCTTTGCTTCGGCGGCAAGGCGCAGCTTGCCGTTTTCGCCGTTCAGGCAAAAGTTGTGGTCATAGCCGCGGCACTGGATGAGCTGTTCGTCATCGGCGGTGATATCGCGTCCGATAGGCTTTGCAACGCGGAAATCAAAGGCTGTGCCGTCCACGGGACGTTTCTCGCCCGTGGGAATGGACAGCGCGTCGGTCGGTGTGTAGAAATCGGCGTTGATCTGCAGTTCGTGCGCAAGAATGTCGCGCTTTCCGGCGGTCAGGTTGAAATAGGCGTGGTTGGTGAAGTTCATGATCGTCTCTTTGTCAGAGACCGCGCAGTAGTGAATTTCCAGCTCGCCATGCTCTGTCAGCACATATTTCACGGTCATGTCCACATTGCCGGGGAAGCCTTCCACGCCGTCCGGACTGTGATAGGAAAATTCCACGGCGTTGTCGTCGGTGATGATCGCGCGCCACAAAGCGCTGTTGTATTCGCCGCCGCCGTGCAGGCACGTTGTGCCGTTTTCGTTCTTTGTTGCCTGATACTCCTTGCCGCCGACGGTGAATTTGCCGCCGCAAAGCCGGTTTGCGTACTGACCGATGATCTCTCCTGCGTAGGTCGTGGTGGCGAGGTGCCCCGCAAGGGAATCAAAGCCCATGAGGATGTCGCCCGGTTCGCCGTTCTTGTCGGGACAAAAAAAGCTGTTCAGCGTGGCGCCGCGGGTGAGAAGACCGACTTTTACGCCGTTTGTGTTTTCAATCATATACTGATAAACTTCTCTGCCGTCGGGCATGATATCGTAAAATGTTTTGATGACGCTCATGAAAAAAGCCTCCTTTTTGTTGTGCTTTCATGGTAACACATTTCTTTCGGTTTGTAAATAAGCAAAAAAATTTTATGCAAAGCTACAGAATTTTCCCGCTGTTTTTTGTGCGCGTTTCTTGTCGAAAAAGGTTGCAAGAAGTTGGAAAAACTGCTATAATATAGCTGTTATGTTTGCGCAATCCTTTGTGCATTTTGACTGTTTTGATTCTTTTTATTAGGTTGTGATGATTCATGCGCCATCTGTCGAAGAAACTGATTGCCGCCGTGTTTGCGTTGCTTTTGCTCGCTTTGCTGTTCGGCTGCGGAAAGCAAGAGCTGCCTGAGGTTTCGGAACCCTCGACCACCGAAGCGATCGTTGAAACGACAAAAAAAGTCAAAAAGACCGATTATAACCGCCTGACGGGTCTGGACGATCTTTCCAGAAAGGGCAAGGGCAAGCGCCCGATCGCCGTGATGATCAATAACATCCGCGCCTCGCTTCCGCAATACGGCATTTTTGACGCCGATCTGATGTTTGAATGCCTTGTGGAGGGCGGCATCACCCGTATGATGGCGGTCTATGCCGACCAGACCAAGATCCCGAAGGTCATGTCCGTGCGTTCGTGCCGTTATTATTTCCCGATCTTTGCCAAGGGGCTTGACGCGTTTTACATCTGCTTCGGCTGCAATCCGACGCTTGGCAAGCAGGCGCTGAAAAACACAGAGATCGACTACATGGACGGTTCGGAAAACTATGACACCGACTTTTTCGGCCGCGACGCCGAACGGCTCAAACACTACAGCAAGGAGCACACGGCCTATCTCAAGGGCGACAAGGTTCCGGCGCTGCTGAAAAAGTATGACTTCCGTGCAAAGTATGCCAAGGGCAAGGATGAGTATATCTTCGATTTCCGCGAGCCGGAAACGGTCAGCGACAAGGAATGCAAGAATGTGCGGCTGAATTTTTCCAAGAGCTACTATACCTCTTTCACTTACGACAGCAAGAAAAAGGCCTATTTGAAAACCCACACGGGCAGCCCGCACATGGACGCCGCCGTGAACAAGCAGCTGCAATACACGAACGTGTTCATCCTTGAAACGAATGTGGCGCCGTTCCCGGGCAGCCAGCTTGTGAAGATCGACTGGAAGGGCGGCACGGGTTACTATCTGTCTTACGGCACGGTACGCGAGATCAAGTGGCACAAGAAAAACTACGACGCGCCGATCGTGATCACAAACAAGAACGGCAAGGAAATTCAGATCAACCGCGGCAACAGCTACATCGGTGTGATCAACTATGACAGCACCGTATTTTGAGGGAATTATTTCCGATTTTTAAATTTTCTTTGCAAACGCTTGCAAACCACAGCGGTGTGTGCTATACTGAAACCACAAAGAAAACAAATTCAAGAAAGGAGTTCATCTTATGGACGCACTTAACAAGATCATCGAATCCTTCAAAACCGTAATCGAGCAGATCGTTGATTTCTTCAAGGATTTCATCAAGCAAATGCGCGCGATCGGCGATGAAAACGGCAAGAAAGATGACGCTGACGAATAATGATGAAAAAGGCGGTGCTTGAAAAAGCGCCGCGCTTTTTGTTTATTCCGAATTAAAAAATGCTCTGCCGAACCGACAGAGCACTCTTTTTATTTTTCCCATTTCATGATCGTTTTGCCCATCGCCTTTTTGGTGTCGAGGTCAAACGCCTCGCCCATCTCCTTGATGTGGCGGATGGTGACGACATTGCCGATCATGTGTGAAAGATATTCCACGATCTCGGGGTATTTTTCATACATTTCGACCGTCTTGAGGAAGTCCACGCGGCCGGAACGGGAGGTGCCGAACATCCGCAGACCTTTTTCCAAAATCATGCGCGTGTTGATCGGCACAGGGTACTCACTCACGCCGAGGATGGAGATCGTGCCCTCGGGGTTGATATAGTCGATGATCTGGTTGATCGCGATCTGTGAGGCGTTGCCGCCGACACATTCAAACGCGTGATCCACTGTCAGATCCTCGGGGATCTCCGTGGTGAGGATCGTTTTATCCACAAACGTGAAGTCCTGCAGCTTCTTTTCGTCGATGCCGAAGACGTAAATCTTCGTGTCGGGGAAGAACTTGCGCAGGAATACGCTTGTCATATAGCTCAAATTGCCGTCGCCCCAAACGCCGATGATGTTGCGGCGCGCGTGGGCGATCTTGTCAAAGCGCGAAATGGCATGCACGCTGACGGAGACCAGCTCCGTGAACGCCGCCACATGCGGGTCGATATCCTTCGGCAGACGAACCAGGCGGTCGGCGGGCAACTGGACATATTCCTGCATAAAGCCGTCGAAGCCGCTGGCGCGGAATTTGCTGGAACGCAGATAGTTTTCCGCAATGATATCGTCATGTTCGACCGGGGTGTTCGGAATCATGACGACCTGTTCGCCGATCTCAAACGAGCCGTCGGGCGCATAGACCACTTCGCCGATCGCCTCGTGGATGAGCGCCATCGGCAGCTTTTTCGCAAGCACCTTCGGGTCGCGTGTGCCCTGATAATAGCGCTGGTCGGCGTGGCAGATGGAAAGATAGGTCGGACGCACGATCACGTCGCTGCTGAACAGATCCAGTTCGGTGAACGCGATCTCGATCTTGCGCGGCGCGGTCAGACGGTAAACGGTATTCAGCATAGAATCAGTCCTTTCCGCCGGCTTCTTCGTCAAGCAGGACTTTTGCCACACGCAGATCATACGGATAGGTGATCTTGATATTGTGCACTTCGCCCTGGATCAGATGCACCGGGTGCCCCTTCATCGTGAAGATCTTGCACGCGTCGGTGAGGATGTCTTTTTCCTCTGCGGTCAAACTCTCATACAGATCCTTGAGCAGCTTTGCCTTGAACGCCTGCGGAGTCTGTCCCTGATACAGGCGGCTGCGGTCGGGGATGGCGCTGATGGTTTCCTTGTCGATGCTTTCCACGATCGTATCGGTGGCGGGAACAACCGTGTCCGTTGCGCCGTATTTGATTGCACCGTCGATGTTTTCATTGATGATGCGCACGGAAACGAACGGGCGCACCGCGTCATGGGTCACGATAACGGTGTCATCGTCCAGACCGTCGGTCTCTTCAATGTAGCGGATGGCGTTCATGATCGTCTCGTTGCGTGTGTCGCCGCCTTTGATGACCACGAACTTGTCGCTGGGCGGCAGATACTTCGCAAGCTTTTCCTTGGTGTAGTTCACCCACTGATTGGGGCAAAGGATGATGATCTTCTGAAACGCACTGTTGACAAAGAACTTCTCCACCGTGTGTGCGATGATGGGCTTGTGGTTGATATGCAAATACTGTTTCGGCTTGTCCTGGTTTCCCATACGGCTGCCGATGCCGCCGGCAGCGATGACTGCGTAGATCATAATGTTTCACCTCATAAAAATGATAACATCTTATTTTACCGCAGTTTTATCCATTTGTCAATAATCTTGTTATTTCAAATACGTTTGCGCATATTGCACAGACAGATTGTACACCTGTTCTGCGCTGTCCGGGTCGTTGGCGAGGTCGTGGTCGGAGTTCGGGTAGGAGACGAAATCGTTCGTCACGCCTGCAGCCGTGAGCGCTTCGGAAAGCTCCTTCACACCGGCAAAGGGAACAATATTGTCCTTTTCACCCTGCGCAAAAACGGTCGGAACAGCGTCGGCTGCATAGGTGATCGGCGAAACGGCACGCAGCGCGCTCATGAACGCTTCGTAATTGCCGCTCTTATTGGTGTATTCCTCTGCGGAAATGCGCACGCCGCCGGCCTTCGCCATCAGATCGAGCATATCGTTCAAGCTACCCAGCGCGTTGTTTTCCAAAAAGTCCGCCCGCGTCAGATCGCTCGGTCCGCAGAAGCTGACCACGGCAGCCGGCGTGATCGGCGCGCTGCTCTTTCGCGCATAGGCATACAGCATCGACAGATGCGCGCCGGCGGACATGCCGGCAAGGATCGCTTTGTTGACCGTATAGCCAGCCGCGGCAGCCGTCTCTTTGATTTTCGCAAGTGCGGCGCCGATGTCATCGAGCAGATCGTTCATGTGAACGGTGTCGGAGATGTAGCGGTAGCTCATCGTTGCGGCAACATAGCCGGCGCTTGCCCATTGAGCGGCAACGTCATTGTAGATCGCTTTGTCGCCGAAGATCCAGGCGCCGCCGTGGATGAAAAGCACAAGGCCGGTTTCGCCTTTTTGTGCCGGCAGAGCAAGATTCAGGCTTTGCCGGGTCGCGTCCGCACCGTAAACGAGGGTTTGCATACCATCGGACGGCGTGTCGGGCACAGGCGTCGGTTGTTGACTGTTGCCGGAGCCGCCGCCCTGCAGCAGTCCGGAAAGGAAGAAGAAAAAGGCAAGAAAGAGGGAGAAAAATTTTTGGAAAAATGCCTTCATAAAAAGGACTCCTTTATTATAAGATAAATTCATTATACAGTTTTGGAAAAAAGTTGTCAAGGAAAAGGGAGGTAAAAGAATCAGCGGTGAAAAAAGTTTACTTTGAAAACAAAACTTTGACAAATTGTATCGTTCACGGTTTGGCCTTGTGACAGCCATCGGATCAGGGGAGGGATCTGCAGATTTCGCCGAACACCGGCGCACAGTCCACCGCGCCGGAAACACCGTTTTCGTTGAGAATGACCGCAGCGTACCGCGGCGCCTTTGCCGGAAAGAATCCGGCGAACCATGTTCGGCAAACTTCCTTTTCAGCTTCAAAAATGCCGCTTTGCGCTGTGCCGGTCTTGCCTGCGCCAACCGTGTCTGCCGCTTTTGCCGAAGCAGCTAATAGCGTTCTCATCTGCCGTACGGTCGTTTCCTTCAGCCGCCGTACGGGCGCAAACGGTGTTTCGCGCTGAAGCGCGCCATGTTCGTCCACGGTGCCGCACAACACGGTCGGCGGGGTCTGCAGTCCGGTTGCAAGAAGCTGATAGACGGAAAGCAGTTGAACCGGCGACGCGAGCAGCTTGCCCTGCCCGAAGGCAAAATTCGCCCGTTCTCCCGGCAGCAGCAGATCGCGTGCAGCGGGAAGGCTCCCTTTGCTGCAGGAAAGTCCGTCGCACAGTGCGATCGCGCGGGAAAAACCGAGCGTTTCGCAAAAAGAAAGGAAGGCCGTTTCGTCTATTTCCTGCATCAGACGGATAAAATAGGTATTGCAGGAGTTTTCTAGCGCCTCCTTCATTGTCTGCTTTCCGTGCGCCTTTTGTCCAAAGCACTGAAACTGTGTTTCGCCGATTTGGCAGGTGCCCGTGCAGGTATAGGAAAAGCTGCGCTTTACGCCGTGTTCAAGCGCAAACGCCGCCAGCAGAGGTTTGAACACCGAACCCACACTGTATGCGCCGAGCGCCTTGTTTGTGAACGGGGAAAGCGAAGGGCTCGCCGCGTCTGTGTCAAACAACGGCACGCTCGCCATCGCG
This sequence comes from Oscillospiraceae bacterium, assembly GCA_902792985.1. GTDB lineage: Bacteria > Bacillota > Clostridia > Oscillospirales > Acutalibacteraceae > UBA6857. The sequence goes on from CADBBT010000022.1 coordinate 74,589, forward strand.
CGGATCTCGCCTGTTTGCACATCCATGATCACAGCGCACCCGCTTTGAATGCGGCTGTTTTGCAATGCTGCTTCGGTTATGCGCTGCAATTCTGTGTCGATCGTCAGCGCCACGCCGCCTTTGCTTTTGAAGGTTCTGTCTATGATCTCCTTTGCTTCGCCGGGAAGTACCCGTCCGGCGGCATCCACGGCAAAGCGCACGGAAAGACTGCCGCCGAAACCGTTCAGCAGCGTGTCAAACGCTTTTTCGATGCCGCAGGTGCCGTGACTTTCGCTGTTGAGTGTGCCGATCAGGTGCGCGGCTAAAGCGGAATCGCCCCGGCGCACCGGGACGGAGAATGTGCGCACAAACGGTGTTTCGGCCGCTGTTTCGGCATTTGCAAGGCATGGGGCGCCGCGTAAAAGCATCTGCTGCGCCGTGTCCTTCCCAAACAGCGCCGTCATCGTTTGCATGGCCGCTTCACACGGCGCGACAACCGCCACCAGCCGTTCATCGGACGGTGCGAGCGGCTGCAGATTGCGGTCATAGATCACGCCGCGCGATGTGCCGACTGTGAGCACGCGTGTGTGCGCGCGCTGCAGCGCCTGCGTTTCCTGCCTGCGTCCGACTTCCATCGTGCGCCAAAGCAGCGCGCCGAGCAAAATGCAAACTGCCGAAAACAGCGCCACGATCCGTTTTTCCATCTCCGTCACCTCAGAATTAGTCTTTCTTTGTCGGAAAAAGTGATGCGGCGCAGACAACTCAAAATTTTTTCCATCTTTTTGGGTTTATTTTCAAAAAAGACTTGATTTTTAAAAAAAAATGATTAAAATAGGTTTTAGCACTCAGGAAGATAGAGTGCTAAAAATTAGCAAATACGCGCTGCGAGGTTTAACTCGCTGCGAAATGTTATGTATTGGAGGAATCATTATGACGATTAAACCATTGCTTGACCGTGTTGTGCTCAAGCCCACCGAAATTGAAGAGACCACGAAGAGCGGCTTCATTCTGACGAGCGCATCGCAGGAGAAGCCCCAGTTTTCCGAAGTGGTCGCCGTTGGTCCTGGCGGCATGGTGGACGGGAAAGAAGTCACCATGTATGTCAGCGTCGGCGATAAGGTGATCGCGAGCAAATATGCCGGCACCGAAGTGAAGCTGGACAGCGAAGAATATACCATCGTCCGTCAAAGCGATATTCTTGCCATCGTGGAATAAGAGGAGGTCATTATCATGGCAAAACAGATTATTTACGGCGAAGAAGCCAGAAAAGCATTGCAGACCGGCATCGACAAACTGTCTGATACCGTTAAGATCACCCTCGGTCCCAAAGGCCGCAATGTGGTCATCGATAAAAAATACGGCGCACCGCTGATCACCAACGACGGCGTAACGATCGCCAAGGAGATCGAGCTGGAAGAGCCGTTTGAAAACATGGGCGCACAGCTTGTGAAAGAAGTTGCGACCAAGACCAACGACGTTGCCGGCGACGGCACCACAACCGCAACGCTGCTTGCGCAGGCGCTGGTCCGTGAGGGTATGAAGAACGTTGCTGCGGGCGCGAACCCGATGGTCGTCAAAAAGGGCATCAAAAAGGCCGTTGACACCGCGATCGCCGCAGTGAAGGCGAACTCCAGCCCTGTGACTTCCTCCGCTGATATTGCGAGAATCGCCACAGTGTCCTCTGCGGATGAAACTGTCGGCCAGTTGATCGCCGAAGCGATGGAAGTTGTTACCACAGACGGCGTGATCACTGTGGAAGAGAGCAAGACCGCCGAGACCGGCAAAGAGGTCGTGGAAGGTATGCAGTTTGACCGCGGCTATATCTCGCCCTACATGGTCACCGATACCGACAAGATGGAAGCTGTCATCGACGACGCGTCCATCCTCATCACCGATAAAAAGATCTCGAACATTCAGGAAGTGCTGCCGCTGCTTGAGCAGGTGCTGCAGGCCGGCAAAAAGCTTGTGCTCATCGCGGAAGATGTGGAAGGCGAAGCGCTTGCCACGCTGCTGCTCAACAAACTGCGCGGCACCTTTACCTGCGTTGCTGTCAAAGCGCCCGGCTTCGGCGACCGCCGCAAGGAGATGCTGCAGGATATCGCGATCCTGACCGGCGGCCAGGTCATCACAAGCGACCTCGGTCTTGAGCTGAAGGAAGCGACCGTCGATATGCTCGGCTCCGCGCGTCAGGTCAAGGTCACCAAAGAGAACACCATCATCGTGGACGGTGCAGGCGACAAGGACGAGATCAAGGCGCGTGTGAACCAGATCAAGGTGCAGATCGAAAACACTACGTCCGATTTCGACCGTGAAAAGCTGCAGGAGCGTCTGGCAAAGCTTGCCGGCGGTGTGGCTGTCATCCGTGTCGGCGCTGCGACCGAGACCGAAATGAAGGAAAAGAAGCTGCGCATCGAAGACGCGCTTGCCGCAACAAAGGCCGCCATAGAGGAAGGCTCCGTGGCAGGCGGCGGTGTGGCGCTGCTCAACGCGATCCCGTCTGTAGACGCGCTGCTGGATGAGACCGAAGATCCGGACGAAAAGACCGGCATCCGCATTGTGCGCAAGGCCATTGAAGAGCCTGTTCGCCAAATTGCGAAGAACGCAGGTTTGGAAGGCTCCGTGATCATCAACAACATTATCTCTTCCGGCAAGATCGGCTACGGCTTTGATTTCGCAAAGGAAGCTTATGTGGATATGGCGGAAGCCGGCATCCTTGATCCGACAAAGGTCACGCGTTCCGCGCTTGAAAATGCCGCCTCCGTTGCCGCAATGGTGCTGACCACCGAGTCGCTTGTCGCCGACATTCCCGACCCGCAGGCCGACGCTGCCGCTGCTGCAGCAATGGCACAGGGCGGCGGAATGTATTAATTTAAGTCGATAGTCATTCGTCATTAGTCGATAGTAAAACAGCCGCTGCGAATTTGCAGCGGCTGTTTTTGCATGTGAAGTTATTTGATTTTTTTATTGACCGTCCACCGGCAGTTTGTTAAATACCATGCCGATCACCTGGTCGGCTTCTTTTTCATCCTGCCATGCCATTGTGCCGTCACCGTAGAACTGGATACGGCCATAGCCATCTTCATATTCTGTCTTGGATTCGACGATGCTGCCGTCTTCGGCATAGGTCACGACCTTTTTCACGCCGTCAGAATAGTTGATGCGCATGGTGTCACCGTCAAAGTAACCGCTCATCGTCCATTCGGCCGTCTCAAATGCGGAGCTGCCCCAGGAAACTTCGATCTTCGCGTCGCCGTTGCCTGCGTCTGTCACAACGATGCTGCAGCGGTCAGACTGATAGGTGCCGGCAAAGTCCGCCAGCTTGCGGGTCTCTTCCGCGTCGGCAGCATCGGTGGATGCGGGCGCTTCAGTGGTGTCAGCCGCTGCTGTGGTGTCGGCTGCTTCTGTGGTGTCAGCGACCTCCGGCGGGTTGAATTCCAACGGCTCAAAGGACATGTTTTCGTCCTGTTCGTCGTACCATGTCAGGGTGCCGTCATCGTTGATCTGGATGTAGCCCTTGCCGTTTTCAAAAATGATGTCGTTGACATGGAACACGTCTACGTCGGTGTAGGTGACGCTCTTTTTGACTGCATCAGTGTAATTGATGCGCATCGTGGCCTCATCAAATGTGCCGGTCAGTTCCCACTGATAGCCGTCCTGCGCAGTCTCGCCCCAGTAGGCGGTGACCTTTGCGCCGAGTGCGCCTTCCGCAAGCAGTGTCATCGAGCAGCGGTCGTTGATGTAGTCGCCGATGAAGTTCATCACGGGGTTTTGTGTGTCTTCGTCCACCTGCACGGCGCTGTCATCCGTGTTGCCGGTCGGCGTGGATTTTCCGCAGGCCGCAAACAGCGACAGACAGAGCATGAGGGCAAGAAGAAGTGCGATTGATTTTTTCATGAGTTGTTACCTCCAAAAAATTATTCAAAGAAAGAGACCACATCGAAATGTGGCCGATTGCTTTGCCTTTTAAAATTTGATACCGAACAGGGAAAGGAAATAGGACAGGATCGTTCTCAAAAACGAGATGAGCGCGTTCGTCTTTTCATTGTCCGCCGGTTTCAGATTCGTGTCGAGACGGTTGAACGTGATGTTCTTTGAAAAACCTGTGACTGCCCAGAACTGGTAGTTTTCCGAGTAGCCGTTGACCGTGACTTCGTTGCAGCCGTCAAACGCATCGTACTGGCAGCTCATGAGCGAGCGGGGGATGTCGAGCGTTTCGAGCGCGGTGCAGTTTTCAAACGCTTTGTTGCCGATCTGCGTGATGCCTTCGCTGATGGTGATGCGCTGAATATACGCGCAGCCGGAAAAAGCACCGTTGGAAATCATGCGCACGTTATACTCCTGTCCGTCGATCTCCACGGTGGACGGCACAACGACCGTACCGCTTGCGGAAGGATCACACGCGTCAAGCTGCGCGTTGCCGAATTCATTGACGGAGAACGAAAGGACATCCTTTTCCGCAAAAGCGGCAAACGTAAACAGCGACAGCAGTGTCAGAATACTCAGGCACAGCGCCAGTATCTTATTGGTCTTCATAAAAAACTCCTCCAATCTACGGATATTTTCAGAACATCCATATTATACCTCTATGTATTGGAATTTTGGTGAAGAAAATGTTAATGAAAAATAAAAAATATTCGCGCCGTTTCTGCACAATTTCAACAAAATTCGGGACGATTTATCAAGTTGGGCGACTGTTGTTGCAGAAACAGCGTTGAGCAACCATTCACTTTTTTTGAAAAATAAACTTTTTTTGCAAAATCACTTGCTTTTTTGAATGACATCTGCTAAAATATTTAAGCTTAGTGGACCGAAATAATTTGAAGGAGGTGCTGAAGATGGCAAAGTGCGAATTTTGCGGCAAAGATGTTGCCTTCGGCATTAAGGTTTCCCACTCACACAGACGTTCCAACAGAACCTGGAAGCCCAACGTGAAGCGTGTAAAAGCGATCGTGAACGGTTCTCCGAAGCGCGTTTACGCCTGCACCCGCTGCCTGCGTTCCGGTAAGGTGACGCGCGCAATCTGAGTGCGAAAGCAAAGGAGCTTCTTTCAAGCTCCATATGCGCCGGAATGATGGAATTGGCAGACGTGCTGGACTCAAAATCCGTTTTTCCAAATCTCGTGCAAAACGCCGAAACCCCTTATATTTCGGCGTTTTGACGAACGGGATTTCGCCGAAAAACGGCCAATGTCCTCCAAAATGTCCTCCGATTTCCAGAAGGGCGTTTTTTGAGAAAAATCACAACTGAATCTTTGCCGGAATGATGGAATTGGCAGACGTGCTGGACTCAAAATCCAGTGGTGGTGACACCGTGCGGGTTCGACCCCCGCTTCCGGCACCACGAAACCCCTTGATTTTCAAGGGGTTTCGCCATTTTTACCCCTG
>CADBBT010000023.1 GCA_902792985.1 Oscillospiraceae bacterium
TTCCACATGGGTCTCGTCGTTTGCGCAAACGCGGCGGTGCTCTGTTTCGCTGAACGGCTCCCACACGCCGAAAGCGTGATCGAGCGCGTCAACGGGTTCGGTTTTCGTCGCGCCGCAGGCGGTGCAGGTGAAGGTTTTTTCGCCCTTTGCCGTGCAGGTCGGCGCAGTCGTTACGGTGCCGGTGTTCCATGTATGCGCGGCCGTTTCCACATGGGTCTCGTCGTTTGCGCAAACGCGGCGGTGCTCCTGCGCGCTGATGGATGTCCAGACGCCGAAGTCGTGGCCGGGCGCAGGCGTTTGCGTAAAGCTGAAGTTGCCGCACTGGCAGAGTTTCACCTCATACGCCGGAACATCACACGCAGCAGCAAATGTCTGCGTTTCCTGTGTATACGCATGCACATGGTTCGTCAGCAGGAAGAAGTTGCTGTTGTTATAGGTCACGGCGTAATTTCGCGCGCTCGAGGAGCTTTTGTCCACATAGATCTTCGGGAAGTTGCCGAACACGTCGCCGGCCGGCATGGTGACCTTTTGCGTGATGAAGATGTTGGACAGCACGCCGTCGGGATTGTAAAATGCGCGAAGCCCCATCTGTGTGAGCGTCTTCGGCAGATTCACATGCTGCAAAGCCGCCGCGCCGCTGCAAAAATATCGCGGAAGCTCCGTTGCGCCGCAGACGGAAAGATCGAGGAACTGCACCTGCTGATTGCCGGAAAAGCTATAGGAGGCAAAGGCCGTCACCGTTTCCGGCACACGCACCACAGCGCCCTGCTTTGCGGCCGGATACAGCCAGAGCTTGCTGCCGTCGGCGCTGAAAAGCACGCCGTTTTCGCCTTTGAAAGCGGTGTTGTCCGCCGCAACCGTCACACTGCGCAGCGCAGTCAGGCTGCCGCAGCCGAAGGAGGTATCACTCACCGTCTGCAGCGAGGCGGGCAGGGAGATCTCTTTCAAAGCGGCAAAATCCGCAATCGCCTGCGCGCCGAGCCCCGTGATGCCCTCACCGATCACAAGGCGGTTCGTCTGCGCGAGCGTCTGCGCCGTGTGCCACGGTGCGGGCGCGGCCGAAGTAAACTGCGGCAATGCGCCGACGCCGCCGATGGAAAGTGTGCCGTCAAAAAGCTGCCACGCAAGCGTTTCGCCCGCTGCGCCGCCGATCGCGCCATCCAAAAGCGTCACATCGGAAATTGAGCCGTAATCGCAGTGCACGCAGGAATGCAGCGTGTAGCCGGGCGAGGTCTCACACGGCAAAACGGTGCGCGTTTCCATCGTGTGCACCATCACAGACGGCTGCTGTTCTTCACCGCAGTAGATGCAGCGGTATTCCACCCGGCAGGGATCGTCCGCTGCGGCTTTTCCGGCAGTGGGATAGCAGTGTGTGCGCACGGTGATATCCTGCGTCACATCGCTGCCGTCAAACGCGGCCCCGTTGCAGGTGAACACATAGGTATAACCCTCCGGCGCGGCGGGCAGATCGACCGTGCTTTTTGTTGTTGTCACTGTCGTTTCAAATCTGCCGGACGGACAGGCAAACGTCACCGTAAAGGGTGCGCCCTGCGCCTTCTCAAAAGCGCGGATGCACACGTTGTTGCGCTTGGTTTCAAAGCCGTCGAGCCAGCGGGTGTTATAATAATAGGAGGTACCTGCAGTGCTTGTGAACTGATAGTTGTTGTTGCCGCTCTTTTCGGAAAATCCTTCAATGGGGGCAGCGGTCAGATCGCGGAAAACCACGCTGTAGCGCTCGCCCGTCGAAAGCGGAACTTTGCCTTCAAGCGCGATCACGCTCTTGCCATAAGCGTTGCCGGACTGGGTATAGACACACGTTCCGCCGTCGGGCACAGCCGTCGCGGAAAGGCCGGTATATACGAAAAAGCGATAGCTTTCCACCGGAGCGCCGAGCGACACCGCGCGAAGATAGGTGTTGCCGCTTGCAACGAAGATATTCCCGGCGGCCGAAGCTTCGATCGTGCTGCGGCTGCCGAAGCCGTCGTAATACTGCACTGTGAGCGTTTCGTCCTTCGCTTCGATCTCATAGGTGTTCACCGCGCCGTAGCAGCCGTGGTTTTCATAGGACATCCAGAAATAACCGTCGTTGCCGAAGGCGGTGCTCCAACTGTTGCGGCAAAGCCATGCGCCGTCATGCTCCGGCTTTGCAGGGCCGGTAAAGTTGTCCTTGGAAAACGAGTCGTCCCAACCGACGATCACAACAGCGTGGTTGATCTGCGAAGTCTCAATGTCATTCGGGTAATAATAGGTCGCCGGAATCGCCTTGTCCGCCTGCGTTGCGGGCACACGATTGGTATAATACTGATTCTCCGTATAGAAATACTGCTCGGCGCTGCCGTAGGTCAGCACCGCTTTTTTGATGTTTGTTTCATCGGCAACGATCCGGTGCAGCGCGGCAAAATCATAGGCGCGCGAAAAGCGGTCGGAAAACGTCATTGTCGCTTCCAGGCTCTGCGCGAGTGTTTGCGCGTTTGTCATATCCACAGGATAATCGCTTTCGTTCGCGGGGCCCATAAAGTTTTGCACCGCCTGCGCCACATAGGTCGCGTTGCCGCCGGCGCTCACCGCCTTTTCCGCGCTGTCCGCCGCAAGGCCGTCGTTGCGCGGATCCGTTTCACCGCTGACATAGGCGTTTCTGCCGTGCCAGACAAGGTGCGCTTCGGAAAGATCGATGGAATCCGCTGTGGACAGCCCTTTTTTGATCGCGTTGGCCTCCATGCAGGCGATGGATGCAAAGGCCCAGCAGGTGTTGCCGACCTGCAGCTTTACCGGTGTCAAAAGGCCATCATTGCGCGCATCATACGCAGCCGGAAGCTGCTTTTCGGCGCGCCTTCTGCCGGAAGAAGCAGAAGGAAAAGATTCGAACGCCGTTTTTTCGTTGCCGTTTTCATCAAACCAAAGCCCCATCACAAGGCCGTTTTCGCTCGGCGCCGTTTCGGCATAATAAAGCACAGCGCCGTCGGTATCGGTCATGGTTTTTCCGGTGAAAGCAAAGCCTTCAGGCAGAGCAGGCGCCGTTTTTTCCGCCGCAAAAGCAATCGGAAGCGTGCACAGCAAAAGCACGCAGCAAAGCAAAACAAGACAAACGCGTTTTTTCATATCATAGACCCCTTTCAGGCGGAAACTTCTCTTGATAGTCTTATTGTATACCAAACGCGAAAAAAATGCAAATGCTTTTTATTTGTCGGCTTTTGTCGCCGTTATCTTCACCGCAACAACGCTGATATCATCGCCGGAAAGGGCGTCTGCGCGCAGGCTTGCCAGCGACGCGATATGCTTTGCGAGGTCGTCCATGTTGTTTGTGCTCCACGCGAGCAGCTCATCACTCATCCAGCCGCAATCGCCTGCTGTGACGCCGTCGGAAACGAGCAAAACGATGTCGCCCGCCTGCAGCTCGGCTTCAAACACGGAAAAATCCAGCTCGCGCAGAATGCCCAGCGGCATGGACGCCTCTTCAATGATATGCACGCTGTTGCCCCTGCGCAAAAACGACGCCGCTGCGCCCGCTTTGAAAAACGACGCGTGGGCGCTGTAAAGGTTGACCGCCACGCCGTCCAGCGTGGCAATGGATTCGTCGGTCGATTTGACCAGCAGCGCGCTGTTGACAAGCTGCAGCGCGCACGGGAAGCTGAAACCGCCCAGAAGCAGCCGCTGTGTCAGCGCGGCGGCAAGTTCGGAATCGACCGCCGCACGCGCGCCTGTGCCCATTCCGTCGGAAAGCACAGCAAACCGTGTACCGTCTGCGCCGGTGACAAAGCACACGCTGTCGCCGCAGACGCCGCTTTGCGCATAGGGAATCTGCGCCTGCCCAAACAGCACGGAAAACGCCGCCTGCTCATAAAACGTCTCCACACTGCGCAGCTCCAGCACAGCGATCTCCGGCAGATCGAACCGCAGCCCGGTCATGCGCGAGAGGATGCGGCGAATTTTTTCGTTGTCCAGCGAAAGCAGATCGTCGAGCATGGTGATCTCGATGCTCACGCGGCCGTTTGCGGCGGTAAAGTATTGCAGGCAGTCCACCTCGATGCCGTGCTCGCTCAGCGCGTTTTTCAGCGTGCGTGCCCTGCCGTTGTCGGCGATCCTTGAATCCGCCACCTGATCCGCAAGGTCGTTCAAAAAGACCGACACCGCGCGGAACTGGTCACTGACGATGAGATAGAGGAGCGTATCGGTTCCGCAACACCGGACAGCTCCAAAATGTCGTTCGCCGTTTCGCTGTAGCGAGAGCTCCAGCATTCGGACTTGAACCCGCAGCCGTAGCAGATGTTTTGCTGCAGCTTTGCAAAGATCGCGTGGATTTCGGGATCGACCACATGATCGAGCCTGCTGCCCGTTTCGCAGACGATCTCCGCCGCGCTTCGGACTGCTTTGGAGGCACTGCGCAGCGACGCCGCCACAGGCCGGTTCAATGCGCTGTCGGGCAGCAGACTGTTCTTTTTCAGCAACTCCCGCAGCGCATCGAGCCATCTGTTCGGGATAAGAAACGCAAGCACGCAGGCGAGCAGCAGTTCGCCCAAGCACCAGAGCTTTTGCTCGCTTGCACCGGTCGCAAACACACAGACCGCGCCCGTCAGCACAAAAAACACGCGCATAACGGCCTGTCCCATCGAGGAAAACACACCGCAAAGCAGCCCGCCGACGGCATAGATCGCAAATAGAAACCGCGTGGACGGATCCACGCTCAGCGCCGCACCGGCGCACACGCCTGTCAAAACGCCGCCGGAAATGCCGCCGGTCTGCGCAAAAAAGAGCACCAGCAGCGCCGCAAAAACACGCATCGGCGCAAGCCCGCCGAAGGTCAGTCCCGCGCCGCAAAGCAAAAAAATGCCGCCCGCGCAAAGCAGCACCGCCACATCCTGCGCGCTCAGATCGCGCAGTCCGACCGACCGCAGCGGCGAGTGCAGCGCACGAAAGAAAAACGCCGCGGCAAAAAACGAAAGCACGCTTTCCGCAAGCGAGAGCAGCAGTGCCGTCAGCTCAAATTCCGCAAACAGCAGCGCCGCACACGACGACACGAGCATACACACACCCGACAGCGCAGGCAAAAGCAGACTTTCCTTTTCCGAGGAAAAACGCTTTTTCAAAAGCAGGCGCAGCAGCGCTGTCAGCAGCAGCGCACCTGTCACTTTGAGCGCGACAAACCAACGCTGCGCAAAAAACACCCCCAGTACGCCGCCGAGGAATGCTCCCGGCACACAGGGAAGCGGCACGATCGAAAGCAGCGCAACGCAAAACGGCGAAAGCGTTTGCAGCGCTTTGCACTGCGCAAGCAAAAACGCCGCGGCGCCCGCGAGCACCGGACGCAGGAAGCTTTGAGGATCTTTGCCGCCGAACAACGTGCGGTTTTCTTTTTTGGGTAACGCAAGCTGCATAAAAAACACCGTCCCGGCATAAGAATAGAGATTCGCTCTCTATTATACGGGACGGTTGTTGCAAAAAAAGGCGAAATGGGGCGTCAAATATTATAAAGTGATCGAGAACATCCGCTGCGCGTTTTTGTAAAAGACTTTTTCATAGTCCTCATCGCGCAGATGCAGCCCCTGCCAGTAGGCGATCTCATCCTTCGGATCCCACATCGGAAAGTCGGAACCGAAAAGGATGCGGTCGGTGGAATAAAGGGTAATCAGCTTTTTTGCCGTGTCGCGGCTGACCCAGTGGAAGGTGGATGAGGAATCCACCACCAGGTTTTCAAAGCCGTGCAGCGCTTCGGCAGCGTTTTCCCAAAGCGACCAGCCGGCAAAATGCGCGCCGATGACCTGCAGGTCCTTGTAATCCGTAAGGATCGGCTTCAGACGGTTGACGTTGGAATAATCATAGCGGTAATCGCCGCAATGGATCAGCAGCGGCAAATGATGTTTTTCGCACAGCTCACAGATGTGTCTGCCGCGCTCGTCGTCGATCGGAAAGCCCTGCACGTCCGGGTGGAGCTTGACGCCCTTGAGTCCGAGTTCAAGGATCTGCTGCACGTCGCCCTCCATGTCTTCGGAGTCGGGATGCATGGTGCCGAGACCGGTGAAGCGTCCGCCGCCGCAGGCAACGTTTTGCGCGATAAAGCTGTTGATGGAACGCACCTGGCGCGGGGTTGTGGCCACGGAAAAGATCACGCTGTGGGTCACATGGGCCGAGGAGCTGACATCCTTGAGCGTGTCCAGCCGGCCGTCAAAGTTCATGGCGATGTCATAAAACGTGCCGATGCCCCTGGCGGCTTTCTGTGCGATTTTATCCGGATAGATGTGGCAATGGGTATCAATAACAGGAAACATGGCGCACCTCTTATGCAGTTTCGATGGACGCAGCCTTTTGCAGGTTGTGACGTTCCACCGCTTCTTCGCGCATTTTGAACTTTTGGATCTTTCCGGCGGCATTCATCGGGAAGCCGGACACAAAATCGATGTAGCGCGGCACCTTGTGCTTTGCCATATGGTCGAGGATATATTTTTTCATCTCGTCCTCCGTCATGCTTTCGCCCTCTTTGAGTACGATGCACGCGCAGATCTCTTCGCCGTACTGTTCATCCGGCACGCCGATGACCTGAACGTCTTTGACCTTTTCGTGGGTATAGATGAACTCCTCGATCTCCTTCGGATAGATGTTTTCACCGCCGCGGATGATCATGTCCTTGAGTCTGCCGGTGATGCGGTAGTTGCCCTCCGGCGTTTTGCAGGCAAGATCGCCCGTATGCAGCCAGCCGTCCTTGTCGATCGCTTCCGCTGTCGCCTTCGGCATTTTATAGTAGCCCTTCATGATATTGTAGCCGCGCGCAACGAATTCGCCGATCTCGCCGACAGGCAGCTCCTTGTTCGTTTCGGGGTCCACAATGCGGCATTCGATCTCCGGCATGGCACGGCCGACGGTTGCCACACGCACCTCCAGCGGATCGTCGGTCGAACTCATCGTGCAGCCCGGCGACGCTTCGGTCTGGCCGTAAACGATGACGATCTCCTTCATGTTCATTTTATCCACCACGTCCTGCATCTTGCTGATCGGGCAGGGAGAACCCGCCATGATGCCCGTGCGGATATGGGAAAAATCGGTCTTCGGGAAGTCTGCATGCTCCAGCATGGCAATGAACATCGTCGGCACGCCGTGGAAGCAGGTGATCTTCTCCTGATTGATGCAGGCAAGGGAGGCCTTCGGGCTGAAATAGGGAATGGGGCAAAGTGTGGTGCCGTGGGTCATGGAGGCCGTCATCGCAAGCACCATGCCAAAGCAATGGAACATCGGCACCTGGATCATCATGCGGTCGGCAGTGGAAAGGTCCATCCGGTCGCCGATGCACTTGCCGTCGTTGACGACGTTATAGTGCGTGAGCATAACACCCTTCGGGAAGCCCGTTGTGCCGGAGGTATACTGCATATTGCAGACGGAATAGGGGTCCACATTTGCGGCGATGCGCGTGACCTCCTCCATCGGCACTTCGCTTGCGCGTTCGACCATCGCCTCCCATGTCATTGCGCCCGGCATTTTGAAGCCGACCGTGACAACGTTGCGCAAAAACGGGAGTCTGCGTGAATGCAGCGACTGGCCGGGAACCGTTGAAGCCAGCTCGGGGCAAAGCTCCTGCATGATCGCGGCGTAGTTGGAATCGCGGTAGCCGTCCACCATCACAAGCGTATGTGTGTCGGACTGCTTGAGCAGATACTCCGCCTCATGAATCTTATATGCGGTGTTCATTGTGACCAGCACGGCGCCGAGCTTTGTTGTTGCCCAAAAGGTCAGATACCACGCCGGGACATTTGTTGCCCAGATCGTGACGTGCTTGCCCGGACGCACGCCAACGGCCAACAGCGCACGGCAGACCTCGTCCACATCGTCGCGGAACTCGGCGTAGGTGCGCGTGTAATCAAGGGTCGTGAATTTGAACGCATACTGGTCGGGGAATTCTTCCACCATTTTATCGAGCACCTGCGAAAAGGTCTTTTCGATCAGCGCGTCCTTTTTCCAGACATAGTTACCCGTGTGTGCACGGTTGAAATACAGATCGTGCTTCTTTTTGGAGGGCGTCTGGAACTGCGACATATAGTTTTCATAGTGCGAGAAGATCACATCCATGATCGGCACTTCCGGCAGCCACTGCGGATCCCAATCCAGAGAAAGGAAGCCGTTATAGTTGATGCAGTCCAGCGAGCTGAGCATATACTTCAGCGGCAGTTCACCTTCGCCGAGCAGACAGTGGCGGCGAAAACCGTTTTCTTCGCGGCTGTCGCTCACATGCACATGGCGCACATAGGCGCCGAGGTTGCGGATCGAGGTCTGGTTGTCCTCGCCGCCCTCAAAGAAGGTTGCGTGGAGATCCCAAAGCGCAGCAAGGCTGTCGCTGGCAAAGCTTTCCATCACATCGCGCAGCAGCGAAGTATCCGCATAAAGGCCCGCCGTTTCCAGAAGGATCGTCACGCCCGCTGCTTCGGCAAAAGGCAGCACAGCTTCCAGACAGGAAAGAACGTGTTCTTTTGCGTTTTCAAGGTCTCTTGCAAACACACTGACAGAGGGGATGTGCAAGCTCTTTGCAAAGGCGATCGCTTCTTTGAGCTGCTTTGCGTTTTCGGGGTCTCCCGTTGCGATGTCGGCGCGCAGGGCATAGTTTGCAAGCTCAATTTTGGCATCCTGCAGCGCGCGCAGCGTTGCCGAAATGTTGCTCTTGTGGAACGGTCCGCTCTTTTCAAAAAATGCGGGGTTCATATCGCTGCTGAGTTCGATCGCGCCGAACGACAGCTCCTTTGCCTGCGCAAAGATCTCGTCCCAGCTCTCCTGCTTCCAGGAATGAATGGTAAAGGAAAGTTTCATGTTCAGCCCTCCTCAAAAACGATCTTGTTCACAGCGTTGACATAGGCGCGCACACTCGCGCCGATGATATCGGTCGAAATACCGTTGCCGGAATACAGCTTGCCCTCGGAGCGCAGGCGCACAAGCGTGCTGGCCATCGCTTCGCGGCCCTCGGTCACAGCCTGGATCTGGAAAGCGTCCAGCTCAAAGTGGCGGCCGGTCACCTGCTCAATGGCAAGGAAAGACGCGTCGATGGGGCCGTCGCCGCTGGAGAGGCCGATCAGCGTTTCGCCGTTTTTGCGCAGCGTGATATTCGCGGTCGGCTTGATGATGTTGCCGCTGTTGATGACATAGCTTTCCAGCACATAAGTCGCGGGGACCTGCAGCGCAGCGGAAGCGACGATCGCGTCGAGATCCTTCGCGGTGACGTCCTTCTTGACGCTGATGCGCTTGAATTCGGAATACACGCGGGAATAGTCCTCCTCGGACAAATCGTAGCCGAGCGATTTGACCGCTGCGGTCACACGCGCGATGGAATCCTCATCAGAAAGGACAAAGTCGTTGTCATATTCGCCCACACCGTTGTCAAAAGGCGAGGTCTTGCTGCGCTCGGTGTTGAGGATCCACGCAACCTGTTTGATGCCGCGCACCATACGTGTAAAGTCGATGCCCGTGGAAAGGCCGAGATCCTCGCCGCGCTTGCGCAGATACTGGGCAAACGCGCCCATAGACACCGCGCCGTCACATTCTACAGCGGTTTTGATCTCCTGCACACCGGCACACGCCGCGGCAACCGCACAGGCGCAGCCCATGTTGCATTCATCACTGCACTGCACGCCGAGCGTTACGCTTTCCACGCAGGGCACAGCCACTTTCAGCTCTTCAAAGAAACGCAGGAACTCGTCCGGGGTCATCAGTCCGGCGTCGTCGCTGAGCGTGACGACCGTTGCGCCCGCATCCACCGCCGCAGCAACCGCTCGATAAAGGAAGTCGCGTTCGCTGCGCGTCGCGTCCTGCGCAATGAATTCCACCTCGGGGCAAAGGCTTTTCGCCTTCTGCACCAGTTCGGTGATGAGCGTCAGCATGGCAGGCGCTTTTTTGCGGCAAAGGAATTCCATTTGCACCGTCGAGGTCGGGACCACAAGCTGCAAGCGCGCTTTTTTTGCGCTTTGAAGCGCTGCCCAGACTGTTTCGATGCCTGCCTCTGAAAGAGCGCACGGCACAGCGATCACACTGTTTTTGACACCGGCCGCCATGGATTTGATCAGAATCGCGTCGGAAACTTCGTTGACCATCGCCGGAAGTTCGATCACAGAGGCGCCGAGCTTGTCGATCTGCTTGGCAATTTCCAGTTTTTCTTTGAAACTCAGCGTCTGTCCGGGCGCACTTTGCGCACACTTGAGCGTCACGTCGGCAATGCGAATGTTCTGCATAATGAAAACTCCTTTACTGAAAAAAATAAGTCCTTGAGAAAAACTCAAGGACGAAATGATCCGTGGTACCACCTTGTTTGCTGCAAAAGCAGCCGCTCTTCAAGGCTCAAATAAGCCTTTAGCCATGGTAACGGGGCTTCCGGAATCGCTTACACAGCACGAAGCGTTGGGCGATCCTGCTCGGGAACGAGACTGCTTCACCTGTGCGCATCGGCTCACACCAACCGCCGACTCTCTGGGGCTGCAAATAGGTAAAACATAATTCCGTCAATGCATTTCATCTATTCAGATTGTTGCTATTGTATCACGAATTGTTTTCTTTGTCAACAAGGCATTGCCCCCAAATGTTTTTGTCGCATAAGGGCACAGATTGTGAAAAATGACAGTTTCCGCCACAAGATATATGTCGAACGGCGCTGAAACAGTTCGTATCTGTTAAGTTTTTATTAATAATCTTGTCTAATTGTAAACAATTGACCGTTCAAATAAAAAGTTTGTTATATTTTGTTGACAACAGAATTTGTTTTCTAATATAATATGAATAATTTGATTTTGAGGTGATCTCATGCTTCCATCCGTAGACAACTTAAACTGTTTCGAATATCTGAAAAAATGCACGAGCATCTATGATGATGTTTACATGATGCAGCATTTCGGCGTCAAGTATTACCGCAGCGAAGTGTTTGCCGAAGTTGACGCGCTGTCTGCATATTTTCAGAACGACCTCGGTCTGAAACGCGGCGACGTTTATACCGTTTTCATGACCACGACCGTGCAGGGCATCATCGCGTTTTACGCGCTGAACCAGATCGGCGTCATCGCCAACATCGTCCATCCGCTGATGTCCACCGCGTTTTTGAAAGAGACGCTGGAGGACGTGCGCGCTAAGGGCGTCATGATCCTTGATCTTTTGAGCAAGGATCATGTCAAGACCATCAACGACAGCGGCCTCCCCTGCCTGGTCTGCTGCTCCTCCGATTATTCGAACGGTTTGAAAAAGATCGGCACCAAGGTTGGTGAAACGATCATCAAGGGCGTATTCCCGAAGTTCAAAAACGCAACATATTACCACGACGCGATCCGCCGCTACAAGCGCTGCATCCCCGTGGAAAACAACGCCGACGATATCGCCGTTTATCTCAACGGCGGCGGCACCACCGGCAAGAGCAAGACCATCAAGCTGACCGGCCGCGCCATCAACGAGCTGGTCCAGCGCGTTTCCGATATCGATAACATTGAAGATCCGGGCGAAGAGGCGGAGATCATCGTTTTGCCGATGTTCCATTGCTTCGGTCTGTGCGTCGGCATCCATATGGCGCTTTGCAACTCCGCACGCCTCATTCCGATGATGCAGTTCGATTCCAAGATCTTCTGCCGTTTGCTCAAAAGCAACCGTGTGGTCGGCTTCGGCGGCATCCCGCTGATGATGGACAAGCTGATGAAGGACAAGCACTTCGACGGTCCGTGGCTCAAGAATGTCCGCATGATGTTCTGCGGCGGCGACGACTGCAGCGAAAAATTCCTCACCGAATACAACGCGATCTTTGAAAAATGGGGTGCGCGCGGCAGACTGCGCCAGGGCTACGGTCTGACCGAGATCGGCTCCGTTTGCACCACAAACACCAACTGGGATTTCAAACCCGGCTCCATTGGCAAAGCACTGCGCGGCGTGACCGTTCAGATCTGGGACGACGATCACAAGGAAGTGCCCAACGGCGAGATCGGCGAATTCGCAATCTCCGGCCCGACGATCATGGCCGGTTACTACACGCAGGACGGTCCGGAGGACCTTGGCCTTTACACAGACGAAAACGGCGAAAAATGGGTGCTTTCCGGCGACCTCGGCTACCGCGACGACGACGGTTACTTCTTCTTTGCCGGCCGCAAAAAGCGCATGATCATCATTGCCGGCTACAATGTTTATCCGAACGATTTGGAAAAGAAGCTCACCGAGCTGGACTTCATCAAAGACGTTTGTGCCGTCCAGGGCTGGCAGAACGGCCGCAGCATCGTCAGACTGTATGCCTCGCTGAAAAAGAGCGGCGACGAAGCACAGATGAAAGAGGCGATCATCAAGGTTGCCGAAGAGAACTTCTCCAAGTTCTATGTGCCCAGAGAGATCATCTTCCTCAAGGAGCTGCCGCAGACACCGCTGATGAAAGTGGACTTCATGAAGCTCAACCAGGCAAAGCCGGAAGACCCCGTCTACCAGGCATAATTCACGGTTTGTTTACAATTTAAGAAAAGCATCGGGAAATTCATTTGGTATCATAGAAAAAATCTCGCTTTTATGCTTCGGTATAAAATGACGAAAGGATGTTTTCGTGATGAAAAAATGGATTTCTCTTTTTTTGACTTTGCTGCTCATCTTTCAGTTCACGCTGCCCGCGTTTGCAAAAACGAAAGGTTTCAAGCGCGTGAATGACCGCATTCCGACAATTGTTGTTGCAGGCGACGGCAACGCCATCTGCGTCCCCGACGAAACCGCGCCGGACGGTGAACGCAAGGTCATCAGCGGCGGCATCCTTCGAGATCTCTTCTCCTCCTCCGATGAGGAAGATGAGGACGATTCCAACGTTGAAGAGGCTGTGGCAAATGTGCTTTTGCCGTTTTTCAAAGAGGGCGTTTTAAAAGACAACTGGGAGCCCTACTATGAAGCGCTGGAAAAAGAGATCGGCGATCTGTTCTATGAAGCGCAGCTTGACAAGGACGGCAACGCCCAATACGGCACAAACGTCTCCGGCTGGTGCCAGTGGAACAACTGGTATAACCAGAATACGGACAACAAGGGCGACAAGGGCTACTACGGCCTTGACGATTACCGCTTCTGGTATGACTGGCGACTGGACCCGATGGAGAGCGCAAGAACGCTGCACACCTATATTCAAAATGTGAAGCGCGTCACAAACAGCAATCAGGTCGCGCTCTTCACAACGTGCCTTGGCAGCAACGTCGCCATGGCCTACATTGCGCAGTTTGGCACAAAAGACCTCTATTCCCTCGGCATCAATGCCACAGTCGCCAACGGATCCGAATTCATCACGGAAGCACTCACGGGCAAAGCGAAGCTTGACGGAAACGCCATTGTGCGTTTTCTTGAAACCAGCGTAGTCTCCGGCATGTTCAGCCCGGAAGAATTTCTCATCGCCACCATCGACCTTGCCACAAAAGCCGGCATTTTGGACGGCACGTCCAAGTTCCTGCACGCGACCATTTACGATAAGGTCGTACAGGGCGTCACCAGTGCACTGGCGCTCGGCACATTTTTCACCTTTCCCTGCTACTGGTCTGCCGTTTGCCCCGAAAGCTACGATGAAGCGATCCGTTTTGTATTCGGCAACAAAGGAACCGAAAAACGTTTGGAGTATCACGGGCTGATCAAGAAGCTGAACAAGTATCACAACAAGGTCGGTCTGCACATCAGTGAATTGTTGAAATCTGCCGGAGATCAGGGTGTGAAGCTGTCGATCCTCGGCAAATACGGCTTGCAGATGGTGCCGCTGAACCAATCCAATGAGCTTGTCGGCGACGAATTCGCTTCGCTGCACCGCGCAGCCTTCGGCGCAACGACCTCCACCATTTTTGACACGCTTTCCGACGATTACGTTGCACAGCGCACCGCAGAAGGCAAGGGCAAATACATCTCCCCCGACCACATGGTAGACGCATCCACCTGCCTGTATCCCGATTACACCTGGTTTGTCAAAGGCACGACCCATGTGCACCGCACAGAGCAGGAAAACGAGCTGCAGTACACCTGTCTGACCGCCGACCGCCAGCTCACGATCAACGATTTTGCCTGGACACAGTTCATGGTTTTTGACAACGAGACCCAGCAGATGATGTCCATGACGGTCGATAATTGCCACACAGAGCCTTATTCCACCAACAAAAACGATGAGCAGCCGAAAAGCCTGTTTGCAAGATTGAAGCTGTTATTCCAAGCGCTGAAGCGCTGGTTTGGGCTTTTGATCGAGCAAAACTTCTCCGGCAAAGCAAAATCATAAAAACAAACGCGTCCAAACATATCCCGTTTGGGCGCGTTATTTCTTTGCGAAGCGGCGGGACCGCGCGGCTTCGCCGCGCGCACGCAAAAAACAAGGCCGGCGAAAGGGCGCAGATCTGATTTATGCCCCTGCCCCGCCGGTCTTGCTTTTTGCGTGTAGCCTCGTGCGTTCGCACGAGGTGTCCCGCCGCGGAACGCCCGCAGCCGAACGATACTGTTATACAAACTTTCGAATCACCACATGCACGCGCCCCTTTTTGCTTTCGCCGCGCACCTGCCAAAGCAGCGCTTTCCCCTTGCCGCGCAAAACGAGCTTATCGCCTTCGTTCACATGCGCATCGGGTTTGAAGGTCTGCATATCATTAAGAAACACAGTGCCGCCTTCGATATTCTGCACCGCCTTTGTGCGAGACAGCGAAAAAGCAGCGCCAAGCACTGTATCCAGCCGCAGCGACGCCACCGACGCAAACTGCTCTGTGAACTGCGCCTCGCGTGCGGAAAGCTCGGAAAACGCAGCCCTGCGACCGGTCAATGTGGCACGTCCTGCGCCTGTCAGGTTTTCGAGCAAAAACGCCTCTGCACTTTGCAAACAGATGAGAAACGCGCCGGTTTCATCAACAAGGATATCGCCCAGCAGCTCGCGCTTGATGCCCAGCCCCATCAGCGCACCGAGATAATCGCGGTGCGTGAGTGCGCTGAATCGATCTTTCCCAAAGCGCAAAAGCGAAAGCATTTGCAGCTCCGGCTGATTTTTCAGCAATTCCTCCGGGGAAGCAGCGCCAAAATAGCGCGGCACAAACAGCGCCACGGTGCGTTCAGCGTCGGCATAGCCGCCGAAGAAAAACAGCGACACCTCCCGCCCGCATTCGCGCTGCAGCGGCTGCAGCAAAGAGCGCTGACGCAGATCGAGAAACGATGTGTGCGTCAGATAGCCGTCGTCGGCTGCGGTGCGTAAAAGGTCGCGCGCATGAGCAAGCAATCGTTCATCATCGGTCAACCGGATCACCTCCCGTGTCAATACGCCTGCAGCGCAGCGATCAGATCACTTACAAAGCGCGCTCGCATATCTGCGTCCACTTCCAGAATGGAAAGATACGGATTCAGATCTTCCAGCTCCATCAGCAATAAGCGACCGTCCTTTGTTCTGCAGGCGTCAACGCGCTGAATGCCGTTGCGGATGCTGTTCCACCCGATAAACCGCTCAGCGAACGCGCGGTCCTCAGCGGTGTATGCATATGGGACAAGTTTCCATCGCACATTTTTGTCCGGCGCATACATCGCGTATTCCAACGTATCGTTGATAAAGTAGAACGAGACTTCATATACAAAGTCGATCGCCGGCTGGATCACAAACTGACCGTCCTCCGGCAGATTCTGCTGCAGTTTCTCTGCGGAAAGAAAGCAAAGTCCGATGGAGTCCGCACCGTTTTTCGGCTTGATCACATACCGCTCTGCTTTCGGCAAGCGGTCAAACAGATCGATCCGGTCGACCGTCGGGATCACAGGATAGCCCTTTTCCGTCAACTCAAGCAAATACTGCTTGCCGCACATATCCGCTTTGCCGCAGAATTCATTGAAGGTTTTGAGTTTTTGCGCGTGCACCCGCTGTACAAATGCATCGTAGGTCTCCTGAAAGCCGCAGGTACTGCCGGTGTTTCGGAATACGATCGTGTCTACGTCGTTTTCAAACCGATGCGAATTGACCGGATGGCAAAGCACAAGATCAAAGTGCTCCCGCAGCTTTCCGGTCAAGAAGATGTCCTCTTCGCAATAAACGCGGCCCTTTGCTTGATAATTCAAATCCGTTAAGTATAAAAGTTTCTTTTTCATTGTTTTTTCTTTGCTAAGTGTAATAATGCTATTGTTTTTCTGCCCGCGTGTTTTCCGCTGTGATTGCAAAATGGCTCACGCCGAAAACGATCGCAGCGCCAACCAGCGCCCAATGCCGCAGCAAAACGCCGCAGCACAAAAACAGCACAGCCGGCACCAGCGCCAGCCCGTATAACACGGCGCAGCTTTTTCGACGCGTCCAAAACACGGCATATACCGCAAGCAGCAGCGGCGAAAGCACCAACCAGACGACCATTTTCGCGCTTGAGCCAAAGCCGAATTCAAGCTGCGGCAAAAGCGGCAGCACCATCAGCGCCATACAGGCGTAGCGGCCGATCTGCTCGAGCACATTCCAAACGGCATTGCGGCTCTTCATCGCCGGAAGGCCGCTCTTTTTCTGCCCGATGACACTGATCAGAAGCAGCAGCAAAACAAAACCGGCGTTGACCGCGTTGATCCATCCGAAGTTCATTTTAAGCCCTCCCGTTGAAACAAATGCCCGTCCAATGCGCGGACGGGCTTTCTGTTATTGTGCTGTTTGAACAGTTGTCATATCAACCAGCACGGCGTCTTCCGGCGCAAAGAAATCGTCGGTCGAGCTGCTGACCACGGCTTTATACGCCTGCTCAAACGAGATATCGTCAAGATTCGTGAGATAGACGAACGTGGAATCTGCCGCAGCGTTCGGCATACGGCCGGTGAGTTCCAGCCGCTTTGCGTAGGAACGTCCCTCGCATTGCCAGGTGCCGTCGCTCATTTCCTGATAGGATTTCAGCGAACCGTCAAAGGTGTTTTTGACCGCCGGCTCTTTTGCGCAGCAGGAAAGCAGCAGCGCCGCCAAAAGAACGCAGAGAATCTTGGTCATGTGTTTCATATGTCATCCTCCTTTTTCAAATGCAATGTTTCTAACACGGTTGCCTGAAAAAAATTCCGATTTTTGCACACTGTCCCCTGTCACCTGTCCCCTGTTCACTGATAATGGTGGGCCTGCTCGAGCATCATGTCCTTGATCTTCATCAGACGCGTCGTGGCAGAGCGCTCGTTTTCGTCGAGCTTCATCGTGATATACTTGATCGTCTCCTCATACTGCGGGATCATAACGTGCTCCAGCGCGTTCACGCGGCGGCGCGTTTTTTCGATCTCCGCAGCCAGAAGCTGACACGTCTTTTCGATTTCGGCCAGGCGCAGCAGGTCCGGCATGATGTCGGACAGCGCTTTGACCGCATCGTCAAGATCACACGACGTGAAGGCATACCCGTAGGAATAGATCTCGCCGTCCTTCGCCGCTTTGAGCTTTGCTTCAAACTGCGGGACGATCACGCTCATGATGTTCTTTTCGGTAACTTCCACATCCATGCGCTGCGAGGGCATCATCAGCGCCACATCGAGCGCTTCATCGCTCATCACGCTGCGGGCAATCGCCATATGCATATTCGCCTGCCGGATGCCTTCCTCCACCTCCAGGCGCAGCGCCTTGTTTTCACGCACCAGTTCAAGAAAACGGCGCATCAGTTCATCGCGCTTATCCTTGAGCAGCTTATGGCCGCGGCGGGCGGTCACAAGCTTGCGCTTGAGGTTTGTCAGCTCCATGCGCGTGGGGTTCACATTGAGTACCGCCATGCCGTCACCTACTTTTCGATATAATACTGATCGAGGAACTTGTCGCTGATTCGTTTCAGCTCGCTGCGCGGCAGAATGGAGAGCATCTGCCAGCCGATGTCGAGCGTTTCTTCGATTGAGCGGTTGGTTTCAAAGCCCTGCGACACATAAACCTTTTCGAATTCGTCGGCAAACTTTGCGTAGAGCTTATCCATCTCCGTCAGCGCCGCTTCGCCGAGGATGACCATGAGTTCCTTCGCGTCCTTGCCGCGCGCATACGCCGAAAAGAGCTGGTTCATCGTGCCGGAATGGTCGGCGCGGGTCTTGCCTTCGCCGATGCCCTTGTCCTTCAGACGGGACAGCGACGGCAGAACGTCGATCGGCGGAGCAATGCTCTTGCGGTGCAGATCGCGCGAAAGGATGATCTGACCTTCCGTGATATAGCCGGTCAGGTCGGGGATGGGATGGGTCTTGTCATCTTCCGGCATCGTAAGGATCGGGATCATCGTGATCGAGCCGCTCTTGCCGCGTTGACGGCCGGCACGCTCATAGATCGACGCGAGGTCGGTGTACATATAACCCGGATATCCGCGGCGGCCGGGCACTTCCTTACGCGCGGCGGAAACCTCACGCAGCGCGTCGGCATAGTTCGTGATATCGGTCAGAATGACCAGAACGTGCATATTCTTTTCGAACGCGAGATACTCCGCGGCGGTCAACGCCATTTTCGGCGTTGCAATACGCTCGATGGCGGGGTCGTTCGCAAGATTCGAAAACATGACCGTGCGCTCGAGCGCGCCGGTTTCGCGGAAGGATTCCACAAAATAGTTGCTCTCTTCAAATGTGATGCCCATTGCGGCAAACACAACGGCGAACGGCTCATCTGTGCCGCGCACACGCGCCTGACGGGCGATCTGCGCCGCAAGCTCTGCATGGGGCAGACCGGACGCCGAAAAGATCGGCAGCTTTTGTCCGCGCACAAGGGTGTTCAGTCCGTCGATGGCGGAAATGCCGGTCTGGATGAACTCCTGCGGATAGGAACGTGCGGCGGGGTTCATCGGGGTGCCGTTGACATCCAGCCGTTTGTCGGGCATGATCTCCGGTCCGCCGTCGATGGGACGGCCCAGACCGTCGAACACGCGGCCGAGCATATCCTCCGACACGCCAAGTTCCATCTGGCGGCCGAGGAAGCGCACCTTGCTTTCGGCAAGGTTGATACCGGTGGAGGATTCGAACAACTGCACAAGCGCGTTGCTGCCGTCGATCTCCAGCACGCGGCAGCGGCGTTTTTCACCGGTCGAAAGCTCGATCTCTCCAAGCTCATTGTAAGCCACGGCCTCCACATCACGCACAAGCATCAGCGGGCCCGCGACCTCCTGAATGGTTCTGTATTCTCTTGGCATCAGTCGTCCTCCCCTTTCTTCGCTTCTTCAAGCTGGTTCTCCAGCGCTTCGATGACCGCGTCATACGCGCCGTTGATGTCGGCCTCTTCCACATATTTGAAACGGCCGATGTCCTCACGGACCGGCATGGCGACGATCTTTTCGATGTCACCGCCGTCGGAAAGACAGGCGATGGATTTGTTATAGAACGCAAGCACGAGCCGCATCATCAAAAGCTGCTTTTGCAGCGAGGTGTAGGTGTCGATCTCGTGGAACGCGAGCTGATGCAAGAAGTCTTCACGGATGGAGCGTGCCGCTTCCATCGTCAGACGGTCGCTCGGTGACAGCGCGTCCATACCGACAAGCTTGACGATCTCGTCGAGCTCTGCCTCTTTGGAAAGCAGACGCATGATCTCTGCGCGCAGTTCTGTCCAGTCGTCCGCCACATTTTCGTTGAACCATTTACCGAGCGAGGCGGCATACAGCGAATAGCTCGTCAGCCAGTTGATCGCCGGGAAATGGCGCTTGTATGCCAGCGCGGAATCCAAGCCCCAGAAGACCTTGACAATGCGCAGCGTCGCCTGGGAAACCGGCTCGGAGATGTCGCCGCCGGCGGGTGACACCGCGCCGATGACGGACAGCGCACCCTCACGCGGTTCGCTGCCGAGCGATTGCACACGGCCGGCGCGCTCATAAAACTGCGCCAGACGCGAGCCGAGATAGGCGGGATAGCCCTCTTCACCGGGCATTTCCTCCAGTCGACCCGACATTTCACGCAGCGCCTCCGCCCAGCGGGACGTGGAGTCCGCCATGAGCGCCACGCTGTAGCCCATATCGCGGAAATATTCGGCGATGGTGATGCCGGTGTAAATCGACGCTTCACGCGCCGCCACAGGCATATCGGAGGTGTTGGCGATCAGCACCGTGCGCTCCATCAGCGATTTCCCCGTATGCGGGTCGATCAGCTCGGGAAATTCACCGAGCACGTCGGTCATCTCGTTGCCGCGTTCGCCGCAGCCGATGTAAACCACGATGTCGGCCTCCGCCCATTTTGCAAGCTGGTGCTGCGTCACGGTTTTGCCGCTGCCGAACGGACCGGGAATGGCCGCAACGCCGCCCTTCGCAATCGGGAACAGTGCGTCAATGACACGCTGACCGGTCACAAGCGGTGTGGTCGGAGACAGCTTTCTGGTGTAAGGTCTGCCGCGGCGCACCGGCCATTTTTGCATCAGGCCGATGGCGTGGGGATTTCCGTTTTCGTCTTCAATGATCGCGATGGTGTCCTCCACCGTGCAGGTGCCCTCGCTGATCTCCTTGACCGTGCCTTTGTACTGCACGGGCAGCATGATCTTATGCAGCACGACATCCGTTTCCTGCACTGTGCCGAGGATATCTCCGCCGGTCACGGTATCGCCCACGCTGACGCAGGGTGTAAAGACCCACTGCTTTTCGCGCGAGAGCGCCGGCACTTCGATGCCGCGTGTCAGGTTGTTGCCGGCGATCTTCATGATCTCCTCCAGCGGGCGCTGGATACCGTCGAAGATGCTGCCGATCAGACCGGGGCCGAGCTCCACAGACAGCGGCTCGCCGGTAGATTCCACCGCTTCGCCGGTGCGCAGTCCGCTCGTTTCCTCATAGACCTGAATGGAAGCGCGGTCGCCGCGCATTTCAATGATTTCACCGATCAGACGCTGCTCGCTCACGCGCACAACGTCGAACATATTCGCTTCCCGCATTCCGGAAGCCACAACCAGCGGTCCCGAAACCTTCGTGATCGTTCCGTTGTTCATAAGCATATCACCTTTTCATTGATTATTTCAAAATGTCCGAGCCGACCGCCTGCTCCACGCTGCGACTGATTGAGCGCAGCCCTTCGCCGGTGTTGCCGGACACGCCGGGGATCAGGATCACCGCAGGCACTGCCTGTTCGCGGTAACGATCCAGTTCGGTGCCCATTTGCGCGGCAAGCGACTCTGTGAGAAACACGGCGGCGTATTTTTCTTCACTGAGCCGCCGCAGCAGACGTGTTGCTTCTCTTGTGTCGTCCGCAGGGAAAATTTCAAGTCCGATGGACGCAAAGCCGTAAATGCTGTCCTTGTCGCCCATCGCAGCGATCTTATACATAAAGCGCACGCACCCTTTCCTTGATGATCTCGGGCGATACGCCGCTCTTCTTTGCCGAAAGCAGGATGCGCACCGTTTTGATCTCCGCCGTTTTCGCAAAGAAATACGCGGCGATCGGGTCAAAACCGAAAAAGACGTATTTTGCGCGCTTGGCCTGTTCGATCAGCACATCGTCGCACCATTTTTCGAACGCGGACGTGCTCTTTTGCAGCAGCGCCGCGCCATCGGAAAGCGGCGTGGTCGAAAGATAGGCAAACAGTGCGCTTTCCCCCTGCACGGCAGAAAAGCAAAGCTGGCTTTTTTCAAGCGCAAAGCAGGGGCCGACGGCGCTCTCTGTGAACGAGAGATCCTTACCGGTACGCGCACAGCGCAGCGCGGTTTTGATGTTGGTGGAATCGCAGATAAAGCGGAACAGCTCGCGCAAAAGCGCGCTCTTCGTGGTATCCGCCATCTTCGCAAGATAGCGCAGCGCAGCCTCGTCGATCAGAATGTCTGCGCTCTGGCCGCTCTCTGTGCGGTGCGCCGCTTCAAAGGCGCGTTTGGCGCATTCGGCAAAAAACGGCGGGAGCCGGTCGAACGCGTGATCGTTCACGCTCTTTGTCAGCGCGGGAAGGTCGAGCACCGAAGGCTGCTGATACAGCGGCGTCGGGTCGGCCGAAGTCAGCATACATTTGAGCGCCGCCTTGAGGTTAAAGAAATCGTTCAGCGCCGTCAAAGCGGAAAGAGCTTCTCTGTCCGGCACCACCTGCTGCAGCAGCGTCCAAAGCTGTTCGTTCTGCCGCGCAATGATCGCGGAAATGTTGCTTTCTTCATCGTTTTCAAGCCAGCCGAGGTTTTTCAGATCCTGCACGGCACGTTCAAACGACGGCGCGTCCGTGAGCGCTTGCACCTGCGTTTCGGTGAGCAGCTTGCCCTCATTGGCACGGATGCGCGCCACGGCATAGGCGTAATCAGTGTCTCTCATATCTGCCTCCGATCACGCAAAAAGCATCGGTCCGAGCAGGTCCTTGAGCATGTCCATGGAAGCGTCGAACACCGCGCGCAGCGTGCAGTTGACCTCCATATCGCCGTATACCAGCACAAAGCCGTTTTCAATCGGCTTCGGCTGCTGCGCAACATGGACTGCGCCCGTTTCATAGACCGCGCTGTTGATCCGGTCTTCAAAATCCGCGGGCAGCCGCGCAAGGTCGCGCGCGTTCAAAAACATTTCGCACTCGCCTTTTTCTATGTTTTTGACGCAGAGTTTATAAAGCAGATCGAAATAGGACGCGTCGTCCATCTTTTCCACCGTTTCAAACGCGGCGGCGATCACATCGTTGACCACGGCGTTCTTGACTTCAAGATACTTTGTGCGCGTGATACTTTCCGCTTTTGCTTTCGCAGCAGACGTGATCCGGTCCGCTTCGGCGTTCGCATCGGCAATGATCCGGTTCGCCTTTTCGTCGGCGTCGGCGCGCCCGTCAGCAAGAATCTGTGTGGCGGCGCGGTGCGCGTCGGCAAGGATGGCGTCCACCTTCTGACGGCTTTCCTCTGCGATCTTTTGGGTGATTTTGTCAAGTCCCGTCACAGTTGTCTCCTCCTTCGTTGTCTGCGTTGGCTGTGACAGAACATCAACCGATTCTGAACACGGCAAGGAAGGAGATCAGGAACGGCAAAATCGCGTAGAACTCGACCAGAGACGCCATCGTGATGGCGCGGCCGGACTGATCCGGCTTTTTGGCAACGAGCGACACACCGGCAGCGGCAACTTTGCCCTGATGGATGCCGGAAAGCAGGCCGCCGAACGCGATGGGCAGGCAGGCTGCAAGATACAGCAGACCCTGCTGCCAGGTCAGTTCGACCGGGGTGCCGGAAAGGACGTTGGTGCGGATGAGCACGAAGATGGCGATGATGAAGCCGTAAAGACCCTGGGTACCGGGAAGGAGCTGGAGAATGAGCACTTTACCGAAAAGCGAAGAATCCTCGCTCAGCGCGCCTGCCGACGCCTGGCCCACAAGGCCGACGCCTTTTGCGGAACCGATGCCCGCGAAGATCACCGCGAATGCTGCGCCAAACAGCGCAAGAGCCAAACCGAAATCAGTCATTGTAATTTTCCTCCTTGATTTTGAAGTGTTTAAGATCAATTTTGAAGGGCGTGAAGACCTTGCCTCCGCCTTCATAAAATTTTGAGAAGTATTCCACATACTGCAGACGGCAGGTGTGGACATAGGTGCCGATGAGGTTGATCGCAATGTTCAGCGCGTGCCCCGCAAGGCAGATGATGACGAACACAACGATGTTGCCCATCATGGCGGCCAGCATATTGACCACGGAAGCGATAACGCCTGTTACGAGGTTCAGCGCAAGCAGTCTCGAATAGGAGAGAATGTCGCCGAGATAGCCGGTCGTGTTGTTATACAGCGCGTACACGCCGCCGCCGAGTTTTCCGAAAATGTTCTTGGCGGAGCGTCCCGCTGTGAGAATGATCAGCAGTGCACCGATCAGAAGAAGCTTGGTGCCGACGGATTTTACCGACGCGCTTACGGGCTCGATGAAGTCCTTGCCGACGATGGCAAGACCGGTCACGAACAGATACACCGGAACGGTGTCGCACACGGCGCCGACGTAGTCCTTTTGCTTACACAGTGTTACAAAGCGGATGAACAGGCCGGTGAACAGGTGGATGATGCCGATCAGGAACGAGAACAGCATCAGCTTGATCGAGTCCGCCGTCGGTTCAAACCATAGTGCAAGAGACGGGCCGGTGTCCCAGCCGAGGAAGTTCGTGCAGATCGTCGGGATCAGATCGCCGAAGAAGCCGCCGAACAGCGCGCCCCAGATGGTGGTGGAAATGCCGCAATACAACGCGAAGGACGCGGTTTTGCGGGTGTTCCCCTGCACTTTGATCTTGTATTTTGCCACAAGGCCGAAGATGACCATCAAAAGGCCGTAGCCCGCGTCGGAAAGCATCATGCCGAACAGCAGATAATAGAAGAACGCCATGACCGGGTTCGGGTCAAGATCGCGGTTGGACGGCGGGGAATACATATTCGTGATGCTTTCCACACCGCCGGCAAACGCGTGGTTCTCAATGAGCACCGGCACGTCTTCGTTTTCAAGGTCCGGCTCCTCCAGTTCCATCTGCGCGGTGAAACGGTTTTCAATGTCGAAACGCAGCTGTTCCGCGTCGCGCGCCGGAACATACCCCTCAAGGATCACCGTGCGACTGGATGTTGCCGCTTTTTCCATGCTGCGGTACTTGTCGCTTTGGGCGGCGTAATAATCCGCGAGCATGCGCATACTGTCATAATGTTCGGCATATTTTGCGATGGCGGCGATCAGCGCGCTGATACGCTCCTCGTGCGCCCGAATCGCCTGTTCGCACTGTTCGATCGCAAGGCGCGGCAGCGTTTTTGCGGGATTGTCCGGCCGGATGAAGCCGATGGCCTTCAGCGCGCGCTCCACATCTGCGGCGTCGGTATGATGGCAGACGATCACGGCGCAGGTCTGCAGTTTTTCCGAAGAGACGACCTCGGCGGAAATGCCCTCGGTTTCCGGCAGCTCCACCGCAAGGCGTGCCAGAATATCTTCGGCCTGCAGTTGGCTTTTGAAGAGTCCGATGAAGATCTCCGCGCTTGCTGTGCGGCGCGTATTCATCGGAAGATCGAGCGCTTCCCACGGTCGGTAATAGTCGATCTTTGTCCGCTGGCGCAGGATATCCTGTTTTGCCGCATTGATCTCAGCCTGCAAATCGCCGATATGTTCGCTCATCAGCATCACATTGTCCGCGTTGTCGCACAAATGCCGGTAGTCGGCATAAGAGATATCGGTCGTATCCGTGAACTGCTGAACGAACGAGCGCTTGATCTTGCAGCTTCGCTCCAGCGACGCGACCGCATCGTTGACCGTTTTTTGCTTGCGTGCAAAGGTCTGCACCAGCGCGGCAGTCTGATATTTTGTCAGCGTGTTTTCAACGTCTTCCACATTGGAAAGCTCCGTGATCCCCAGCCGCTGCAAATAATCCATCAGGCGTTTGCTGTCTTCGAGCATTGCGATCAAAGAAAAGTGCATGAGTTTGATTTTTGCCAAATTATGACACCTCCTTTTTTCTGAAAATCATTACTTACTTTTTCGGTCTCTGCCGATTCACCCGATGTGTGAAGATCGGCGAGCATGCTTTTCGTCAGATGCGGCAGAAATTCTGCTGCCAAACCGACGGTTCATCAAAGATTTCTGCGGGAAATCTCTGTCAAGGTTTGCGCATCCGAGTGCATCGGTGATTCCTCAGGTGATGGCCTGCAGCACAGCCGCAATGGCCGATTCATATTTCTTTTCGGTGTCACCGATCACCTTGCTGCGCCGCATGCCGGCGAGCTTTTCCGCCTGCTTGAGGATGCCGTCGGCGGTCTGCTGCGCTTCGGAAAGGATCAGTTTTGCCTGATTCTTCGCCTGTTCAATCTGCGCCGCGGCCAAAGTCTGCGCGGTTGCGGCAGCTTCGTCGCACATCGCCTTCGCCTGCTCTCCGGCAGCCTTTTCATTGGCGGCTGCCACAGATTCAGCATTCAGCACGGTTTTGATCATATCATAAGCCATACGTTCTCACTCCCCTCTATCACAGAAAGCATCGCCGTGACCGCCCGTTCAACCAAAACAGGCGTTTCCGTATGGCCGAAACGCAGCGCCAGCGAAACTATGAGCAGGATGATCAGACACACCGCAATGGCTGCCAGCAGCAGCACACGGCGGGCCGACAAGGGTTTGCGCTTTTGCTTTTGCGGCTTTTGCCGCGCAGGCGGTTTTGCGCGTCCGGAAACAACGGGCTTGTCCCGCATGGGGTCCGACTTCGAACTGACTTCGGGCGCCGCGGGTGGCTTTGGCGGTTCCGTTTCCGGAATCGTCGGCTGCACGGTCGGCTTCGGCACAACGGGAGGCGTCAGCGGCGAAGGGATCGGTTCGATCTTCGGTGCTTCGGCCGTCTGCGCCATCGGGTCGGACATGGAATAGACGTCTTCAAACTCCATGTTGCCCAGCGGACGGTTCGCCAGCGCGGATTCCAGATCGGCAAGCATCTGCTTTGGTGAAAGATAACGGTTTTCCGGCAGGAAGGCGCAGGCTTTGCCGATGATCAAACACAGCGCTTCGTCATACAGCGCCGGCGGCGGGAACGCCACGCCATCCAGGCGGCTTTGCTTGGAACGGTCAAACGAGGCGACCGTCAACTCCTGCGGATAAGGCTCGGTAAACGGCAGTCTGCCGCGGTTGATCAGGCTGTAAAGCACAAGACCGAGCGCATAGGTGTCCGCGGTACAGTTGATCTTTCCGGTGCGGATGTACTCCGGCGCCATATAGTACTGTGTGCGTTTATAGGCGATGGAGGTTTTGGACGGTTCAAGACAGCTGAACGAACCAAAATCGCCGAGCTTGCAATGGCCCTTGCGGTCAAACAGAATGTTTTCCGGCTTCAGATTCGGATAAATATAACCGAAATCGCGGCAGCGCACCAACGCGCGGCAGATGGAGATGCCGAGACGCAGCGTTTCGTTGCGCGTGAGCGAGAAGTTTTCGAGCACTTCTGTCAGCGAGCGCATCTCTTCCAGCCGGATAAGGATCAGTGTCCCCTTGCCGTCGGACGTCTTGCGCTTTTCCCACGCTTCATAGCGCACAAAGTGTTTGCCGCCGTCGGTCTTGCGGATGATGTCAATGTTATCCGTGATGTTGCTGATGATCTTTTCGCGCAGCGTATCTTCACCGGCCGCCTGCGGTTCTTCGTTCAGTTTATTGAACGATTTCTTTTCGTTGCGGTAATCGCCCACGCGGATCGTTTTTAAAACCGCACGCTGGGTTGAACCGTCCTGAAGCGTGCGCGTTATGGTATATGCTTTGCCGTCCGTGCCGGAGCCGAGCTGGTTTTCGGTATACCATTCGCCGAACACAGGATCAAAGGAATGCGGCATAATTTCATCTCCTGTTCCGTCAAAAGAATGACAGTGATCTAATCTTATTTAGTATAACACAAAGCGGCAGAAATTACCACGTTTTATACCGATTTTTTTTGTAAAAATTTAGAGCTGCGTTTTGTGAATTTTGCGGGGCGTTTTTTCAGCCCTGCAAAATGAAAAGCACTTGACTTTCCGCGAAAAATCAAGTACAATAAAACCAGAAAAGATAATGGAGGTGCGCAGATGGACGAACTCTCTATGGAAGATATCGTGACCGTAGTTGACGACGACGGAACAGAGCACGTTTTTGAAGAACTCGACCGCATTGAACTGGACGACGGCAACCGTTATGTGGCACTGATGCCCGTTTATGAAGATGAAGTCGAGCTGCTGGAAGATGACGGCGACGTTTTGATTTTGAAAGTTTTGGAAGAAGACGGCGAAAACTATCTGGTACAGATTGAAGATGAGGCGGAATTCAACGAGGTCGGCACGATCTTTGAAAACCGTCTGATTGAAAAATATGAGGCCGAGGATCAATAATTCTTTCGGTTTCGGATAACCTAATAACATCTCCTGCTGTGTGCGACCAACCGGCGATTATAACCCAACACGTATTTTTACGGAGAGAGCTCGGGCAGCGGATTGCAGACCTCCCGCCTTACGGCGGACGAAGGGAGCGTGAACCTGTTCGGCAATCACCACCCTGCTATATGCAGGTTATACACGTCGGCCCGGCATGGCGGGAGTGTTTTTATGTTATGAAGCGTCCCAAGGGGCGCGCTTTTCTTTTTCCGCACAGCTTTCGCTGTGCGGAAAAAGGCGGCGGCGGGACGTCTCGTGCGTTGCACGAGACAAAAAAGCGCGCGGCATTTGGCGTTGCTAAATGCCGCGCGCTTTTTTCGCGGCGCGTTCGCGCCGCGGTCCCGCCGCCGCCGTTTGCCGCGCATCCTGATGCGCGGCAAACAAAAGGGACTGCCGAAGCAGTCCCCGTTTTGTCAGTTCCCCAGACGGAAGGATTCACAGTCCACACACTGCGGCTCGGTCGGGTTCTTCTCATGTGTGCCGATCGAAACCTTTTCAAGCGTGCAAAAGTTGTCCTGGCCGGCGTGATGCGCGCATTGCTGTACAGTGCAGCCGATGCAGCGGTTCGATTTTTCCGAATGATTCATGTGTCATCTCTCCTGAAAAGAATTGCCCGAACAGCCGGAACTGTTCGGGCTTATGATCAGTATGCACCGATTTCTGCGTTCTATTACAGGAACTTTTTGATTGCCTGATAAATCTTATCAAAGAAACTGTAGAATCCATCCAGGAAACGTCCGAAGAAACCTAAAAGCATATTCTTCAGGTTGTTGGGAACATTGGAAATAATCTCTTGGGAGATGTTGGAAAGCGTCGGTTCCGCTTCGGCAAACTTGCCTTCAAACATCATGCCGACAATGGCTTTGATGCGCTCTTTCTGCGTTGCGTCGAAGTTTGCGTTCGCGTCAACACTCGCTTTGTAAGCCTGCACCACGCTCTTGTTGTTTTTGAACGCGCCAAGCAGGTTGCAGTAGATCATCAGATACAGGAAATTCTCCACTTCATCGGTCGTCTTGGCAAAGCGATAGCTCGGCGGGGTGATGCATTCCAGTCTGCCGGCTCTCGTGCCGTTGCCGTTGGAGATCGTGTTCAGCAAACCTTTGAAGGTCATCAGTTCGCTCTTCGTTGTTTTGCCGGCGTCGATATACTTCTGGAAGAACGGAACAACAGCTTTGGAAAGATAATAGTTATAGGTTCTTGTGAAGATGTGCAGGACGGGCCGGACGCCTTGTATTCCACGATGGTCTTCACAAGCAGCGGTGCCACCAGCGCGGCATTTTTGATATCTCTTTCCGGCGCCGGAAGATCATCCAGACGCATACCGAGCGTTGTGCACAGAGCAACATAATAGGTGTCGCCGATGGGATCGATCCACTGCTTCTGGATCCATTCGGTCAGACCGCTGCGCTCGCAGACGGTTCTGTAGAAGATATCGCTGGTCGTCGGGTTGTTGTCAAAGCTGATCGTGATATCCTTGAAGTTCGGATCATACAGGTGACCGAGAATGTTGCAGATCTTCGTCGCTTTTTCGTTGGTGTAGAAACGGTAATCGTTGAGCTTTTCCTTCTTCATGCGCAGAAGATAGGTGTTCAGATTGCCGTAGACCAGCGCAAGGTCGGAGCGGGAAACACTCAGGCTCGGCCAGTAAATGGGATCCTTGCTGTTGTACATATAGTCGATGCTCAGGCCCATGAAGTCCACACCGTTGAGCATGGCCTGTTCATAAGCGATGGTGCTGTCGGCGTTGGCAAGGCTTTCATACGTACTCAAGTCGGGATTTTCCAGCGCTTTGGCAAAATCAATACCGACCATTTCATTCAAGGTGTCGGAAAGAGGCTTTTTGGTCGTGTCTTCTTCCTCGGCAGCAAGTGCGGGCAGCATGCTGAAGCAGGAAGAGGAATTCGCTCCAGACGTCTTCCTCGTCTTCGAGGAGCAGATGGCTCGCGAAGGAGAGTACATCTTCCAGAGGCGCAGCGAATACATCGAACAGCTCGTCCCCGTCTTCCAGCAGTTCTACGACCGCATCGCGCAGGAGCAGGAGAAGGTGGAGCTCCGCTACGTGTCCCACTGTCAGCGAGGTCCGCTGCTGGAGCAGCTTGTGAGCCAGCGCTACAAGGACAAAGCGGTTGGCTTTTATGAAAAGCTCTCGCAATTTTTCTCTTCAGCTTCCGACTTTTTCTCCCAGGTCAAGGCTCTCTTCGGAAAATAACGAAAGAGATAAAAAAGCAGGTAGTTTTCAAAACTACCTGCTTTTTTTACACCATTTTT
>CADBBT010000024.1 GCA_902792985.1 Oscillospiraceae bacterium
GAAGTTGAAATTACTTTATGATTGTGATACTGATTTCACATTAGATTATCGAATAACCTTTAAATCAAAATAACTGAAATCAAAACTGTTTTTCAATCTACTCCGGCGAAATTGATTATTAT
This sequence comes from Oscillospiraceae bacterium, assembly GCA_902792985.1. GTDB lineage: Bacteria > Bacillota > Clostridia > Oscillospirales > Acutalibacteraceae > UBA6857. Next base: position 123 of record CADBBT010000024.1, read on the forward strand.
TATGTGGTAACTAATGCCCAAGGCGATGTGATCGAACTGCGTGACGGAAATGGGAGTGTGACGGCAAAAGCACGAAAGGAATATGGAGACCGATACTGATAGATTCACGTTTCTCAAAGGAGATAATGAAGGATAAAACGATGAAACTGAAAAATGTACTGATCGTAGTAAAAGATATCGAGAGATCCAGACAGTTCTATCATGACCTGTTTGGCTTTGAGATGATTCTTGACAATGATGGAAATATGATTCTGACAGAAGGATTGGTCCTGCAGGAAGAAAAATACTGGAAAGCGTTTCTCGGAAAAGAAATCATTCCGGAAAACAATGCCGGTGAACTCTATTTTGAGGAGCCGGATCTGGAGGAATTCATAGAGAGACTTGAAAAGTATTATCCGGATGTGAAATATGTGAATCGGCTGATGACCCACAGTTGGGGACAGAAGGTCGTCAGGTTCTATGATCCCGACGGAAATCTGATCGAAGTGGGGACGCCGATGTAAAATGGCCAAGGCCTTATAATCGTTGAAACAAAGCTGTATGAAAAGTACCAGGCGGATTGAAAGGAAAAAAACAAATGATTAATATGATAGATGATGGTGCTTGGTGTGATAAATGCAAGGCTTTTCATCCTACTCTTTTCTGGCATGAAAAATATGGAGAAGAAAAATCAAAAGAAGGTATGATTGGCAAACTCTTGAGGAGTGCAGCAGAACATCCCGTAATGTTTGGCTTCAATGATAATACAAGTGCGGATAAGAAGAAAAAGATTCTTGACGAAATTATTCATATCAGTTTGGCGCATAGAAACATCGATGATGCAGATATAGGCAAATGTGTTATTTGTGGATCTCTGACTTCATTCACCAGCAAGGAGACCGGACGTCATGTTTGCTCTGATCAATGCTTGTATAGAGAAAACGGATGGAGAGAAGAAGCCACGGGCGAAACTATTGTATTTGACTGACTGAAACACCTGATCAGAACAGGAGCGGGGAGCGACGGTTAGTACCCGAAAAAAGGAGACGTTTTCAAGAGTAACTTTGTCATCGGCATTCTGGGCCTTGTTCTGGTGATTGCGGGGCATTATTCTTTTGACAACCTGGCGACCATGATCAAGTCGGGCTTTTCGAGCACCGGCCCCACCGCTGCTTTGTTCGTTTTTCCGTTCTGTATTTCGGCGTAATGTCCGATGCGGGTATGTTCGATGTGATCATCGGCAAGCTGATGAAAAACGGTGGGGGACAGCGTTGTCGGCGTGGCCGTGGTCACTGCCGTCATCGCTCTGGTGGGGCACCTGGACGGCGGCGGCGCCTCTACCTTCTGCATCGTGATCCCCACCATGCTGCCCGTGTATCAACGGATGCATATGCGGCCCACCACGCTGCTCCTTTTCGTTCATGCGTCGCCGCCGGGGCATGAGGGCCGCACCGAAAAAAAGCGCAGAAAAATTTGCGCGGCACTTGTATCATTGAGACAAATCCTGTATAATAAAAGAGAAAGAAAACAGCGGCGTTTGTTTGCGCCGGAAAGGGAGGGGATAACAAGCTGTCATCGGCAAAACCTTCGCGCAAACCCCTGTAAGTTTCAACCTGTTTTAAACTGAAAAAGGAGCGTGTTGTTTATGTTATTCGGAGACGGTTCCGCTGCCGCAATGGCAGCCGCCGAGGCCGCAAAAAATGCGGTCAGAAGCACTGCAAATTTCAACTGGACGTTCATCGCGCTGCTCGCGGTGGTCATCGTGGGCATCTGGATCCCGCAGTGGAAAAAGAAAAACTATAACGGCATGGCGGCCGCATTGGCCCTATATGGCGTACACTGGCTGTATGAGATCGCCAACGCCGTGATCTGCCACTTCACCGGCTATGCGCTCTGGCACGTTTCGCCGGAGAGCACCAGCTTCATTCTGCTTGTCGGCGTTTCGTGGGAGCTTTCCCTGATGTTCTCGGTCGCGGGCTTTATGAGCGTTGAGCTTTTGCCCGAAGATAAAAACAAGAAGATCCTCGGCATCAACAACCGGGTGTTGTTTGCCATTGGAAACGCGTTGTTCTTCTCTGTGTTCGAAATCTTTCTCGCGTCAACGCCCGCCTTTATCTGGGTCTATCGCTGGTGGGGTGCGCTGCCGGTCTTTATCACGACCTACATCCCGTTCTTCCTTGCCGCGAATCTGATCTATGACAAGCCGCGCAAAACGCAAAAGCGCTTTTTGATCTGCCTTTGGGGCACAGTCGCCGTTTTGCTGGCGGTGCTGATCCCGCTCGGTGTGATCTGACCTGTAAAAAAGACCGCTTCGGCAACGGGGCGGACAGATCTGGCAATGATCAAAGAAGATGAAACAAAAACCCGCTATGCATGCTTTCATTCGCTGAAAGTGTCATAGCGGGTTCTGTTTTCGGTTGTTTCAGCTGAACATTTCGGCTTTTTCGCAAAGCGTCACAGGCTTTTGCCACACCGTATCTCCGGCGCCGGAATGTTGGCTATTCTGCTTTGGTTGTTTCGTCCTCTGCCGCAACCTCCACACAAAAGCCCTTGTGGCCGCAATGTGTGCAGGTCAGCTTGCGTGCGGTCGGCGTATGCCGCGCAAAGAACATCTCTTTGAACGAGGGGCGGAACACCGTGTGGCACTGCGGGCAGAGGTAGGCGACGTTTTTGAAGTAGTAGCGTGAGATCAGAATGCCCCAAGGCACCACGATCACGACATAGAGCGCAAACACCCACCAAAGGCCCTTCAAGATCCACAGCAGGATGCCGGCAAGTTCCAAAAGCATGATGGGCAGGCCTGTGAGGATCATCACCAAACGCGTTTTTTTCAGACTGTTCTTGTTGTTCATCGTGTAGGCTATGTCGCCGATGGATTCCAGGGAGATCTTGTCTTCGTTTTTCAGCTCCCGGCGCAGGGTTTCCAGCTTTTCCAGCTTTTCCGTTTTTGCGCCGATCTCTTCTTTCAGCACCCGTTCCTGCTGTTCCAGCAACAGCGTGATCACGCTGCCGGAATCGTCCTGGGCAAGCATTTGCCCGATGACGTCGAGCGGCAGGTCGAGTTCGCGCAAAAAGCAGATCACACGCATACGGCGCAGATCGTCTTCGCTGTAAAGCCGTCTGCCGCCCTCGGAAAGCTCTGACGGAACAAGGATGCCGCGCGTATCATAATATTGAACTGTGCGCACGGTGACGCCGCAAAGTTTTGCGAGTTCTCCCGTTGTGTATTTTGACATAGCTTTTCACCTCCTTCGCGTATAGCTTAGCATATGACGCTGCGTTACAAGCAAGCCCTGACGCAAGGGGATTTTTCAAAAAAACGATGATTATTTGCGCAATTCCACATGATCGCCCATATCGGTGAGCTCACAGAACACCGGACGCTCAAACAGTGAGGTGTTCGGGCGGTGGAAGGTCAGCATCAGCTTCTCGCCGTCACGGAAGATCATGCCGTGGCCGCCGTCGTCGGTGATCAGCGGCGCCAGATGCTCAAACGGACCTTGGATTTCGCCGCTCAGGCTGCGCGCGACACACTGGGCATATTTCCCTTCCGGAAAGGTCGACCAGATCATCAGCAGCGCGCCGTCTTTTGTGCGGAACATGAACGGACCGTCGGTGATATAGTGCTTGCCCTCCACGGGCTCCGGCATATAATAGGGATCGGTCGCAAGAAACAGATCGACCGCCTCGCCCGCGGGCGCGGAAAGATCGTCTTTCAGCGGCACATAGCAGACCTTGCCGTTGAGGATCTGCGTGTGCTCGTGGCAAAACACGAGGAAGGGCTTGCCGTCCTTTGCCACATACAGCGTCCCGTCCAGACACTCCCAGCCGTCGGGCGTCAGCGCGCCGTCGGAATGCGGGCGAAACGGACCTTCGGGGCGGTCGGCAATCAGCGCATAGGTGCCGCGCAGACCGTTTTCCTGCGTGAACGTGGCGAACAGATAGTATTGTCCCTTGTATTTATGCACCTCCGGCGCCCAGTTGACCTCGCGGTTCAGCCCGTATTTTTCGGAATCAAAGACGGGCAGGGGATCGCTCCATGTTTCCAGATCCTTGGAAAGATACACGTCAAAACCGCCGGTGTGCCGGCCGAAATCTTTGGCGCGGGTGCCATAGAGGTAATATGTGCCGTTTTCAACCAGCACAAACGGGTCGCGGATGTTGATGTCGGAAAGCTTCATAAGGTGCTCCTTTCGGTTGGCGCGGCGAAATCAAAGTTCCAGCCGTAGTTGTACGGTTTCCTGATCGCCTGTCAAACGGGAACAAAACCCCTTCGGGTTTCTGCCGCATTCCGTAAAACCGGCTTTCAGATAAAGTGCGAGCGCGGCGGCGTTTTCGGAAACAACGGTCAGCTCAAGCTGCGCGTAGCCTGCCTTTTTTGCGCATTCGATGCAGCTGTCCAGCAGGGCGTGTCCGATTCCGTTGTTCCAGAAGGGACGCAGAACGCTGACGCCGAACTCAGCGCGGTGACGCACTTTTTCGTTCTTGCCGACCGCCTCGATGCCGCCGAGTCCGACGATTTCGCCGTCCACTTCGGCCACCAGCTCGATCTCGTTGGCACTTTCGGTTTTATCCTGCAGAAAGCGTCCTTCCTCTTCAGCGGTGAAGGTGATCTCGTCAGGGTAGGAGAGCAGATAATCGGTCTGCTCGTGTGTGCGCAAAAATACGTCCAGTGCGGCGGCGCCGTCGGCGTATACGCCGTTTCGAAGGATGCAGGTGCGTCCGTCTTTCAGCCGGACTGTTCTTTGAAACTTCACGCTGCTCACCCCTTTTTTCGTTTCGGTGCGGGAAGCTCCGGCGCCATGCGCGCAACGAGCTCACGCAAAAACGCCCGATCTTCAACGTTGTCCACAAGCAGCATCTCCTTTGCACCGTCATAGGGCAGTTCCCGTGCTGCGTCCGGCAGCAGAGCCAGCGCGGACGGCGTGATCTTTACCAAAAAGCGGTCGTCATAAATGCCGCCGAAAACGCGCCCTTGATAATAAAGGATGTATTCTCCCATCATCGCGCGGTGGGAAACGCCGTCGAGCAGGGAAAGCTGTTCGAGAATGAAATCCAGATATTGTGCGCTTGAGGCCATGTCAGTCCTCCTTCCAAACGTCCTTCGCCAACCGGAAGACCGCCCAGCCCTTCGGCCAGCCGGTATACATCGTCGCGTGGGTGATGATGGCGGCGATCTCTTCCTTTGTGACGCCGTGCGCCTTCGCGTTTTGCAGGTGATAGACCAGCGAGGAATCCGTGACGCCGGACGTGTCCTGCAAAAGTAAATCGGGCTTGATCAAAAAATGCCCATAGAAAAATCTTCTCGCTGAAAAAAAGCCCCGCAAACCCTTGTTAAGGTTTGCGGGACCTATGGCGGAGAAGAGGAGACTCGAACTCCTGCGCCGGTTACCCGACCTACGCCCTTAGCAGGGGCGCCTCGTCACCAACTTGAGTACTTCTCCGGGTGTCGATTGTTTCAAATATGGCGGAGAGAGTGGGATTCGAACCCACGGTACGCAGGGCGTACGACGGTTTTCAAGACCGTTCCGTTATGACCGCTTCGGTATCTCTCCGTATTTGCCTTGAAATTTTATCATAGAACCCGGCGTTTGTCAAGCGCTTTCTCCCATTTTTTCATTTTTATTTTTCCAAAGCGCGCAGAATGCTTGATTTTTGAACAAAGTGTGATATAATAGATAGAACTCATTTTACGCTGTTTGGGGGCATAATGATGAAAAGAACAGAAATTGCAAAGCTTTACGCCGCGCCGCAGCAGTTTACCGGCGCACCCGTGACCGTTTGCGGCTGGGTGCGTACCAACCGCGATTCCAAGGCGCTCGGCTTTATGGAAGTCAACGACGGCAGCTGCTTCAAAGGCGTGCAGGTCGTGTTTGAACGCGAAAAAATTGCCGATTATGCCGCTGTGGCAAAGCTCAACGTCGGCACCGCCGTGATCGTCACAGGCACGCTGATCCTCACCCCGGAAGCGCGTCAGCCGTTTGAGATCAACGCCGATTCCGTCGAGGTCGAAGGCGCGTCCACGCCCGATTATCCGCTGCAGAAAAAGCGTCACTCGCCGGAATATCTGCGCACCATCGCGCATCTGCGCCCGCGCACGAACCTGTATTCCGCGGCGTTCCGCGTGCGTTCGGCGGCCGCGTTTGCGCTGCATCGCTTCTTCAACGAAAACGGCTTTGTATATGCACATACCCCGCTGATCTCCTGCTCGGACGCTGAGGGCGCGGGCGAAATGTTCCGCGTGACGACGCTCGATATGGAAAACCCGCCGCGCACCGAGGACGGCAAGGTCGATTACAGCCAGGACTTTTTCGGCAAGAGCGCGTTTTTGACCGTGTCCGGCCAGCTGCAGGGCGAGATTATGGCGCAGGCTTTCGGAAAAATTTACACCTTCGGCCCCACGTTCCGCGCTGAAAAGAGCTACACGCAGCGCCACGCCGCCGAGTTCTGGATGATCGAACCGGAGATCGCGTTTGCCGATCTGCACGACGATATGGCGTTGGCGGAAGCGATGATCAAATATGTGATCCGCTATGTGATCGAAGCCTGCCCGCAGGACATGGCCTTCCTCAACCAGTTTGTGGACAAGGGTCTGCTTGAGCGGCTTCAGGCCGTTGCGTCTTCCGAATTCGGCCGTATCACTTATACCGAGGCTGTGGAGCTGCTCAAGGCGCACAACGACGAATTTGAATACAAGGTCGAATGGGGCACGGATCTGCAGACCGAGCATGAGCGTTTCCTCACCGAGCAGATCTTCAAAAAGCCCGTGTTCGTCACGGATTATCCCAAGGAGATCAAGGCGTTTTACATGCGCTTGAACGACGACGGCAAGACCGTGGCCGCCTGCGACTGCCTGGTCATGGGCATCGGCGAGATCATCGGCGGCAGTCAGCGCGAAGAGCGCTATGATGTGCTGCTCGAGCGCATCCGTGAGCTGGGTCTCAAGGAAGAGGACTACTGGTGGTATCTGGACCTGCGCAAATACGGCGGCACAAAGCACGCCGGCTTCGGTCTGGGCTTTGAGCGTCTGGTCATGTATCTGACCGGTATCGCCAACATCCGCGACGTGCTGCCGTTCCCGCGCACGACCGGCTCGGCGGAGTTTTAATTCAATTTGGAATGTGGAGTTTGGAATGTGGAATTAAGATCTCACCACATTTTCATTCCACATTCCACATTTCACATTCCACATTTTTCAAAAACCTTCACCACAAGGAGACTTGACCTTATGCCCGATTATCTTTCCATGACAAAAGATCAGCTCAAGCAGGAACTGCAGGAGTTGATGGCTGCCTATAAAAACTACCAGTCGCTGGGTCTGACGCTCGATATGTCGCGCGGCAAACCCGGTGTGGATCAGCTTTCCGTGTCCAACGGGCTGCTGGACGCGATCACCTCGCACGACTGGGACGACGAAAACAACCATTCTCTGCGCTACCTCAACTACGGTCTGCTGACCGGCATTGACGAGTGCAAGGAGATTTTTGCCAATTTGCTGGATGTGCCGATGAAGAACGTCATCGTCTGCGGCAACTCGAGCCTCAACCTGATGTTTGACTATCTGACGCAGTGCATGCTGACCGGCTCCGACGGCACACCGTGGAAAGATCAAGGCGAAATCAAGTTCCTTTGCCCCTCTCCGGGCTATGACCGCCACTTTGCGATCTGTGAATACTACGGGATCAAAATGATCACTGTCCACATGACCGAGACCGGTCCGGATATGGACGAGGTGGAGGAATACATCAAAGACCCGAAAGTGAAGGGTATGTTCTGTGTGCCGAAGTATTCCAACCCGACGGGCGTGACCTACAGCCACGAAACGGTGGAGCGTATTGCTGCGATGCGTCCGGCGGCGGACGATTTCCGCATCATCTGGGACAACGCCTACATCGTCCACGATCTCGCGTCCAAGGGTGACAAACTTGACAATATTTTTGAATCGCTGAAAAAATACGGCCACGAGGACATGGTGATCGAGTTTACGTCCACGTCAAAGATCAGCTTCCCCGGCGCAGGCGTTGCCGCGCTTGCCGCGTCCGACCGCAACATTGAGATCATCAAAAGCCGCCTGAAATATCAGACGATCGGCTATGACAAGCTCAATCAGTACCGCCATGTGAAGTTTTATAAAAACGTGGAGGGCCTGAAAAACTATATGCGTCTGCACCGCAACATCCTTGCCCCGAAGTTCAAGATCGTGCTTTATGAGTTCGAGCTCAAGCTCAGCGGTTACGGCATTGCGAAATGGACCTACCCGAAGGGCGGCTACTTCATCAACCTTGACGTTTACCCCGGCACCGCCAAGCGTGTGTGCGAGCTTTGCAAAAAAGCGGGCGTCACCCTGACTCCGGCCGGCGCAACGTTCCCTTACGGCATTGATCCCGAAGACAAAAATCTGCGCATTGCGCCGTCCTATCCGCCGGTGGATGAGTTGCTGACAGCGACCAAGCTGCTGTGTCTGTGCGTGAAGATCGCCGCGGCGGAAAAGCTGATTGAAAAGTGAAAAGAAAAAGCTGCCGTAAACACCGAAAATCAGTGTTGCGGCAGCGATTGTTTATAGAAAAAGCCGCCTTGAATCACTCCAAAGCGGCCAGGTTCAGTTCGGCTATTTGGCAGGCGTAGCAATCTCCTGCATCTCTCGGGTTGCCCCTGTCGTACCGGCGGCGTGTGGTCGCTACGAAATCTACCACCTCAAATAACCTTTCTTATCCTATACTTATTTTAGCAGAATTATACTTGGTTGTCAAGTTTTTTGTACACAGGCTCATTGTTTCTCAAAAATTGTTCAAATCGTTCCTCACCCAGTTCAATGGCAGTAATGATTGAGTTCTTAAATTTGGGGTTATCACTTTCCACAACGAGGCGAATAATAATGTTGACAATGCTGCCGTCCTTTTTAAACGCTTTGGAAGCGATTACGGAATACGGTCTTTTATCAGAAAAAACATAATCCGGATCACGAATGATTTCAGAAAAAAACGGGCGATATGTTTCATAAAACGAAAGGCCCCGGCGCTCTATGATGTGTTCCATCCGGTTGTTTGTCAAAACGACCTCGTCTGTTAAGATTGCCTTGTTTGAAACCCGTTGATATATAGCAATATCAATTTTTCCGATTTCTTGCACTGTTTGATCTCCTATGTTAGAGTTTTATCTGCAAGCATTATAACACGTTTCCCGCTCTTGTCAATACGTTTTTGAGCCACGCTTTTAGATTACGAGATTTCATTTCACATTCCACATTCCACCTTCCACATTCATCCCGGAGGTTCCCATGCCCATCGTCCATCCCATCCCGCCCGTCTTTGATTCAAACAGCCGCGTGCTGATCCTCGGTTCGTTCCCCTCGGTCAAGTCGCGCGAGGCCGGCTTTTTTTACGGTCATCCGCAAAACCGCTTCTGGCGCGTGCTTGCTGCCGTGACCGGCGACGATCCCGGACAGACGCCGCAGAGCAAGACCGCCTTTCTTTTGCGCAACCACATCGCCCTTTGGGATGTGCTCGCGTCGTGCGACATCAGCGGCAGCGCGGACAGCTCGATCAAAAACGCTGTGCCGAACGATCTGACGCCGATCCTTGAAACTGCCCGCGTCGCCGCCGTTTTCACCAACGGCAAGACCGCCGATCGCCTGTATCGCAAGTTTCAGCTGGAAAAAACCGGCATACCGGCGCAGTGTCTGCCGTCTACCAGCCCGGCAAACGCACAGTTCAGCGAAGCAAAGCTGGCCGCGGCGTGGCAGGCTGTGATGCAAAGGGGACAGGGGACAGGGGACAGGGGACAGGGAACAGGTGACAGGGATCAGGGATCAGGGAATAAGGGATTGAGGGAATAAGGGATTGAGGGAATAAGGGAAGAGTGGAGTTTGGAGAGTTGAGAGTGGAGAGGCTGGGAACTGGGGACAGAGAACAGGGGACAGAGATCAGGGATCAGGTGACAGAGGACAGGGGACAGGTGACAGGGATCAGGAATCAGGGAATAAGGGAAGAGTGGAGTTTGGAGAGTTGAGAGTGGAGAGGCTGGGAACTGGGGACAGAGAACAGGGAACAGGGAACAGGGAACAGGGAACAGGGAACAGGGAACAGGGGTGCGGTGCGCTTTTTTGAAAAAGTTTTGCCGAAATGGGATTTTTTTCAAAATGCACTTGTTTTCTGCACACGTTTGCGCTATAATATCATAAATGTTTTTTTGAAGGAGGCTTTCACCATGGACAAAACAAGGCAATTCTCAATCGGACAGAGTTCACCGGCCGACATGAAGGAGATCATGGATGCCGTTTACGCCTCCCTGGTGGAGAAAGGCTACGACCCGATCATGCAGATCGTCGGCTACATCCTTTCGGAGGATCCCACCTATATTACCAACCACAAGGGTGCGCGCAGTCTGATTACCCGCATCGACCGCGACGAGCTGCTGCGGGAGCTGGTGCGCAACTATCTCGACAAATAAGGAGAACATCATGGCTGAAAAAAAGAAGAGCGAATTTTTGATGTATAAGGGCAAGCCTCTCGTGCGCAAAGGCAACACGATCTACTACGGCAAGATGAGCGATCCGTTTGTGCTGATGCTGACCATCCTTTCAAGCCACGACGTCCAGGGCGTGCAGGTGGCCGACAAGGTTTCCGTGCAGCTCATCAACACCGACCCGGACGTGCGTCCGCACGACCGCATTGCCCACAAGACCGAAAAAAAGAGCCTGTCCGCCGCCATCGACATCGGCAGCACCTGGCTCGAACGTGCGCTGGCGAGCGAATGATCGAATAACGCAAAACAAACCGCCGGTTTTTCCGGCGCATATTTCCGCTCGTGGCGCAGTTGGATAACGCAGCAGATTCCGATTCTGAAGATCGGGGGTTCGAATCCCTCCGGGCGGGCCATGCCGAAATCCCTTGATTTTATTGGGGCTTCGGCGCTTTTTTTGTTTTTCCATGAGGGCGAAAGCAAGGGCAAAAAATGCTTTTTGGGGTTTATTTGGGGTTTATTGCTCCCAAAAATGCAAAAATCAGGCAAAAAAAGCAGGTGTGAAAAGCTGCTGAAAAAACGATAGAAAAACAGCGAAGACGTGGCCGGGTGCGGCGTGTTCTTCGCTGTCCTTTTTTTATGCCCTTATGCAAGGCTGCTTTGCTTTTTGACACTGCCGAGCAGTTTGCTTTCCAACGCTTCGGCGGCTGCCGCGTCTGCGGACTGGATGGCGTGGGCGTAAACTTTCGCGGTTGTGTTTGTGTTTGCGTGGCCGAGGCGGGCGGCAACGGTGGTCAATGGCGTGTGATCGGCAATCAACAGGGTTGCGGAAGTGTGCCGGAGGGAGTGCAGATGGATCGGCGGCAGGTCGTGACGCTTGACGAATTGACGAAACCAGCCGGAAAGCGCGTCGGGGTGGATCGGTTCGCCGTTGTATCGTGTGAACACATAGCCGTGATCATTCCATAGATCACCGACTTTTAACCGTTCAGCGGCTTGCCATGCCTGGTGCTGCCGCAAAAGCTGCAGGGTGTAAGGCGCTGCTTTGAGTGTGCGCTCTGATCCCGCTGTTTTGGTTGTGTCTTCAAAGATCCCGCGTTCCGGCAAGTAGTGAATGGTCTGCCTGATCGAAATCGTGCTTTTTTCAAAGTCGATGTTTTCCCACTTCAGGCCGAGCAATTCAGCGCGACGCATACCGAACAATAAGAGCAGATGGATCATAACGCTGTGCTGTGGGTCTTCACTTTCCAGCGCTTCAAGCAGTTGCCGTGCGCCGTCTTCGTCGAGGTAGGGGGCAACGATCCGGCTTTGCTTCGGCGGCTCCACGCGCCGCGCCGGGTTGTCATAGATCACATTCCATTTGACGGCCTTTTCCAGCACGGACGAAACAAAAGCATGATAGCAGCGAACACGGCGGTCTGACAATGCGGTGTTGCCTACACGGTGGAAAGCTTTGTCCAGCTTCAGGCTGAGGGCTGCACACACTTTTTCGGCGGTTTCTCTTGCTACGCTTTCGCCGTGTTCCACTTTGTCAAGGGTGCTGTCTGTGATCCCGGCGGCTTTCCTGAGCGTCACTTTTTTCATGTTCCGTTTTGCGCGGATTTCTTTAATATCAACCGACGCAACAAAGCGGGCGTTGCCTGCAATGCCGTCTTTTTCCAGTTCGTGATAGAATTCCGTCAAGTGGAGCGGCTGCAGCTTTTCCAGCGGTATGTGGCCGATGCATTGCACGGTGCGCGGCATGAGTGCGCGATATCCGGCAACGGTGCGGGGCTTCAGGTGGGGTTCAGCGTGTTCTTTGAACCATTTTTCGGCGAAGTCCGCAAACTTAATGGAGCCGTCCAGTACCTGCCCGCGCTGCACACGTTCTTCAAACATGACCGCCTGCCGGTTCAGCTCTTTTTCGATCTGCTTCTTTGTCATCCCCGGCGCGGGTTTCCATGTCATTTTCTTTCTGATCTGCTTGCCCTGCAGGTCGTAACCGGCAGAGACCGTGATACGGTAGGTATCGCCGCGCTGTTCAATCGTCGGCATGTGATTCACCTTCTTCCCTGGGTTTTATCTGTCGAAGTCGTTCACCGACGTAACGGAGCACGGTTTCTGTGCTGTCCTGCGATAGGGACGGCCTCTTTTCTTTCAGTTCCTGCATGATCTCTTTATATCCGTCAAAATCGTCAAACAGTTCGTCAAACGCCGCGCGCGCGCTATAACGTGCCGCCTGCATAAAACGACGTGCATCTAAAATATCCACATTTTCGGGCGTGATCTGCTGAAATATTTTTGACGCTTCAAAGCTTGTTCCGCGGGTTTCTTTTGCGGTCAGGTTGCTATCTGTTTCTGTGTGGATATTTGACAAAAGCGCTTGTAAATAATTACGGCATTCCACAAACTCACGAAAAAAGTTCTGCACGTCATTAAAGCCCGCATTTGAAAGAACCGCGTTGATTGCCGGTATAATCTGCGCCGCTGCGCTGGTTGGTTGTTCATCGGCTTCTTTTTTCCATTCACTAAGAAGCTGCACCGTTTTTTCGTTTAGGCCGGTCGTTTCGCAGATAAAACGCAGGTCTTTATCGGTTGTATAGCTTTCAGTAAGGCCGAGCAGATAGTCAGCGGAAACATTCAACCGTTTCGATATCTTTATTATTTGTTCTGCGTTTGGTGTTCTTTTCCCGCTGCACCAATATGAAACCGTGTTTTCGGTGTTCGGCGCAAATCCAATGTATTCGGCAAGCTCTTTTTGCTTAACGTCTTTTTTGGCTAATGCCGCATTGATTCGTTGACCAATAATTTTCTTAGTTTCGTTATCCATTGCCGGTGACCCCTCTTTCTTGTAGCAAAAAAGCTATGTTACATACTTTACATAGCAAAAACTGTTGACTTGGCGTTGTTGTTATGCTATGATCCTATCGTAGCACAAAAGCTATTAAATGTCAACAACAAATTCGAAAGAGGTGATTTCTGTGAAGGAAAAAACGAACAAATCAATCAGAACGGCGGCAGAAAAGAACGGTGTGAAACTGTGGCAGATCGCTGATGCCCTTGGTATGAACGACGGCAATTTTAGTCGCAAGCTGCGGCATGAGCTGCCGCCGGAGGAAACCGAAAAAATCCTTGCCCTCATAGACGAACTTGCGAAGGAGGTGTCACAATGAGCAATCTTTCACCCGCCGAACGTGAAACGGTAATCATTTTCAACGATGAAGAAGCAACTGCAATCGTTGAAACATGCGCCCGGAAGTGGAAAAACAGAATGAGGGCGCTTTGCTCTCGAAACGCTGATTGTTCTTTGCTTTTTGAGGATGCACACTGTCAACGGTACCAAATCCCTAAGTGCTGGGTAAAAATCCAAAAGCCCCGGCAGTTGTCGGCAGAACAGCGGCGAAAAATGCAAGAATCAGCGCGTCAAAACTTTGGCAAAGGGGGGGGTGAAAAATGAGTATTCCACGCATGAGAACCGTTCCTGAAGCGTTCCGGGAGCTGAAAGCGGCTGATCCAAACACGGCTTATACCCTGCGGGCGTTCCGCGCTGCCGTCAACCGCGGAGAGATCCCTGTGGTACTGGTGGGCAATAAACGCCTTGTCAATCTCGATCAATTCTTTGCCTTGCTGAATGCCCCGGAATCGTGCCCGAAAGCCTATGAGGGCGGCGTGAGGCCGCTATGAGCAAAGGAAAGTCGAAACCGCCCGAAAAATGGGAGTACGACGGAGTAAATCAAAGGTTCGCCCGCATATACACGACTATGCTGTATAAAGATGGATTCAAGAAGTTGAAACCCCGCACGCGGATGCTCTATGTTTATATGAAGGAGCGTTACAAAGGCGACGCTAACAAGAATGCACCGAACGGTGATAAAGCACAATTTCTTTTTCCGTGGCACCTGGCAAACAAAACAGCTGAGCTATACACTAACAAAAGCACTTTTTATAGCGATATTCAAGCCTTAATCGATTCTGGCTTTATTGAATGCGTTGAAAATAATAAGAACCTACGCAAAAGCAACGTCTATAAGTTTTCAGACAAATGGAAAGAGGAGGGCAAGTAAATATCGCTGTTGCGAAACCGTACAAGGGTTGTCCAGTTTTGCAACAAGAAAACGTCTTTAATGCATTGATTTAGGAATACGCTGTTACAAATCTAGACAACCGTATCAAAAAACAAGTGTTTTGCACTATGCTGTTTTGAGACACATTTTATAGATATAGCCATATATTTCAGCGAAAAAGAGTTGCAGTATTTAGTCAAAAAAATGACTGAGCAGACAGAAAAACAGCGAGGACGCCGCCGGGTTGGTGCTGTCCTCGCTGTTTTTTTTGTTTTGCGCCTCTAATGCATGGGCGGTTTTGAATACAGGCAAAATACAGGCAAAATACAGGCAAAAAAATTTTTTATTCGCTTCAGTTGCAGCCGACAAATAGCCGAACGGCACACCGAAAACCGGCAAGAAAGGCGGTTTCGGCTTCACGGTCTATTGCAAGATTGACCGCGCTTTCAAGGTCAAAAAACCGCGCCTGCGGCACTATCTGCTCCATGAGATCGTTAAGCTTCTTTTTTTCTTCGGTGGGTTGATAGTCATTTTCTGCAAATTCGTTATAAATGGCTTTGATCTGTGCGTTTCTCATGTTTTTATCTTCCTTTCTTTCTCAAAAAAATCATGTTGGGTAAATATCATGTAATTATGTCAACAAATCGATTTTTTTATAACCGAATATGAATATGAGGGCGGGCGGGTTTTCCCGCCCTCATAGGGTTAGCGCTTCTTATTATGCTACCGAAAAACGGCGGGTTTCGGTCGGCCGGGTGTACTGTGCATAGAGATCGGCATGGGTCTTTTTGAATGCTGCTGCATCAAAGCGGCTGCCTTTGACGGTGGCATATCTGATTTTGAACACGTCCACGGTCATTTCATCCGCGCCGGTGCTGATCATGTAGGCTTTCAGATCGTCTTTGATGGCTTCGGCTTCGGCCTGCGCCTGCTCCATGAGGGCTTGCAGCTCTTTCAGCTCTCTGATCTTTTTGGTGATTTCGTTGGTTGACATTGTGAACATCCTTTCCTTTGTTGAAATACTTGAAAGTCAAGGGGCGGGAGGCGTTAAACATCTAGCGTTCTACTCAGTGCGTCTCACTCTCTCTTATCCGTTCCCGCTCTTGCGTTGTAGTCTTGGTTCGGCGGCGGCCTTAGCTGTCTACCTTCCCTTGACTTTCTGTATATATTATACTGCTAACAGTAGATAAATGCAATATGTATAATGCACAAAGATTCGTGATATACTGCTATCAGTATTTGTTTATTCTGTCTATTGCTAACAGTATACAATGTGTGCTATAATAGGGATGATGGAAAAGGTGCAGTTTTACGGCTGCCCGAAAAAAAAGGGGGCGCAGAAATGGCGATTCGATCAGAGGCGCAAAAGAAAGCCGTTGCAAAGTACAATGCGG
Organism: Oscillospiraceae bacterium; assembly: GCA_902792985.1. GTDB lineage: Bacteria > Bacillota > Clostridia > Oscillospirales > Acutalibacteraceae > UBA6857. Next base: position 16,000 of record CADBBT010000024.1, read on the forward strand.
CAAACTATGAGCAAATCCAGTTGCGCGTTGAAAAAGGCAAAAAGGACGAAATAAAAGCCTTTGCAGAAAGCCGGGGCGAAAGTCTCAACGGCTTTATAAATCGTGCGATTGATGAAGCTATGCAGCGTGGTTAAACCGTCAGCTGATAGCCTGCCCGCATAGAACAGGATCATGTTTTTATGGTTTAATGCTTTGGGGTTTATTTGGGGTTTATTTTCGCGCTTTGGGGTTTATTCTCCGTGCAATGCCGTGAAATCCAAAACGTCAAAAACCGTTATTTTATAAGGGCTTACGGCACATTGTGAAACGCGGAAAAACTTCAAAAAATGATTTTCCGATTCTGAAGATCGGGGGTTCGAATCCCTCCGGGCGGGCCAGAACAAAGCGTTTTTTTGTCTGCCGACAAAAGGCGCTTTTTCAGTTTTTCTTTTCCAGGAGCATTCATGAAGATTCAACTTTCCGATCATTTTACCGCCCGGCGGCTGTTCCGTTTTGTGCTGCCGGGTGTGATCATGATGATCTATACCTCCGTTTACGGCGTTGTGGACGGCTATTTTGTTTCCAACTACGCGGGCAAGACGGCGTTTGCCGGCCTGAACCTCATTATGCCGGTGATTATGGCAATCGGCACCTTCGGCTTTATGATCGGCACCGGCGGCACCGCGCTTGTGAGCAAAACGCTCGGCGAAGGCGACCGCGCAAAGGCGAACGGGCAGTTTTCCATGCTCGTGTATACCGTGATCGCATTCGGCGTTGCGGCGACCGTGCTGGCGGAGCTGTTTTTGCCGCAGATCGCAAGGCTTTTGCGCGCGGATGACGCGCTGCTGCCGTACTGTTTGGAATACGGGCGCATCGGGCTGCTGTCTGTGACATTTTTCATGCTGCAAAACGTGTTCCAAAGCTTTCTTGTGGCAGCCGAACGCCCGCGGCTGGGACTGCTGGTCTCTATCCTCGCGGGGCTTGCCAATATGGTGCTCGATTATGTGTTCGTCGGGCTTTTCCGCTGGGGTGCAGCCGGCGCTGCGGCGGCCACGGCAGTCAGTGAGGTCTGCGGCGGCGCGTTGCCTTTACTGTTCTTTTTCAGCAGGAATTCCAGCCTGCTGCGGCTCGGAAAACCGCGCTGGAACGCGCGCGATCTGCTGAAAGCCTGCGGCAACGGCGCGAGCGAGCTGATGACCAATGTTTCCATGTCGCTGGTCAATATGCTCTATAACAGCACGCTGCTGCGCTATTTCGGCGAAGACGGCGTGGCCGCCTACGGCATCATCATGTATGTCAATTTTGTGTTTGTTTCCGTCTTTTTGGGCTATTCCATCGGCGTGGCGCCGCTGGTGGGCTATCATTACGGCGCAAAGAACCGCAGCGAGCTGAAAAACCTGTTTTCCAAAAGCATGCGCTTCATCGGCTTTGCGGGTCTGAGCATGTTTTTGCTCGCGCAGTTGACCGCACCGGTGATGGCGCGGGTGTTCGCGGGCTATGACGAAGCGCTGTCGGCGATGACGCGCCGCGCGTTTGCGCTGTATGCTACCGCCTATCTGTTCAAAGGGTTCAACATCTACGCCTCTTCGTTTTTCACGGCGCTGAGCAACGGCGCAGTTTCGGCGGCAATCTCGTTTTCGCGCTCGCTGCTGTTTCAGCTTGCGTGCATCCTGCTGCTGCCGGTGCTGTTCGGTGCACAGACGATCTGGATCTCCGTCACCGTCGCCGAGGTCTGCACGCTTGTGCTTTCGGTGAGCTTTCTCATCACGCAGAACAAACGCTACGGCTATGCCGGCGCGCCGGCAACGTCCGGGGCGGCAGAACCATGATTTTTGCACCGTTTTGCGGTGCACTTTTGTTTTTTCGTGATTTTTCGAAGCGGTTTTCGTGTAAGAGGTGAAAAGCTTTTCAAGAGCAAATTTGCAAGCGATTTCTGTGCAAAATGACGGAAAATTTACCGCCAAGGTTTGCATGTTCGAGTGAATCAGCGGGTACCAAAGGAGGATTTTCATGGACAACGCTTCTGACGCATACCGGCGCTTTCTTGCCGGGGAAGACGACGCGCTGGGTGAGCTCGTTTGTGCGTACCGGCCCGGGCTGCAGCAGTATCTGTTCGGCTTTGTGCACGATATGGATACGGCCGAAGATCTGACGCAGGAGACGTTTGTGCGTTTGCTGCTGAAAAAACCGAAGGACAGCGGCGGCGCGTCGTTTAAAACGTGGCTGTTCACCATCGGCGGCAACCTTGCGCGCGATCATCTGCGCAAAGCCAAACGCCGCCGGACGCAGCCGCTTGCGGACGGCTTTGACCTTGTCGACCCTGCGCCGACCCCGGAGCTTCTTGCACTGAAGGCCGAGCAGCAGTCCCGGCTTGCGGCCGCGCTGCGCCGGCTTTCTCCCACCTACCGGCAGGCGTTGTATCTGACCTACTATGAGGGCTTTGATACCGAAGCGCTCTCCGCCATCCTCGGCAAAAGCCGCCACAGCACCTCTGCGCTGCTCTATCGCGCGAAAGGGGCGCTGCGGCAAGAATTGGAACAGGAGGAGTTTCCCTATGAAATCTGATCTGGAAATGACCGCCGCAATTGTGCGGCAGTTGCGTGAGCGCCGCGCCGCGCAAAAAAAGCGCCGCACCGTCCTTGGTTTGTCCGCCGGCACACTCGCCGTTGCCGTGGTGGCTGTGGGCGTCGTTTGGGGCACAGCGCTGCACCGAAAACCGGACGTCGAACCGACAATCGGCGTGAGCCTTGTCACAAGTCCTGCGCTCGGCGGCGGTTCTCAAAACGTGCCGCAGCCCGGCGCAGCGCCCGAAACGGTCGCTGATGAGTTTGGCGGCGCGTCTGCAATGACGCCGGCCACGTCGCCGGCAGGGGAGGAAACGAGCGTCGCAGCTTTCTCATTGCCGGAAAACAGCACGACAGTCTGCGTGACGAGCGGCGCCGTAAGCACCACGGCAGTTCCCGCCGTCATTTATGAATCTGCCGGCACATCGAGCGCTGCCGAACAGCCGAGCACCACGCAGAACTGCACCACAAGCAGTTACCTCTCCGGCGGAAACAGCGACCTGTATGTGCTGCCGGAAAAAAGCGCAAAAGAGCAGCTCAAGCGCAGCGGCGAAAAGCTGACCGACAAACAGGCCAACGCCTATTTCAAAGACAATCTGTCCTGGCTGCAAAGTGCGCTTTCCGCCTCCGGCGTGCCTGCGGAAAATTTGCGTGTCAGCGACCGCGGCTACAGCCATGTTTACTTTGAGAATTTTGCCGTTTCCGGAAAACAGACGCCGCCGGTCTGTGCCATCCGTCAGAATTTCCGCGATTATCCGGTCTGGAACGGCGACGAGCTGGTTGCCATCGTGACGCTGGTGCAGGAAAACGGCGAAATCTATGCCACACCGGCGTTCGGCGGCGCGTGGTTCCGTGACTTCGGTGCGTTTTTAAACGAACACAAGGGCGAAAAGCTGCTCTTCCTGTATTTCGGCGGGCAGACAGAATTTGTGCTCACGCCCGACGGCAAGGTGCGCAATCCGCAGGGGATGGAGCTTGCGCCGGATTTCGGCAGCATCGCGCAGCCGTATGCGTTCTTCTATTGCGACGAAGCGGTATATGTGCCATAAGCAGCGGCAGCTTTTTGCGGGGCTGACGCTGTCAGCCCCGCACGGGCGGCGGCGGGACGCATCGCGCGGTGCGCGATGCGAAAAGGCGCACCGCGCCTTTTCCGCGCGGCGTTCGCCGCGCGGACCCGCCGCCGCCTTGTGCCGCGCAGCAACGCTGCGCGGCACAGAACAGTGGGGAAGCCGCCGAACCGTTTGCGGGCGACCGAACAAGCGGGTGGACTGTCATTTTGCCGAACCTTTCCGAAAAAGCTGTGCATTCCGCGCGGCTTTTTTCTTTCGTGCCTTGGCTTTTTTGCTGCCGGTGCACCTTGAAAAAATGATCTTCCCGAAATTTCCTCTTGACAGAAAAGAACAAATGTGCTATTCTTTTTACACAGAAAACAAATGTTCTGAAAAGAGGTCGTTTTATGGAAACACCGATCTATCTATGCATTGATCTGAAAAGTTTTTACGCATCGGTGGAATGCGTCAGCAGGGGACTCGATCCGTTTCAGGCGAACCTTGTTGTGGCGGATCCGTCGCGCGGCAGGGGTGCCATCTGCCTTGCCATCAGCCCGGCGATGAAGGCGCTCGGTGTGCGCAACCGCTGCCGATTGTTCGAAATCCCGCCGCATGTGGATTACATCACGGCAAAGCCGCGCATGCGTCTGTATATGCAGACGGCGGCGGACATCTATGCGCTGTATCTGCGCTATGTCAGCCCGCAGGACATCTACGTTTATTCCATCGATGAATGCTTTATCGACGCGACGGCGTACCTGAAGCTGTATCATACCGCGCCGGTCACGTTTGCAAAGCAGCTCATGCAGGCCGTGTTCGACGCCACAGGCATCTGCGCCACGGCGGGCATCGGAACAAACCTGTTTCTGGCAAAGGTCGCGCTGGACATCACCGCCAAGCATACGCGGGATCACATCGGCGTGCTGGATGAGGAGACGTTCCGGCAAACGCTGTGGCATCACCGACCGATCACGGACATCTGGAACATCGGGCGCGGCATTGCGCGGCGGCTGGAAAAATTCGGTGTTTATGATCTGCACGGCGTCGCCATGCTGCCGGAGGACACACTGTTTCGGGAATTCGGGGTCAACGCGCGATTTTTGATCGACCACGCCAACGGGCGCGAGTCCTGCACGATTGCGGACATTCAGAGCTATCAGGCAAAGAACCTTTCGTTTTCCAACAGTCAAATTTTGTTTCGGGATTACGCGGCGGCGGAAGCGGCGGTCGTGCTGCGTGAAATGGTGGACGCGATGACGCTGCGGCTGGTGGAAGCGGGGATGGTCACGGGTGCGCTCTCGCTGTCGGTCAGCTATTCCAAGGATGTGATCCCGTCGAGTGGGGGCAGCCGTAAGCTGGAGGTGCCCACGGATTCCTACCGCAAGATCATGGCGACGTTCGAATCTCTTTACGCGCACACAACGCTGCCGGCAAAGCCCATCCGGCGGCTCGCCATCGCGTTTGAAAGCCTGCAGCCGAAGGCGACGGCCACCTTTTCTTTGTTCGATGATCTTGCCGTTCAGCAAAAGGAGGCACGGCTGCAGCAGGCGCGCATTTTTATCAAAAACAAATACGGAAAAAACGCGTTGCTGCGCGGCGTCAGCTATACGTCGGCGGGCACAGCGCGCATACGCAATACGTTGATCGGAGGTCATAACGGTGAATAACGACACAGACAGAGCAAAACAGTTTTTGGCGTTTGCCGCGCTGTCGGGGTTTGAGCGTCTGCTGAAAGAACAGGAAGAAACGGTACAGCGCGCACAGGAACACAGACAGGCAAAGTCAGCCGCGCAGGACGACATTTTTTTGCCGGAAGACTGTGAAACGCAGGATACACTTGATCCCTGAGCGAAATATAAAAAAGCGTGTGCAAAAATTGCCGCAAACGTATGTAAAAACTTCATTAACAGGAAAAACTTTTTATAAATATTCTGAAAAATTCCGGGAATAGTTGTTGACTTTATTTTGATTTCGTTGTATGATATAGCGTGTATAAAGATTATGTTGGATTGTCGTCTGATTTTTCAGAAAAACGGACGAATGACTTTTTGAAATGGAACGTGTAACGAACAAAGGAGTGTGTATCCGTTGAGATTGATAAAGCCTTTTGCGGCCTGTGTGACGGCGCTGCTGATCATCTGTCTGGCGATTCTCCCGATGATTGCGTTTGCGGGTGTAACCTTGCAAAACGGGAAGCCGGAAGTGGTTGCCGGTCATCCGCGTTTTGCCTCGTCACAGCCGACGATGGCGTGGCTGGATACCTTGATTATTCGCGATAACGCCAACTCTTTTACAACGGCGAGGATCGTGCCGCGTGCGGAATATCCGTACAGCCATACATACGATCAGTTTATCACCGATGTAGAGCGCTATTCAAAACTGAACGATTTGAACGAGGAAAATGTCGGACAGGCCTATGACGAAGTTCTGACCCTCTTCTATTATACCGCAACTGCGATGGGCATGACCGACGATCTGCCGACCATGACCGAATACTTGGAAACTTACGGCATTGTTTTGCCGCAGGAGCTGACGCCGCAGGATACACCGGCCGTTGCCGTTGTTTACGCCGCGCTGCGTTACAACGCCGTTTACACACTGTATGAAAAGGAAGTTACACTGCCCAAGGGCATCACGCTGGAAGCCGCGGAGATCATCATCCTCTCTGAACTGATGGGCGTGTTCCTGCCCTCCGGCGTTACCACCATCAACGGGTTCGCTGTGCAGGCGGTCAAGACCCATGTGCAGGAATTCCCGGAGCTGCCGCTGAGCGAAAACCCGAGCAACGCCGAGGTGTTCCACTGGTCCAAAGTGCTGACCGCCGCCGCGCAGAGCTATAAGGTTCCGCTGACGCCCTATGAAGAAACGACCGGCGCGCAGAAGGAATATGTGGATTACGCTTACTATGCTTCGATCCTGAACGGGGCATATGATGTAACGATCAACCCCGTGCGTCTTTCCGACGCTGACAAGAACGGCAAAGAAAACGCCGTGCAGAATCTGATCCTCAAAACGATGCTCGACGAGAAGGAAGTGCCTTACAACGATTCAGCATCGACCGAAGAACTGTTTGATATGGCTTGTCTGGCCGGCTGTTTTGATCTGGATGAAGAATTCTTCAGCGATATCTTCAACTACGATCTCTTTGTTGCCGCCGACAGCAAAAAGGTCTGGTTCACACCGATTTCCCTGGCAGATCAGATCGGCGGAAGCAACGCGAATGTGCTTGTCACGCTGAACGGCGCCGAGATGCGTTCCAACGCCACGGCGGCCGCAACGCTGAACGGGACAAACGAACCCGAACAGATCGATGTGACAGTGACATATAACGACGGTTCCTATGCCAATGCCGATACCGTGACTTATACGTTTAATGTCTACAAAACCGGCAACGCTGCAACGCCGACGACCGAAAACGGCAGCAACCTGCTCGATCAGATGCAGACCCTCGTAAACTCCAACGCCTCTAAGGAAGCACAGGCGGCACAGGATATGGTCAATCATGTGATCAGTGCGGTGGAAGCGCAGGGAGACAACGCAATTTTCGATCTGAGCGCTATTGACAGCTTTGACAACAGCATCATCCTTGAGCCGATCGAAGATCCGTCCGCGCTCTTTGATACACAGGAGGACGTCAGCGACGACGCGAGCTATTTCAACCAGTTCATCGGCGAAACCTATGCCGCAGATGAGATCACAACGCCGTCTGACAACGAGCTTGTTTTGGAACAGCCCACCGGCAACGATGCTTCGCTCGGCACCCGTGCCTGGGAAGCGATCAAGGAGAATCCGCAAATCGCGGCCGCGCCCACCGGCATCATTGCCCTCGGCGGTCTGGTCGGATATGTTTGGAACAAGAAACGCAAGGACGAACGTCATGAACTTGACGAGGACAACAGTTTCCCCGATCTGAGCAAAGAAGAAAGCTTTGACGAAGAAGATCTGGATTGATAAAATCACATAACGGCGGCAGCCGCGCTTTTGCGCGGCTGCCGTTTTTTAATGTGGCGATGTAAGGAAACGTGGGACCGTCCGGCGGCGGGATAAACCGCGCGTAGCGCGGTTTCGAAAAGGGGCAGGAGAGGGGATCAAAAAGATCTGAGCGCGTGTTTTTGCCCCTTTTCGCGCGGCGCAGCCGCGATCCCGCCGCGTGCCGAACCGTCAAACAGTTCGTGCTGTGGCAGGAGTGCGATCCGGCAAATGTTTCCGC
>CADBBT010000025.1 GCA_902792985.1 Oscillospiraceae bacterium
GAATCGGACAAAATGCTTTTCGCTATTTCAAAAATGTAACGAAGCTTGAGTTTCCGCGTTCGCTGGAATCCATCGGACCGTATGCATTTCTGGAATGCACGAACCTTGTTACGGTCAATTTCGGAAGCGGGGTTAAATCGATCGGTGCAAATGCGTTCAACGGATGCGCCGCTCTGAGCAGGTTTTCGATTCCGGATCAGGTGTTAAGCATCGGTGAATACGCTTTTTATAAAGTCCCGGTTGAAAGCCTTGTGCTCGGCAAAAATCTCGAATCCATCGGAAGCTACGCTTTTTCCGAATGCAAGCTGATCAATGTTACGATGCATAACAATGTCGCTGTCATCGGCAAAGGCGCATTCTTTATACAAAACGGCAATAAAACCAGTACGATTTCTCACGTCTATTATGACGGCAGCGAATATGAATGGAACAACATTGTGATTGCTCAGGATAACGAACCGCTGACCGGCGCTGCGATTCACTTCAATTCCGTCGGTCCCGCAACCGACCCCGGCACGCAGCCTGACAGCCAGCCCGCAACCTTCCCAACACAGGACGAAGCACCGGTGGTGAAGCTCAGCTTCTTTGAGCGCATCATTCAAATGATCCACGACTTCTTTGCCCGTCTGTTCGGCAGATAAGCAAGCCACATTCAGCCTTCCTCTTTCAGGGGAAGGCTTTTTTTATTTAACTACCCACCGTAGAATCATATGCACGGAAAAGTTCTACCGTGCTGGCTTGTCGCTTTTCTTTCAAGCACAACTCTCCCTCCATTTTCTTTCTCTCCCTGTCCACTGTTCTCTGTTCCCTGTCCCCTGTCCCCTGTTCCCTGCTCTCCACTCTCAACTCTCCAAACTCTCTACTCAATCCCTCAATCCCTTATTCCCTAATCCCTACTCCCTACTCCCTCACCCCTTCTTCCTCTTCGGGATCCTGATCTCATAACAATAATAGTCCTCTGTCTCCCCTTCTTCCAGCTCCGCGTCGATGCCCGCACTTTTCATCGTGTCAAATGCGCCCTTGATCGTATTCAGAAATATCTTTATGTCGCTGAACATACGTTTTGTTGTACGTTTCGGCTGGTTCTTCCGCGTCAGCAGATCGTCAATGTAGCCTTCGGTTTGCGCCACATTCCACTTCTTTGCGATCACCTTTTCAAGCACCGGCAAGATGTCGGCCTTTTCCAACCGCAGCAGCGCACGCGCGTGCCGTTCGGAAAGCCCGTTTTCGCGCAGCAGTACCTGTGCTTTTTTCGGCAGTGTCAGCAGCCGCAGCTTATTGGATACCGTGGACGGCGCTTTGCCGAGCCGCCGAGCCGCATCCTCCTGTGAAAGCCCGAACTCCTGCATCAGCCGCGCGATCGCCAGCGCCTCCTCAAAATAGCTGAGGTTTTGACGCTGCAGGTTTTCGATCAACGAAAAGATGGCTGATTTCAAATCGTTCACATCCACAACGATGCACGGCACGGTGCTCATTCCGGCAAGCCTGGACGCGCGCAGTCGTCGCTCACCGCTGACCAGCTCATAACCTTTTTCGGTTTCACGCACGGTGATGGGCTGCAAAATGCCGTTCATGCGGATACTGATTGCAAGATTGACCAGCTCGCCCTGATCGAAAACACGGCGCGGCTGATTCGGATTCGGATAGATTTTTTCATTTGGAATCAAAAGCACCTGCCCGGCGGGACGCGGCAGTTCATTGGACATAAAAAGACCTCCCTTATTACGCCAAATATAGCATAATTCAGAAGGCTTGTCCAAGGTTTTCGTTCGCCCGTTTTCGACCGGGTCTTTTAATGTTTTTACTTATCCGAGCGGATTTTTCGCAATTTTTGCCGAAGGTCGCGGATATTTTGCGGAAAGCGGCGCATTCTTTTTGAAAAGCAGAATGGTTCTTGTTCCTGCATCCTCCAGCGGAAAGGTTTCCGTCCGCGCCACGCTTGCATGCAAGATTTTCAGCGCCGGTCTTGCCTGTTCAAGCTCCGCGTCCGCGGTTGCGCTCTTCATCGCCGCAAAAGTCCCGCCGACTCGCACAAACGGCAAACAATATTCCGCGAGCTCACGCAAATTTGCAACCGCACGCGCCGTTGCAGCGTCAAACTGTTCGCGCAGTGCCGCATCATGGCCGGCTTCTTCCGCGCGTGCGTGCAGCAGCGTTGGTGAAAGCTCCAGCTGCGCGCAGATATCTTCGATCACGCCGAGCTTCTTTTTTGTGCTGTCCAGCAGCACCACCCGCAGATCCGGGCGCGCGATCAACAGCGCAAGTCCGGGAAATCCCGCACCTGTGCCGACATCGATCAGCGACGCACCCATTGGCAGGTCCAGCAGCGGCAACACTGTCAGACTGTCGGCAAAATGCTTGATGAGGATATCATCCGTTGCCGTGATTGCGGTCAGGTTGATTTTTTCGTTCCAGCTTTGCAAAAGCTTTGCATAGATTGCAAAACGCTCCAGTGCGACTTCGTCAAGTTTCACGTGAAACATTGCCGCTGTGCGCTGCAATCTTTCCTGATTTAAAGGTTCGTAATCCATAGGCACCTCATTGTTGCTCTGCGCGACGCGCAGCTTCCTCTTTTCGCAAATGGATCATTAATACGGATATATCTGCCGGGCTGACGCCGGAAATGCGCGACGCCTGTCCGAGATTTTGCGGTTTGACCTTGTTCAGCTTCTCCTGCGCTTCCATACGCAACCCGGTGATCGTGGTATAATCGATCTCTGCACTCAGCTTTTTGACTTCCAGCCGCCGCATTTCCTGGGCCTGCGCTTCCTGACGTTTGATGTAACCCTCGTATTTGATCATGATCTCAACCTGCTCATACACCTCACGCGGCTGTTTTGGACGTTCCGGATCAAACGGCGCAAGATCGGCATAACCGATTTGCGGACGACGCAGCAGGTCGATCATCCGGCAGCCGGTCTGCAAAGGCGCTGTTTCACGTGAAACAAGCATCTCGTTCAGCGCGTCGCTCACTGGCATCGATACCGTGGTGATCCTCTGCATCTCCGCGGCGATCTGCGCTTTCTTTTCCTGTAAGCGCCGGTATTTTGCCTCGCCGACAAGCCCGATCTCATAGCCCTTTTCCGTCAAACGCAGATCCGCATTGTCCTGCCGCAGCAGCAGCCGGTATTCCGACCGGGACGTCATCATACGATAGGGATCCTGACAGCCGCGTGTCACAAGGTCGTCGATCAGCGTACCGATATAGGAGCTTGCACGGTCAAGGACAAAGGGCGGCTGTTTTTGCACCTTTTTTGCGGCATTGATGCCGGCGATCAAGCCCTGTGCGGCCGCTTCCTCATAGCCGCTGGACCCGTTGAACTGTCCGGCGCCGTAAAGACCGGGCAGCGTCATGAATTCAAGCGTCGGCAAGAGCGCCTGCGGATCCACGCAGTCATATTCGATCGCATACGCTGTGCGCATGACCTGCACATGGGAAAGCCCGGGAATCGTGCGCAAAAACCGAAGCTGCACATCTTCCGGCAGGGAGGAGGACATACCTTGCAAATACATCTCTTCCGTATGCAGGCCGCACGGCTCAATGAAAAGCTGATGGCGCTCCTTTTCGGAAAAGCGGACGATCTTATCCTCAATGCTCGGACAATACCGCGGTCCGACACCGTCGATTTTGCCGCTGTACAAAGGGGAACGGTCCAAATTTTCCAGGATCACGCGCTTGGTTTCCTGATTTGTATAAGTCATATAGCACGGAAGGATGTTTTCCGGCTGAATTTCACCGTCAAAAGAAAACGGAACGATGTCCGCGTCGCCGTCCTGCCGCTCCAGACCGGAAAAATCAATGCTTCTGCGGTTGACGCGTGCAGGCGTTCCGGTTTTAAAGCGGCGCAGGGGAATGTTCAGCTTTTTCAGGCTTCCCGCAAGCGCAGTCGCCGCAAACATTCCGTCCGGGCCGCCTTCATAGGAGACATCGCCCACATAAATGCGTCCGCCAAGGAAAGTGCCGGTCGCAAGGATGACACAGGTCGCCGTATAGATGCCCTCCAGACGGCTCAGACACTGCCAGCGTCCGTCATCCGTTTGCTGCAGGTCGACCACCTCTGCCTGTACGATCTCGAGGCCGTCCTGCTGTTCCATCACATGCTTCATGTGTTCACTGTAGCGGCGGCGGTCGATCTGCGCGCGCAAGGAGTGGACCGCTGGACCTTTACCGCGGTTGAGCATCCGGCTTTGCAGGGTGTTCGCGTCGGCCGCTTTTCCCATCTCGCCGCCGAGCGCGTCGATCTCGCGCACCAAGTGTCCCTTCGACGTGCCGCCGATCGACGGGTTACAGGGCATGTTGCCGACCCAGTCCATGTTGATGGTGAACACGCCGACCGACACACCGAGCCGCGCTGCCGCGAGTCCGGCCTCAATACCGGCGTGACCGGCGCCGATCACGATCACATCATAATCCTTTGCAAAATACTGCATGATGCCTCCGAGAAATCATTGAATAAAACGAAGCGGAATGAACCGTCCGTTCATCGTGTTTGAAATAATCGAACAGAAACCGTATTTTCTTTTTTAGAATGAAAATACGGTGTTATTTTTCTATATTAGAATCATTTTAAGGGGTTTGCGGAAAAACAAGGGATAAAAGCTCCGTCGCCTCAGAAAGAACAAATGTTGCGCCATGTGCTTCAAATTCCGCGCGTGATCCGTAGCCGTACAGCATGCCGGCACTGTCCACACCCGCACCGGCCGCGCCGTCGATATCGAAACAGCGGTCGCCGACCATGAGCACGCGCGTCTTGTCGCTGATGCCGAGCTTTTCGCGGCTCTCGTTCACAAGATCCGCCTTGCCCTCATGGCGGCTGTCGTCAAGCTGTGTGCCGACCACGGCGTCAAACAGATCGCCGATCCCGACGACCCGCATCACATCATAGATCAGATGCAGAGGCTTGCTCGACGCAATGCCGAGCTTCACGCCGCCTTTTTTTAACGCACGCAGCGTCTGCTCCATGCCGTCATAGAGCTTACACTCATAGATCCCTTTTTCCTTATAGCGTTTGCGGTAGCTTTTGATGTAATCGCCGACCTCTTCTTCGGACACATTGTAAAACGTGGTGAAGCTGTAATAGATCGGCGGGCCGATGAATTTTTTCAGATCCTCAGCCGTGGGAATGGGACGGCCGTGATCTTCAAACGCGAACTGCAGGCTTTTTAAAATGCCTTCGCCGGTATCCACCAGCGTGCCGTCAAAATCAAAGATCACGCCGTCATAACGTCTGTTTTGCATAAGATCAATACTTTCCGAGATTGAAGGGGATGACGCGGTCGGCGGAAAGCACAATGTTGCTCTCGCCGTAGATCGCGGTCTGTACTCGCTGGGCAGCCAGTTCAAAATCAATGAACACAACCGAGGATGAACCGACGTAGCCTGTGCGGAAAACGTCGTCATCCGCAATGGTCGTCTGCTGCACCTCATAATTCACCCAGCCGTTCGTGAGCGCCTGCGCGCCGTAGGAGAGAATCTCCATTTTTGTGATGTCGGTCTTGACATACTTAAAGAGCATATCCACAGCCGCGTTGAGCTGGGAAAGCGAAGCGCCCTTTGCGGAATCCATCAGCGCCATAATGACCTTACGCTGCCGTCTGGTGCGGCTGACGTCGCTGTCGGAATCGCTTTTGCGGATGCGCGCATACACCAGCGCTTCCCAGCCGTTGAGTTTGACCTTTTCGCCAACGGGGAAGTCCTTGTGTACCGACGTGCGGCGGATATAGTTCGCCTCATATTCCTCCACATCGATCGTCAGCCCGCCCAAGGCGTTGATGATGTCGGTAAAAGAGGAAAAGTCAACGGCAACATAGTAGTCGATGTCGATCTTGAAATCACGTTCCAGCGTATCGATCAGCGTATCCGCGCCGCCGTAAAAATAGGACGAGTTGATCTTGCCGTACATATCCTTGCCGCGCACGTTGATATAGGTCCAGGTGTCGCGGAAGAAAGAGGTCATGTTGATCTTTTTCGTCTTTTTGTTCAGCGAAACGAGGATCAGCGTGTCAGAGCGGCCGCCTTTTTCAAGACCGTCGGCGGAATCCAGACCGATCAGCAGCACATTGATAACGTTTTTGCTTTTCATCGGCGTACCGCCGTTGTTTGCCCATTTACTCAGGTACTCGTTGAGCGAACCGGCGGAGTCGATGCTTTGCATGATCTCATATTCATCCTCGTCATAGATCACGTCCTCATAGGTAACGTTCTGCGAGGGTTCATTGTCGTCGTCATAGGTGATCTGCGTCAGCTTTGCGCTGACATACGCAAGCCCGGCGGCAAACACAAGCACCATGATCATCAAAAGAAAATAGATGTTTTTTGCCCTGCGCCTTTTATTCGTCCAAAGGAAGCGCCCGATCGGGTTGCCTTTTTTTTCTTGATCCGTTTGATTCAAAAGAGATCCTTCTTTCCTTGGAATTATTCGATTTCTTCATCGGCGTCCGACGCTTCATCGGTCCGGCCGAGCTCCTCTTCGTTCTGGATCGCGGTTGCGGAAACCACATGTTCACCCTCGGAAACGCGCATCACCTTGACACCGCGGCTGGTGCGCGAAAGGGAACTGACCGTGTCGGCAGCGATGCGGATGACAATCCCGTCGGAAGAGATGATGATCACATCGTCCGTGTCTTCCACCATCAGCACAGCGGCCACCTTACCGTTCTTTTCCGTCTTATAGTTGAAGGAACCCTTGCCCGCGCGGGACTGGCAGCGGTATTCCGTCAACGGACTGCGGCGGCCGATGCCGGTTTCGGAGATCGTAAGGATCTGTGCACTCGCCGGCGCGTCGGCGCCGAACGCGCACATGCCGATCACTTCGTCGTCCTCGCCGCGCAGTTCAATGGCGCGCACACCGCGGGCCGTACGGCCGATGGCGCGTGCATCGCTCTCATGGAAACGGATACCGTAGCCGCCTCGCGTTGCAACAAAGATATCCTCGTCGCCGTCCGTCAGACGTACCCAGGCGAGCTCGTCTCCTTCATCGAGGTTGATCGCGATGATGCCGCTCTTGCGGATGTTCTTGTATTCGTCCAGCTTTGTACGTTTGATGATGCCCTTGCGCGTGACCATGCAAAGGTAGAATTTATCGTCGCCGAACTCCGGTACCCGGATCATGGCGCTGATCTTTTCGCCGTTTTCCAACGGCAGGAGATTGACCACATTCATGCCCTTGCTCTGACGGCTGCCCTCGGGGATCTCATAGCCCTTCAAACGGTAGGTGCGGCCGAAATTGGTGAAGAACATGATGTAATCATGGCTTGAACAGGAGAACATCGTCTGTGTCACGTCCTCCTCACGGCGGGTCATGCCTTTCACACCGCGGCCATTGCGGTTCTGCAGGGAGTATTCCGCTGCGGGCATACGCTTGATATAGCCGAAGTTTGTCAGCGTATAAACGCATTCCTCCTTCGGAATGAGGTCCTCCACATCCACCTCGCCGCTGACGTTGACGATCTCGGTCAGGCGGTCATCGGCAAACTTTTTGCGCAAAACCTGCGATTCTTCCTTAACGATCTCAAGTACGCGCGTCTCACTGGAAAGGATATCGTTATATTCGGCGATCTTTTCACGGATCGCTTTGAGTTCTTCTTCGATCTTGATGCGTTCCAGACCGGTCAACTGACCGAGACGCATCTTGACGATGGCGTCCGCCTGGATCTCGTCGAGTCCGAAGCGCTCCATCAGCGCGTCCTTACCTTCGTTCTGGTCCTTGGATTTGCGCAAAATGGCAATGATCTCGTCAATATAATCCAGCGCGGTCTTCAAGCCTTCCAGGATATGTTCGCGCTCCATCGCTTTGCGCAGCTCATAGCGTGTGCGGCGCTCAATGACGTTTTCCTGGAACTTGATGTATTCCTGCAGGATCTGCTTGAGCGTCAAAATGCGCGGCACGCCGTCGACCAGCGCCAGCAGGATGATGCCGTAGGTGATCTGCAGCTGTGTCAGTGAAAACAGGGAGTTGAGCACGACCTGCGGATTTGCCTCACGCTTGAGGTCGATCACAAGGTTCATGCCCTCGCGGTTGGAATAGTCGTTGATGTCGGAGATGCCGTCGATGCGCTTGTCCTTGACCAGATCGGCAATGGATTCGATCAGACGGCGCTTGTTGACCTGATAGGGCAGCTCGGACACCACGATCTGAAAGCGGCCGTTTTTGGCTTCCACGATCTCCGCACGCGCGCGCACGGTAATCTTTGCGCGGCCGGTGCCATAGGCGGCGCGGATGCCGGCCTTGCCCATGATGATGCCGGCGGTCGGAAAGTCCGGACCTTTGATATATTCCATCAGCTCTTCCAGCGAGGCATCGGGGTTGTCGATCAGATAGCACATGCCGTCGATGACCTCGCCCATATTGTGCGGCGGAATATTCGTCGCCATACCGACGGCGATACCTGTGGAGCCGTTGACCAAAATGTTCGGAAAACGGGAGGGGAGGACAGTCGGTTCCTTCAAACGGTCGTCATAGTTCGGGATGAAATCCACGGTCTCTTTGTCGATGTCGGTGAGCATCTCCATGGAGATCTTGCTCATACGCGACTCGGTATAACGGTAGGCCGCCGGGGGGTCGCCGTCCACACTGCCGAAGTTGCCGTGGCCGTCCACCAGCAGATAGCGGGTGGAAAATGTCTGTGCCAGACGCACCATCGCGTCATAGACCGAAGCGTCGCCGTGCGGATGATAGCGACCCAGCACGGAGCCGACGGTGTCGGCGCACTTACGGTAGGCTTTTTCGGGATACAGACCGTTTTCGTGCATGGTATACAGGATGCGCCGGTGGACGGGTTTCAGACCGTCGCGCACATCCGGCAGCGCACGGGAGGTGATGACCGACATGGAGTAGCTCAAAAATGAAGAGCGCATCTCCTTATTCAGGTCAATGTCAATGATGGTCTGGTTTTCATAATTATTTGTATTCATATCCATAAGTATTCACCTTTTTCCGATCAGACGTCAAGATTCTGCACGTATTTCGCGTTCTTTTCAATAAAGTCGCGGCGGGGTTCGACCTTGTCGCCCATCAGAATGGAAAACGTCTCGTCTGCCTGCACGGCGTCGTCGAGCGTCACACGCAGCATGGTGCGCTGCGCGGGGTCCATTGTGGTTTCCCAAAGCTGAATGGAGTCCATTTCGCCCAAGCCTTTGTAGCGCTGGATCGCGGCGCCGGGCATTTCCACCATCTTGCGGTCGCGCTCCTCGTCGGAATAGCAGTAAACGTGCTTCTGACCCTTGGAAAGGCGATACAGCGGCGGCTGCGCGATATAGACATAGCCGTTGTCGATCAGCGGGCGCATATAGCGGAAGAAGAAGGTCAGCAGCAGCGTGCGGATGTGCTGGCCGTCAACGTCGGCATCGGCCATGATGACGATCTTATGATAACGCAGCTTTTCAATGTTGAAATCCTCGTCGATCCCTGCACCCAGTGCGGTCACGACCGGCATGAGCTTATCATTGCCGATGACTTTGTCCAGACGGCTCTTTTCCACATTGAGCATCTTGCCCCACAGCGGCAGAATCGCCTGAATGGTGCGGTCGCGGCCTTCCTTTGCGGAACCGCCTGCGGAATCACCCTCAACGATGAACAGCTCGGTCTTGGCCGGGTCGCGCTCCGTGCAGTCGGCAAGCTTGCCGGGCAGGGAGTTGCTTTCCAGCGGTGATTTTCTTCTTGCGGCCTCGCGCGCTTTTCTTGCGGCCTCTCTTGCGCGGGAAGCGTCAAGCGCCTTGGAAAAGATCATCTTCGCGGTCTGCGGATGTTCTTCAAAATAATCGGTGAGCTTGTTATAAACGGTATTTGCAACCAGCTTTGTCATCTCGGTGTTGCCGAGCTTGCCCTTGGTCTGGCCTTCAAACTGTGCGTCTGTCAGTTTCACGCTGATGACCGCCACCAGACCTTCACGGCAATCTTCGCCGGAAAGCTTTTTGTCGGCGTCCTTGAGGATGTTGTATTTTCTGCCGTATTCGTTGAACACCTTGGTCAGCGCGGTCTTGAAGCCCGTCTCGTGCGTGCCGCCGTCCACAGTGTGGACATTGTTGGCGTAAGAGAGAATCGTTTCGTTATAGCCGTCGTTGTACATCAGCGCGATCTCGGCGCTCTTGTCGCCGGAAACGGTGGAAAAATGGATCGGCGCATCATGTACGGCTGTCAAACCGCGGCTCTCGTTGATGTAGGAGACGAACGAGCCGATGCCGCCCTCATAGCAGAACACATCTTCCACAATGTTGTCCGCGTCGCGCTTGTCGGTCAATGTGATGGAGATGCCGGCGTTGAGGAAGGCGCTCTCGCGCAGATGGCGCTGCAGCGTCTCATAGTCGTAGACGGTCGTTTCCTGAAAAATTTCCGGGTCGGGCTTGAATTTGATGAACGTGCCGGTTTCATCGGTGTCGCCGATCACTTTCAGATCGGTCACGATCTTACCGCGCGCAAAGCGCTGATGATGCACATGGCCGTCCTGGGAGACTTCGACTTCGAACCACTCCGAAAGCGCGTTGACAACGGAGGAACCCACACCATGCAGACCGCCGGAAACTTTGTAGCCGCTGCCGCCGAACTTACCGCCGGCGTGCAGAACTGTCAAAACGACCGTCACAGCGGGCAGTCCCTGCTGTTCGTTGATGCCAACGGGGATACCGCGGCCGTTGTCGCGCACGGTGATGATATCGCCGGGTAAAATCTCCACTTCAATGTGCGTGCAGTAACCCGCAAGCGCTTCGTCGATGGAGTTGTCCACGATCTCATAAACAAGATGGTGCAGACCGCGCGGTCCGGTGGAACCGATGTACATGCCCGGGCGTTTGCGCACCGCTTCCAGACCCTCGAGTACCTGAATGGCGTCGGCGTCATAGGTCTCGGTGACCTGGGTGTCCATCGTTTCTATGTTTTCAAATTCGTCTTCTGTGCCCTGTTCGCGCACAAATTCCAGTTCTTCGTTTCTGGTTTCTTGGTTATCCACAGTGTTACCTCCGGCGTGAATGATCTATCGAAAATATTGTTTTTGTGTTTAAAGGTTTCCTTTTTCCAATCGCAGCAGCAGCGTGGCAGGGGAAAGCTGCGAAATATAGACTTTGCCGCTTTCGCAAAGAATAAAGGATTTCGGCAGCTCCTGTGAAACATTGATCACATCACCGTTCTGCTGCGCCTTTTTTAAAAAGAAGCGCGTTTTTGCCGAAACGGTGGCCGTATCAAGGTCAAAGATGCCGAGAATTTCTCCGGTCGTGATGACAGTCTGCTGTCCGAGATGCAGATACATGGGATCACCTATTTCAGAATTCTGCCCTCTTTCATTGCAAACGCCTTGCCGTAGCGCAGACTTTTTACAGAAGAGGGGTCACAGCAGGTGATGAAGACCTGCCAGTCGCGGATGTGGTTGAGAATATAGTTTTGCCGCGCGGCATCGAGTTCGCTCATCACGTCGTCAAGCAGCGCCACGGGTTGTTCATTTGTAAAATTGCGGATGACCGCCGCTTCGCCGAGCTTGAGCGCAAGCGCCGCCGAGCGCTGCTGCCCCTGTGAGGCAAAGGTACGCGCAGAAAGAAAATCGATCTCCACCGCAAGGTCGTCCCGGTGCGGCCCGACAGACGTTGTGCCGGTCAAAAGATCGTCCTTACGCGCTTGTTTCAAATGTGAAAGCAGCGATTCATAAAGCTCCTTGCGGCTGCTGCCCTCGGTCGGGACCGCTTCCGCGTAGCTGATGCGCAGCGTCTCTTTTTTTTGGGAGATGCCGGCATAGATGTCCGCGCTGAAATTGCGCAGCCGCTGCACATATCCGATGCGCTGGCGCAAGATCTCGCTGCCGTAATAGGCGATGCGGTCCTCCCAGACATCGAGCGTATCAAACAGCTCGCGGTGATACGCCGCGTCCTTGAGCACAAGGTTACGCTGCATGAGCGCTTTGTTATAATCCGACAGCGCCGCGCCGTATTTCGGCTTGAGCTGCCCGATCGCGTTATCCAAAAATCGTCTGCGCGCGGCAGGACCGTCTTTGACCAGCGTCAGGTGCAAGGGTGAAAACACGACCGCCAAAAACTCTCCCATTGCGCGGGCGGGGGAGGGCAGACGCACGCCGTTTTGCGTAAAGGTTCGCCCTTTTTCAATGTCGAGCTGCATCGTCTGCAGCCGGTCCTGACCGTAATATTCCAAGAACAGGCGCGCTTTTTGTTTTCCGAACTGCAGCAGCTCAGCGTCCTTTGCCGCGCGGAACGACCGGCAGCCCGTAAACATCCAGAGCGCTTCGAGCAGGTTTGTTTTTCCCTGCGCGTTGTCGCCGTAGATCAGGTTGACTTCTTTGCAGGGCCGGATGGACACACCGCTCAAATTACGGAACGCGACCGCTTCAAGCTCTGTTATGTACATTGCCGAACCTCATAAAGCTGATGCTCAAACGCGAAAATATCGCCTTCTCGAAGCTTTTTGCCGCGTTGGGTGCAAAGTTCACCGTTGACCTTGACAAGTCCTTCCTGAATCACAAATTTTGCCTGTCCGCCTGTGGAGACGGCATTTGCCAGCTTCAGCGCGGCGTCAAGCCGGATCACCGGCGTTTGGATTTCCAAAATCTGCCGTTTTTTTTCGGCAACTTTTACTTTAACTTTCATACTCAAATTCTGACGGGTAAAACAAGGAAGAGGAATTTTTCGCCTTCGGTCGGAAGGATCAGAATCGGCTGATTCGCGCTGTTGAATTCCAGCTTGATCTCGTCGGTCTCACAAGCGCGCAGCGCGTCGAGCATAAATTTGCTGTTGAAACCGATCTCCAACTCGTCGCCATTCATGTTGACAAACATTTTATCGCTGGCCGTGCCGATCGTCGTGATGGAGGAGAAGCGCAGCATTTCAGGTTCCACGATGCAGCGCACGGGACTGGAGCGGTCAGTGATGATCAGCGCGGTACGCTCCACACATTCGATCATGCGGCGTGTATCTGCGGTCACAGTCGTTGCAGCGGACAGCGGGATCGCCGCTTTATAATCGATGAAGTTGCCTTCAAGCAGACGGGAGATGATGCGGTATTCGCCAACTTCAAAGGAGATGTGGCGTCTGCCCACACTGATGGCGTAGCTGCCTTCGTCGTCATCGCCGAGCTTTACGATCTCGTTGAGCGTTTTTGCCGGAACAACAAAGCTGACGTCTTCGCCGCTGTAATCGATTTCTTCTCTGCGCACCGCAAGACGGGCGCCGTCCACGGCAACAAGGACGATCTTTCCGTCGGAAATTTCAAATTTCACGCCGGAATGCACGGGGTTGCGTTCGCTGGAGGAGACGGAAAAAATCGTTTTGCGGATCATATCTTTCAGCAGCGCCTGGTTGATCACGATCGGAAAGCCGCCGGAAACGCTGGGAAGATCCGGATAATCCTCTGCAGAAGCGCCGATGATGGAATACTGTGTTTCACCGGAACGGATCTTACAGATGTTGCGCTCGTCGCTTTCAATGCTGACCGTATCCTCCGGCAGCAGGCGCAGAATATCGCACAGGTTTTTGGCGTTGAGAATCACGCTGCCGTTTTCCTCCACCTCTGCGGAAAGGAAGGTTTCCGTACCGACTTCCAGATCATAACCGGTCAAACGGACGTTGTCGCCGAGTGCGTCAATCAGAATGCCTTCAATGGCGGGAATGGTGGACTTTGCGGAAACGGTGCGCTGCACATTCATGCACAGTTTGGAAAGTTTTGCGCTGTCACAAACAATTTTCATGGTTTTCTCCTCCGGGATAGAAAGATAAGAAAATAAATTCAGTAGTAGTGTTAGGGGATGTGAAGAATACGGAAAGTTCTTCGAACCGTTGAAATACTTGGAAAATTCGGAAAATCTGCGCGTGAAAGCCGCTGTGAAAAAACATTCGGATTTCACATGCGCAAACGCGCGCAGAAGGAAAATATGAAAAACCGCGTGTGGAAAACGAAAAAGTGTGTGGAAAAGTCTGCCGTTTTATTCGTTGATATTTTTGATGATATCGTCCACAGTCGCTTTGAGCTGCATATTCTTTGCCAGCTTTTCTTTCATTTCACCGAGCGCGTAGATCACGGTAGAATAATGCTTGTTGCCGAATTCGGCGCCGATGGCTTTGGTGGAAAGGTCGGTCACTTCATGTACGATGTACATTGCGATCTGCCGCGCCTGAGAGATGTTGGCGTTTCTGCGGTCGGAACGGATATCCGCGGGGCTGACATTGAAGGTGCGGGAAACTTCATTGATGATGTTTTCCACTTTAACGGGAACGGGCGGGTTGTCGTTGGAAATATCGCTGATCGCTTTTTTCGCGATGGCGATGCTCGGTTTTGTTCCTTCTACTTCCTGATAGGCTTTGATTCTTTTTACTGTGCCCTCCAACTGACGGATGTTCTTTTTGATGTTTTCCGCAATGAAGGAAATGACTTCGTCGGAAAGATCAACGTGCAGTTCATCCGCTTTCTTTTTTACGATCGCCATGCGCGTTTCAAGCGAAGGTGCCTGAACGTCGGCGATCAGACCGCCTTCAAAGCGGGTACGCAGTCGTTCTTCCA
This sequence comes from Oscillospiraceae bacterium, assembly GCA_902792985.1. Classification (GTDB taxonomy): domain Bacteria; phylum Bacillota; class Clostridia; order Oscillospirales; family Acutalibacteraceae; genus UBA6857. The sequence continues at coordinate 14,490 of CADBBT010000025.1, forward strand.
ATGTGATCATCTCGCGCGGCGGTCGGTCGGAAGTCAGCACGATCTGCTTGCCAGCATTTTTCAGCGCTTCAAAGGTGTGGAAGAATTCCTCCTGGGTCGCTTCCTTGTTGGCAATGAACTGTACATCGTCGACCAGCAGCACATCGCAGGAGCGGTACTTGTCGTGAAACGCGGCGGTGTTGTGATCACGGATATACTGGATCAACTCATTCGTAAAATGTTCACCGCTGGTGTAGATGACCGTTTCATGCGGCCGCTGGGCGCGGACCTCGTTCATGATTGCGGAGAGCAGGTGGGTTTTTCCGAGACCGGAATGGCCGTAGATGAACAGGGGATTATAGGCTTTTCCGGGATTGTTCGCAACGTTCAGCGCGGCGGCATGGGCAAAGCGGTTGGAGGAGCCGATGATGAAGTTGTCGAACGTGTAGTTATAATCATCATCACGGCTGCTGCGTCTTTCGCCGCTTTGCTGAATGATCGGGTCAGGATCGTTTGGCAGCACATAATTGACGGTGATCGGAAAACCGAACGCGGCCTCGCAGCATTCACTGATCAGCGCGGAAAACTTGTCCACAATGATCTTTCGCTTGAATTCGCTGATGGAAAGGGTGATCACGTCGTTTTCAAAGCTGACGAACTCCAGCGGTTCCAGCCAGACGTTATAGGCAACTTCTGTCACACGGGATTTTAAAAGCGTGCGGATCGTTTCCCAGATTTCGTTGAAAGAATCCATGTTAGCCTCCTCTTGAAAAAAGTACTTGAAACATCAAATAAAACGTATTATAATAAATATATAAAAGGACTGAAAAGATAGGTATATATTATATATAAAGATAATTACATTTTATTGTATCACTTCGGCACAGATGTGTCAAGTTTTTCGGATGCCAATTTTTTTAACACTGTTGATGCGGGATGTGGAAAAAATGACGAAAAAAGAACGGGCGGCTTTTTGTGTTGCCGCGCTGAAAAAGGAATATCCGGACGCGCTGTGTTCATTAGAATACAGCGATCCGCTGCAGCTTTTGATTGCAACGCGCCTTTCCGCGCAGTGCACCGACGCGCGGGTGAATATGGTCACGCCTTTGCTGTTTGAAACATATCCAACACTTGACGCATTCTGCGAAGCGAGGGTGGAGGATGTGGAGACCATCATCCATTCTTGCGGTTTTTATCACGCAAAGGCGCGAGATATCGTGGCGATGACGCAAAAAATCAAAGCGGATTTCGGCGGCAGCGTGCCGAATACGCTTGACGAGCTGATTTCTTTGCCCGGCGTGGGCAGAAAAACGGCGAACCTGATCATGGGCGACATTTATCATCAGCCGGCCATTGTGGCCGACACGCATCTGATCCGTATCACGAATCTGCTCGGTCTGGTGGCAACGAAAGACCCGAAAAAGGTGGAGCTGGAATTGAAAAAGATCGTGGCGCCGGAAGAGAGCAATGATTTTTGTCATCGCGCGGTCCTGCACGGCAGAGCAGTGTGTATTGCGCGTCGCCCGCAGTGTGAAAAATGCTGTATGAAGGACTACTGTAAAAGCGCTAAATTATAAAAAACGGAAATTAGCGCAAAATTTTTTAAAAAAGCTATTGACAATTCGAAACGGATATAATATAATAGCAAAGCGTTGTGAGCGCAAATGATGTGGCGGTATAGCTCAGTTGGCTAGAGCATTCGGTTCATACCCGGAGTGTCGTAGGTTCAAATCCCACTGCCGCTACCATTTTTAAAAATCAGAGCTTCGGCTCTTCACATATAAAAACAAGAGCTCCGCTTTGCGTCTCTTTACATAAATCTATGGCCCGGTGGTCAAGCGGTTAAGACACCGCCCTTTCACGGCGGTAACACGAGTTCGATTCTCGTCCGGGTCACCACATTCAGTTGATGTCGAACACCCTGCAGCTCAGGGCAGGAAGTTACTTTCTGAGGTTATCGTGTCTTGTTCGACTGAAATAAAAAAAGCGCAGGCAGTTCATAGCGAGCTGCCTGCTTTTTTTTATGCCGTTGCCGGTTTCGTTTTCGGAACCGGCGTCAGCTTTTCAATTTTGAGAATCTGAAAATGCACGACCCTTTTCTCTTGTGGCGGAAGATGTTCCATATCAATCTTTCTGCTCAGCCTTGCATATTCCTGTTTTGTCCATTCTGCTGCGTTCATGTGGATAATTTGTTTGCTGCGATTCCCATTTTTTCTTCAAATCGCGTTCTCCTTTCCTCATAGAATCTATTATCTGCATCAAAATCACCTTGCGTCCCTCTCCCGCTTTCGAAGGTAGCGGGCGTAGTGTTCACAGGCTTTTTCAATAAAATCTTGCAGCTGTTTAATCGAATAGTTCGGCCTGAAACGACGGACGGATGCAACAGGAATTTTGATTGTTTCCGCCTGGTTCGGTTTTGGTTGATCCAAAATCTGTTTCAGGCTTTCGGTTGTGAGCGTACCGTCATTGCTGCGTTTTTTCATTTGATTCGCCTGCGAATATGAGGGCGTTACCTCATTTTCGGCATAGTAATTATACACTGCCTTTTGTGCCGCTTCCGAAAGATAGGAAAGCTCCACGGCTGGGCTGAGCGCGATCCGTCCTTCATCCACGAGATCAAGCAGCGGCTTGATCAAATACGTCAAGCGGATATACCTCTGAATTTGAGTTTCACTTTCTCCGACATCGGCTGCAACCAGCCCGCGGGATGACTTCTGTCCGACTCGGACAGAAGTTTTGCCCTGATGAGCAAGCGCGTCAACTTTCATCTTATAAGCGAACGCTTTCTCGGACGGTAACAAACCTTCTCTCTGCAAATTGCTGTCTACCATACAAATCACCGCCTCCTCTCGATCCATGGGACGAATAAAGGCAGGAATCATTTCGACCCCTGCCTTTTTACAAGCGTGTATGCGCCGGTGACCGCTGACAGTTTCATAGGTTCCGTTGGCCAAAGGTCTGACCAAAATCGGAAACATAACGCCGTAATCCGAAATGCTCTGAACGAGCAATTCCATAGCGAAATCATCCCTGACTTTGAATGGGTTTTCGCAAAACGGCACGCAGTGATCGACGCGGATTTTTTCAAATTTCATATTCATTTTTTATATTTCCTTTCTGCCCGTTCGGCCGATAGCGCAGCCAAGAATTCAAGATGTTAAAAAGTTTAAGGGCCCGTCGAAAGCATCAACGGTCAAGATCGTCCCGGTACCGATTTCGCGCATAATATTCGCGCCGCATTCTTTCCCTTTCAGCCTTTTCTTCTGCCTCTTTGTTCGAAAACAAACCCTTGAGGTTATCAAGAAATCTATGAACGACTTCTGGAAAAGATTCCAGTGCGTCGAGAAACGGTTTGCACTTTTCGACAAGCTTATCGTACTTCCTTTGCAGGTTGCTGAGTGCATTCTGCACATCGTAATACAGACCGCGGTAATAGCGCTCGCTTTCCTGCAAACGGTTGATTTCTCCGCGGCTGGAAATGCCCTCTTTCGCAAGCGCCGTGAGTTGCTCATAGTCCTCTTTTGAAACAGAATACTTGCCGGTGACAGGACTTTTCTTTCCGGCTTTATCGATTTCAAGATAGGTCTTATGCAGCTCCTTTGCCGGTTCGTATGCGAGCTCGGCTTCTTGCTTTTTTTGCTCGATTTCATGCAGCCGTTCGGTATCTTTTTTGATCTGATATTGCAGCGATGAGAGATGCTCGACAGGGCTGCCTTTCATCCCGCGGGCGAATCCGGTGAAGCCGTGTTCGGTCATATGCTGATAGAATTCATCCTGCAAAACGCTGTAGGAAGCGCGGTACTTCTGCTTGCCGTTTGCACGAAAAATCTGCTTGCCGCGATCGTCATACATCGGTTCCGTTGACGCCCATTTTTTGGAATGACTGATCTGATGGATGACCTCTTTGACCGTGCCGACCAAAGCCGGGTCTTTGCACCGTTTGCTATAGCGAACTTCTTTGTCAACCACCGGCATAGCGACCAGATGCATATGGTAGTGATAGACCGCGCGGTCAAGATCTTCACTGGCGGCAAGATTGATCTCGTCGGCGTGCATCACAGCGGAAATGATGTTCCGTTCCCCATACTTTTCACAGGCATAACGGTACGCTTCTGCATAAAATTTTTTCGCGTATTCGTAGCCGCCGTTCTCTTCAAAATACATCGTATTCACATCAAAAATGATCTCGTCAAACAGCACGGCGTCGGGACGCAACCCTTTGCGGGATACCTCACCGGATGCTTCCATTTCACGCAGAATATCCATATAGGATTTCTCTCCGGGATCTTTGAAATGGACGTTCATCGGGATCCGATACGGCTCAACATTTATGTTTCCGTAGTCCTTGTTCTTGCGCTCCACATGCCGCTCACACGCACCGATTTTTGCGGACGAATAGGTTTGTACGCGAGCACAGCTCATGTTTTTTTCAGTTGCGATTGTTTTTCCTCCTTCCCTTCAGTTTTTCTGCGAAGCAGGTTACACAAGATTCTAGCGAATCTGTGTAACCCACTATGACACTTTCGGCAGTGCCGGAAAGATGTCCGTGGGCAAGGGGAGTACCCCTTGACTCCCATGCCCGGCTGCGCTCAGAAAGGCAGGTCGTCGTCGAATAAACTCTCCTGCCATTCTTCACTTGCCGCATCGACCGCCGGCAACGACCAGTACCAGACAAAGCCCTCTTTTTCAGAAAAAACACCGGCGTTTTTCTTTGCTTTTTTGACGGTCGATTTTTTGAAACCGGCGGCTTCCAGCGTCGCTTCACAATCGGTCGCGAGCCGTTTTCCGTCCTTCAGCATATTCCTGATAAAGTCTGTTGCCGCATCCAGTTTTTCGCAGGGACGCCCCTGTTTCGGAAGCAAAGCTGACAGCGCCTGCTCCGCCGACAGGTCAAGTTCGTCGAGAAAATCGACGCCGTTTTCGTTCACTTCAAAGAGAATTGCCGAGCCGGTCGGCGCAAGATTTGACTTCACCTGAACCATCACTCTTTCGCCGGGATTTTCTTCATTTTTCGTCCGCGCAATCGCCAAAATGCTTCTCACCGATCCGGCAATATCAATCGAACCGGAGGTGCGATAAAGCGGCGAAGTTTCCCGCGATTTGTTCATGTGCGCGATGATTACAATCGCGCAACCGGTGTCTCTTGCAACAGAAATCAGATGATTGAATTCCGCTCTTGTTTCGTTCGCAGCATTCAAAGAACAGCCGTCCCCGATATACGAACTGAGCGGGTCAAGAATCAAAAGCTGCGCGCCAAATTTTTCAATGGCTTCTCGGATACGGTTATCACCGAAGGTTAAATTCTTTTTCTTTTCGCTGATAAAAATCAGCCGTTCCCGGTCGCCGTCGGAAGCAATAAACCGAGGTACGACGGTATCGTCTGCATCGTCCTCGGTCGTTTGATAAATGACTGTCATCGGCGCATGTGCTTCGCTTGCAAACGGAAGCGGTTCTCCCCGTGACAAAAGTGCGGATAGCGCAAGGAGAAGCTTGCTTTTTCCGTCGCCCGGATCGCCCTGCAAAAGTGTCACTTTGCCAAAAGGAATATAAGGATACCAGAGCCATATGACTTCCTTCGGCGTGACTTCGCTCGCCCGGATGACCTCGAGTTCGACATCAACTTGGGGTTCGGTTTGGTTGTTGTTCATTCTGATTCACACTCCTTTTTGAGATATATTTCGGGCATTCAATGACAATGGTACGAAAGCTCTGTTTGCACTTTCGTTTGCATTGCCGGCAGAGTACGTTATACGATTTTCTGCCTCGCTCATTCAGAAAGATTGCCCATTCTTTCTTGAGCTGTTTCGGCATTCTCGGCATTCGATCACCTCCCTTTTTCTGTTCGTCTGCTGCCGACAGGCGAATCCGTTTTCTCCGAAACGCAGAAACGCCGGAACTCGTACCCAACTGTTGGTTTTCGGGACGATTTCTGGCGTTTTTATTCGCTGTGAGGCACCGCTCAAGGATAAGCGATAGTATCCCTTTTCTTGCCTTCACATCAGAATTGCTGCATTTCGGGTATAAAAAAGAAACCGGATCTCTTTACGGAACCGATTTCCATGTAATACTATAATAATACGTCTCAGCCCGGCGCGGAGAATGCTTCCATGGATGCGCCGACTTTATGACTTCTTGATCACTTGCCGGAGATAAAATCCGGCTTATTTTTATCAGCCTCCTACTTTATCTATAGTCGAAAATTTGGTTTTTACCGACGACTGCGTGACAGACGATTTTGAAGGAGTGTGACAAAAACGATTTCACACATTCGACGAATTTCTGACTCTGTGATAGGATGGAATCACCAAAGAAAACGGAGGTATGTATTATGGAAAAGTATATTGTGAATGAACGCGCCGGCCGGGAATATGAATTGAAAGGTGACTGCTATTCTCCGACCGGGAGAATCAGAAAAAACGGCGTGATGGTGCCGGAAAAAATGCTAGAGGATGACCGGCCGGAGGACGAATATCAGCCAATCGGCGTTTTTGGACAACGACACCTTCAGTACATCAAACAGTATAAGAAATCCATGTATTTCAACCTGTATGTTTCCGGCAAACTGAACGCCTACCTCGCAGATGTCAACGCCCAAGCGACGGATCTTCTGCTTCGGCTGACAAAAGAAATGGCAGAGCGGGAAGGCGTGACGGAACAACTCAAAGCAGAGGATCAGATGAAATGGATCGGGGCAATGAACAACATCAAGAACAGAGCGATGGAGATCATTAATCACGAATTGATATATGCTTGAAGCTGTCAATATAAAAGTCAAGTACGATTTACCGAATCATACTTGGCTTTTTTAGCATTTGGTTCTTTGTTAATTCGTTTTGAAACCATTTGAAAACAACTCAAAGATAAGCTTGTATCAAAGGAAAAAAGGATAGCTTTGTTTTAAGAAAAGACCTTGAAATCAAAAATAGCAATTGAATTTTGGACGAAAATAATATATACTATTTTCTATAAGGGGTATTATGAGCAGACCAAACATATAGCAGATTTACAGATAAAAAAGTGCGGAGGAAATCAAGTATGAGCGAAATGATGATCTTTCAAACAGAAGATCGGGAAGTTTCAATTGATGTACGTTTTGATACGGACGCAGAAACGGTTTGGCTTACCGCAAATCAAATGGCAGAGCTTTTCGACAGAGATGAAAAAACAATTCGTAAGCATATAAATCATATTTTTGAGGAAGGGGAACTTATTCTTGAGAACAACACGCAAAAAATGCGTGTTGATGGTGTAAAACAACCTGTTTCATTTTATAACCTTGACGTTATCATTTCGGTTGGTTACCGCGTGAAGTCCTTGCGAGGTACGCAATTCCGTCAATGGGCAACCAAACGTCTGAACGAATATATTCGCAAGGGCTTCACCATAGACGATGATCGGCTGAAACAGCTTGGCGGCGGAGGATACTTCAAGGAACTGCTGGAGCGCATCCGCGATATCCGGTCGTCGGAAAAAGTGTTCTATCGACAGGTTCTTGATATTTACGCCACCAGTATTGACTATGATCCCCGTGCAGAGATTTCTGTTGATTTTTTCCGGAAGGTGCAAAACAAGATCCATTACGCCGTACACGGCGAAACAGCCGCCGAAGTCATTTATCATCGCGCCGACGCGGAAAAGGAATTTATGGGACTGAAAACCTTCCGCGGGGATCGGCCGCATCTTGCAGACACGGAAATTGCCAAAAACTATCTTGACGAAAAAGAGCTGCGCGCCATGGGACAGATTGTTTCAGGGTATCTGGATTTTGCCGAACGGCAGGCCGAGCGGGAGATTCCGATGACCATGCAGGATTGGACAGCGCATTTGGATGGGATACTGACAGCCACAGGTGAAAAGCTGCTGCTCGGCGCTGGCAGCGTTTCTCACGCGCAGGCAATCGAAAAGGCACACACCGAATACAAAAAATATCAGCAGCGTACCTTGAGCGCGGCGGAGCAGGATTATCTTGACGCGATCCGGTTGCTCGACAAACGTGCTGAACAGGACGGAGAAGTATAAATAAAACATTTTTCGTGCTTCCTCATCAGTGAAATTGAGATAGGAGAAAAAAGTTATGGCGAATAAACTTGAATTGACATGGTATGGGAAGGAACAGCCCATCGTCGTGGAACCGCGCCTTTTGATAGAAAATACAGCTTTGTCCAACTGCGCCAATGATCCGGACACGGAAAACATGTTGATCCATGGTGACAACCTATTGGCGCTAAAAGCGCTGGAAAGCAAGTTTGCCGGAAAGGTTAAGTGCATTTATATCGATATAAAGACACCGAGATTGATACAATTTAATTATTCCTCCGCCGATTTTGCCGCTTGAGGGGTAAGTTGGCGTTTGAGGGGTAAGTTGTAGAAGTCGGGGTGTCCCGGCTGTTTTTATCGGTAGAAATGTTCATACATCGTCGGTATAATAGACGACAAGAAATCGGGATTTCTCTTAGAGATAATTGATGGACGAGAATTACCAGAATATATGACAATGAATAAGGGGAAGATATGTGGCTGATCATGGCGGCTTTGTC
>CADBBT010000026.1 GCA_902792985.1 Oscillospiraceae bacterium
TCGCCCCTACGGATTCCTATTCCGTTTTCCTCATTCTCTCTCCACACTCCACTCAATCCCTTATTCCCTTAATCCCTGTTTCCTGCTCCCTGTTCTCTGCTCCCTGTTCCCTGTTCTCTCGGCCTCTCCACTCTCAACTCTCCAAACCCCACTCTCCCCTTATTCCCCGCAGATGTGTTATTATGCATTGACTTTCCATAGGAAATGCTGTAAAATATAACAAAATATCAACAATAGAAGGTGTCGCCCATGAAACCGTTTTTACATGAAGACTTTTTACTCGATACCGCCACGGCCCGGTATCTGTTCCACACCTATGCCGAACACGCGCCGATCTTTGACTGGCACTGCCATCTGACGGCAAAGGAAATTTTTGAAAACAAACAGCCCGCCGACCTCTATGAGCTCTGGCTGACCGGCGACCACTACAAATGGCGCGCCATGCGCTCGGCCGGTGTGCCGGAAGCCCTCATCACCGGCGACGGTGCGCCGCAGGAAAAATTCCGCGCGTTTGCAAAAACGCTCTCTCTGGCTGCCGGCAACCCCCTGGTGCACTGGAGCCATCTTGAACTGCAGCGTTATTTCGGCATCACCGCGTTTCTGAACGAGCACACCGCCGATGAGATTTGGGCGCAGAGCAAGGCCATCATTGCCGCGGGCGATTTTCGTCCGCAAACACTGATCAAAAAATCCAACGTCTTTGCCCTGTGCACGACCGACGACCCCGCAGATTCGCTTGAATGGCATGAAAAGCTGCGTGAGAGCGATTTTGAAATCCCCGTGCTGCCCGCCTTTCGTCCCGACAAAGCGATCGCGGTGGAAAACGTCGGCTTCGGCGAATGGGTCACCGCCCTGTCCGCGCGCGTAGGCTATGCCATCAACGACGTCGCCGCGCTGCAAAAGGCGCTCGAAGAACGGCTGGTGTTCTTCCAAAGCCTTGGCTGCGTCGCCAGCGACCAGTCCGTTGCCTGTCTTGTGCCGGTGCCGACGAACGAAGCGCAGTGGAACGCCACGTTCCAAAAGGCAAAACGCGGCGAAGCGCTCACAAAAATGGAGATCGACGCCTATCACTTCGCCACGCTGCAGATGCTCGGCCGCCTTTACAGCAAACACGGTCTTGCCATGGAGCTGCATCTCGGCGCAATGCGCAACAACAACACGCGGCAGTTCCTTGCCCTCGGCCCGGACACCGGCTTCGATTCCATCGACGATCCGCAGCAGGCCGTCGGTCTGTCACGGCTGCTCGACAGTCTGGACCGCGAAAATGCCCTGCCGCGCACGATCCTCTTCAACCTGAACCCGAAGGACAACTTCGTTCTGGGCAGTATGCTTGGCAACTTCCAGTCCGACGAGGCAAAGAGCAAAATTCAGTTCGGCTCTGCCTGGTGGTTCAACGACCACATCGACGGCATGACCGCGCAGCTCAAAACGCTCGGCAATCTCGGCGTGCTCGGCTGCTTTGTGGGCATGGTCACCGACTCGCGCTCCTTCCTGTCCTATCCGCGCCATGAATACTTCCGCCGCATTTTGTGCGCCCTGCTCGGCCGCTGGGTCGAAGAGGGGCTGTATCCGAACGATGAAGAAGCATTGAAAACCATTGTGGAGGGCGTCGCCTTCCAGAACGCAAAGACCTATTTTTTGAAATGAACCAGAGTTTTTATACCGTTGAAAAATTGAATGAAACGACCTTTCGCATCGACGAATGCGGACGCGACAACTGCTATTTGCTGCTCGGGAACGAGCGCGCACTGCTGATCGACTGCTCCATCGGCACGGGACATCTGCCGACACTTTTGCTTTCGCTGACAAAGCTGCCAGTGATTGTTGCAGCCACCCACGCACACGGCGACCATGTGGGCGCTGGCTATCAGTTTGAAAGCGTTTTTGTGCCGACAGAGGAGATCACGCTCAATTTCCGCATACAAAACACGCGCTATTACCGCCGCAAGCTGCTGTCGAACACGATGAAAAAAGCAGGCGTCACAAAAAAGAACATCACCGGGCGCAACTTACGCGCCCGCTGGCTGCCGCTTGAAGACGGCAAGGTCTTTGATCTCGGCGGCAGGACCGTGCGTGCCATCCGCGCCCCCGGCCACACCGAGGGCGGCACCGTATTTTTGGACGAAACGCAGCATATGCTCTTCACCGGCGACAGTGTCTGTCCGGTGCTGCCGATGAACACCTACCGCTGCTTACCGCTGCAGTCCTGGCTGCCCGCCGGCGAGCGCATCCTTGCGCTTGCAAAGCAGGGCAACGCCGTTTTTTGCGGCCATGGCGACGGGCGCATCAGCCCGGAGCTGCTGCAGCAGCAGCTCACCTGGGTGCGCGAAATTTTATCGCAGCACCCTGAAAACGCAAAAAAACACAGCCGCACCTATTATCCGGCGTTTTCCGCCGAGGGCTGTGTCTGTTTTGACAAGGCAAATCTCTACTGATTTTTGAAAGGGAGCTTTTACCATGGAACTTGATCTGAACCGCCTTTGCAGCAAGGAAGCGCTGCTGGCGGAAATGGAAATGATGAACAGCTTCGGCACCCGTCTGACCGGCGCAAAGGGACAGACCGACTTTGTGCGGTATCTGCGAAAGCGTATCGAGGATCTCGGACTGATGACCTACTCCGACCTTTACGCATTCGACCGCTGGGAAGCAAAGCGCTGGGCGCTGAACATTCATCATGCCGACGGCGACGAACAAATCGAAGTCACCTCGCCCTGGCCGTATTCCGGCGAGACCGGACCGCTCGGGATCACATCGGAGATCATCGAGGTTTCCGACAAACGACTGGGCTATCTCCCCGCGCGCGGCAAAATCGCGCTGGTCACGGTCAGTGATCTCGGCGCGATCCCGAGCAACATCGCGTTCAACCAGCGCCGCGCCTTCCCCGCAGACGTTTCCATCCCCGCGTTCTATAAAGGTCCCGTGGCGACGTCGTTCGTGAACATCCCCTTCCTCGGCGTTGCAAAAGCCGCAGGCGTCAAGGGCGTCATCTGCATCTGGAAAGGCATGAGCCGCGAGATGGTGCGCGGGCAGTATCTGCCGTTCATTTTGGATTATCAAGGCATTCCGGCGCTGTGGGTCTGCGAGGAGGACGGCGAAAAGCTGAAACAGGCCGCAAAGGCAAAAGAGGAAGTCACGCTCACACTGGAGGCGTCCCGCGAAAAGAACGCGCACAGCGAATCGTTCTATACCGTACTCGAGGGCAAGCGCCGCGACGAAGCGATCATCATCAACACGCACACCGACGGCGTCAACTGCGTGGAAGAAAACGGTCCGATCGCTATGCTGGCGCTGCTGGAATACCTCAAGGGGCTGGAGCTTGAGCGCACATTGATTTTCGTGTTCGTCACCGGCCATTTCCGTCTGCCTGCGTTCAAGCAAAACGACATTCAGGCCACAAGCAAGTGGCTGAAAAACCACCGCGACCTCTGGGACGGCAAGAGCGGCCACATCAAAGCCGTGGCCGGCGTGTCGCTGGAACATTTCGGCTGCACGGAATGGAAGGACGTTGACGGCGTTTATACGCAGACGAACCCCATCGACATCGAGATCGTCTACACCGGTAACAAGGCCGTGGACGACATCTACTACCGCGCACTGGAGGGCCGCACAAAAGTGCGCACCGTGACGCTGCGCGGCCACAACATCTTACATTTCGGCGAAGGCCAGCCGCTGTTCAACGTCGGCATCCCGCAGATCGCGCTTGTTACCGCGCCGGACTATCTGACCGCCGCGGCCGACGACCATCAGATGAGCAGATTCGACATCGACCTGATGTATGAGCAGGTGCAAACATTTTTGAAAGTTGTGCTGCTGCTCGATGAAACGCCGACCGAAGCCATCGGCAAGCCCGAACCGTACACCTTTGTCTGGGGTGCGCTCGGGAAAAGAAACTGATCCTCACTTAATTTGATTTGGAGATTGTTTATGAAAAAGACTTTTACCCGGTTTATTGCTTTTCTTCTCTTATTTGGATTTACATTTCAGTTGCCGTTCCAAACCGTTGCTATCAGCGGCGCTGATTTTTCGACAAATATTTTAGCCGCTCGCTTGCAAAAAATATTTGAAGGTCATGTTGGAATGTATGCAGACAGCGCCTGCACCAAGGAAGTTGTTTTACCGCTCGGAAGTCGCTACGATAAAGATACCAAGTACTGGATTCAGAATCCTTATACCGGTCGAACTTTTTACGGTTGGCAATGCTATATTTACGGAAATGCTGCATATAATGCCCTGTTTCATGAATGGGTTGGTCATGCAAATTCTTTGCATCATTCCGAACGAGTAAAGATAGCTGCAGGGATTGACCGTTTATCTTATTTACAGTTTAAACTTGCTGGCGTTCGTTGCGGTGCATATATCAGAACAACACCAAATCCGGATGGAAGTTTTAATGCAGATAACGGACACTCTATCATTGTTCTTTCATATAATCCTTCTAAGATTACTGTCTTAGAAGGAAATGCAGATCGGAATGGATTGGTTCGTGTGATTTCTCGTGAATGGAATGACTTCAGCAACGCCATTTTCACCAGCAGAGGACGCGTTTTATGCCACATTATTCAACCGACAAAAGATTATTATGATCAATTGACCATGTCTCGTTGCCGTTATTGTGGAGAGATACACACAGGTTTTTTCGGACAATTGATTCAGGCATTCCACAATTTTTTTCTCTTTTTTTAAATAACCAACTCAATCCCTTCTAATTCAGTTTTTCATTCCGTGTTGATGACATGTCGCCATATACCAGTGTTTTACCAATCAAATATAGTATTATCTTATACTCGGGAAAAAGATTCGTAACGAGTAAAACAGTAAGAGTGGAGCGTGAAAAGATGTTGACGCAGCGAGCAGTGCTGTCCGATTACCGGGAGCTGCTGGACTTTGAAAACCGCGTGTTTTCCATCAACTTTTTGGATAAAGTGCCAAAGCTGTATGCCGACGCAGAAAAAAGCGTCGCCTGCCACGGCATCATCAAAGACGGCGGCCGCATCGCCGCCGCCATCGCCGCCTTTCCCGGCGCGATCGAAACCGGCCGCGGCACTTTGCGCACGCTGGGCATCGGCTCTGTGGCTGTAGACAGCGCCGCGCGCGGCAAAGGCTATATGAAAGACATGATGGCCTACTGCAACCGCGTTGCGGCAGAAACAAACGCCGACCTCGCGTTTCTCAGCGGATCGCGCGGACGCTATGAGCACGACGGCTACCGTCCCTGCGGCAGCCGGACGGTCTTTGAGGTGTCCTCCTATTTTCTGCGTCATTTTCGCGCAGAAAAATCGTTCGTTTTTGCGCCGCTGAAAGAAGACTCCAGTGCTTTGGCGGCAGCCTTTGATTTGTACGTGTCGCAGCCGCTCCACTGGGCACGCAGCCGCGAAAGCTTTTTGACCGACACACACACCTGGGGCGCGGAAAGCTTTGCCGTGCGTGATCAAGCCGGCGCCTTCTGCGGCTATCTGATCTTTGAAAAAGCGCGCGCGCACATCGGCGAGCTGCTGCTTTATGAAACGGACGAAGCCGCCGAAGTGCTGGCTGCGTTCGCAAAGACGCAAAACACCGACAGCCTGACCGTTGCCGCCGAGCCGTGGCAGCTCTCGCTGCTGCAGTCGCTGGCCTCTTTCGGCGAGCACATCACCGTCGAGATGCCCGCCGCGTTCAAGGTGTTCCACTGGCAGCGGTTTCTCGAAGTGCTCGGCACGTTCAAGGCGCGGCATTTTGCGCTGCCGGAGGGCTCGCTGGTAATGAAGATCGGCGACGAGACGCTGCGTGTGACAGTCAAAGACAAAACCTGCACCGCCGTACCGTCAACCGACGCGCCGGAGCTGCTCTTTTCCGCAATGGATGCCGCCGTCAACCTGACAACGGCTTTCGGTACACTGGTGCCGAACGCACTGTTTTCCGCCTGGGCGCCGCTGTGCCCGCTGGGGCTGTCGCGTGCGGACGGCGTTTGATTCAGTCGGTAGTTGGTAGTCGTTAGTCGGTAGCTGTTAGCTGTTAGCGGACAGAGAAACCCCGCCGTGGAGGTGAACCTCGGCAGAGTTGGTGTTTTGATTGCGTCGTTATCTGCCAAACAACCCTTTGCCGCCCTAAAAATCAAGCATTTCATAAAAAGCCCGTCAACCGCCTGAAAAAGCGGACAGGACGCATATAATAAAGATACAGAGAGGTCGCGGTTCAGCGGTCGCTCTCCGGATTGATAGTTTATGAAAACAATCGCCCCGAATGGCTGTTAGGGCGGTTGTTTTTGTTTGGATTACTTCTTATTGCTATCGACTAATGACTAACGACTACCGACTGCCAGCTTAAAACTCAAGCGTTTCAACCAAAAAAGCCCCTTCCCGCCGCGCCGAAACTGAAAAGAATGACAAAAATCGCGGAAAACCCTTGATTTTTCAGCGTTTGCGGTTGACAAACGCGGCCGTTTGATGTAAAATAGTCCAGCTTATGGTATGATTGCCGCATTAGGGGCAATACTTACCACGGCAAATTCTTTAGAAAGGAGATGCGTCACTTGCCAACCTTTAACCAGTTAGTTCGCAACGGCAGAGAAACTCTTGTCAAAAAGCCGAAGGCTCCGGCACTTCTGAAGGGTCTGAACTCCAAGAAGAACGTCATGACCGACCACAACTCCCCGCAAAAGCGCGGCGTTTGCACAGCAGTCAAGACGGCGACCCCGAAAAAGCCGAACTCCGCGCTTCGTAAAATCGCGAGAGTCCGTCTCACCAACGGAATCGAAGTTTCCGCTTACATTCCGGGCGTGGGTCACAATCTGCAGGAGCACTCCGTCGTGCTCATCCGCGGCGGCCGTGTCAAGGATCTTCCCGGTGTGCGTTACCACATCGTCCGCGGTACACTCGATACCCAGGGCGTGAGCGGAAGAATGCAGGCCCGTTCCAAATACGGTGCCAAGCGTCCGAAGGCTGCTAAGAAATAATTACCGACCGGTAATTATGCCGCACTGAACAGTGCATTCCGTTTTGACGGAAACAAAAACTGACAAAATCTTCTTGCACCCCTGACGAAAGTCAGATGCAGTGTATATATATAGAGATATATGCCTCTGCATTGGTGCCGACGGGAATTTGTCACTCGAGTACCTATGATATCATCACTATGAAGGAGGGAAGCGCAGTGCCAAGAAGAGGCCAGATTGCAAAACGCGACGTTTTGCCAGATCCGCTTTACAACTCAAAGCTCGTCACCCGTCTGATCAACAGTGTGATGTATGACGGCAAAAAGGGCGTTGCCCAGAAGATCGTGTACGATGCTTTTGACATCATCAAAGAAAAAACAGGCAAAGAACCCCTGGAGGTTTTCCAGAACGCAATGGAAAATGTTATGCCTGTGCTGGAAGTTAAGGCCCGCCGTGTCGGTGGTTCCACTTACCAGGTCCCCATTGAGGTTCGTCCCGAACGCAGACAGACGCTCGGCCTTCGCTGGATCACGCTCTATGCCCGCGCAAGAAGCGAGCGCACGATGAAAGAGCGTCTTGCCAACGAGATCATGGACGCAGTGAACGAAACCGGTTCCGCGTTCAAAAAACGCGAAGATACCCACAAGATGGCAGAAGCCAACAAGGCGTTCGCCCATTTCAGATGGTAACTTCCCACTGCCGGTTGCAGTGTATGTAAACCCGCTGCTTTTTCAGCGGCACAACATTTGGAGGTAAAAATGCCCAGACAGGTTTCTCTTGAAATGACCAGAAATATCGGCATCATGGCTCACATCGACGCCGGTAAAACTACCACCACCGAGCGCATTTTGTTCTATACGGGCAAAACGCACAAGATCGGTGAAACGCACGACGGTGCCGCCACCATGGACTGGATGGCACAGGAGCAGGAGCGCGGAATCACCATCACCTCCGCGGCAACGACCTGCTTCTGGAAGGATCACCGCATCAACATCATCGACACCCCGGGTCACGTGGACTTCACCGTTGAAGTGGAACGTTCCCTGCGCGTGCTCGACGGCTCCGTCACCGTGCTTTGCGCAAAAGGCGGTGTGGAACCCCAGTCCGAAACGGTTTGGCGTCAGGCAGATAAATATCATGTTCCCCGCATGGTCTATGTCAACAAGATGGACATCATGGGCGCGGATTTTTATAACGTGCTGACCATGATGAAGGAACGCCTGAAATGCAACGCCGTTCCCATTCAGCTCCCCATCGGTTCGGAATCCGATTTCAAAGGCATCATCGACCTGGTGCGCATGCGCGCCGAAGTCTATTATGACGATATGGGTCTCGATGTGCGCGACGAAGAGATCCCGGCTGACATGATGGAGCTTGCAAAAAAATATCACGACGAGTTGATCGAGTCCGTTGCCGAGCAGGATGAAGCGCTCATGGAAAAATTCTTTGAGGGCGAAGAGCTTTCGATCGACGAGATCAAGACCTGCATCCGCAAAGCGACGATCGACAACCTGATGGTTCCCGTTTGCTGCGGCACATCCTACCGCAACAAGGGTGTTCAGCTTTTGCTGGACGCGGTGGTCGATTTCATGCCCTCTCCGCTGGACGTTCCCGCCATCACCGGCACGAACCCAGAAACAGAAGCGGAAGAGAGCCGTCCGTCGAGCGACAACGAGCCGTTTGCCGCGCTGGCGTTCAAGATTGCGACCGACCCGTATGTCGGCAAGCTCTGCTTCTTCCGTGTTTATTCCGGCACGGTGAACGCAGGCTCCACGGTTTTCAACTCCGTGAAGCAGAACAATGAGCGTCTGGGCCGCATTCTGCAGATGCACGCCAACCACAGACAGGACATCGAAACTGTCTATGCCGGCGACATCGCCGCCGCGGTAGGTTTGAAAAACACCACCACGGGCGATACGCTCTGCGACGCGAAACACCCGATCATTCTTGAATCGATGGAGTTCCCCGAACCCGTCATCCGTGTTGCCATTGAGCCGAAGACCAAAGCCGGTCAGGAAAAGATGGGCATCGCCCTGCAGAAACTGGCCGAAGAGGACCCGACGTTCAAGTGCTACACCGACGAGGAGACCGGACAAACCATCATCGCCGGCATGGGCGAGCTGCACCTGGAGATCATCGTAGACCGTATGCTGCGTGAGTTCAAGGTCGAAGCCAACGTCGGCAAGCCGCAGGTGGCTTATCGTGAAACGATCACCCGCCCCGCAGACGAGGATTGCAAATATTCCCGTCAGTCCGGCGGCCGCGGCCAGTACGGCCACGTCAAGATCAAGATCGAACCCAACCCGGAAAAGGGTTACGAGTTCGTCAACGCCATCGTCGGCGGCGTCATCCCGAAGGAATACATTCCGGCTGTGGAAGCGGGCATCAAAGGCGCCATGCTTTCCGGCACACTGGCAGGCTACAATGTTGTGGACGTGAAGGTCACGCTCTATGACGGTTCCTACCACGAAGTGGACTCCTCGGAAATGGCGTTCAAAATCGCCGGTTCCATGGCTTTCAAAAACGCGATGCGCAAAGCCGCACCCGTGCTGATGGAGCCGATGATGAAGGTTGCCGTGATCACGCCCGACGAATACATGGGCGATGTGATCGGCGATATCAACTCCCGCCGCGGTGTTATGCAGGGCATGGAGACCCGCACGGGCGCAACGCAGATCAACGCGTTCATCCCGCTGGCTTCCATGTTCGGCTATGCGACCGACCTTCGTTCCAAAACCCAGGGCCGCGCCCAGTATTCGATGGAGCCGAGCCACTATGTTGAGGTTCCGAAGTCGATCGCCGAAGGAATTGTTTCGGAAAGATCAAAGAGCAACTGAAAAAATCTTTGAAAACCCTTGCAATTCCGAAAGATTCTTGTTATTATATCACTATGCAGCTCTGCTGCGCAAACATGTAACTTCATTGCTAATTATAAAGGAGGAAATTCCCAATGGCAAAGCAAAAGTTTGAAAGAACAAAGCCCCACGTAAACATCGGCACCATCGGTCACGTTGACCATGGTAAGACCACCCTGACTGCCGCGATCACCAAGACCCTCGCTATGAAGGGCGGCGCTGCTTTCGTTGATTATGCAAACATCGACAAGGCACCCGAAGAGAGAGAACGTGGTATCACCATCAACACCGCTCACGTGGAATATGAGACGGCTACCCGTCACTATGCGCACGTGGACTGCCCGGGCCATGCTGACTATATTAAGAACATGATCACCGGCGCTGCGCAGATGGACGGCGCGATCCTTGTTATCGCTGCGACCGACGGCCCGATGGCTCAGACCAAGGAACACCTTCTGCTTGCCCGTCAGGTTGGCGTGCCCTATATCATCGTTTTCATGAACAAAGTTGACCAAGTCGACGACGATGAGCTCCTTGAGCTTGTTGAAATGGAAATCCGTGAAACCCTCGACGAGTATGAATTCCCCGGCGACGAAACTCCGATCATCAAGGGCTCCGCTCTGAAAGCGCTTGAATATGACGGCAACGATGTCAATGCTCCGGAAATCGCTTGCATCTGGGAGCTCATGGACGCTGTTGACTCCTATATCCCGACTCCGGACCGTAAGGCTGACCTTCCGTTCCTGATGCCCGTCGAAGACGTCTTCACCATCACCGGCCGCGGCACCGTCGCCACCGGCAGAGTGGAAAGAGGCCAGCTCAAGACCGGCGAAGAAGTTGAAATCGTTGGCTTGACCGATGAAAAGAGAAAGACCGTCTGCACCGGTATCGAAATGTTCCGCAAGATCCTCGACTATGCTGAGGCCGGCGACAACATCGGCTGCCTGCTTCGCGGTGTTCAGAGAACTGAGATCGAACGCGGCCAGGTGCTTGCGAAGCCCGGTTCCATTCATCCCCACACCAAGTTCCGCGGCCAGGTTTACGTTCTGACCAAGGATGAAGGCGGCCGTCATACTCCGTTCTTCAACAACTATCGTCCGCAGTTCTATTTCCGTACCACCGACGTGACCGGCGTCATCTCCCTTCCCGAAGGCACTGAGATGTGCATGCCCGGCGACAACGTCGAAATGGACGTTGAACTGATCACCGAGATCGCGATCGAAGAAGGTCTTCGTTTCGCTATCCGTGAAGGCGGCCGTACCGTTGGTTCCGGCGTTGTTACCGCGATCAACGAATAATTGACTGCTTGTCATTCAAAAACTCGTCGCGTTTGCGGCGGGTTTTGTTTTCGCACGGAAAAATCCGACCGGGCGGCCACTGGCCGCCCCTACGATTTTCTGCCCACCGTCAACTCTTACTCAATCCCTCAACCCCTCAACCCCTTAATCCCTCAATCCCTACCCCCTAATCCCTAATCCCTAATCCCTACTCCCCACCCCCCTTTTGTCGAAAAGAATCCATTGCTTTTTTTCTCATTCTATGATAAAATAAAGAAAAGCAACATTCGCGGAGGTACAGCCATGAGAATCCTGATGCGCGGCGCAATCGACCCGATGATCGACATGAACCCTGCAAAATTCATCATCGAAAATCATACCGGCGGCAACATCGGCAACATGATCTTTACCAACAGCATTGCCCGTACCCTGCTCACAGACAAAAACACCACGATCGACTATGTGGATCTGCGTAAGCAAAAGCTCAACGACGCGTACGCTTCTTTTGTCAATGAGACCTACGATTATTTTCTGATCCCGCTCGCCAACGCGTTCAAAACCACGAACTACGACGAGCTGATGATCATCACCAAGTTCGTCAAAAAACTGAAGATCCCCTGCTGCATCATCGGCGTCGGCATTCAGCGCACGATTTCCAAAGCGCGCTTTTCCGAGGTGTATCCCCACTGTGACGAGGCAAAGGCCATGGTGGCCGCCGTACTTGAAAAATCTCCGATGATCGGCGTGCGCGGCGAGCTGACCGGTGAATTTTTGCAGGATCTCGGCTTTTTGCCGGAAAAGGATTTCACAGTGATCGGCTGCCCGTCGATGTTCACCTACGGCGATACGCTGCCGGAGATCAAGCCGACCGTTTTGAACGAAAACTCCGTGATCTCGTTCAATTCCAAGGTCGAATTTGAAAAGCTCGAGGGTTACCGCCCGTTTGTGGAATTTGCAAAGCGGAATATGGAGCTGTTCCCGAACATGGTCTATGTCCAGCAGCAGATCGACGACGTGCGCATGATCTATCTCGATTCCATCAAGCAGGAGCTGCGCGCATCGAAAAACTATGACGTCAGTAAGGCCATCAGTTTCACAAATATCCCGGCTTGGATCGATTATTTCCGCGAAAACGTAGATTTTTCCTTTGGCTCGCGCATTCACGGCAATGTCGCCGCGATCCTTGCAGGCGTGCCGTCGGTCGCAGTCCCGTTTGACCGCCGCGTGCTGGAGCTTGCGGAGTATCACAACATTCCGTATCTGAAGGTCAAGCCGCTCAGCGAAAAAAAGACGCTCTACGATGTGTTTGAGCAGGCGGATTTCTCCTCGGTGCACCGCGGACACAAGGAACGTTTCAGCCATTATCTTGATTTTCTGCACACGCTCGGTCTGGATACGATCTACGACCATGACTATACAGGCACAAAACCGCCGTACGATCAAATCATGGACGCACGGAAGTTTTCCGGCGTGATCAAGGCGTACGATACGCTGACAGACGCTGAAAAACTCGAACGCTATAAGGATTCCTTCCAGCTTTACCGCGAGGTGCGTAAGAATCTTGCGGATTCGCTGGAGACAAAGGAAAAAGAACTCCGTGCCGAAAAAGAAACGCTGAAAACGCAAAAGAAGCAGATCCAGACGCTGACCAAAGAAAATGAGCGGCTCAAGGAACAACTTTCCGTCAATCCTTTTTTGCGGATCTGGCGTGCGGTTTTGCGGCGCATGAAAAAACTGTTTCGTTCAAAATAACAACAAAGAAGAGCGGCCGTCGGCCGCTCTGTGCTTGCTGTTTTATTTTCAGTTTTTCATTGCCATCTCATAGATCATCTGCAGCCCGTCCAGCAGCAGATTCTCATCATATTGAAACGTCCTGCGGCAGCAAGGCAGCACTGCGCGGCTGTATCCGCCGGTGGCGACCAGGCTGGCGCTTTCGATGGAAAGCTCGTCAAAAATGCGGTCGGTCAGCCCGTCCAGCATGGCTGCGGTACCGTTGACGCTGCCGGACTGCATACAGGCCACCGTATCGGTGCCGAGCACCTTCTGCGGCACAGTAAAGCTGATGGAAGGCAGCAACGCCGCGCCCTGTGTCAGCGCATCCAGCGAAATTTTCATGCCCGGCGCGATGATGCATCCGTCAAACTTTCCGTCCTTGTCAATATAGATCAGTTTTGTCGCTGTCCCGAGATCGGCGATAATGCACGGCAGTTCATATTTTTTTGCAGCGGCAACGCTGTCCACGATCAGATCCGCGCCGACTTGCGACACCGGCAGCGCTTCGGTTTGAAAATTGCCGCAGCATTGCGCGCCGACCGTCAGCGGCGTCACACGACAGACGGTTTCGACCGCCTGCGTCAGGCTGACAGTCAGCTCCGGTACCACGGAGGAAATGATCGCGCCGTCGATCTCCTGTGGTTCTGTTCCGTGCAGATGCAGGATATCGTCGAGGGAAGACGCGTATTCATCGGCGCATTTTTGGCGCAGAGAATACATGCGTGAAACAAAGCGCAAGGTTTTTTCCGCATAGCAACCGAGCGTGATATTGGTATTGCCGATGTCGATACACAGCAGCATAAAAACACCCACCATTCAGAAGATGTTAAAATTATAACGCAAGGCCGTGCAAAAGTCAATCATTTCAGGAGGGATGCATATGCGCTGCAATGCCTGTCCGCGTTTGTGCGATGCGGACCGAACACAGAACGTCGGTTTTTGCGGTGTGCCGGAAACATTCAAAATTGCGCGTGCGGCAAAGCATTTTTGGGAAGAGCCGTGTATCAGCGGCACCCAGGGCTCCGGAACCGTATTTTTTTCCGGCTGCAATCTGCGCTGCGTGTTCTGTCAAAATGCCGAAATCAGCCGCGGCTGCTTTGGAAAAACACTGACGGACACCGAGCTCATGCGTGTGTTTGACCGCCTGATCGAAGACGGCGCGCACAATCTGAATCTTGTCACGCCGACTCATTATGCCGAACGACTCGCTGATGTTTTGCGCGCCTATCACAGTCCGGTCCCGGTGATCTATAACAGCAGCGGCTACGAGTGTGTGCAAACACTGCAAAAGCTTGAGGGACTGATCGACGTTTATCTGCCTGATTTCAAGTATATTTCCGCCGAACAGGCAAAACGGTACAGCGCCGCCGAAAACTATTTTGAAGTTGCCGCTGCCGCCATTCGTGAGATGAAACGGCAGCAGCCGAACGACGTTTTTTCCGACGGACTGCTGCAAAAGGGCGTTATCATCCGGCATTTGATCTTGCCGAAAAACACCAACCGCTCTGTGGAGCTGCTGCGTTTTATCGCCGACACCTTTGGCACAAATACCATCGTCAGCCTGATGGCACAGTACACCCCCTGCGGCGATCTTTCCGCTGTTCCGGAGCTGCAGCGGCGCATCACCGCACGGGAATATGAGAAGGTACTCACTACGCTGGAAATACTCGGTTTTGAAAACGCCTATGTGCAGGAGCGCACTTCGGCAAGCGAGGCCTTCATTCCAGACTTTGATCTGACCGGCGTCTAATTTTGTCGATTTCTCTTTACAAACGACGAAAATCCATGTATAATGAGAAAAAAAGAAAACGGAGGATTACCAACATGAAGAATGTAAAAGAAAAGGGAAAAGGTTTCATCAGTGAGTTCAAGACGTTCGTTCTGCGCGGCAACGTGATGGATCTTGCCGTCGGCGTGATCATCGGCGCCGCGTTCGGCAACATCGTCACCGCGCTGACAGACGATTTCATCAACCCCCTGATCGCATCCATCGGCGGCGTGGAAATCGCCGGTATGATCAAACTGCCCTGGGTCAATTATGAAGGTCTGGATTCCGCTGCAAAAGCGGCGCTTTCCCTCAACTACGGCCACTTCATCACCACGATCATCAACTTCCTGATCATGGCGCTTTGCATCTTCCTGATGGTCAAGGCTGTCAATAAGCTCATGAACATCGGCAAAAAGGAAGAGCCCGAAGCTGCGCCCACCACAAAGACCTGCCCGTTCTGCAAGAGCGAGATCAGCATTGAAGCAACAAAGTGCCCCTGCTGCACCTCCGATCTGCCCGCTGAGGAAACAAAATGATGCTTGGTTTTTACGGAACCGGAAATATGGCCACCGCGATTCTTCGCGGTGTCCTTTCGTCAGGGCTTCTTTGCGCGGATGAACTGATGATCTATGATATCGATTTTACCAAAATCGAAGCGCTTTCAAAAGAAACTGGCGTAAAGACAGCTGTGTCGCCAGACGCGCTGATTTCCGCCTGTGACACCGTTTTACTCGCAGTTAAGCCGCAGGTCCTCCCGGGCGTTTTAAATGAAAATGCGCCCGTTTTTTCGCAGCAGAACCCGCTGATCATCTCGATTGCCGCAGGAAAAACGCTTTCTTTTTTGCAGGAACAGCTCTCCTTCCCCGCGCGTTTGGTGCGTGTGATGCCGAATCTCAACGCCACGGTCGGCGCAGCCGTTTCTGCATTTTGCGGAAACGAGCGTGCCACAGAAGAGGACCTTGCCTTTACGAAAAAGCTTTGCGAGAGCTTCGGCACGGCGCTTTCTCTGCCGGAAACACAGTTTCCGATCTTCGGCGTTCTCGGCGGATGCTCCCCTGCGTTTGTGTTTCTGTTCATTGATGCGCTGGCAGCTGCCGGCGTCAAAAACGGACTGCCGAAGGCCACGGCGCTTTCCATCAGCGCGCAAAGTGTGCTTGGCAGCGCAAAGCTGCTGTTTGAAAGCAAAGAGCACCCGCGGGAACTGATCGATCGCGTCTGCTCTCCCGGCGGCACGACCATTGAAGGCGTTCTTTCCCTGACAGGCGACGGGTTTGAAGCGGCCGTTCAAAAAGCTGTGCAGGCGGCTTTGGAAAAAGACCGGCGGCTGTAAAAGAGCAACCGGAAAACTAAACATGTACACCCAGGCGCTGCCACAAAACGGCAGCGTTTTTTTTGCACGGCTGTGCCGTGAAAAACCGGCGGGCGCAGAACGAACCGTGCTGTGGCACGGTTCTGCCCGGGGGCGAAAGAAACGGCGCAAATCCGCCGTTTTCGCTCCCGGTATGCGCGACGAACGTCGCGCGGTTCCGCGCCCGCCTTTTGCGGCGCAGCGTGCTTTGCCGCAATTTTCACATACGCAGTAGAGCAAAAAACACAGCAGAAAGCAGCATCCCGGCAAGCAGTCCGCCGCAAATTTTCAGCGCCTCTGAAAGCGAACTTCGCCGGATCTTCGTCGGCGGCACACTGCCGGCCTTTCTCGCAATCAGTCCCGCCCGCTCGCGCAGCTTTCCTTCGCTTAAACTCGCATATTCCGGTTTCACAAAAAACATGATCTTTTCAAAATAGTCACAGTCGGTTTCGTGCACTTCCACAACCTGCCGGTTTACACCCTTGATCATAAGCAGACCTCCTTTATATCAAGCTTATTATCTGCAGCTTTTTCTTCGTTATCCGAATCCAAATCGTTCTCTTTTTTCTGAAAATGTGAGCGCTTATCACGTTTGAGTTTTCCACATTTTGCGCCCGATTTTTAAGGAAATCTTAAGAAAAACCGTGGAAAACCATGTGGAAAATGTTGAAAACCCTTTAAAATCATGTGTTTTACAAGCTTTTTTCATGTGGAAAACAAGGTTTGACTTTTCCTCGTCTGCTCATTTTGCTTTTTTTGATCGACACATATGATTTATCTTCACCAACGCTCCTATATTGTCCGTTTTTTGCTGATTTTACTCTTTGATTTAGCCTTTAGAGATCAAAATATTAATCTTTTTTATACACATTTTTTCTGGTTTTTGGCTCGTCCTTAAAGTGTATCAATTACACATTTCCGTTTTTTCTTTTGCTTCTTTTCAGTGTAAAACAAAACAGCCGACTCTTTCGAATCGACTGTTGTGGTGACCCGGACGAGAATCGCCCGTTTCGGTGCTGCTGCACCTACGGCACGCACGCGGGTGCCGAAACAGTCCACCGGACTGTTTCTCAGACTGTCGATCAAGCCGCCAGACCATTTGCAAGTTGAAAACACAATGCAGTTTTGTGATTTATAAAACTCTAATGACTTTTCTTCTTCAAAAAGGTTTCTCTTGCAAATTAGCCCTTTTTCACCCGCTCGCGGTACCTGTGTACAGCTTCGAGGTTCAAAAAGGGCTTCTGACACCTTTCTCAACAGTCTGCCGCTGCGCTCGCACCCTGTTCGATTCTCGTCTTGTTTCCTTTCCTCTTTCAATACAAAACAAAACAGCCGACTCTTTCGAATCGACTGTTGTGGTGACCCGGACGAGAATCGCCCGTTTCGGTGCTGCCGCACCTACGGCACGCACGCGGGTAGCGAAAAAGTCCACCGGACTGTTTCTCAGACTGTCGATCAAGCTGCCAGACCATTTGCAAATTGGAAAGTCAAAGCAGTTATGGCACTCTATTCGCTTTATGCCAAAATAGGCATTTTTCAGCATTCTTTATAAAAAGGATTTACTTGCAAATTAGCCCATTTTTCACCCGCTCGCAGTACTCTCGTACAGCTTCGGGGTTCAAAAAGGGCTTCTGACACCTTCCTCAACAGTCTGCCGCTGCGCTCGCACCCTGTTCGATTCTCGTCTTGTTTCCTTTCCTCTTTCAATGCAAAACAAAACAGCCGACTCTTTCGAATCGACTGTTGTGGTGAACAGAATTTGAAGAATTCCGAACGGCGCATTCGACTTCGGCCTGCACATGCTCCGACACCTCTGCATCCGTATCCGTTCGGATCAAAAGATCCAGCCTGCATTTTCCGGGATAGTCGGGATCGGGATCATAAACGTCGATACGTTCCACGTAGGTCTGAACGATCCGTTCCCTACCCGCATCGGTCTTCAGCATGTCGTCCCATGCGCTTCTCAGCTGCTGAATCTCCTCGAGAAAGGCTTCCGCGTCTTTCGGCGCATGATCCTGCCGGATTCTGGTGGCAAGCTCGGCTTCGCATTCCTTAACAAGCCGTCCCTCATCCTTGCTCATCTCATACCATTCCGGGTCGTCAGTGTCCAGATAACACTGCATGGCCCGCTTTTTCTTTTCAGCGTGAGACTTGATCTCCGCCCGAAGCCGTACAATATTCGGATCTTCCTCCCGCTGTTTCGCCGCCTCCTTTGCGGCACGGACATATTCGTCAATCATTTCCTGATCCCAAAGCCGGTTGGTGACAATTTCAATCACGCAGTTTTCCAGCAAATCCTTCGGAACCGGCAGTTTCAGGCAGCGTTCGCTGCCCTTGACGAATTTACGCCGCCTGCATTTATAGTAATAATACTTGTTTCCGGTGCTGCTTCGTCCGTTGTCAACAATCATCTCCGCGCCGCATTCGCCGCAAAAAAGCTTGCCGCGCAAGATATATTTCTTCTTTTTTGGTTCCGTAGCGCCTCTGTTGAGCCGTTTTGCTCTGGATAGCTGCGCCCGTTCCCAGAGTTCTTCGGAAACGATCGGTTCACAAACGCCTTTCACGGTATAAACCTTGTGCTCCACCTTGTTGTTGAAGGTGGTGACCCTTGTGCCGATATAAATCGGATTGGCCAGCATCCGGTTGACGGTATCGCGGTTCAGCTTCTTCCCGCGCGAAGTCCGAACGCCGTTGTCGTTCAAATACTCCATAATGTCTCCAGTCGTCATCCCGGTCACGTACATCTCAAAGGCATGCCTGATAAACGGGCTGACCGTCTCATCAACGGCATAGCGTTTGTTTTTCTTCCCTTCGCCGACAAGCTTGATACCGACCGGAAGACTTCCGCCGCCGTTGAAGCGACCGTTTTCCACATTCTCACGCATTCCGCGCACCACGTTTTTCCGAAGCTGAGCAACATATTCCGACGCCATCGTCACATGGACGGCCTTGGAAATCTCACCGCCATAGCCATCGTCAAAGACTTGCGTTGCGTATTCAATGCGGACGCCCTTCCGGTTCAGTGCATTTTCGTATCCGTAAAACCCGCCGTGTTCTTCGCGGCTGATCCGGTCAAGCGCATAGGAAACCACAACGTCAAATTCATTGTATTCCGCGTCTTCGATCAGCTTCAGAAAATCGCTGCGCTTTTCCACATTGTGCGACGCGGATTTCGCGCTGTCGGAATACACCCGAACCAGACTGTAGCCCTTGCGGTTGATGTATTCCATACAGGCGTTCACCTGCTGTTCGATACTGGTTTCCTTCTGCTTTTCCGAGCTGTAACGTGCGTAGATGACTGCGCGGTTTTTGATGACCTCCATTTCCCGGAGATCTTCCACTTTACATTCCAATGACATAAATATCACCGTCCTTTGTCCTGAGCATACAACACATCTTTTCCATTGGCAAATGTGCGAACTCAGTTTTCAAACGCAGGTGAAGCTTTCAGCCGCCTGCGCATTTTGTCGTATGCCCCTTTGAGAATCCGTTTTGCCGAATCGCCGTCGATCAGCTCAAAATCCTCGGCCATGCTGATATAGGATTCCGTGTGCAGCGGTTTCGGCTTGCGAACGCCATTTTTGCCTTTTTTCATTAGAGGCCGCAAACATTCCGGACAGAATGACAGCTCCATTGCGACCATTTCCCGCTCCCGGTAGGTCAGCGAATCAAAGGCATCCAGCACGGCGTTTGACCGCAGCTTTAGAAAATAGACGGTTTCGGGATTCAGCGTATCACTGCCGACCAGCTTTTCACAGGAAACGTCTTCGTCCTCTTCCTCGGAATCTGAATGTGTGTAAATAGAATTCAGGAACTGCTCGTTCCGAAATCCGGCCTGCAAATAATCCTGTGTATCCGAAGGTGTGATTTTGACTTCCGCTGCAATCGACTGAATTGTTTTTTCATCGGAAAGCGCCCCACTGTCATGGAAGCGCCGCATCACATTTCGCAGAACCCGATACTGATAATCCGAATGGATGGAATGCCTGTAATAGCAGGTGCGGACAAATCGGTGCATTTCATTTCTGGCGTAGTTTTTGGCGTAATCAAAGAACACCTTGTCCTTCCCGGCGTCATAATTTTGAAGCGCGGTTGTCAGGCCGAGCACGAAAGCGCCTTTCAGGTCTTCAAAGCAGCCTTTGATATGATACTGTACCTCAAAGGCAGAGACATAACGGTTGATCAGCGGTTCACTGGCCGAGAGGAAGCAGTTCCAGGCACTCTCGCTCTCGGTTGCAAGATAGGATTCAAAGTGCCGCTGTATCGTTTCATTCAGATTGCAGCCCGGAATCACCGTTTTCTCCGGCGGGTATTGCTTGCGGAAAATGCGGTAAGGATCAATCCGAAGCTCGGTTGCATCCCCGTTTTCTTCATCGGAAGCATCAAAATCTTCATCCGGTTCTTCACCGTCAAAATCATATTCAAAATCTTCAACGTCCTCTTCGTACAATGATGCATCCTCCTGCGACCTATGCGACGTAAGACTGTTCAGTTGTTACCGCTGCATAGAGCCTGTTTTTATTCATGTCGGTGAAATAAGCGCCGTTCGCGTATTCATTGTTCTGCTTTGCCCGTTCCTTGCAGTCCTTCGCCGCCTTCTTTGCGGCTTCGGCAATTTCTTCCGAGATGTTTCCCCTGCTGACATCCTTCCGAATGCCGTTGCATACGGTTTTGTATTTCCTGAGGATTGGATCGTTTTCGGCAAGCTCCTGCTGCCGACGCCGTTTTCCGACCGCCCGGCAAGTCAACTCCTTCCCGGCGCGGTTCTTGATCCCGGAAAGACCGTTGCAATACCTCTGCAGGTGGCTGTTTGTCATCAGAAAATATTTTCCGCAAACTTTGCATCTTCTGGGATAGTGTCCGAGACCGAGTCCCTGATAAAAATCATAAAAGATAAAGTCAAGATACCGGCTGAAAAAATAGCGGTTCGCCAGTCTGTATTCGGTTTCCCCGGCAAAGTCTGCCTTCACAAACTGCACCTGTGTCGGCGTTGCAACCTTGGGAAGCTCAAGAAAAGCAACCATCAGAAGATGCTCGACATCTGGTTTCTGCAAGAGCATAAAGAATTCGGCCAGCGTTTCCACCTTTCTTTTTGCAAACATAAGATCCTGATAGCACTCGCCGTAAAGATCAACCATATTGCGCACCAGACGGTTAGAGTTTTCAATGATGCTGAGGAACAGATTCACGTCGAAATCCGGCTCGTCAAGCAGCAGTCGTTTTCTGACGGAAATGCCGGCTTCCTGCGCAAGGACACAGTATTTTTGATATAAGCTGCGAATCGCCATACTCTCCTTGCCGGAGAAGGTTTCCCGGATGGCTTCCAACTGCGATTCTGCCGCGAACGGCACAAATGGACGAAAATCTTTGACCAGCCGGAGAAAGGAAAGGATGTCATCGCGCAGCACATCCATCTGATCCTGCGTCGCTTCGGGAGATTCAACAGAAACGGAATCGGCAAGAATATCCTCCGACAGATCACCAAGCGCTTCCTGCTCGTCCAGATCGTTAAAACGGTTCAGCAAATCAATACAGCATTCGCCGATCAAATGCTCGGTGCCATTAACCTTGACTTTGTTTCCGGCATAGTCCGCGATGATATGATCAAAGGCTTTCTCCATTGTAGCATCGCCTCCTTCAGCAATGCTTCAGGATATGGCGAACCACGCCCTGAATGGCAACGATCTTCTTATCGCACAGCTTGTCCGGGTATTTCTCCCGGTTTTCATAGGCAAGAATCGGCGTTTTGCTTCGGTAATCCTTCAGCCGTTTCACCTGCGTTTCGCCCTCGTCGTCCAACGCGACCACGATTTCACCCTTCTTCGGCAAAGTCTCCGTCTCAACAAACAGCAAATCGTTTTCGCTGATTCCGGCGTCCTCCATGGAGTCGCCCTTCGCGGTCAAAACAACAAGGTTCCGTTCGGGAAAGATTCTCGCCGGCAGGTTGATATATGCCGAAATATTCTGCTCCTCCGGGTTGCCGGGACCGCAGGAAGCATTGTTATCCAACAAAACCGCCGTGTTTTCTTCATATCCGATCTTGCTGTCCATCGGCAGCTCGATTTGTCCGGCCTGATACTCCAGCATACCCTTCTCATTCATTTCTTTGATATAGGCGTGAATGGTACTGGTGGAGTGATGAAACTTCGAGGCGATATTGGCAATCGTCGGCTGTTTATGATTTTCGATCATGTATTCCTTGATGTACTGCATGATCTCTTTCATTTTTTCTGGATTCTTCGAGCGCATGATTGTTCCTCTGTTTCTAAATCGAATGACTTGTTCGGTTTAGAAATAATATATACCTTTTCTGAGGATTTGTCAAGGGGGAAATGAAAAAAGACAACCCCAGGAGTGGAGATTGTCTTTTAGGGCTGTTGTAACAATAGCTATTCACTTACAGATAGGATTCTGAACCACATCGGCTCGGAGGCGTTTCTACGTTATATTTCTTATTTATTTCGTTTTCCAGTATTATCCGACCCTCTGATCTCTTCGTGGTAGAAATA
>CADBBT010000027.1:0-14281 GCA_902792985.1 Oscillospiraceae bacterium
GCCAACGAGATCGCGCCGGAGCATCTGGAGCTTTGCGTGGACAATCCCTTCGATCTGCTTGATTCTATCCGTCACGCCGGTTCCATCTTCATGGGGCGTAACTGTCCCGAAGCGCTCGGCGATTATTTTGCCGGCCCGAACCACACGCTTCCGACCAGCGGCACGGCGAAATTTTCTTCGCCGCTTTCGGTCGATGATTTCGTCAAAAAGACGCAGTACACCTATTATACAAAGGACGCGCTTGCCGCTGTTGCCGAAGACGTTGCCTTTTTTGCAACGAAGGAAGGGCTCACCGGTCACGCAAAGAGCGCAATGGTGCGTTCGGAGGACGAGGCATGAGCAGGTTTTTCAGCGAAAAATATCGGGATTTGACGCCATATACACCGGGGGAACAGCCGAAGGATACAAAGTACATCAAGCTGAACACGAACGAATCCCCGTTCCCGCCAAGCGAAAAAGCAATTCATTGGGCCTCTCATGCTGCGGAAAAACTGCAGCTATATAACGATCCAACGTGCTACAAACTGACCGGGGAACTCGCAGAAATCCTCGGCGTTTCAAGCGATATGATCCTGCTGACCAACGGTTCGGATGAGATTCTCAACTTTGCGTTTATGGCGTTTTGCGACAAACAGCATCCGGCGGCGTTTCCCGACATCACCTATGGATTTTATAAGGTGTTTGCGCAGCTCAACGGCGTTCCTTATACAGAAATACCACTGGACGAAAGCTTTAATGTGCGTGTGGAGGATTATCTCGATCTTGGCAAAACGATTTTTTTGGCAAATCCAAACGCACCCACAGGCATTGCGCTGCCGCTGTCGGACATTGAGCGTATCCTGCGTGCTAATCCGGAGAATGTGGTCGTGATCGATGAAGCTTATGTGGATTTCGGCGCAGAGAGCGCGGTGAAGCTGATCCGTAAATATGACAACCTGCTTGTGACACAGACGTTTTCAAAATCGCGTTCTCTCGCCGGCGCAAGACTCGGCTTCGGCGTGGGCAGCAGAGCGCTGATTCAGGATTTGAACACGATCAAGTATTCCACGAATCCTTATAACGTCAATTCCATGACGCAGGCTGCCGGGTTCGGCATGCTTCTGGACGAAGAGCGCACCAAAGAAAACTGCGCTGCAATCCAGTGGAACCGGAAATATACCGTGCGCTGTCTTGGGTCTCTCGATTTTCACGTTTTGCCTTCGTCGGCAAACTTTGTGTTTGCAAAGCATGACAGCATCGGCGGCAAGGATCTCTATCTGAAGCTCAAGCAGCGGGGCATTCTGATCCGTCACTTTGAAACGCCGCGATTGAAGGATTACAACCGCATCACCATCGGCACGCTGGAACAGATGCAGACGCTGATCAAACAAGTGAGAGAGATATTGGAGGAAATCAAATGAGAACAGCTTCCATTCAACGTACCACAGCGGAAACCGATATCACCCTGACGATCAATCTTGACGGCAGAGGAGAAAGCAATATCCAAAGCGGCGTCGGTTTTCTGGATCACATGCTCACGCTCTTTGCACGCCACGGTCGGTTTGATCTGACGCTGGTCTGCAAGGGCGACACCGATGTTGACGATCACCACAGCACGGAAGATATCGGCATTGCGCTTGGACAGGCGTTTACGCAAGCGCTTGGCAATAAAAAAGGCATCGTGCGCTATGGCAGTATGCTGCTGCCGATGGATGAAGCGCTGCTGCTTGTTGCGATCGATCTTTCAGGCCGCGCCTTCCTCGGATTTGATCTTGAATTGCCGCGCGCAAAGGTCGGCACGTTTGACACGGAGCTTGTGGAAGAGTTTTTCCTCGGTTTTGTTCGAAATTGTCCCGCTTCGCTGCATGTGCGCCAGCTTGCCGGTTCCAATACGCATCACATCATTGAGGGAGCATTCAAAGCTTTCGGTCGCGCAATGAAAGCAGCGGTGAAAATCGACGCTGATTATGCCGACGAGATCCCATCCACGAAAGGGGTGCTTTGATGGTTGCAATCGTTGACTACGGCGTTGGAAATCTTTTTTCCCTGCGTTGTTCGCTGAACGCCATCGGCGCAGATGTTGTTGTGACAGGAGATGCAGACGTTATCCGCAGCGCGGACCGCGTGATCTTGCCGGGCGTGGGCGCCTTTCGTGACGCCGCGCAAAAGCTGCGCGACAGCCGGCTTGACACAGTGCTCAAAGACGTTGCAAAGAACGGCAAGCCGCTGCTCGGCATCTGTCTCGGAATGCAGATGCTCTTTGAAAAAAGCTATGAATTCGGCGAATATGAGGGCCTCGGTCTGATTCAAGGCAGTGTGCGCCCGATTGCCGATGTGATTCCAAAGTCGCTGAAAATTCCGCAAATCGGCTGGAACGCGCTCGACTTCAAGCGCGAAAGCGACCTGTTTCGCAACATCAAAAACGGCGATTACGTTTACTTCGTGCATTCCTATTACGCCGCCGACTGCTTTGACGCGGTGATTGCAACGTGCGATTACGGCGCGCCGCTGACCGCCGCTGTGCAAAAAGGGAATGTTTACGGCTGCCAGTTCCATCCCGAAAAAAGCGGCGAGGTGGGACTTGCGATTTTGCGCGCGTTTTGTCAGGAGGTGGGCGCATGATCCTGTTTCCGGCAATCGACCTCTATGAGGGCAAGGCTGTGCGCCTGTTTAAGGGTGATTATGCGCAGATGACCGTTTACAGCACCCGTCCGTGGGAGATCGCGCTCGATTTCAAAGGCAGTGGTGCGACGCATATCCATATCGTGGACCTTGAGGGCGCAAAAAACGGCACCACGCCGAACCTTGAGATCGTCAAACGCATCAAACGCGAAAGCGGACTGTTTTGCGAAATCGGCGGCGGTGTGCGCTCGATGGAAACGGTAAAAACCTATCTTGAAAGCGGCATCGACCGCGTGATCCTCGGCACGGCGGCCGTCACGGACGAAGACTTCTTAAAAGCGTGTGTGGCGTCTTACGGTGAAAAGATCGCTGTCGGCGTGGATCTCAAGGACGGCTTTGTTGCAGTCAAGGGCTGGACGGAAAAAAGCGCCTTTGACGCGGATTCGTTTTGCAAAAAGATGCAGGACATCGGCGTGAAAACGCTGATCGTGACCGATATTTCCAAAGACGGCGCGATGCAGGGGACGAACCTTGCGCTTTATCGCGAACTTTCGGAAAAATTCAGCCTGCAAATCGAAGCGTCGGGCGGTGTCTCGTCGTTGGAAGATGTGAAAAGGCTGCGCGAAATGAACCTTTACGGTGCGATCATCGGCAAAGCGTATTATACCGGCGCAATCGACTTGAAAGCGGCGATCGAGGTGGCAACATGATTACAAAACGCATCATTCCCTGTCTGGACGTGCGCAACGGCCGTGTGGTTAAGGGCGTGAATTTTGAAGGACTCGCCGACGTTTCCTCGCCGGTGGAGCTGGCGTCGTATTACAGCAAAAACGGCGCGGACGAGCTTGTTTTTTATGATATCACAGCCTCTGCGGAGGGGCGTAAGCTGTTTTCGGATATTCTCACCGAAACGGCGGGCAAGGTGTTTATTCCGCTCACCGTCGGCGGCGGCATCAACACGCTTTCGGATTTTGACCGGGTGCTCAAATGCGGCGCAGACAAGGTCAGCGTCAATTCCGGCGCGATCCGCAACCCCAATTTGATCGACGAGGCGGCAAAGCTTTACGGCAGCCAGTGCGTCGTGCTTTCCGCAGATGTCAAGCGGGTGGACGGCGTGTTTCGCGTGTTTGCAAAAGGCGGACGTGAAAACACCGGCATGGAGGCGATCGAATGGATCCGCTCCGGCGTGGAGCGCGGCGCGGGCGAGATCGTGCTCAACTCCATCGATACCGACGGCGTGAAGGGCGGTTTTGACCTGGAGATGCTGCAAAAGGTGTGCGACGTGGTGTCCGTGCCCGTGATTGCTTCCGGCGGCGCGGGTAAGATCGAAGACTTTATCACGCTGTTCCAAACGCTGCCGAAGGTGGACGCCGGTCTTGCCGCGTCGATCTTCCATTTCGGCGAGGTCTCGATCAGTGAACTGAAACGCGCGATGCAGGCGCATGGCATACCTGCAAGAATTTGAAAGGATGAGAACGATGCTGAATATTGAAGAACTGAAATTTGACGAAAAAGGGCTGATCCCCGCGATCGTTGTGGACGCAAAAACAAAGCAGGTGCTCACGCTCGCCTATATGAACCGTGAAAGCCTCGCCATTTCCTTGGAAAAGGAGCTGACCTGTTTTTGGAGCCGTTCACGGCAGGAGCTTTGGCTCAAAGGCGAAACGAGCGGCAACTACCAGCACATTGTCTCCATCACGGCAGACTGCGACAAGGACGCGCTCGTGGTAATGGTGGAGCCAGACGGTCCTGCGTGTCATAAGGGCACGGTGTCCTGCTTCAACGACGAGGTGTTCCAAAGCGAAAGCCGCCACGCGTTTTCGCTGGATGGGCTGATGAAGCTGATCGAAGGCCGCAAGATCGAAAAGAAGGAAGGCTCCTACACGACCTATCTGTTTGAAAAGGGACTTGACAAAATCCTCAAAAAGGTCGGCGAGGAATGCACCGAGGTTATCATCGCCGCAAAGGCCGAAGATAAAAAAGAGACGATCTATGAGATCGCCGATCTGACCTATCATGTGCTTGTGCTCATGACCGAAGCCGGTATCTCCATTGACGACATCATGGCTGAACTTGCCTCGCGCCATGTGATCGACCACAAAATTAAACAGGAGAAGATGACGAGCTGAAAAATGTGCTTGCTTTTTCAGCGTCTTTGTTGTAAAATAGAAACGGTGA
Source organism: Oscillospiraceae bacterium (assembly GCA_902792985.1). GTDB lineage: Bacteria > Bacillota > Clostridia > Oscillospirales > Acutalibacteraceae > UBA6857. The sequence continues at coordinate 4,780 of CADBBT010000027.1, forward strand.
TTTAATGACGAACGAAGAAAAGCTGAACTCCGGCGATTTGTATTTGCCGAACGACCCGAAGATCGTTGTAAAACAAATGCGTTATCTTGCGCGGCTCAAACGTTTTAACCGCATCTCTCCCGCGCGGCTGTTGACCCGGCAGCGTATGATGAGAAAGATGTTTGCCGAAATCGGCAAAGACTGCTATATCGAATCACCGTTTTATGCGAATATGGGCGGCAAGCACGTCCATTTCGGCGACCACGTTTATGCGAATTTCGGCCTGACGATGGTGGACGACACGCACATTTATGTCGGCTCGAACACGATGTTCGGCCCGCAGGTGACCGTTTGCACAGCATCGCATCCGATCTTGCCGGAGCTGCGTGTGCAGGAATATCAATTCAATCTGCCGGTACATATCGGTGAAAACTGCTGGATCGGTGCGGGAAGTATCATTCTGCCCGGCGTAACGATCGGTGACAACACTGTGATAGGCGCAGGCTCGGTTGTAACAAAAGACATCCCTGCGAATGTGGTTGCCTTTGGCAATCCCTGCCGCGTGCAGCGAGAGATCGGTGCGCGGGACCGTGAGTTTTATTATAGAGATAAGCGGATCGAAAATTCACTTTCACCGGACGTGTGAAAGAAAACATAACAGGAGGAACTACTATGGAAAAAACCTATGTTGGCTGGCAAGAGGCGCCGTTCAAAAGCAAGCAGACGGAATACACCGAACCGACGAACCTGCTTTCGCCGGACGGAAAGCTGCTCGCCAAGGGCTGGGCGCGTCACAACGTGTTCAACTATAACCGCTTTCATGTCAAGCATCAGATGCGCCGCAAGGAATGGGATTTTTATCAGCTTTCCAACGGCAAATACATGGTGCAGCTCAGCTTTGCAAATATCTCGCTGGGCGGCTATGTTTCCGCTGTGCTTGTCGATCTCAAGCAGGGGAAAACGCTGAAATCCGTCATGTCGCCCTTTATCGGCGGCAAGGATAAATATGTGCTTCCGCCGAAGGGCGATGTGCCTAACACTGTGAAGATGACGATCGGCAAAGCGTCTTTTGCATTCGATACCGAAGAGACCTTCCGCACGATCTGCTTTAAAATGGATGATGTTGAACTGAACTTCCAGATGGACATCCTGCCCGGCCTCGAAAATATTACGACCGTTTTGCCGTTTGAAGGTTTCCCGGATCGCTATTTCATGACGACGAAGCAGCTTTGCATGCCGTGCGAAGGCACGTTCAAATTCGGCGGCGCATGCTATGAGTTCACAAAGGACGACACCTTCTGTTCGCTCGACTGGGGCCGCGTCTGCACACCGTACAGCCTTGTGTGGTATTGGGGCAGCGGCTCGTCATATCTTTATGACGCGCAAGGCAACCGCCATCTCTTCGGTTTTGAAATCACCTGGGGCATCGGCGACGAGAGCAACGCGACCGAGACCTGTCTGTTCTATGACGGCAAAGCGCATAAGATCGGCGCGGTGGACGTCAAGACCTTCCCGAAGCCGGACAAATATATGCAGCCCTGGGAGTTCATCTCCGAGGACGGCCGCTTCAATCTGACGATGACGCCGTTTTACGATCATCATTCCGATCTGAACGTCGCTGTGATGCGCATGCATTCCCATCAGGTGCACGGCCTTTGGAGCGGCACCGTGACGCTCGACGACGGCACAGTGCTTGAGATCAAGGACATGTACGCGTTCTGCGAATATGTAGAAAACAGATGGTAATGGAACCACATAAAAAAGGGCACGGTTGATCCGTGTCCTTTTTGCTGTTCGTTTATTTTTTGAGCCGTTTGAAAATCACCGCTGCCGCCGTAACGCCGAGCGCAACAGCACCGGCGCGTTTTGCAGCGCGGATGACCGGCTGCGCCGATGCAGGCATGTGCTGCAAAACGAATTCCATCAGCGGCTCTGCCGGCGGATCGGCTGAAAGCTCCGCCATGGTGACGGTCTTTGTCTCATACCGTTTCGGGTCATTCTCATGCAGGGTGAACACGCGCACACCGCGCTGCCTTCCGGGTCCGTAAACGTGGAAACCGCTGCCCTGTGTATAGCCGAGGTCAAGGCCTTCCAGCGGCAGGACGAAGGAATTGATGTGGTCGTGTCCGCAAAACACGCCGAGCACGTCGCCTTTTTCTTTGAGCGCGGCAAATTCGCCTGTGTTGACCGGCGGAGCGGCAGGGGATTCATGCATGAATTCACCACGGCGAAGCGCTTCATCCGGCAAAACGTAAAACTCGTTTGCATGGTCAAAAAACGCTTCCACAGCGCCTTTTGTGCCCTTTGCCACACGTTTCAAAACGTCGTAGTATTCCGGCAGGGGAATATGCTGAAACACCAGCGCCGGCAACGGGTCGCCGTTTGCCGAAAGGCGATTGCGTTCCGCTTTGAACCATTCGATCTGTTCTTTTTTGACCGCGGCATAGGAGCCGTCGGGATTCTTTCCGCCGGAATCGATCAGATACAGCGCAAACACATCGCGTTTGCCGTCTGCGGATTTCAAAGTCAGCGACAGCGTACCGGGGTCGTTTTCGCTGCGCGGTGTGCCTGCAAGAAACGTCGGGTGCGCCCGATAGATCGGCATCTGTGCGCTGTTTTCGATTCCGCAGTTGTTGTCGTGGTTGCCGAATGTCATGCAAAACGGCACGCCAAGATCATCGAACGGCTGCAGCAGCTTGTCCAGCGTTTCGGTGATCTTTCGTTTCGTATCCCCGCGAAAGGTGGGGGAGTAGCCGGCAATCTGATCTCCCGTGAGCACAACCAGGTCCGGCTGTTCACGTTCAAGCGCCAGCCGGATGAGCTTAACGGTGTCCGGGTTCACACGGTGATGCTCCTGCGTGTCCGTGATCTGCATGAGCTTGAATGTTCCGTTATGAAAACGAAGCGCGTTCATGCGACTTCCTCCTTACAGAAGCTTGATGTTGTGTTCAGCAATGAAATCTTTGAGAACAAAGACATACAGCAGCACAAGACCGATCGAAAGCAGCAGCAACGCGGCAACAAGAATAATATCTCGTTTGCGGATCTCGAGCTTTTCGTGATTCCTCGGCAACAGACGCAACGATTTCAGCGGTGTGATCAGCGCACCGAGAATGATCGTGATCAGTACCGCCTCCAGCGGGAACAAAATCAAATTTTTGGCGATGCGCGTCAGGTTGATGATGGAATACGCCTGCGCGTCCTCCAGACCATAGAGCGCGTAATAATACCACTTCATCAGCACGCTTGTGAGGATGATGTTGCAAAACAGGTTGACCGTGAATTTGCAAACCAGTACACGCCCGGGCGTCAGATTGCGCCGCCACAGGAACAAACCGAAGATAAAAGAGCTGCTCATTTCCGTAAGGATGAACGGCAAAAAGTAGTCGCCGCTGGGGTGAATGATGCAGCCGAGCGTGTCGCTGACCGCACCGACGGCAAGACCGACGAGCGGACCGTAGCACAGCGAGCCGAGAGAATTGATATAGCAATCGAAGGAAAGTGAAAGACCGGCTGCCAGCGGGATCTTGAAAAACTTTACGACCACACGCATGGCGATGATGAGCGCGGCAAAAACGATCATGCGCACATCGGAAAAGTTTTTGGCCGCCAGACGCCAGTAGGTTTTGCTGAAAACAGACGGCTGATTCAGCGCGCCGGCGGGTGTGAGGGTGGCTTGCGATTGAACTTCTGACATAAAAAATCCTCCTTCAAGCCCCACTGCGGGAATGAAAGAGGTCCTTTTCATTCGATGAACAGCGGGATGCGGGGAACGTACCGCGGGAAATCCCTTCGTTCCGCAGACAACTCCCCGTCCTGCGGACACTGTACGCACGTTCCTCTACTCTGTTTTTGTATGCTCATTGTATCACGCAGCGCATGGAAAGTCAAGGGTGCCGATCCAAATATTCCAGAAGCGCCGCCTTTTCGTTTTTGACTCTTTCATCGAGAACGGCAGAAAGCAGTTTTTTCAGCGTAAGGCCGATCTCTTTTCCGCGCAGGCCCCGCCGCTTCAGGTCGTTCCCATTGACAGCGAGATCGCGCAGCGAAAACACAGCCCCGGACGCAATCACTTCGTTTGTGAGAGACACGAGCGCATCAAAATGCGCCAGCCGCGTGTGAAATTCAGGCGCGAGTCCCAACGTGTCCGCACGCTGCAAAGCGATCAGCTCCAGCAGCGCTTCCTCGCCGTATTTGTTCAGCTTGCGTCGGATCGCGCGCGCGTCCTCGTCGATCGGGCTGTCATGCAGTTTCACAAGCATTGTTACGCGCTCGATCGTTTTTTTGTCGAGTTTCAGTTCCAGCATCGTTTCCTTTGCGATTTCGGCACTGCGCGATGCGTGTGCGTAAAAATGGCCGACACCGTTTTCGTCCAGCGAGAAGCAGTCGGGTTTACCGCAATCGTGAAAGAATGCCGCAAGGCGCAGCACAGGTGTGTCAGGTGCTGCGGCAACCACCGCGGCGGTGTGTTCATAGACATCGAAGCAGTGGTGGAAATTGTGCTGAGTAAAACCGTACATTTTGTTGATGAACGGGAAAATCACGGCGAGGATCCCGTGGTATTCCAAAAGCACATCTTTGACGGATTTGCCGCATAAAATGCCCTTGAATTCCACAGCGACCCGCTCTTTGGAAAGAAGAAGCAGCTGCTCCTTACATTCGAATGCCGCCCTTTTCGTTTCGGCTTCCACAGAAAAGCCGAGCTTTGACGCAAAGCGCAGCAGTCGCAAAATGCGCAGCGCGTCTTCGGTGAAACGTTCGGCTGCGTTCCCAACACAGCGCAGCACGCTGTGTTGCAGGTCCTGTTGCCCGCCGAACGGGTCAATCACACCCTCCTTCGGGTGATACGCCATGGCGTTGACCGTGAAATCGCGGCGAGAGAGATCGCTGCTTAAATCGCGTGAAAAAGAGATCGCATCGGGATGACGGCCGTCGGAATAAATGCTCTCTGTACGAAATGTGGTGATCTCAAGCGGATGACCGTCTATCAATACGGTGAGTGTGCCGTGTTTAATGCCGGTTTCGATCACAGGATACGACGAAAAGACGCGCTGCATCTCAGCAGGCGTTGCGCTGGTTGTCAGATCAATATCGTGCGACTCTTTTTGCAGCAGTCCGTCGCGCACCCAGCCGCCGACCGCGTAGCAGGAAAACCCGTTTTCGTTCAGCAGTGCGATCGCTTTTGTGGCATATTCCGGCAAAACCATATTCTGCCTCCGTTTTCTTTGATGCTTCAAGTTTACCCTCTTTTCCGTTTGTTGTCAACATTTCCATGATGAAGCAATCGGAATATTTGCAAAAAGTGCCGTATTAAGGTTGCAAAAATCGTCGGTTTATGATATATTAATCAGAAAAGTGAACCGTAATCAAAGGAGTACCTTATGGCTGTCAATTTGATTTATAAATCGCTGCCGACCGTGGCGCTGCGCGGACTTGTCGTGTTTCCCGGCATGAAGCTGCATTTTGAAGTCGGCAGAGAAAAAAGCATCGCGGCGATCCGTGCGGCGATGAACGAAAACCAGCGTGTGTTTCTGGTTGCGCAACGCAGCGTTGCCGACGACGATCCCGGCGAGGATGCGCTGTTTAGAACCGGCGTGATCGCCTCCATCAAGCAGGTCGTCAAAGCGCCCGACAGCGACAATGTCCGCGTTCTGATCGAAGGAGAGTGCCGCGCTGATGTGATGCGCGTGCTTTACGGTGATTATTACCTCGTTTCAGATGTCAAACAGCGTAAAGATATTGCAGTGAGAGGCGTTGAGCCGGATTATATTTCTGCGCTTGTGAACAAGACAAAGGACATTTTTGATGAATTTGCAGAATTAACAAATAAACAGGCGCGCGATGTTGCAATGGAAATATTTCTCACGCGCGACCCGAGTCATCTTGCGGATGTGATCGCTGCAAACGCGCTTTCCAATTACGAAGACCGGCAGGCGATTCTGGAGGAATTCCATCCGATCCGCCGACTGGAAAAACTTTGCGCCATCCTTTCGCACGAAATTGCGATCTTCCGCATTGAGGACGACATTGAAGGCAAGGTGCAGTCGCAGCTTGACGATATCCAGCGCGAAAACTATCTGCGTGAGCAGATGCGCGCAATTTCCAGCGAGCTTGGCGAAGGCGACGACACCGTTGCCGAAGCGCAGCAGTACCGCGAAAAGATTCTTGCCGTACATTTTGAAAAGGACGTGGAGGAAAAGCTGCTGCGGGAAGCGAACAAACTTTCCAAAATGCAGAGCACCTCGCCCGACGCGAACGTCATCCGCTCGTATCTCGACGCGTGTCTTGCCCTGCCGTGGAATGTCTATACCGAGGATTCGCTCGACCTTGAACGTGCCGAAGCGATCCTTGACCGCGACCATTACGGGATGAAAAAGATCAAGGAGCGCTTTCTGGAAATGCTTGCCGTGCGCGCAATGACCGACAGCAACCGTGCGCAGATCCTTTGCCTTGTGGGTCCGCCGGGCGTTGGAAAAACGTCGATCGTGCGCTCAGTTGCCGAAGCGATGGGGCGCAAATATGTGCGTATGTCGCTGGGCGGTGTGCGCGACGAAGCCGAAATCCGCGGTCACCGCAAAACCTACATCGGCGCAATGCCCGGACGTCTGATCGCTGCGCTGACGCAGGCGAAGAGCATGAACCCGATCATTTTGCTCGACGAAGTGGACAAACTCGGCGCCGACTATAAAGGCGACCCCTCATCCGCGCTGCTGGAAGCGCTCGATCCCGAACAAAACAACACCTTCCGCGATCATTTCATCGAATTCCCCGTCGATCTCAGCCGCGTGCTGTTCATCACAACGGCGAACGATATGGCGACCATCCCAGCGCCGCTGCTCGACCGTATGGAGCTCATCGAGCTTTCCAGTTACACCGCCGAGGAAAAGCTGCAGATCGCAAAACGCCATCTTGTCAAAAAGCAGATGAAAGCGCACGGGCTTTCCGGCAATCAGCTTCGTTTTTCCGACGATTGCCTGAAGGAACTGATCTCGTCCTATACAAGAGAAGCCGGTGTGCGCCGCTTGGAGCAGTGCATCGCGTCCGTTTGCCGTAAAAGCGCCATGCTGCTCACGAAGGGCGAAAGCAAGCGTGTGACCGTAACGGTCAAACTGCTGCGCGAGCTGCTCGGTCCGCCGAAATATAAAGACGATGCGCTGCCGAAAAAGGATACTGTCGGCGTGGTCAACGGCCTTGCGTGGACGAGCGTCGGCGGCGAGCTGCTGCAGGTGGAAGCCGTAATCATGGATGGCAGCGGAAAGCTCGATCTGACCGGCTCGCTCGGCGATGTGATGAAAGAATCCGCCAAAGCCGCGCATTCCTATCTGCGTTCGATCGCCGCAAGAGAAGGCATCGACGCCGAAGCATTTACCAAAAAAGATATTCACGTTCATGTGCCGCAGGGCGCTGTGCCGAAGGACGGCCCTTCGGCCGGTGTTACGATGGCGACCGCAATGCTTTCGGCGCTTACCCGGCGTCCGGCGTTCAAGGATGTTGCCATGACCGGTGAGATCTCGTTGACGGGCCGTGTGCTGCCGATCGGCGGTCTGCGTGAAAAGAGCATGGCGGCATATAAGCACGGTGTAAAGCTGGTCATTATCCCGAAAGATAACGAAAGCGATCTTTGGGAAGTGGAAGATGTCGTGAAAGAAAATGTGAAATTCGTTCCTGTTGAACATCTTGACGAAGTGTTTGCGCTTTCACTGAAAGACAGTGTGCCCGCAAAACCGGAGCAGCAGCATATTCGTCTAAAGCCCGATGAAGGACACGCACGGAGGAACTATGAGATTTGACAACGCGGTTTTTGAAACCTCCTTCGGGACAAAGCAGCAGTTAAAAAGTTCTGATTTGCCTGAGATTGCCTTTTCCGGGCGATCCAACGTCGGAAAATCCTCGCTGCTCAACAAAGTGCTCGGCCGTAAAGCGCTGGCAAGAGTGAGCTCTGTACCCGGAAAAACCGTCACGATCAATTTTTTCCGGCTGGATAACTGCCGGTTTGTCGATCTGCCGGGCTACGGCTATGCAAAGGTCAGCCACAGCGAAAAGCTGCGCTGGGCGGAATTGATGGAAGCTTATTTTCAATCGGAACGCGATCTGCGGCTCGTTGTTCAGCTTTTGGATATGCGCCACGATATGACGGCGCAGGACGCGGATATGCTGCGCTTTCTGCATGAAAGCGGCATCCCGTTTGCCGTTGCGCTGACCAAATGCGACAAGCTCAACAAAACTGAATTTGCTTCGATGCTCGAACGCCACACCGCTGCGCTCGCCGATTTTGACGCCGTGGCGATCATTCCGTTTTCCGCGACCAAGGGCAACGGTGCACAAACGCTTCGTGACTGTATTGCAAATTGTTTGAATGATGAATAAGGAGAAAAACATGAACGATACTTTTCGTTACCGGCTGCAGCAAAATCCGATCATCGCCGGTGTCAAGGATCCTGCCGAGATCGATGCAGCGATCAATTCTTCATGCTCTACGATTTTTTTGCTTTGCGGCAATATTTTCAATCTGAAGGAGATTGTGCAAAAGGCAAAAAAAGCGGATAAAATGATTTTTTTACATGTCGATCTGATTGAGGGCTTCTCCCGCGATGCCGTTGCAGTGCGTTATATCGCACAGGAGATCTGCCCGGACGGCATCATCTCCACGAAGAGCAGCCAGCTCAAAGCGGCCAAAGAACTGGGACTTTTGACTGTGCAGCGCTTGTTTATTGTAGATTCACTTTCTATCCATACCACTGAGAAATCCTCGTCACTTGTGCGGCCGGACACCGTGGAGATTTTACCGGGCATCATGCCGCGCATCACAAAGCAGCTTTCGGAAAAGCTGGAAGTGCCCGTGATCGTTGGCGGCCTTGTAAGTTCATCTTCCGACATTCAAAACGCGTTGGAAAACGGCGCGCTCGGGGTGTCAACATCCTGTAAAGAATTATGGAATCTGAAAAATTAACCGTTCGCGTTTGCAGAAAAGACGATCTGCCTGCTTTGCGCCGCATCTGTGAAGAAACATCAACCATTCCTGTAAAGACGGAGGCACAGAAAAAATATTTGCAGCTCGTGTACTGCGACCCTTATGTGCAAACACAGACCGAGCACTGTTTTGTTGCTGTGGATGAAACTGATACGCCGCTGGGGTATATTCTTTGCGCACCGGATACCGTCTCTTTTCTGTGTGCTTACCGAAAGCTCTATTTGCCTCAGATTGATAAACTTGGCGCGTTTTTTGCGTTCCAAGGCCGATTTGCGCAGACGATCCATGCCGCATACGCACGCTCACTTTCGGCACATTTGCACATTGACCTTTCCGAAAAGGCACGTCATCGCGGCACCGGAACGCTGCTGATGCACGCACTCAAAGCGCATCTTTCACAAAACGGCATCCATACGCTCTTATTATCCTGTGCTTCGGGCAATCATAATGCACTTTCGTTCTATCAACGCAATGGCTTTGTTTGTAAAATGTCGCTGCCCGGCCTAAAAGTTTTGGTTTGTCATTTTTAAAACAATGCATAACGCACTCTGA
>CADBBT010000027.1:14304-35590 GCA_902792985.1 Oscillospiraceae bacterium
GATTGAAATGCTTGATAAAATTTCCCTTGTACTCACCATTATCGGCGCGATCAACTGGGGTCTGATCGGACTGTTTCAGTTTGACCTTGTGGCATGGATCTTCGGCGGTCAGGATGCCATCCTGAGCCGCGTGATCTATACGATCGTTGCCCTTGCCGGCATCTGGTGTATTTCGCTGCTGTTTTCCGAACGTAAGGCTGTCAGCCGCGAAGAACGGGAAGACCGCAGAAACGCAGCATAAAAAAAGCCATGCGCAGTGCATGGCGTACTTAAAAAGTGAATATTTGTTTCAAGGGTTGCACTGCGAACAGGCGGTGTAGCCCTTTTCCATTGCTTCCTTGCGTGAAATTGCGATCTTTGACGCGTGGAGATGGTAACAATCCCCGCGATGGAACTTTGTGCCGGAAGCGGTGATATAAACCGTTTCACTGGTTTGATGATCGGGGGCATCATCATCAGCAGCAGGGGAGACGCTGTCAGCGATTGCGAATTCGTCGTCTGCGGATTGCGTAACGGTCGATTCCGTGACAGTCATTTCAGCTTTCGGCAGGTCGGTCAACGTGCCGTCCTCTGCGCGAACGAGCATACCCTTCACTGTTTCGACACAGGCGTTTTCATCAATCGTTCCGTATACGGCTGTGGTAACATTACATTTGGAAAACATCAGCCCGTCGCCGCCGGAAAAACGAACCGTTGTGTAAAGCGCCTCGCTTCTTGCTCCTTCATCCCAAAGGGAGCAAAGGACGTCGTGCTCCATCTCCTGTATCGACTGTTCCGGCACAGATAAAACGCAAAAGGTCCCGCATGGCACGCCGAAAGCATCCGTCATCGCATAGGAATCAACTGCGTTTTCGGCGGTGGGTTGCAACGTCGGCGTGTCATCCTCTTCATCCTGCTCTGCAAAGGTGAATGCGCCGACGGTCGTTTGCTCGGAAAGCACAGGCTTTGTCTTTTGCTCAAGCAAAAAGCCGAAAGTGACACATACAGCAACCAAAACAACAACAGCCCCGCCGAGTAGTAGGCGGGGGAGTAACCTTTGTTTTTCTGTTGTTTGTTGCGGCGTTTGTTCTTCTTCAAACGAAAACTCGTCCGGTAAAGTTTCAACGCCGAAAGCGTGATCATGCATATTACTTTTGAATGATATCTTTGACGCTTGCTGCAAGACCGGCCACGGACTGGATCTCCGAGGGGATGATGAGCTTCGTTGCCTGACCGTCAGCCACTTTTTCAAGCGATTCCAGCGAGCGCAGCGCGATCACGGCGTTGCTCGGGTTCGCTTCGTTGATCAAACGGATGCTCTCCGCTTCCGCTTTTTGAATGGCAAGAATGGCTTGAGCTTCACCGTCTGCTTCGCGGATCTTCTTCTCACGAACAGCGTCCGCTTGCAGAATCGCGGCTTCCTTGTCCGCCTGCGCGGCAAGGATCTTAGCTTCTTTCTGCCCTTGCGCGACAAGGATCTTGCTTTCCTTGTCGCCTTCAGCGCGCAAAATTGCTTCGCGGCGTTCGCGTTCGGCTTTCATCTGCTTTTCCATCGCGTCCTGAATTTCACGCGGCGGCAGAATGTTTTTCAGTTCCACGCGGTTGACCTTGATTCCCCAGGGATCGGTCGCTTCGTCAAGGATGCCGCGGATCTTAGCGTTGATCGTGTCGCGCGATGTGAGCGTGTGGTCAAGCTCCATTTCGCCGATGATGTTACGCAGCGTGGTCGCCGTCAGATTTTCGATCGCGGAGAGCGGATGCTCCACGCCGTAGGTGTAAAGTTTCGGGTCGGTGATCTGATAGAAAACGACCGTGTCGATCTGCATGGTGACGTTGTCTTTCGTGATCACGGGCTGCGGCTTGAAATCCACGACCTGCTCTTTGAGTGAAACGATCTTAGCAACGCGTTCAAAGATTGGGATTTTTACATGAAGACCTGTCTGCCATGTGGCGTTGTACGCGCCGAGGCGTTCGATCACATAGGCGCGCGATTGCGGCACGATTTTGATATTCGCCGCAAGGATGATGACCAAAAGCAGAATCAGTGCAAGCAGGATGAAAAGTACTGTCGGGTTCATGAATTGACCTCCTGTTCTTTTTGGAAAACGATGAGTTTTACGCCGTCGATGGCGTCCACTGTTACAATGGTGTCCTTCGGGATGATGCTGTCGTTCTTACTTCGCGCCGTCCAAACGTTGCCGCGGATTTTTGCCTGTCCCGTACCTTTGGTGTTATTGATCTCTTCAAGTACAAGGGCGTCCTGCCCGATGCACATATCGAGATTGGTCGGCTGCGTCTTGGTCCTTGTGAATTTCACAAGAAACGGACGGGCGATGACGAGCGTCAACACGGACAGAGCAACGAATACGAGGAACTGCACAAGCACCGATGCGTTCAGCAGTTTTGCGACAATCGCGCCAACAGCGCCCACGGCGAACCAAATGGTGACGATTTGCGCTGTTGCAGCTTCGATCACGGCGAACACAACGGCCAGTGCGATCCATACGATCAGGATCGTATCCATGCTGTCTCACCTCCTTGTGAAACAGTATACCATATTCCGCATCAAAAGGCAAGATTCCCGCTATAAAATATTGCCGATGCTAACTCGTTGATGCAGCAGCAGTTCTTCCAGAATCCCACGGCAGCGAAGCAACTGCTCCTTTACCGAAATCAATGGATCTGAAAGCATTTCTGTCAGGTGCGGCAGCATTTGATTCAGTTCGCTGAAAAGCGTGTGATCCAAGAATACAAAGAGCGGCAGCCTACTGCTTTGCCATAATGATTCGATCTTTTTTGCACACGTTAAAGCTTTTGTTTGGTTTTCTTCTTCAACCGCTGCAAGAGCTGCGTCCAGCTCCTTGAGCAACGCATCCGATTGCTTTTTTACGGTATGGGTGCCGACGCAGGCGACCGCGATCACAAAAACAAACATCAAAATACAAATGATCAATCTTTTCATGCGATCACTCCTTTTCAACGATCTGCATGGTTTCGTCAGATGTGTAGGTCATCAAAAACACATCTTCCAGCGCGATGCCCTTTCGCTTTAATATGCTTTTCAGTTTTTCTTCGGTCAAATTGCAGACGCCGAATTCTTTGTCGATGATCTGTCCGTCACATATCACGAGGCAGGGAAGTTTTGTTTTTTGATTTTGCGCACTTTTGAGGATGCTCAGTTCACCGTTCGTTTCAATATATGCATAAGCGATCTCGGATAAATCGAAAACATCCTTCAATCGCAGCGCCTCCGCAAGATCGTCAACGCTGTATCGCAGGTTCCGGATGGCTTTTTGCTGTAAAACACCGTCCTTGATGATAAGCACGGAATTTCCCTGAATAAGCGTTCGCAACGGACGGAACTTCAGACTCAGAATTGAAAGCAGCACCTCCATTGCGATCAGCAGAACAACGATCAAAACGCTTTGCAGCAGAGGTGTCTGAATATTCAACAGCGGAAGAGTGACAATGTCGCTGATCAGCAGTGTGATCACAAGCTCGGTCGGCTGCAGTTCACCGATCTGCCGTTTGCCCATCAGACGTACACCGAATATGAGAAGCACATAGATGATGATCGTTCGGATCAAAAGCGAAAACAAAAAGACCACCCCAACAAAGAGTTTTGTGCTCTTAGTTTGGGGCGGAAACGAAAAGTTTATGCAAGATCAATAGCCGAGTGCTTCGCCAATGATGACAACTTCGGTGTCGGCGGAATAGAGCTTGCGATAGTGGATAGAAAGTCCGTTGCAAATGCGCTCGGGACTGTTGCAGTCATAACAGCGGTCGGCTTTGAGCGCGCACGGCGTTTTACGGTGCAGACGCTGCGCGTTTTTCGGCGAAGCGATGTTACGAGCGCGGAAAATCGCTTTTTCAAGCGTGTCTTCAAATTTTTGGATGCCGACGATAAAGTAAACCTTTTTATGGCCGAAATAGGTGGAGCCTACGCGGTTGCCGGCACCGTCAATGTTGACAAGTTCGCCGCTTGTCGTTGCGCCGTTGGCAGAGGTGAGATATACATCCGTTGTCATCGCGGCGCGGCGCACCTCATCGGCGGTCATGCCCTGCGGCGGATTGGAGTGGCTTAAAAACGTGTTGTGCGTTGAAAGCGATTCCTGCAGTCCCATTGCAGCGATCGTCATCGATCCGCCCGCGGCAACACTCACGCCATCGATCTGTTCGTTCAAATACGCAGCCGCATCTTCCTTTGTCGGAAAATAAGAAACGGCAAATCCATGCTTTTTGAAGTTATCCATCACCGCTTGTATATCCATATAGTTGTCCTCCTGACTCATTTATAATACTGTGAATACTGTGAATTCATTTTAACATAGATCAAATGTAAATGCAAGCGGATTTAATATTTGTGAGAAATGACAAAAAAAGATTTAATACTTCTACTTGAATTTCAAAAATAAAGTGGTATAATAGGGGTTGTATTTCAGGGGAAAAATGACGTCCCCTGCATTTTCATTTCTTAAAGGTGAACCATTATGGAACAACTGATTGATCGCCTTATCCAAATCGATAAGGAAGCCCGCGTGCGCGTTTCCAAAGCGAAGAAAGAACGTGTAAAAGCGCTTGAAACTGTGGATGAACAACGCAAGGCGCTTGAACGCGAATATCAGGACAAACTGAACGAGCTCATTGCCGTGGAGCAGCAGCAGGCGGAACAAGCGAAAACTGCAGCGCTCTCCGAGATCGAAAAGAGCAAACAATCATTGATCAACGGGCTGGATGCGCTTTATCGCACACATGAAGCCGAGTGGGTGCAGCAGATCGTTTCGCGCGTCAAGGAAGGCTGACAGATTCTTTCATCGGGAGGTGACGCCATGGCAAAAGGCGCAAATGCCGTACTTGCACTTTCACGTTCGCTTTACGGCAAACGGCTGACCGAGGCTGATTATGACGCACTGGTGAACTGTAAAACGCTCACGGAGTTTACCGGTGTTTTAAAAAGCAAACCCGAATATGAAGCGCTTTTGTCTGCGCCCGGTGTGGTGTGTACTGCTCCCGCGTTGGAGGAACTGGTCTCTAAGCGGCAGTTTGAACATTTCGCATCCATCTGCCGGTACGAGCTTGCCATCGGCAACCGTTTTTATCAATATTTCATCATCAAAACAGAGATCGAACAAATCCTGCGCTGTACAGTTTCGCTCCTCTCCGGCAACAGTGAGATCTATCTGCTGCAGATGAATCCTTTTTTGGATAAACATGTGCATATCGATCTGTTTGCGCTCGGACGCGCGAACAGTCTGGAAGAGGTACTCGCAGTGCTCAAGCGAACGCCATACGAGCGCATTTACCGTTCATGTCTGAGCGCCGAGCGGGTCAGTTATCTGACGTTTGAGCTTGCGTTCCAGTCTTACTTTGAAACTGCGATAAAAAAGCTCGTCAAGGATTGCTTTTCCGGTGCGGAGCGAAAAGAGCTTTTGACACTCATCAGTGAATCGCTTGATATCAAGCTGATCTCAAGCACTTATCGAGCGCTGAAATCCTATAAACAAGTTTTGCCGCTTGCGCAGGTGCCGTTGCAAAGCATGGTAACGCTGACGAATTTTTCCGAACGTGAAGTTGCTCAGTTCGGAAAATTTGAAAGCGCAGACGGTTTTCTGGAAGCTGTTTCCGGAAGCTATTACAAAGACTGGTTTTCCAAAGAGAGCGATTTGCCGCTGGAAACGCAGCTTTCGCGCAGTTTGACCGGCCGCTGCAAAAAGCAGATCCGCTTTTCGGTCTATCCGGGTGTGGTAATGTTCTGTTATCTGCTGCTTTCGCAGTCGCAGACGGAAAACCTTGTTCGAATTATCGAAGGCATCAAATTCCAGGTTCCGGCGCAAACGCTGCGCGCCGGGCTGAATCTATAGAATCGGGGTGACAATATTTGGCGATTGAAAAAATGAAGCTGGTCATGGTCAACGGACCGACGGCGCAGCTTGGAAAAGTCATCGGCGCCCTTTGCAGCGACGGGAATTTCCACCCGGAAAAAGCGGATTCTTTCATCTCACCGACGATGGGTTACGCTCCGCTGAATGAAGAAAATCCATATCAGACAACAATTTCCGTGATCAAAGATCTTGCACGACAGTTTGATGTGGACCTTGAAACTGCAAAAAAAGTCAAAGGCATCGTGATCGACGAAAAAACACAGGAATATGTTGAACAACTTGAGCGTCGTCTTGAAGACTTCGCTTCGCAGGCGGCGACGCTGAATGACCAGATCGAAACTTGCCGCGCGGGGATTGCGCAGTATTCGCATTTTCTCGGTCTCGGTGTCAAACTTGAAGATGTTTTTGCCTGCAAGTTCATTGTTGCGCGTTTCGGCCATTTGTCCAAGGACAGCTATCTGAAACTGACCCGCGGCTACGGAGAACATCCGTATATTCTGTTCGTGCCTTGCTCAACGGACAGCGACGGCTACTGGGGCGTATACTTTGCGCCAAAGGAGCATGAGGATGAAGTGGATCGCATTTTTGCCTCACTGCATTTTGACCGCATGCATATTCCTTCCGCCGTCGGCACGACCGAAGAGATCATTGCTCGGTTGGAAGAGAACATCAAGATCATTGAGGAACAGCAGAACGATCTGCATGGAAAGATCGCTGAAATCTGGAAAAACGAGGGCGACCGCATCTGTGCGCTGTATGTGAAGCTGGTGCAGTCCTCTGACTTGTTCGAACTTAGAAAATATGCAGTGTTCCACGAAAAAAACTGCTTTTATGTAGGCTGGATACCTGCCAAGAGTGAAAAGCGGCTGCGTGAACGGCTGGAGAAGTATCCGGCGTTTTCCGTGGAGATTGAAGATCCTGAAAAGGGCGATCATGTCAGCCCGCCGACGCGGCTGAAAAACCTGATCTTCTTTCGGCCATATAGCTTTTTCGTTGAAATGTACGGTCTGCCGTCCTATAACGACATTGACATCACCGGTTTTGTTGCCATCACATTCACGCTGCTGTTCGGCATCATGTTCGGCGACGTCGGTCAGGGGCTTGCATTGATCCTTGTCGGCCTTGCAATGTGGAAGTTCAAAGGTATGGCGCTCGGAAAGATCCTTTTGCCGTGCGGCTGCTCTTCAATGATTTTTGGCTTTGTGTTCGGCTCGGTCTTCGGATTTGAAGAAGCGCTCGATCCGCTTTATGAAAAGCTCGGTATGCACGGAAAACCGATCTCCGTGATGGATTCGATCAACACGGTGCTTGTCTTTGCGATCGGCATCGGCATCGCGCTCGTTGTGGTCGCCATGTGCCTGAACATTGTTTCGTCGTTGAAAAAAGGCAAGCTCGGCACGGCACTGTTCAGCGAAAACGGATTGACCGGCATCGCAGTCTATCTCGGCGGCGTCTCGCTGGTATATACATTCATGTCCCACAAGACGCTCATCCCGTCGAACATTTCCGTACTGCTGCTGGTGGTCGGTCTGCTGATCCTGTTCAACAAAGAAATCATTGCTGGCTCGATCGACGAGCATAAGCTTGTTAAACCCGAAAGCATCTCCGATTACATCATGCAGAATCTGTTTGAAACGATTGAATATGTGCTGTCTTATTTCAGCAACACCGTTTCGTTCCTGCGAGTGGGAGCCTTTGTGATTGTTCACGCTTCCATGATGATGGTCGTTTTCACGCTCGCCGGCGATCCGAAGAGCGTCAAAGGCATCATCGTCATCATCCTCGGCAACATCCTTGTCATTGCACTGGAAGGTCTGCTTTCAGGCATCCAGGGACTGCGTCTGGAATTCTATGAGATGTTCTCGCGCTTTTACGAGGGCGAAGGACGCGCGTTTGAAGCTGCAAAGCTCCACGCGTTTTCGGAAAAGAAACTTGCAAAAAAAGCCTACCATAAATCCAAATCTAACTGACGGAGGATATTATTATGAACACTATGAACGTTTTTTTCACTGCCGCACTCATCATTCTGCCTGCGCTTGCGCTGATGTTTTCTGCATTTTATACTTTCAAAAAGCGCATGGAGGGTAAACCTGCCCGCAAAGTGATGCGCGTCAATCTTGTGACTTTCCTGATCTTGATCGTGATGGTCAGCATCTGCGCGTTCGCCGTCTCCGCTGCAAACGAGCCGGTTGCTGCGCCTGAAGCGACTGCCCAAGCAGCCGAAGCTGCCGAAGCGACGGCGCCTGCATCCTCCTCCGATAAAGGTCTCGGCCTGCTTGCCGCCGGTCTTGTGACCGCGATTTCCGGCATCGGCGGCGGTATCGCCGTTGCGGCCGGTGCGCCTGCCGCGATCGCTGCAACAAGCGAGGATCCGAAATCCTTCGGTAAGAGCCTGATCTTCGTTGCGCTGGGTGAATCCATCGCCCTGTACGGCGTCGTTATTTCCATTCTGATCCTCAACAAGGTCTGAGAAACGATGAAAATGTTTCTTCTCAGCGCGGATGAAGACACACTGACAGGGTTGCGCCTTGCCGGTGTGGAGGGTGCGCTTGTGAACTCCGCAGAAGCGTTGAACGAAACCGCACAGAGCGTGATCGCGCGCGGCGATGTGGGCATTCTGCTTGTCACACGCACGCTGTCACTGGAATATCCGACAGAGATTTTGCTTCTCAAAAAGAATCAGACCCTGCTTGTCACAGAAATCCCCGATATGGCGAATCTGACGACCGAAAGCGACAGCATCACGCGCTATGTGCGCGATGCGATCGGGATCAATGTGTGACAGAACGGAGGAACCATGAATCAAAACGAAAAATTAGAGGGCTTTGCCCGCGAAATTTATAAAAACGCAGACGCCATCGTTAAAAAGATGCAGACCAAGACCGCGCGTGCCACAAAGGAACAGCTCGATCAGTTCGGCGCGAAAGCGAAAGCGGATTTTGAAACCCGCGCCGCCTATGAAACGGGCCGTTTGCGCACAAAAACCAACCGCGAGATCGCACGTCTGCACGCGGATGTGCGCCGTGCGGCTGTGCAGCACCGCGAAGAGATCGTTTCTGCGGTGTTTGAAAAGGCAAAAACTGAGCTTTGTGCCTTTTGTGAAACGCCGGAATACCGTGACACGCTTGAAAAATGCATCAAAGCGCTTGTGGCGCGCATCGGCAAAGACGCAACGGTGTTTGTCTGCGCACGCGATCTTCCGGCGGCAACCGATATTTGCAAAGGCATTGCCGGTGTGAAGGAGGTTTGCGCAAGCGATGAGATCTCCATCGGGCTTGCAGCCGTGTGCAACGGCGACAAAACGCTGTTTTTGGAAGATACGTTCGACAGTCGTCTGCGCGCGCAAAGAGACGTCTTTTTACAGGAATCCGGCATGATGCTGGAAGCGTGAGGTGAGTGCAGTTTATGGATAATCTGATCTTCGGCATCAACGGCCCGGTCGTTACGATCAAAGGGAAAACCACGCTTTCCATGCTGGAAATGGTCTATGTCGGCGCACAGAAGCTCGTTGGCGAGGTCATTGCCATTGACAGCGATAAAACAACGATTCAGGTCTATGAGGATACCGCCGGTCTTGCACCGGGTGAACCCGTGATCGGGACAGACAGCCAGCTTTGTGTGGAGCTCGGCCCCGGCATCCTTTCCAATATTTTTGACGGCATTGAACGTCCGCTGCAGTCGCTGATGCAAAAAAGCGGCGCGTTTATCGGCAAGGGCATCTCCACTGCCGTGCTCGATGAAGAAAAGCTTTGGGACGTTCATCTGACGGTTCAGGTCGGCGATTCGCTATCCGGCGGCAGTATCTACGCCGAAACACAGGAGACGCCTGCCATTCGCCATAAAGTTATGCTTTCCCCGCTCCTTTGCGGAAAAGTCGTTGAAGTCAAACCCGATGGTGCATATCGCATCCATGACACCGTTGCTGTACTTGAGGATTCGAAGGGGAAGCGCCATGATCTGACACTGACACAGCGTTGGCCGATCCGTCAGCCGCGTCCTGTGGCGCACCGCCGCCCGGCAAGCGTTCCGCTCATCACCGGGCAGCGAGTGCTTGATACGCTGTTCCCGATCGCCAAAGGCGGAGCAGCTGCGATTCCCGGCGGTTTCGGTACCGGCAAAACCATGACGCAGCATCAGCTTGCAAAATGGTGCGACGCGGATATCATCGTCTATGTCGGCTGCGGTGAACGCGGCAACGAGATGACGCAGGCGCTGCAGGAGTTTTCCGAGCTGATCGACCCGCGCAGCGGAAAACCGCTGACCGATCGCACCGTGCTGATCGCAAACACGTCAAATATGCCTGTTGCAGCGCGTGAAGCTTCGATCTATACAGGAATCACGCTCGCGGAGTATTACCGTGACATGGGATATCACACCGCGATCATGGCGGATTCTACATCCCGCTGGGCAGAGGCACTGCGTGAGATTTCCGGTCGTTTGGAGGAAATGCCCGCAGATGAAGGCTTTCCGGCCTATCTGCCGTCGCGACTCTCCGAATTCTATGAGCGCGCCGGTTATATGGATGTGCTTTCCGGCGCAGAAGGCTCCGTGACCATCATCGGCGCCGTTTCCCCGCAGGGTTCCGACTTTTCCGAGCCTGTGACGCAGAACACGAAACGTTTTACCCGCTGTTTCTGGGCGCTTGATAAATCGCTCGCTTACGCGCGCCATTATCCTGCAATCAACTGGAACAACAGCTACAGTGAATATCTCGGTGACCTTGAGCGCTGGTATCATGATAACGTCGGCCCCGACTTCATGAAGTACCGTGAGGAGATTTCCTCCATCCTCTATGAGGAAACAAACCTGATGGAGATCGTCAAGCTCATCGGTGCAGACGTTTTGCCGGACGATCAGAAGCTTACACTTGAGATCGCGCGTGTGATCCGCGTCGGTTTCCTGCAGCAAAACGCTTTCCATCCGGATGACACCTATGTCACGCCCGAAAAACAGATGAAAATGATGCATGTCATTTTGCATCTCTACCATAAATGCCAGCAGATCGTCGCCATGGCGGTGCCGATGTCAAAACTGACAGAGACCGGCTTGTTCGACAAGCTCATCAAAATGAAGTATGATGTTCCGAACAACAAGCTCGAAATGCTGGATGAGGATCTGAACGAGATCGACGCGACACTTGCGTCTTATCTTCGAAAATAAGGAGGGTTTTTCATGCTGATTGAACATCAGGGACTCAGCGAGATCAACGGCGCGCTGGTCATTCTGGAGGGCGTGGAGCACCCGATCAATGAAGAACTTGTGGAAATCAATCTGCCCGACGGCAGCAGCCGTACCGGACGAATTGTTGCCATTGAAGGGGACAAAGTCGCGCTGCAGGTGTTTGAAGGCACGCGCGGACTTTCCATGGTCAATACCCGCACGCGTCTGACCGGACGCCCGATGGAAATGCCGCTCAGCGGAGAGATCCTCGGACGAGTTTTTGATGGGCTCGGCCGCCCGATCGACGGACTCGGCGAAGTGTTTCCGAAGAAAAAAATGAACGTCAACGGTATGCCAATGAATCCGGTGGCGCGTGTTTACCCGAAAAACTATATTCGTACCGGTATCTCCTCGATCGACTGCCTGACCACGCTGATCCGCGGGCAGAAGCTGCCGATTTTCAGCGGCTCCGGCATGCGTCACAACGAACTTGCCGTGCAGATCGTGGAGCAGGCGAGCGTGGCAGATTCCGAAGACTTTGCAATCGTCTTTGCGGCGATGGGTGTGAAAAACGACGTTGCGGATTATTTCCGCACCTCCTTTGAAAACGCCGGCGTCATGGATCGTGTGGTCATGTTTTTGAACGTTTCCAACGATCCGATCATTGAACGCATCATCACGCCGCGCTGCGCGTTGACCGCCGCCGAATATCTTGCGTTCGAAATGGACAAGCACATTCTTGTGATTCTCACAGATATGACTTCATATTGCGAAGCGCTGCGCGAATTCTCGTCTTCCAAAGGGGAAATTCCCGGAAGAAAAGGATATCCAGGTTATCTGTATTCCGATCTCGCAACGCTGTATGAACGCGCCGGCATCATCAACAGCGCCTCAGGTTCTGTGACGCAGATCCCGATTTTGACCATGCCGAACGACGACATCACGCATCCGATCCCGGATCTTACGGGCTATATCACGGAAGGGCAGATCGTGCTGGATCGCGGCCTTGACACCACAGGAATCTATCCGCCGGTCAATGTGCTTTCCTCTCTGTCGCGTCTGATGAAAGACGGCATCGGCGAGGGCTTCACACGGGAGGATCATTCCGCGCTGGCAAACCAGCTTTTTGCGCTGTATGCCCGTGTGCAGGACGCAAAAGCGCTTGCTTCCGTCATCGGTGAAGATGAGCTTTCGGCCGGTGATAAACGTGTGATGGCATTCGGTAAAGCGTTTGAAGAACAGTTCCTTGGACAGGGGAAGGAAAACCGCTCTATGGAGCAGACGCTCGATCTTGGCTGGAAACTGCTTTCGATGCTGCCGCGCAACGAACTTGACCGTGTGGATGAAAAACTGCTCGACAAATACTATCAAGGCTGATTGTCATTGACTATTTCGCAGGAGGTGATCTTATGGCGCAGATCGTGCCGACCAAGGCAAATCTGATGAATACAAAAAAGTCGTTGGAGCTGGCGAAACTCGGCTATGATCTGATGGACCGCAAAAGGAATATCCTCGTGCGCGAGATGATGCAGCTGATCGACAAAGCAAAAGACGTTCAGTCGCAAATCGGCGAGACCTACGCCGCTGCGTTTGATGCACTCAAACGCGCAACGCTCAATCTCGGCTCGCTTGCCCGGTTTGTTTGCGCCGTACCTGTGGCCGACGATATTATGATCGACTATCGCTCCGTGATGGGTGTTGAAATACCGACAGTGCAGCTGCAGGAGCAAAATGTGGACATTCGCGCTTTTGGTTTTCTTGAAACAAACGACGATTTTGATGAAGCTTGCCGACGGTTTAGCGAGGTGAAAGCGCTCACAGCTTCGCTTGCGGAAATCGAAAGCAGCATTTGCCGCCTTGCGGACGCTGTGAAAAAAACGCAAAAGCGCTCCAACGCGCTGTCGAACATCATGATTCCGCGTTTTGAAGCAACGGTCAAACAGATCAGCGAAGCGCTTGACGAAAAAGAACGTGAGGATTTCTCGCGCCTGAAGGTTGTCAAGCGACAGAAAAATTAAGTACCCACTGATGAACTCGAATATGCAAACCTTGGCGGCAAATCTTCACATACCGAGTTAATCAGCGTGTACTTAAGAATAAAATCAGAATAATAACATGAAACCGCTATTTACAAATGCGGTTTTTTGTTGTATAATGGCTCTATCAAATTCAGGAGGTTCTACTCATGAAACATCTTAAAACTTCTCTTGCACTGCTGCTTGTCTTTGTGCTATCATTCACTTTGCTTGCTTCCTGCGCAAATGTGGAAAAGGACATTGTCGGTTCCTGGCGTGAATCCACAGGCAAACTCGGTTATGATTTTGCCGATAACGGCACCATGAAGATCCATTATCTTGACTTCACGATTCCTGTGATCGGAACAAAGCTCAGTTCCGATATCGATGGCACCTATACGTTGGAAAAAGGCGAAGACGGCGAGTATCATCTGAAGATCTCCTATACGTTGTTGGCCAACATCAACGAGGAATATATCGTGACGGTCGATCATGACATCCTGACAATGACGAATACCACCACGCAGAATACTTACACGCTGACCCGCGCCGCAGAAGCTTCTGCTCCGGCAACCACAACGGCTGCAACAACAGCCGCAGCCGCTGTGTCCGAATAAACAAAGGAAATACGCTGACAGAGGTGCATTCCGATGAAAAAAATGACGAAAAGTACCAAGATCATCCTGTGTGTGATCGCCGCAACGCTGCTGCTTTGCGCGGTGATCATCGGGGTGTCCGTCGGGATCAATCACAAAAAAGAGCCGGAAACAACGCCGATCTCCTCGACGCAGTCTTCGCAGGAGAACACCACCTCTTATTTTGACATTGATTCCACGGATCCTTCGCAGAGCGACGCGACCGACAAGTCGTCTTTGCAAAGCGCGATCCTCGGTAAATGGACGGATTCGGCCGGCATGAGCGGCTATGAGTTCTTTGAAAACGGCAAGGTGACGGTCACTTATTTCAATTTGACCGTGCCCATCCTCAATCTTCCGCTCAGCGGCACCGCAGACGGCACTTATACGCTTGACGGTGAAATGCTTTCCGTTTCCTATTCCATTTATTCCAAAGCCATCAACTATAGATTCTATGTCTCCTACGATGAGAGCAATGCCAACCAGCTCAAGCTGACGAATCAGGAGGACGGCAAAACCGCCGTCTATATGCGCGGCGCCCCGTCAATGGCGTCGGAAATTCCCGAAAGCGGCAAAGTTGACGACGAACTGACCGGCACCTGGGGCAGCGCCGACGCGACGATCCGTTATCAGTTCGACGGCAACGGCATTGTGACGATGGCCTTTGCAAAAGCCGAGCTTCCGCAGGCTTCCCGCAAGCAGATCAGCGGCAGCTACACAGGCGTTTATGTCACCGAGGGCGACAAGCTCACCATCCAGTTCCTGCTTGACGGCGAACGTGCCACGCAGACCTATCACTACAGCGCAAGCACAAAAACGCTTTCTTTGATCGATAACAATGGCAGCACGATCCTGTTTTTGCGCGACGGCATCGGCGCACTGCCGGAGGGCACAACGCGTGAAGAGGACCTGCTCGGCAAATGGCGCGACAGCACCGGTTCTCGCGGCTATCGCTTTATGGATGGCGGTCTGGTGGAGATCACCTATGTGGATATCAACATCCCTGTGATCAACATCCCCATCAACGGCAGCTTCCGCGGCACTTATGAGATCGACGGCGACACGCTGGTTCTTCGTTATTCCGCCTATACCCGCACAGTGACGGAGCGCTATTCCTTCTCCGTTTCCGGCAACGCGCTGACGCTGACGAATCTCGATTCCGGCGCAGAGACCACCTATACAAGATCATGAACGAACAAATGAAAAGGGTGCTTGACGCGCTGGATGCAGCCGGGATCGCCTATGAGCTTATGGAACATCCGCCCGTACACACCATCGAAGACATGGACGCGTTGGGCATTTTCAACCGCGGCGAAGTATGCAAGAATCTGTTTTTGCGCAACGCGAACGGAAAAGTGCATTATATCGTTTCCATGTGTAAAGAGAAACATCCCGATATTCAGGGCTCCATCAAGCCGCAGCTTGGCTCGTCGCGCTTGTCCTTCGGCTCCCCGGAACGGCTTGAAAAGCACCTTGGACTGCAGCCGGGTTCTGTGACTCCGTTCGGTGTTTTGAACAACGACGCACACGACGTCAAGGTTGTGTTTGACCGCGATCTTCTGACGCTCGACGGTCTTGTGGGATTCCATCCGAATGTCAACACCGCCTTTGTATGGCTCAAGTTTTCCGATTTGCTGAAATTTATTGAAGCGCAGGGGAATGAAGTGATCTTCATCCGCTGTGAACGCTGAAAGGAGTGTCTGCCATGATCCGCCATATCGTTATGTGGAAACTCAAGGAGTACGCCCAGGACAGAACAAAGGAAGAAAACCTGCATTACATCAAGGAAAAAATGGAAGCGCTGCCGGCACAGATCGACTGTCTGCTTTCGATGAAGGTGTATTTCAACATCAACGACAAGCCGGGCATGTATGACGCCGTGGCTGTCAGCACATTTAAATCTTTGCGCGATATCACGACCTATCGTCTGCATCCCGCGCACAAGTATATTACCGAATACATTGCCCTTGTGCGCGACGGTCGCGCCTCGGTCGATTATTCGGTCGATGAATCCGATTAAATTCAGAAAGGGGCTGCTTATATGAAAGCCGAAGAAAGTGTAAAAAATTATCCGTCTTCTCTGCGGATGTATTGCAACTATACGACCAGAGAGATTCGAAAAGTCTGTAAAAACATCGGACCGCGCGGTTCCGGCAGCGAAAGTGAACGCAAAGCGCAGGAGCATTTTAAAGAAGAAATGGAAACTTGCGCCGATAAGGTCGTCATGGAAGATTTCAAAGTGCATCCCGTGGCGTTTATGGCTTGGGTCGTGCTTGATGGCATCTGCCTGCTTGGTGCGGTACTTTGCTCGTTTTTGAATCTGCCAGTCGTTTCGCTGGCGCTGACCTGCCTTGCGATCGTCTTCCTGTTGACCGAATTCCTGTTTTATTGGGAATTCCTTGATCCCTTCTTCCCGAAAAAGACGTCCGCGAACACGATCGGCACAAGAACTCCGACCGGTGAAGTGAAGCAGCGCATCATCTTTTCAGGGCACACCGATTCCGCGTGGGAGTGGCGCTTTATGCATCTCGGCGGAAAAGCGCTCTTTTTCGGTGGTTCTGGCTATGCGATGGTCGGTCTGCTTTATATGCTCGTGATCTCCATCATCCAAACTGTGCAGTTTGGTCCGGTCGGCGGTGAAGTGACCGGCGCGTTTGTCGTGTTCCGTTACATCGAACTTGCATTTGTTCCCGCATTCATTCTCATCATGTTCTTCTCGAATTTCAAAAACCCCGTCATGGGCGCGAACGACAATTTGACCGGCTGCGTGACGAGCATTGGCGTGCTGAAGTTTTTGGAAGACAATAACATCACCTTTGAAAACACAGAAGTCGTGGCTTTGACTGCCGGATGTGAGGAGTGCGGTCTGCGCGGTGCGCGCGCTTATACAAAAGCGCATCAGAAAGAACTGCAGGAGATCCCGACCGTGTTTTTCTGCATGGATACTCTGCGTGACTTTGATGATATGGCGATTTATGCCAAAGATATGACCGGCACCGTAAAGAATGATCCGCGCGTGTGTGCGTTGATGAAGGCTGCAGCTGCGCAATGCGGGGTTGATCTGCCCTATCATACCGTTTATCTTGGTTCATCCGACGCTGCGGCTGTCACAAAGCTCGGCGTGCCCGCTGCAACGCTTGCCGCTATGGATCCGACCGGTCCGCGTTATTATCATACCCGTCGTGACACGGAAGAACTGCTCGAGCCGCGCACGATCGAAAAATCGCTTGACATCTGCTTGCACGCGCTGTTCATGTTTGACGAGCAGGGTCTGAAAGAGCAGTACAACTAATACAAGAGGGACTGTTTGAACGAACAGTCCCGATTCTCGCTTAAGGAGTTTTCAATGAAAAAACATTCCGATCTCAAATATGTGATCATCATACTTTTTATTTTAGCGCTTGCCGTGTTCGGCACATTGGAGCTTGTGAACCGCAAGCAGAGCACGCTGCAGGAAGTGTCACAGACAGCGGCTTCATCTTCCGAAACATCAACTTCTGCGCAGACGCCGTCTGAGCCCGATACCGTTTCCGAGACGCAAACGACGGAAATCACATCGGAATCTGCCGTTTCTGAGACCTCACAGGTGATCTCCAACATTGTCAATGAACGTGTCACAAATCCCGACACCGGTCGTTATATCGTTGAAGTGACCGACGACAACTGGCAGCTTGTGGTCGTGAGCGGGACGCGTGAATTTCCTGAAACTTATAAGCCGGAGCTTGATGAAATTTTTGACACCGGTAAATACCTTGACGCGCGCGTGGCGCCGCATTATGAAGAAATGTACACCGCCGCAAAGCAGGACGGTATCATTCTTACGCCGTATTCCGCCTACCGTTCTTATGAGCGGCAGAAGAACAACTATAACCATCTGACGGAAACCTATATGGCTGATTACCATCTTTCTCGTAAGGATGCTGCAAAAAAGGCTGCAACCGTGATCTTGCCTCCTGGCACGAGCGAACATAACCTCGGTCTTTGCATGGATATCTGCAATGTCTATGATTCGTTCGTCAATCAGAAGGAATACACATGGCTGACAGAAAACGCATATAAATACGGATTTATCCTGCGTTACCCGAAGGGCAAGGAGGATGTGACCGGCATCGTGTTCGAGCCGTGGCATTGGCGCTATGTCGGTGTGGAATGGGCTAAGCAGATCCGCGACAGCGGACTGTGTCTGGAGGAGTTCCTCGACCAGCAGGGGATCGCTTATTGAGGACACATTGAAAAGCCCGATTTTTCTTGACAAAATTTGATACTGGCATTATAATAAAATATACAACATAAAAAATATGACGATTGAGTTACGTTTTTGGAGGTACTATCATGAGCGGTCGATTTGAAAAACTGTTCTCTTTGCCTGAAAATCTTTATGCAATTGGTGCTCCTGTCGTGCTTGCACAGGGCTTTTTGCTCAAGGATCATGAAAAGGAAGTTTTGCTTGCACAGTTGAAACTGAGAAACATCAGTCAGCAGGTGATCTCTGCTGTAAAGCTTGCTCTTGTCCCGGTGGATGAGGAAGGCAACGCACTGGCAGACAAAATGACCTATGCCTATCAGCATCTCACCGCTTCGCGTGACGAATTCTTCGGTCAAAAATCCGCCGTCATCGTTTCCGCTGCGGAAGCGACCGGCTTCAAGGCCTGTGTGACAGAGGTCGTGTTTGCGGACGAAACAAAATGGACTGCCGACGCCGACGCTGAATGGAATCCGCTGCCGATGCAGCAGGATCTGCTGTCGCTCCTGCAGGGCGATGTGGAAATGGTGAAGCAATATCAGATGGAATATTCGCCCGACGCCAAGTTCCAGCCTGTGATCGACCGCGATCTCTGGTGCTGTGCCTGCGGCGCGATCAATGCGCGTGAGGAAGCCAACTGCCATGTTTGCGGCTGTTCGCTGGATGAACTCAGCAAGGTCGATTTCCGTGTGCTCAACGCCAAAAAGCTTGCGCGCGTGGAAGGCAGCGAAGAATCCGTGCCCGAATTCAACGGTCTGATCCCCGATGATTACGAGGAAGCCGACGATGGCAAGAAAGGCAAGAAGAAGGAGAAGAAAGCAAAGCTTTCCAAAGAAGAGAAAAAAGCGGCGAAAAAAGCTGCCAAAGAAGAGAAAAAGGCCAACAAAAAGAAAAAGGGCGGAAAGATCGTCGCGATCCTTCTTGTGCTGATCCTGCTTTGCGCCGGCGGCTATTTCGGCTATGGATACTATACCCGCGAAAGCGCATATCGCACCGCGACGGAACAGATGCAGTCCGGCAATTATGAGGTGGCGCTCGAAAACTTCCAAAAGCTCGGTGATTATAAAGATACCGCTGACAAGATTAAGAACACAAAGTATCTGCAGGCAGTCGATCTTGTGGGTAAAAAGTTCTTTGAAGAAGCCATTGCATTGTTCCAGTCGCTCGGCGATTATCAGGACTGCGACGTTCAGATTCAGAAAGCGCAATATCAGTTTGCCGAAATGCTTGCGGAAAACGGCAACTATAAAAAAGCGATCGAACTGTTCCATCAGCTTGGTGAAACCGAAGACGTGAAAACGCAGCTTGCAACGATCTATAAGCAGGGCGTGACCTTTATCAAAGAAGATAAGCTGGATGCCGCTATCGAAATCTTCACCGCTCTCGGCGATTATCAAAAGAGCCCCGGCCTGCTTCTTTGCACACTGGTTGCTGAGAAGATGTCCGCCTCCATGTCCAGCGTGACGATGACGGATCTGAGCTCCATGCCGAAGGATTACCCCTACGCAAGGAAGCTGCTCGCCTATTACAACAACTATAAAACACTCGCGGCATATGCCGGCACTTTCACCTGCACGCAGCAGACGACTGATGTTGAAAAAGCAGCGAAAAAAGAGGGTCATACGCTTGTGTCCGACTTCCAGCTTTCCGGCGGCAAACTCCTTTGGGTGTTCTCCGACGACGCAGCAAAGCCCAACAAGAACCGTTCGCAGGACTTCAAGCCGATCGATAACTACTATTTCTTCTCTGCAAATCGCGCCGTTTCCAAGAACCATATCATCGACCGTTACCGTGCAAATGACAAAACGATCGCTGCTGCGACGCTGACATTTGCCGATGGCAAGATCACCTATCAAGCGACGATGAACCTGACAGGTCCTGAAAAGCAGACGGAAACGCTGGTCTTCTCTCCTGCAAAAGCTGAGGCCGAAACCACAACAACTGCCACTCAGACCACGGCATCTGCCAACGTAACAACTACGACGGCTGGCTAAATAATTCATAGTTTGTAAACTATACGCTCGGGTTTACCGGGTGTATTGTTTTTTTCTTTCAAAAATAGAAGAATAAGGGTTGATTTTTTTTTGCGTATATGATAAAATATTGTTCAGTTTTTGGAGGTGACAATCGTGATTCAGCGTGCGCGAATTACCCAAAAAATGCGAATGCATGAATTGTTTGCTTCTACGGATCCTGCGGTACTGGAATCCGTGTTGGAGGAGAAGGCTGAAACCGGCACATTCCGGCGCGGAGACATCATCGCCGATGATCGTGTGTTTCCCGGTACGCTAGCGTTTATCCTGTCTGGCAATGCAATGAAACGTAGATTTGACAATGATCTTTGTTATGTTCGAATTGGTGAAGGCGGTGTTTTTGGCCTTGAAAGCTTGTTTTTGAACAGCCCAAGTGCCGCAAACGTTCTCATAGCAACGCGAGATACCAATGTTCTTTTTCTGTCAAAAGCTGCTGTTTTTCAGCTTATGCAGGAAGATCCGTCTTTTTCCTTGAGTGTGATCCGCTTTCTTTCTGCGCAGGTCTGCACTTTGGAACAGCGCGTGACGACCTATACAGGCGGCAGTGCGCAAAGCCGTCTTGCACGTTATCTGAATAACGCTTTCGGTGAGTATAAAACCTATGAACTCGATTGTTCTATGCAACAGATCGCAACGATGCTTGACATTTCACGTCCTTCGCTGTATCGTGCTTTTTCATGCCTGCAGGAGGACGGCGTAATTCGACGGGACGGAAAAACGATTCATTTGATCAGCAGGGAACTGCTGATGCAGTGTATATCCAATGATTAAATACAGAAAGGAGAGGTTGTATGAAACACCTCAAAACATTTCTGGCATTTTCCCTTGTATTTCTGCTCGTGTTCTCTCTTGCCGCCTGCGGCGAAACAAATGAAACGCCCCGCACACCCTCTGCCGTTGCATACAGCGGCAAACCCATTTCCATTGCACGCAGCACATTGGCTGCAGACTTTTCCCTGGCAAAGCTGTTCGACGACAAAACCTATACGATCTCCGATGCGGATATCGCAGCAGCGCCGATGACGACCGATCTTGCCGTTGTACCGCTGTGGCGTGTTCCTCAGCTTTTGAGTGAAACGCCGGATTCCGTGCAGATTCTTGCTGTGAACACGTTCGGCACCGCATCTGTTGTGACGAACGGCACTTCGATCGGCGGCGTCAAAGACCTTGACGGCAAAACGATCCTTGTCGGTGAACCGACAGCAAAATCCGAAGAGGCGCTGTCCCGTTTGATGGGTACGCTGAAAAGTGAACTTGAGACACTGCTGGATGCAGCCGGCGTAAAGGCGACGATTGAAGATGGCATCGACGAAGCGGTTTATGGAAAAGTGATCGACGG
>CADBBT010000027.1:35641-41224 GCA_902792985.1 Oscillospiraceae bacterium
CTGTTGCGCAAAGCAGCGCCGAGGTCGCGTTCACGTTGACGAACGCATGGACCGACGCGGGTAAAACCCAGCCGCTTGTTGAAAACTGCATTATCGCTAAAACGTCCTTTGTTGAAAGCAATCCCGATGGCGTTCAAAAAGTGCTTGCCGATCTTCGTGCAAGTGTTGAGTGGGTCAATCTTCATCCTGGTGAGGCTGTTGATCTGCTGATTGAAAAAGGTCTTGTAGATGCAAGTGTGCTGCAGGTCAACGATGAACAATCCGATCGGAAACAGGCGGCCGCCAAGACACAACAGGCAGTCGATCTGATTGCAAGAGCTAATGTTGTGTTTATGGAAGGCTCGGCTATGGTAGGCGCTTTAGGCGCTATGCAGATGGAGCCATCTATACCTGATTCTGCTATCTATATTGCAAAATAAAAAAAGACTGCCGACTGTTCGTTCAGTCGGCAGTTTGGTTTATTGGATCATGTTTTCAAATTCTGCTTCCGAAATCACTGTAACACCAAGCTCCTGCGCTTTTCGAAGCTTGCTGCCGGCGTCTTCTCCTGCAAGCACATAGGTCGTTTTTTTGGAAACGGAGGACGCGCTTTTTCCGCCGAAACGTTCAATGAGATCGCTTGCTTCTTTGCGTGTAAAGCGGGAAAGTGTACCGGTCAGAACGAACGTCTGACCTTGAAAACGCTCATCGATGCTTGTGCTTTGACTCAGCATATTAACGCCGCTGTTCTTCAGCTTTTCAACGAGCAGCTTTGAAGCGTCAAGCGCAAAGAAATCCACAACGCTTTCCGCCATAATACTGCCGAAGCCGTCGATGGCGGCGATTTCCTCGGCGGTTGCGTTCATCAGCGCGTCCATGGAACCGAAATGCTTTGCAAGTAAAGACGCGGCCTTTTGTCCGATGTGACGGATGCCGAGCGCAAACAGAAGCTTTGAAAGATCGTTTGCTTTTGCTTTTTCCGCAGCGGCAATTAAGTTTTCCGCGCTTTTTTCGCCCATGCGGTCAATGGCTGCGATGTCAGCCTTGTGCAGATGGAACAGATCGTCCGCTGTTTTGACAAAGCCTTTTTCCACAAAGACCGCAAGCACGGCTTCTCCCATGCCTTCCATATCCATGGCGTCGCGCGAACAAAAATGGATCAGCGTGCGCAACAACTGGCTCGGACAATCGGGATTGACGCAGCGCAAAGCGGCTTCATCTTCTTCACGGACTGTCGGCGCGCCGCAGGAAGGGCAGGTTTTCGGCATTTCATAGGGAACGCTGCCTTCCGCATGACGCACGACGGAAAGCACTTCCGGAATGATATCTCCCGCTTTGCGGATGATAACGGTGTCACCGATGCGGATATCTTTGTCAGAGATGAAATCCTGATTGTGCAGCGTTGCACGACTGACAGTGGAACCTGCAAGCAGTGTTGGTTCAAAGACGCCCGTTGGCGTCAATACACCGGTGCGCCCGACGTTGATTTCGATGTCAAG
Source organism: Oscillospiraceae bacterium (assembly GCA_902792985.1). GTDB lineage: Bacteria > Bacillota > Clostridia > Oscillospirales > Acutalibacteraceae > UBA6857. The sequence goes on from CADBBT010000027.1 coordinate 37,120, forward strand.
CAGCGTAGTTTCTTTTTCTTCGGGCGGATATTTGAATGCGAGCGCCCAGCGCGGATATTTTGCTGTTGAGCCGAGTGATTGCCGTTTTGAAAAATCGTCAACCTTGATGACAGCGCCATCGATATCGAAAGAAAGATCCCCGCGTTCGTTGCCGATGCGCCGAATCTCTTCCTGCGCTTCCTGAATCGTTTTGCAGGGCGTATAAAAGGGAACGGTCGTAAACCCGAGATCGCGCAGAAAATCGAGCGACTGCTTGTGAGAAGTCAGCGTTTTTCCTTCGACCTGCTGGACGTTGAAAACAAAGATGTCAAGCTTTCTTTGCCGTGTGATGCGGCTGTCTTTTTGGCGCAGTGAACCGGCGGCGGCATTGCGCGGATTTTTAAACGGTTTTTCGCCCTCGTTTTCCTGCTTTTCCGTCAGCTCAAGGAATACTTCTTTTTTCATATAGACTTCGCCGCGCACTTCCAAAAACGGCAGCGGGATTTTCAACTGCATTGGAATGGAGCGCACGGTTTTGAGGTTCGCCGTAATATCTTCGCCTGTTCGGCCGTCTCCGCGGGTGGAGCCGCGCACAAAAACGCCGTTTTCGTATTCCAGACTGACGGAAAGACCGTCGATCTTTGGCTCGACGATATATTGCGCTTCACCGACAGTTTCACGCACGCGGCGGTCAAAATCAAGCACATCCTCTTCGGAAAAAGCATCCTGCAGGCTTTCCATCACAACACGGTGTTCCACGGGTGTGAACTGAGCGTCGGCTCTGCCGCCGATGCGGCGCGTGGGGGAGTCATCCGTCGCAAGAAACGGATACTGTTCCTCCAGCGCGATCAATTCATGCAGAAGCTTGTCGTATTCAAAATCTTCAATCTCCGGCGCATCATTTTCATAATAGCGACGGTTGTGATAAAGAATGGTCTCGCGCAGTTGTTTCGCTTTTTCTTCAAGAAGAGAACGCTCTGACATTTCCTGACCTCCAAAATCAGCATTACATTTTATTTTACCATAGAGTAGTCATGAAATGCAAGCAGCAAAAGCAATAAAAAGTAATGGTCATTTTTTACAGCAAAATCACGAAATCTTATTTATTTTTTAGCTTAAATGTGCTATAATCACAAATAGAAAGGAGATGACTGTTATGAAAATTACAGTGATCGGCAGAAAATGCACCCCAAGAGATTCCTTTAAAGAGCGTTCGGAAAAACGTCTGAAGAAAATTGAAAAATTTTTCCCGGACGAAGTGGAAGCAAAAGTGACAGCTACGGTGGAAAAAAGCGAACAAACCGTTGAAGTCACGATCTTCCATGACGGTATGATCTTCCGTGCGCAGGAGCGCGCTGTGAATATGAATGACGCGCTTGATAAAGCTGTGGATTCTCTGATTCGTCAAATCCGCAAGAACAAGACCCGCGTGGAAAAGAAGCTGCGTTCGGGCGCGTTCGATGCGTTTGACGCGGCGGAAGAAATTCCGGGTGACGAAGATTTCAGCGTTGCACGTTCCAAGACCATCGTGCTGAAACCGCAGAGCGTTGAAGAGGCGATTTTGCAGATGAACCTGTTGGACCACCGCTTCTATATGTTCCGCAACAGCGCAGATGACAAAATCTGTGTGGTTTATGCAAGAAATGATGATGGCTATGGTCTGCTTGTGCCCGCAGATGATTGATTTTTTGAAAATTTTATGATACAATATCCGGCGGTGGGCTTCCACCGCCGTTTTTTACATTGTTTTGGGGGCTTTTATGAATATTCAATTTGTGATCCCGTGCTTGCTTGGCCTTGAAAAACCGATCGCTGACGAATTGCGCGCTTTAGAGGTGCAGTCTGTCGTCTGCGAAAACGGTCGTGTTCTTTTCTCCGGTGATTTCGGGACGCTGGCGCGTGTCAATATCTGCTCTCGATTTGCCGAGCGTGTGCAGATCCTTGTTGGTACTTTTGTTGCAAAATCATTTGAGGAACTGTTTCAGGGCACAAAGGCGCTGCCGTGGGAGGACTGGATCGGTGAACGCGACACATTTCCGGTGAAAGGGTACTCCTTAAGCTCCACGCTGTTTTCCGTCAGCGACTGTCAGTCCATCATCAAGAAAGCGGTTGTTGAGCGTTTGAAAAGCAAATACGGCATCTCATGGTTCGATGAGACTGGCGCAACACATCAGATTCAGTTTTCCATCATGAAGGATCAGGTGTCTCTTTTACTCGACACCTCCGGCGCCGGACTGCACAAGCGCGGCTACAGGTTGGAAGCAGGCGGCGCACCGATCAAAGAAACCCTTGCCGCTTCTCTTTGTTATTTTTCTCACTTACGCGAATACCACACGCTTTATGATCCCATGTGCGGTTCGGGCACGATTTTGATCGAAGGGGCGCTGATGGCAAACAACATTGCGCCCGGAAAGAACCGTCATTTTTCGGCGGAGCGTTGGGAGCAGATCCCTGAAAGCGTTTGGACGCTTGAGCGAGAAAGCGCCGTTTCTTTGGAAAAACACGACACGCCGTTTACTGCGTTCGGCAGTGATATCGATTCATCGGCACTGGAACTTGCAAAAAAGAACGCTGAAAGAGCCGGTGTGGCGCATCTGATCACCTTTGCACAGCGCGATCTGCGTGATTTTGCGCCGCAAACGGAACGCGGAACGCTGATTTGCAACCCGCCGTACGGTGAACGATTGCTGGATGTGAAAGCTGCTGAAGATATATACCGCTTGATGGGCGCTCGCTTTGAACAGCGCCGCGGCTGGTCCTACAGTATCATCAGCCCGTCCGATGATTTTGAAGTGTTCTTCGGCCGCAAGGCAGATAAACGTCGCAAGCTCTATAACGGAATGATCAAATGTCAGGTCTATATGTATTTTAAAGCATAGGAGGGTCATTATGAAGGAAAACAAGCTTTCCGGCCGCATCTGGTTTAACCTTGTGCTGTTTGCACTGGTGGGCCAGCTTGCATGGAACGTGGAAAACATGTATTTCAACACGTTCCTGTATAATAAGATCTATGCCGGCGTTTCACAGACCGCCGTAGACGGCGCGATCCCTGTGATGCGCGCAATCAGTCTGATGGTCGCCCTTTCCGCGGCAACTGCTGTGCTGACCACCTTTATTATGGGAACGCTCAGCGACAGGCTGCAAAAGCGCAAGCAGTTCATCTCTATCGGATACATCCTCTGGGGTGTGATCACGGCGGCATTCGGTCTGATTTCAAGAGAGCATATCGCCGCGCTGTTCCATCTTTCCGATGAAGTGAAAATTCTTTCCGTCACGGTCTGGACCGTGATTCTTATGGACTGCGTTATGACATTTATGGGGTCAACAAGCAACGATTCCGTGTTCAACGCCTGGGTGACCGATATCACAACGCCGCAAACGCGGCCGAAAGTGGAATCGCTGTTTGCCGCGCTGCCGATCGTTGCAATGGGGCTTGTGGTCGGCGTCGGTTCTTTTGCGCAGTCAGGCGCGATCGGCTACGATGTGTTTTTCCTTTGCCTCGGCGGTTTTGTGATCGTTTGCGGTGTGATCGGCCTGTTCACCTTGCAGGAGCCTGCGCACCGTGAAAAACAAAGCAGCGCAAATTATTGGAGCGATCTGTTTTACGGCTTCCGTCCGTCCGTGATCAAAAGCAATAAAAAGCTGTATCTTGCACTCGCTTCGCTCGGCTTCTTCTCCATCGCTGTGCAGGTGTTCTTCCCGTATCTGCTCATTTATCTGCAATATGTGATCCTGCCCGCGTCCGAGGGAATCGCCTTCCTTTCCGCACCGTTCATTCTTTGCGCGGTCGCTTCGATTGCCGTGATGGTCGGCGGTATCCTGCTTTTGCTGAAAATCGGCGCAAAGAACAAGGCCGGCGCGCTGTTGCCTGCGGGCGTATGTTTTGTTGTCGGACTTTCTGCACTTCGATTTGCGAACAATTTACAAACGCTGCTGCTTGCTGTTGCGCCCACGGTTGTCGGTTATGCTGTGCTGATGATTTTGCTTAACGCCTCGGTGCGCGATTTTACGCCGATGGATAAGGCCGGTCAGTTCCAAGGTATCCGTATGATCTTTTATGTGCTTATCCCGATGGTCGTCGGGCCCGCGCTCGGCTCTTATGCTGCCGCGACTTCTTCGGTGGTCT
>CADBBT010000028.1 GCA_902792985.1 Oscillospiraceae bacterium
CTCGTGAGCGGCTGCTGGAAATGTAATGCGATGCTAAACCTTCAGAGCCCCTTTCAGGGGTCAAGCCAGCAATAGCCCCTTATAGGGGCAGAACAAACCACCGGTTCAACCGGCGGTTTTGATTTTGACGTGCAGATTATCTTAATCGATGCAGGGGGCGCTCAGAATGCCCACCGGCTTGAGCGCGTATTCATACGTCCATTCGTGCGCTTGTGTTCGCCAGGCGTTGGGGCCCTGCCAGGAGCATTTTTCATCGGCGTTGTGCACGGGACCGAAGCAGTTCGCTCTGTGTGTGAAGAGCTCCAGCTCGATCTCATGCGTTCCGTCTTCAAGGCCGTCCACGGTCAGCGTATACGGCGGATAGATGATGCTGCCGGCACGTTTTCCGTCAACAAAAACGCCGATCAGCGTGCCGCGGAAATAGTTGGCGCGGATCGTGAGCCTGCCGTTGCTGCTCGCGGCGGAAAGCTTATATTTGAGGTTGCCGCCGTAAAACGCAAAGCCCTGCCGCGTGATGTCGCCGAACGCGATCTTTTCCGGCAGTGGAATGAGCTTTGCTTTGCGGCCGATCGCTTTGACGCCGAAATCGCCGAGGATGAACATGTTTTCCGTGTAGGTCGAAAGCCCGAAGGGGATCGTGACTTCAAGCACGTTTTCACCCGGAACGATCTCCGGCAGCGGCACCGTGCCGATGGCGCGGTCGGTGAACCAGCCGTCTGCTGCGGCGGTTACCGCGTTTCCGTTGAAGAGAATCTGCGCTTTGTCTGCGTCCTCAAGCGCGAGCTTCGCGCCTTTGACGCCGATCTCGCTTTCAAAGGTGAATTTCAGCGTCAGCGCATGCGTTGCAGGTACACTGCCCGTGATATACGGCTGCATGATGCGGCCGCCGCGTTCGGGCATTTTCAGCTTTTTACGGCAAATGTTGTCCAGACGCAGGATCTCTTCGGCAGGGGAGAAGTCTGCGTCGGTGTCCAGCTTGTACTGTGCCTGATCGAGCAAAAGCACATTCGGCTCGGTCAGCTCATAATCAAAGAGATTGTCCGCGACCGGCGTGAGCGCGGCCGCCGGGCTTTCCGTTTCGGTCATCGCTTCGCCTTTGCCGGCCGTCAGTTTGAACAAAAGGGTGTCATAGCCGAAGATCTTTGCGCGGATGATCGTTTTGCCGTTGCGATATTCTGCCGCCACCGGGCGGATCTCGCCGTTTTGCGTGTCATACTTTTCGGCGGAAAACTCACCGTTCAGGATGATCTGCGTGTCGGTGCCCTTGTCCACATCCTTGTTGTTCGGCTCAAACGCATTTGCAATGAACAGCCAGCTGCAGTCGTTGTCACGGCGCATCTGATAGATGAACCGGTCCGTCAGCGCACCGTTGGCATGGCGGATCGTAAGAACACGGTCGCTCTCCAGACAGTTCAGCAGCGACGCTCTTGAAAAATCAATGTTCGTCGCCTTTTGCGCAAGCTTGTTGCCTTCCTCGGAAACCACGGCGTCGCAAAGGGCGGGGCAGTTGCCCATGATGATCAGCTTGCCTTTGGCGTCGGCAAACGCGTGCAGCAACCGGTAAGTTGAGCTGCGCAGCGTTTCGCAGCCGGGAACGATGATCACGTCGTAGGCCATTTCGCCGACCTTCAGCGGCGCGCCGCCCTGCGGACATTGCGCGGGCAGCAGGGATTCTGAGATGAAATCAAAGTCTACACTGCCGGTCAGCAGCCATTCCGTTACAGACAGAAAACGGTCGTTGAGACTCTCGCGCAAAACGGCGGATTTATCGTTGGGACCCCAGTGCAGCCAAAAGCTTTCCACCGGATGGATCACGCCGACGCGCACGACGGGCTTGCCGCGTGTCATCGCGGTGTTCACCCTTGCAAAGTGATCTTCGATCAGCGGGAATTCCTTGTACCACGGCGACTGATAATGGATGGACGCGGGATAGTCGCGCTTTGCTTCGCCCTTCATGGAATACCAGGACAAATGCGGCACGCGGACCGTCACGCCCAGCGCGGCCTGCCAGTCGCCCTGATATTTGTAGGTCCTGAAATCGCAATCCCAGCCGGTCACGCCGTAAAGCTCAGACAAAACGCCCTCGCGGCCGAACTGGTGCGCGGCGGATTGCGCCTGTTTTGCCGTTGTGAACTCATGGTTGTTGCAAAGCATATCGATGCCCGGAAGCTGAAAGCTGCGATAGGAGCGCATGGCTTCGCCCAGCGCGGCGGTCTGACTGTGCAGCGTCGGCTCCTCCATCATGTGGCCGGTCAGCGCAATGTTGTTTTTCGCACACCATCCGCCGACACAGTCCGCAAACGAGCGCGTGAACAGCTCGCTGATCATGTCGTGGTAATGATAGCGCGCCACGGAAGTTTTGCCGTCGGGCAGATCCCAGAACAGTTCGGGCAGTGTGGCGAAGATATCCGAGCCGTAGAGCTCTTCGTGCAGTGCGGGCACCTTGTCCGTCCAGGGCAGACAGATCTCCATTTTATCAAAGGAGTTGTTGAGCAGCTGCTTGCGCGAAAACTGCGGCTCATCGGTGAAGATGGCGGGCACGGTTTTATTGAATTCGTCGCCGACGCACGCTTTGTAGCGTTCGTGCGTCACCTCAATGAAGCGCTCGATCGCCTCTTTGTTCAGCGTATCAACATAGGTCTGACCGTTGTACCAGCTGTCGGGATATCTGGTGCGCAAGAACGCAAACCATTTTTCACCCGCTGCTTCCTCGGTCTCTCCAATCTGCCTGTAGGACGCAAGGAAGCCCTCGACATCCAGACAGATGTCGTAGCTGGCAAGCAGGGTTCCCGGTTCGTCCGCTTTCAAAAACGGGGTGAACACAAGCTGTCTTGCGCGGTATTTTACGTCTTTGGTGACAATGCCGCCGGCGGCGCCGGAGGGCCAGCGGTCCTCATCGTAAAGCCAGGCGAGCATGTTTTCTTTTTTCGCTTTTTCAACGCAGGTCTTGACCAACGTCATGTATTCGTCGCTGAGATAGTCGTTTTCCAGCCCCGTGCGCACATGCATATGAAAGCCGCCGAGTCCCATCTCTTTGAACACGTCGATCTGGCGGCAAAGCTCGTCTGCCGTAAGCCGGCTGTTCCATGCCCAAAACGGTGTGCCTCTGTATTCGGATGACGGATTTTTGAAAAGCGCCGGATCAAGGGTCGGCGCGGTATTTTTCTTGTAGATCATGGTTTTCTCCTTTAAACGGCAGAGCCGGATTTGTTTCATTATAGCAGACTTCAAAAGGTTTTGCCATACTCTTGCATGAAATTTGCAAAATCTTTTCAAAAAAACGCCGACGTTCCTCCTTTGAGAAACGTCGGTGTCTTGCATTATTCTGTTTTTGCGGCGGAACCGCTGCATTTCTCCCTTTACCCCAGCGCAACGTCCAGGATCATCATCAGCACAAATCCCAGCGAAAATGCGATGGTGCCGACGTTGGAGTGCTTGCCCTTGGCCATTTCCGGCACCAGCTCCTCGATCACAACATAGATCATGGCGCCGGCGGCGAACGCCTGCAGCAGCGGCAAAACCGTTGTCACCGCCTGCGCCGCAAGCAGTGTCAGGGCTGTTGCGATCGGTTCCACAATGCCGGACAAAGCGCCGTAAAGGAAGGTCTTGCTCTTTTTGACACCCTCTGCGCGCAGCGGCATGGACACGATCGCGCCCTCGGGGAAATTCTGAATGGCGATGCCGATGGCGAGCACCAGCGCCGCAGACGCGCTCACGTTGTTTCTGCCGCTCAGCCAGCTTGCACAGACTACGCCGACCGCCATGCCTTCGGGGATATTGTGCAGCGTTACGGCGAAGAAGAGCTGTGTTGTGCGTTTGAGTCCGCGCCGCGGACCCTCTTCCTGGTTGTCCATGTGGATGTGCGGCGTGACAACGTCCAGCATCAGCAAAAAGCCGATGCCGACCAGAAAGCCGATTGCAACGGGCACGGACGCCCATGCGCCGCGATCTGCGTTTTGGGTCAGCGCCGGGATCAGCAGGCTCCAGATCGACGCGGCGACCATGACGCCCGCAGCAAAGCCGGAAAGCACCTTTTGCACCTGATCGGAGATCTGATTCTTTAAAAAGTAGACCATCGACGCGCCGAGCACGGTGCCGATGAACGGAATGATGATGCATAGAATGACGTTCAGATTCATTTTCTTTTTGATTCTCCCTGTTTTTCAGTCCTCTTTCATTTCATTTTAGCATGAATCCTGCGCAGTTGCAACCGCATTGCAGTAAAAATCATATAACTTTTTTAAAATGTCACCGAAATACCGCTGCCGGGCAGTGTTGTCCTTGAAAAACGCGCCGTTCTTTCCTGCGTTGTCCCTTGTGCTCTTTTCGCGTTTGTGCTATAATGGGCAAAATGAAACGCAAAGGCGGGTTGGGCATGAAAAAAATCGTTGTCGGCGTGCTTGCGCATGTGGACGCAGGTAAAACAACGCTGACGGAGGCGCTGCTGTATCACGCGGGAAAATTGAGCAAGCGCGGTCGCGTGGATCACGGCACGTCGTTTCTCGACACCTTTGCGCTCGAACGCGCAAGGGGCATCACGATTTTTTCCAAACAGGCGGTGCTGCCCTGCGGCGATGTGGAGTTCACGCTGCTCGACACGCCCGGCCATGTGGATTTTTCCGCGGAAACGGAGCGCACACTGCAGGTGCTCGATTACGCCGTGCTTGTCATCAGCGGCACCGACGGCGTGCAAAGTCACACCCGCACGCTCTGGCAGCTGTTGCAAAAATATCAGGTGCCCTGCTTTTTGTTCATCAACAAGATGGATCTCGACGGTGCCGACAAGGATTTTGTGCTGCGGCAATTGCGCGGCAAACTCAGCGAAGGATGCGTCGATTTTTCCGATCAGAAGTCCCCGCACTTTTTTGAAGCGCTCGCCGAATGCGACGAAACGCTGCTTGGCGAATTCTACGACAGCGACCGCGTACAGACGTCCTCTGTGAAGCAGGCGATCCGCGCGCGCCATGTGTTTCCGTGTCTGTTCGGCTCCGCGCTGAAGCTCACCGGCGTGGATTCGTTTTTGCAATGCCTGCACGATTACACGCGGATGCCCGCCTACCCGGATCCGTTCGCCGCGCAGGTGTATAAGATCGCGGAGGATCCGCAGGGCGCGCGGCTGACCTTTTTAAAAGTCACGGGCGGAACGCTGCAGGTGCGCGACGTTTTGGAAAGCCCGAAAAATACCGGCGGCGAAAAGGTGCAACAGATCCGCATCTATTCCGGCGAAAAATTCCAAACCGTGCAGAGCGCCGAAGCAGGCACGGTCTGCGCTGTGACCGGCGTTACCTTTACCCATCCCGGCGACGGGCTGGGGCAAGCGCAAAGCGCGGCTCTTCCCGTTTTGGAGCCGGTGCTGACCTACGGCGTGGTGCTGCCGGACGGCGCAAACGCGCATACCGCTTTGGAAAAGCTGCGCATTCTCGAAAATGAAGACCCGGCGCTTCATGTGGTCTGGAACGAGCGGCTGGGCGAGATCCAGCTGCGGCTGATGGGCGAAGTGCAGCTTGAAATTTTGCGCGATGTGCTGCGCGAACGGTTCGATCTGCCCGTCACGTTCACCAAAGGCAACATCCTTTACAAAGAGACGATCGAAAACACCGTGGAGGGTGTGGGACATTTTGAACCGCTGCGTCACTACGCGGAGGTCCACCTCATTCTGAAACCCGGAAAGCGCGACAGCGGGCTTGTGTTCCGTTCGGCCTGTAAGGAGGATCAGCTCGACAAAAACTGGCAGCGTCTCATCCTCACCCATCTTTGCGAAAAAACGCATCTCGGCGTGCTGACCGGATCGCCGGTCACCGACCTTGAGATCACGCTCGCTGCCGGAAGAGCGCACGAAAAGCACACCGAGGGCGGCGATTTCCGCCAGGCGACCTACCGCGCGGTGCGGCAGGGTCTGCGTTCGGCAAAAAGCCTGCTGCTGGAACCGGTCTATTCGTTTTCCCTTGAAGTGCCGCAGGAAAACGTGGGCCGCGCACTTTCCGACATTCAGCGCATGAGCGGCACGTTCGATCCGCCGCAGACCGCCGCGGACACGGTCATCATCACAGGCACGGCGCCGGTGTCGGAGATGAACGATTATATGCGCGAAGTCGTGCAGTATACGCGCGGGCGCGGTAAACTCGCCTGCACCCTGAAGGGATATGAGCCCTGCCATGACGCAGAACGCGTGATCGAAGAGATCGCCTACGACTGTGACGCCGATACCGACAATCCCTGCGATTCCATTTTTTGCGCGCACGGCGCCGGCTATGTGGTCAAATGGAACGAGGTACCGCAAAAGATGCATCTGCCGGGCATGCTCAGCGCGCAGAAGAACACCGTTTCTGACGGAAAAGCACGGCTGCAGACGCTCGGCAAGCAGCGCGATTCCTTCACGCTGGACAAAGAGCTGATGAAGATCTTTGAGCAGACTTACGGTCCGATCAAGGCGCGGCAGATCGAAAAGCGGCAGGTCTCAAATCCTTTGCCCGAACCGAAAGCCAAAGCGCGCAGGAAGCGCTCGGCGCAAGTTGACGGACCGGAATATCTGCTGGTGGACGGCTACAATGTGATTTTTTCCTGGGAAAACCTGCACACGCTTGCAGACGAGAACATCGGCGCGGCACGCGAGGCGCTCATCAATGTGCTGTGCAATTTTCAAGGCTACAAAAAATGTGAAGTCATCCTCGTTTACGACGCCTATAAAGTGCCCGGCGGCCGCGAAGTGGAAGACATTGGCGGCATCCATATCGTTTATACGAAGCAGGCGGAAACCGCAGACACCTACATTGAAAAAGTCAGCCGCGAACTCGCCAAAAAGCACCGTGTCCGCGTGGTGACTTCCGACGCGCTCGAACAGCTCATCATCCTGGGCGGCGGCGCACTGCGGGTATCTTCACGCGAATTCCAGCAGGAGGTCGCGCAGGCTGAGGATGAGATCCGCGCACTGCTGCGCGGCGAGCCGATTTGATGGGCAGCCATATTTATTTAGTTTGATCGTTCTGCCGCCTTCGGGCGGCTTTTTTTCGTTAAAAAACTCCCCGTTTTACCGGGGAGAAGTGCGCAGTTATCTGAAGAATATCAACTTTCGTCCGCAAACGTGATCTTGCCGTTTTCATTCAGCGAGAACACGCGATAGCAAAAATGCGCTGCGCCGTCCTCAAAAAGGACCGCAAACCTGCCGTCGGAAAGCTCTGTCAGGCAGGAATAACCGAAAAAGCCCCGGTTGAGCGCGCACTTTTCGATCCAGTTGATCTTGCCGTCCGGTTCGATCACGCCCACACGGATCACGCCGTTGGCGCGTTTCCAAAAAGAAGAACCCATGGAGCAGAGCACGACCGGTTTTCCGTCAAGCGTCTTTGACGTGTTGATGAACGAGACCATGCAGTTTTTGGTGCCGAACAGCTTGAGCACAGGCTTCGCCTTTGTCCAGCTTGCGCCGCCGTCTGTGCTGTCGCAGGCGCCGATGAAATGCGATTTGTTGCGTGAAAACATACGCAGCGTGCCGTCGGGCAGTGTGATGATCTGCGATTCGCTGGTCTTGCGCAGCAGCCAACTGTGACGCACGTCGCTTGCGCGCTGCCAGGTTTTGCCGCCGTCATCCGAATAGATCGTCAGCGCATGTTCGGTTTTGTTTTCGTTGGAATACAGCGGGAAGATCAGCCGCTCTTTGCCGCCGTATTGTATGTTGATCCCACGCCCTGGGCAAACGCCGAGGAACGCCTCTTGTTCGTGCTTGACAGCCGCATTGAGCAGCAGGGGAGCGCTCCAGGTTTTACCGCCGTCATCGCTGTGACGCAAACATAAAAACGGCGTGGGGAACACATGCAGGTCTGACGCGCCGAAAAACACGCTTTGCGCAACGGTTTGCCCGGTGGGTGTGTCGTTGTCTCCTTTTTGCGCAAGCGTGCAAAGCGCGCCGTTTTTGTATAGCCTGTATTCTTTGTCAACGCTGTATGCGCTCGCGCCCTCGCGCGTCATCACCGGCGCAAAGCCGCCTTCAAAATCCGCAATGTAATAGCTGTAGTCCTCGCTTGCTTTCGGTGCGAGGGCGATGTGCTTTTTTCCGTCAATCGTCAGGCAGCCGCTGCCGACTTGCGCGTTGGGGTAGCCTGTGCCGGATAAAAACAGATCGCTCAGCAGAAAAACACGCCCGCTCTCGCTTTGCAGCAGCGCGGAATCAATATAGGCCGCGCTTTGGCTGCTGCCCGTGCCGTCGGCGTAATCCTCCAGGCGGTTCGGCACGCTGTGGCTCCAGCCGCCAAGGCCGTCCGGGGAGACTGCGGTCGCAATGTCGAGGTTTTGCGGCGCGTCTTTGCCGTGATTCCAGCGCAGGTCCGCGGCGGCAAGCACACTGCCGTCATGCAGCGTCAAAAGCGCAGGGATGCGGAACCGCTCGCAAAAAAGCGTCCCTTGCGCAAACGGATTTTCAGCCTGCTTTGCGAATGCGCAGACGACCGGCGACGAAACCGGCAAAAGCGCGCACAACAGCAGCGAAAAAAAGCGGGTGAATCGTTTCATCGTTCTTCCTCCTTCACGCGTTGATCCTGATCTCTGAAATGCGTTCAACAGACATGCGCGGATCGATCAGATCAGACCGTTCTCTTTCAGCCACGAGACGATCTGTCCCTTGCTGTTTTGTACATTGCTGCCGTTCAGAGAAAGCCCCTTTGCGAGCTTTGCTTTCGGGCAAAGCGTTTGAATGTCGCGCTCGCTGCTGCCCATGCCGCTGCCCTCGTTCGTGCAAAGCGGCAAGATCGTCTTGCCGGAAAAATCGAATGCTTCAAGGAAGGTAAAGACCGCCATCGGCATGGTGCCCCAGTAGTTGGGGTAGGCAAGAATGACGGTGTCAAACGCGTCGATGCTTTTCGGCAAAGCGGCCAAAGGAGGACGCGCGTTTGCGTTTTTATCCGCTTTCGCCTCGTTGATGCAGGTCATGTACTGCGCGGCGTAGGGGGTTTGCATTTCAATTTTGAACACGTCGGCGTCAAGCACCTGCGTGATTTTTTCAACTGCGATCTGCGTGTTGCCGATTTCTACATAGCGCATGGTGCCGCCGAAGTAGTTTTCATCCGCGCGGGAGAAGAAAGCGATGAGTGTGTTTGCCATAAGTTCAACCTCCAAAAGAACATTTGCCTTGATTCGCGCCCGTGTCACCGTGGGCGCGATCATTGTTTTTACGGTTCGTCACAGGGGAAGCGAAGCCCGGCTTTTTTACGCGCTGCTTCCATCACGGTCACGGTGTTCAGCGTTGTTTCCAACAGCGTGTCCAGCGTTTTTTGGTCTTCGTCAAGAAAGCACTTTGTCAGTGCCCGCACCTCATAAAACCAGCGGTCGGGGTCCGGCTGTTCGTTGAACGTTTCGTCCTTTTCTGCTGTCAGAAGCCGGATGCGCTGCAGCCCGTTGGCGCCGTTTTCAATTTCAATGCTGCCGCGTTCGCCTTCGATCGTGAAAAAGCTCTTGCCCTTTGCGTCCTTTGCGCCGGCGTTTGTGGAAACAAAGGAATCATACTGCATCACAAACACACCCGAGGTGTCTGCCGCGCCGGGGTAAATGTTGGGGTAATACGCGGCGCTTTTTGGTACGCCGAACAGCGCGATGTTGAGATAGACATTATAAAAGTTGATGTCCATCAGGCAGCCGCCTGCAAGCGCGGGGTTGAAGATGTTCGGCTTTTCCCCGCCGCGCAGTTTGTCAAATCGCGCGGAATACTGCGTATAGTTTGCAAGCACAAGCCGGACCTGTCCGATCTCGGGCAGCAGCCGCCGCAAAACGGGAAAATTCGGCAAATACGGCGTCGGCACAGCTTCAGCAAGCAGCAGGCGTTTTTCCCTTGCAAGATCGATGAGCGTTTGCGCCTGCGCGCGTGTCGGCACAAACGGCTTTTCGCAAATGACGTGTTTTCCGGCTTCCAGCGCCTGCTTTGCCTGCGCAAAATGCAGCAGGTTCGGCGACGCGATGTAAACGGTGTTCACCTTGGGATCAAGCAGCATTTCCTCAAGCGATGTAAAGACCTTTCTGCACCCGAATTCCCTTGCGAGCGCTTCGCCGGTTTCTTTGCTTCTGGAATAGGCCGCTTCAAGTGTGACGCTCGGCGCATTTTTGAAATGAGACAAAAGAGCGTGCACGATCATGCCGGAGCCGATGGTGGCGAGTCTGAGTTCCTGCATCGTCTGTCCTCTCTTTCCTTGTTTTTTTTAATATTATAGCACAACGGCACGCAAAAGAAAAGGGCAAAACGCATCTTTGCGCACGGGGACGGCGCCAACGCGCCGCCGTTTCACCCCTGGTGCCGATGCACGACCGCGCCGTATGACTAGGACATGAAGGGGATCGGGGAACGGTGGGAAAGAGACCCGGAAATCGGCAAGGGCGGGTATGTGCCTGCTGATATGACTTATCAGGAGTGGAAGGCGAAATATGCTTCAGAAGAGGAAAAGACAAAGGAAAAAACAAACCAACAAGTATCAATAAAGACATGATATTTTCTGAAGAATACAAGAAGAAGTTTAAGGATCTGACTGGCGACGAGAAGATGGACATGTATTTATATGAGAAAGCAAAGACGATACTTGAACATAGAAACAATACTGAGCTTGAAGACATGTATCTGTTTAACGTCGAGAAGGGTTTATTCACTGGTGTTCAAACGCATTCAAATGAACCTGAACACGTTGTTTATAATTAATCTCTTTATTCTGCAATTGAAAAAGCCAAGCCTAATAGTTTAATTGCTCTTCACAACCATCCATATAGCAGACCGTCAAGTGGGAGTGACTTATACTCTTGCTTATCACATGAGTATAAAATAGGTGTAGTTATTTGTCATAATGGTGATGTCTATGTATATAGAACTGGAAAGAAAAAGTTTACACCGGCTTTGTTTGATATTACAGTTGACAAATACCGAAGAAATGGTTAAAATGAACTCGATTCTTATTATGCAGCGTTGGATCAATTTGCTAGAGACTATGGCATAAAGTGGGAGGTGCGATAGAAAATGAATGATGAATTTGAATCATATTATGATGGAATTCCGAAAGAAGTTTCTGATCGCCATCTAAAAATGTCAGATGAGGAATTTGAATTGGAATTAAAGAGAGAAGAAGAAAAATGTCAAAAGCTTAATGCTTAACGATAATAATTGCAAAAACAATCTAGCCGTCCGCAATGGCGGTATTTTTATTGAAACAAAAAAGAAGGCAGAGTTCGTCCGCCCTCTTTCTTTTAACTTTTTTATGTCGTTTTTTGCGCGTTCGGTCGCGTCTGTTCGGCATATGTTATGCTTCACTCTGCGGCGCGTTCCATTTCAGACACAGCATCGTGATGTCGTCAAACTGATCGTTGTCCTGCACAAAAGCGTCGATCGAATTCTTCACGTCGCCGACGATCGCGTCCACGTTTGCCGCGTCGGTGTGATCCAAACAATCGATCAGCCGCGCTTCGCCGTAAAGCTCGTCATCTTCGGTCGTGGCCTCGGTCACGCCGTCGGTATACAGAAACAGTACGTCGCCGTTTTGCAGCTGCATCTCATGCTCCTTGTAAGGAAAGTCCTCCATCCCGGCGAGCACAAGGCCGCTTTTTGTTTGAAAGAACGAGCTTTTTCCGTTGTGGATGAGGGCGGGCGGATTGTGTCCGGCGCTGCAGTAGGTGAGCGCTCCGCTTTGCAGATCCAGCACGCCGACCCAGATCGTGACGAACATATCGGCCTCGTTCTTTTCGCAAAGCACATTGTTCGCTATTGTCATCGCTTCGCAGAGCCGCGGGATATCGCGGATGCAGTTTTGCAGAATGATCTTGGCAGACGCCATGAACAGCGCGGCGGGAACGCCTTTGCCGGACACGTCGCCGATCAGGAAAGCGACCCTGTTTTTATCGATGAAAAACAGATCGTAAAAGTCGCCGCCGACCTGCTTTGCCGCTTCCATGGAAGCGCTCACAGAGATCTCGCTGCGGCCGGGATAACGCGTGTCAAAGGTCGGCAGCAGCGAATGCTGAATGACATTGGCAACCTCCAGCTCTGAACGTAGACGTTCGCGCTCAAGCGAGACTTTGCGCAGCTTTTCGGTGTAGCGGATGATGCTGACCATCAGCGTGAACCCTACCGCATTGACCGTGATGAAGGGCAGGGCGATACCGGTAACGATCTGCAAAGCGGTTTCAAACGGACGCACCATCAGCAGCACGATTCCGAGATGCATCGATTCCATGACTGCGCCGGTCAATAGTGCGCCGGCGGGGTGCCTGATAAACTTTGGCGCAAACATCGAAAGCAAACCGCAAAACACACCGATGAGAACGGTTGCAACAACACAGGCCTGCGCGGTGATGCCGCCCATGAAAAGACGGTGCACACCGGCGACCACACCGGCGATCAGACCGCAAAACGGTCCGCCGAGGAAGCCGGCGAGCATGGGGCCGATATCGCGCACAGAGATGACCGCGCTGTTGAGTTCGATCCCGGAAATGTTGCCGTAAATGCCGAACAGACCGCCGCACAAGCCGGCAATGATGATAAATCTCAGGTTGCGTCTTTGGTTGATGTGCTTGTAAATATGCTCTGTACTGCCGGCAAACGCTGCGGCAAGCAGCATAATGGCAAGCGTTTCGATCAGTTTTGTAAAGAATACATAGCTGTTTTCCATATTATTCGTCCTCATCTAATATAGATACTTCATTCTATCATACTTCTTTCTTTTCGTAAAGTCTTTTTGTCGGATGCGGGAAGATTTTCTCTTTAACTTGCTTTTTATAAAAAAAGAGGTATAATAAACTTATAACATTCTTTCTTTTCAGGAGGCATTTTTATGAAGCGATCTATTATTCGCAAGCCCTTGAGCGTTTTGCTTTCGCTCTTGACGGTGCTTTCCGTGTGCGGCGCAATCGCGTTTTCATGCAATGCGGCGCAACCGTCCAAGCAGACGATCCTCGCCGGGATGACCACGGAAGAAAAAATTGCGCAAATGCTGATGCCCACATTCCGCTATTACGACGGCGCGAACGTCACGTCGCTCGGTCAAAAAGCGAAGAACATCCTTGCAAAGCGCGGCTTTGCCGGTGTGATTTTGTTTGCGCAAAACAATGCGTCCACTGCACAGGCCGTGAAGCTGATCGACGATATGCAAAAAGCGAACATTTCCCAAAAGAGCCGTCCGCAGCTTTTGATCTCTGTGGATCAAGAGGGCGCGGGCGTGACAAGACTCGCTTCCGGCACACAGGGTCCGGGCAATATGGCGCTGGGCGCAACGGGCGACAGCAAGAACGCCTTTGAGATCGGTGCCATCCTCGGGCAGGAGCTTTCCGCAGTGGGCTATAACGTCAATTTTGCCCCGGTGGTCGATATCAACTGCAACCCGTCGAACCCCGTGATCGGTGTGCGCTCGTTTTCCGATGACGCACAGACCGTTGCCGATTTTGCAAGCGCATTCATGAAAGGGCTGCACAGCAATCATATCATCACCGCGCTCAAGCATTATCCGGGACACGGCGACACGGCAACCGACAGCCATTCCGGTCTGCCGCGCATTAATAAGACGCTGGACGAGCTGAAAGCGAACGAACTCATTCCGTTTGCACGCTGCATCAACGACGGCACGGAAATGATCATGACCGCGCACATTCAGTTCCCGAAGATCGAAAAACAGACCTATGTTTCCAAAAAGGACGGCAGCGTGATCGAGCTGCCCGCAACGCTTTCCAAAACACTGATCACCGATGTGCTGCGCGGCGAGCTCGGTTTTGACGGCGTTGTTGTGTCGGATTCTATGGGCATGGCCGCCATTTCGGCGCATTTTGCTGTTTTGGATACCGCGCGTCTTGCGATCAACGCGGGTGTTGACATTCTGTTGATGCCTGTGGACACATCAAGCGCAAAGGGCATCGACGCGCTCGATCAGTATGTTTCCGATGTTGCGGCACTCGCTGACGCAGGCAAGATCTCGATGGAAAACATCGATCGCGCCGTGATGCGCATTTTGACGCTGAAGGAAAAGCAGGGTCTGCTGTCCGCTTATGCCGGGATCGACCTTGCCGCAGCGCAAAGCAACGCACAGGCTGTGGTCGGAGCAAAGGCCAATCACGACAAGGAATGGGAGATCGCGAAAAGGGCAGTGACGCTTGTGAAAAACGACGGCATGCTCCCGATCAAAACGAGCGCAAAAACCGTTATCATGGTGCCCTATGCCAATGAGGTGCTTGCCGGGGAATACGCGATCGACTGTCTGAAGCGTGACGGGCTGATCCCGAAGGATATGGACATCTCCGTCTATCTTATGCGCGACAAATCGCTTTCGGAGATGGAAAAAGCGGTGGAAACCGCAGCGAATGTGATCGTGATCACCGAGCTTTCCAAGGAATCTGCGCTTGCTACGGCGACCTATTCGAATCTTGACGCCCTCGCCGATTTTGTGCACGGAAAAGGAAACAAGATCGCATTTTTGAGCTGCAGCCTGCCCTATGACGCCGCACGGCTGCAAAAGGGCGACGCCGTGTTGCTGGCGTATTCCTGCAAGGGCATGAATGAAAAGCCCGATTTTTCCGCCGGCTCCGTGCTCACCTATGGCGTCAGCATCCCGGTCGGCATCTACACGGCTTTTGATGAAAAAGCCGTGCTCGGCACGCTGCCGGTCAATGTTCCGGCGCTCGATGCAAACAAACGCTATACGTCAAACATCTTATACGCGCGCGGCTTCGGTCTGCAATATGAAAAGCAGACGCCGGACGAACCCGACACACCCGACACACCCGATACACCTGATACGCCAAGCACGCCGGCTACGCCCGACACCTCAATCGCTGAGGACCTTCCCAACGACAGCTCGTTCTTTGATTCCATCCTCGCGTTTCTTCGCCGCATCATCAGCTTTTTCAAAGGTCTGTTCGGCCTGAGATGATCGCTTTCAGACAGCAAAAGACCCCTTGCGATTTCGCTTGGGGTCTTTTTGTATGCTTGAAAGAAAACCGAAAACCGTATTATCTGCACAAAACGATGGCGGCCTTCGTGTTTCCGTGCACGGTGTGATCCGTGATTTTTCCGTTTTTCCAAGTGATGTCCACTGTGACGCCGCCGCGCGCGGCAAGTCCTTTGACACTGCCGTTTTGCCAACGGTCGGGCAGGGCAGGCAGCAGATAGATCGTTTGATCGTCCGATTGCAGCAGCATTTCGCAGATGCCGCTGAGCACGCCGAAATTTCCGTCGATCTGAAACGGCGGGTGCGCGTCAAAGAGATTGGGATACACGCCGCCGGACCTGTAGTTTTTCTCCGTCGGGTCCACAAGGTTCAGCAGCTTTTCGATCAGGCGCAGCGCACGGTTGCCGTCGCGCAGTCGCGCCCAGAAGTTCACCTTCCACGCAAGGCTCCAGCCTGTGCCGTCATCGCCGCGGTTTTCCAGCGTTTTTTTGCACGCTTCAAAAAGCGCTTCATCCTTCGGTGTGATCAGACCGGCGGGGTGCAGGGCGTAAAGATGCGACACATGGCGGTGATGCACCTCGGTTTCCTCCAGCGGCTCGTTCCATTCCAAAACGGCGCCGTCCTCACCGATGCAAAGCGGCTTGATCCGATCAACGCTTTCGTTGATCTTACGGCTGAAATCGTCGTCGATCCCGAGCAAGCAGCAACACTTTCGGCAGTTCAGGAACAGATCGCGCACGATGCTGTTCATCATTGCCGAGCTCTTTGCAACCGCGGTATGTCTGCCGCCGAAAAGGAACTGGTTTTCGGGCGAGGTCGCGGGGCAAAGGATCAGGGTGCCGTCCGTGTCCTCGGTCAATAGATCCAAATAAAACAGCGCCGCCTGTTTCATCAGCGGAAAGGCCGTGTTTTTCAAATAGTCTTCGTCCAGCGTGTATTCATAAAGCTCAAACAAGCTGCGGCAAAGCCAGCCTGACGCGCCCGGCCAAAAGCCCCAGCAGGCGTTGCCCTGCACCGGCGCGGAAAAGCCCCAGATGTCGGCGTTGTGGTGCGCGACGAAGCCGTCCGCGTGATAAAACGCCTTTGCCGTTTCTGCGCCCGAAACGGAAAGGTCCTTGACCAGTGTGACGAGCGGCGAAAGCGTTTCCGGCAAATTGCACGGCAGCGCACCCCAGTAGTTCATTTCGGTGTTGATATTGGTCGTGTAGTTGGAATTCCACGGCGGGCGCGTGCTGTTGTTCCAAATGCCTTGCAGGTTCGTCGCAAGGCTGTTTTCCCGCGAGGACGCGATCAGAAGGTAGCGCCCGTAATTGAACAGCAGCTCAAACAGACCGTTGTCTTCACCGGTCTGCATAAATTGCCGGATACGCTCATCTGTAGGAAGGCGGTTCAGCTCGTCGGTCAGCGAAAGCGAAACGCGGCTGTAAAGCGCGGCGTAATCGTTGATGTGCCGGCGAAGCAGCGTGTCAAAGCCGAGCGCGTCTGCGTCTTCCAGTGCCGCAAGGCAGGCGTTTTTATATTCCTTCCCGTCGGTCGCGGGGTCTTTATCAAAGCCGTTGTAGCTGGTCTTGATCGAAAAAAGCAGCACGGCGGCGGTCGCGTTTGAAACGGAAAGCGCGTTTTCAACGGCTTTGATTTCGCCGTCGGTTTTCACCCGCAGCGCACCGCGGAACTGCACGCCCTTTTCGTGCGGATCGTCGGAATAAAACAGACCGGCGCAGGGGTATTCGGTGTTGTTTGTGTCGGCGTCAAAGGGGCATTCGCCGTCAACGATCAGCGTATCGCCGACGGCGCTGACGCCGGACTTCAAAGGCGAATGCAGCGCGGCGGAAAACGAAAACGGCCGGTCGCTCTCGACTTTATACGCGAGCACCTGCTGCGGGAAAGACACAAACACGGTCTTTTTGAATGACGCGTTTTCCGTTTCAAAAATGCTGCTGAGCACGGCGTTTTGCAAATTCAGCATCCGCTGAAAGCCCGTGGGCGCGGGCAGGTCGAATTGCAGAACGAGATCGCCGAACGGCATATAGGCCTGCGACCAGCAGGTGAGAAAGTTTTGTTCGATCTCCTCTTGCGCTTTGATGTAATCTCCGGCAAGCGCGGCCTTTTTTGCTCTTTGATAAGCGTCAAAAGCGCCGTCGCGCGTCACAGAGCGCGGATGGCCTGTCCAAAGCGTGTCATGGTTGAGCGAAAGCATCTCTGTTTGTGCGCCGCTGTCGCACATGGCGCCGAGTGTGCCGTTGCCGAGCGGCAGCGCTTCCAGCCAGTTGTTCGCCGGTGCGTCATAGAATAAAAGCTGATGATTCATATCGACTCCTTTTTAAACGCGGATGATCTCGGTTTTCATCGTCTTTGTGTCAAGCAATCGGGCTGTCGGCTCCTGCGGATATTCATAGCCGCTCACGCTGGTGCTTTTGCACTGAATGATCTTCACGCCCTGCAGCGTGCATTCAAAGCTGTTCACATGGTCGTGCCCGAACACCATCGCTTTCAGCTCCGGCGCAAGCTGTTCCAGCTCGCCGGTGTTGATGTCCGGCGGACAGGGGCGCTCGTTGAGTTCGCCCGTATAGGAAACTCCGTCTTTAAAACGCCAGACACCGTCTTCGCCTTGCGTAACGGCGTCGATGATGTCGGGGATGATGATGTGCTGGAACAAAATCGCCTTTGTGCCGGCGATCTGCTGCTTTGCCCAACGGATCACATCCGGCCGCACAATGTCATAATGGCTCCCTTCGCCGTCGTATTCCGAACCGCTGTCAATGAACAGCAGCGTTTCGCCGCCGGTTTTCAGCACATAATTCAGCCCGTTTGTCAAATTGTTCGGTCGGGCAGAGAGCACGTCGAGGATCTCTTCCTTGCGCACGTCGCACTCCGCGTCGTGGTTGCCGAACACAAAGGCAAACGGCACGTCGCCCGTGGCGTCGAGCGCCGTGTTCAGATCGTGCAGATAACGCGCCTTGTCGTCGCCGTAATCCGGCCCGTGCATCAGATCGCCGAGAAAGACCGCAAGATCGCAGGGCACGTTTTGAAAGGCGTTTTTCAGCGCTTCCATCGTGCGCAGCTGCCGGGCTTCTTCCACCTTCGTTCGGATATGTACGTCGGGAACAATTAAAATTTTCATGAGTGTCCTCCTTTGCGTTTCGGTTGATTCGCTTTGATTATATCACAAAATCCGCTGCGTGGCGATGCTTTTCATAAAATGTGGCGGAATTTTTTTCGCTCACATATGCGATTATTGCGGCGAGATGAACGGGCAGGTTTTCCCGGAGAGCAAGCGCAAGATCGGCGAAAACGCGCCGCCGTTTCATCCGTGGTGCAGATGTACCACCGCGCCGTACTTCGAGGACATGAAGGGTGTCGGCACGCGCTGGATGCGTGACCCGGAAACGGGAAAGGGAGGATATGTGCCGGCGGATATGACGTATCAGGAGTGGAAGGCGATTTTGTTGACAGACCGAAAGATAATGGTATATACAATTCTCGTTTGGCTCGATGAAGGTATCAGTATTGCAGAGTGGAACAAGGAAGAAACTGAGCAAATTTTTCCTGACGCGACGAATCTTGTTGATCGGTTTGAAATTGATGGCTTCCCTTGGCAAACCACACAGATATTAAGATATACTTGAAAAAACGGTGGGTTGGTGTATAATAAAGACAAAACATGATTCTGCAAAAGGCAATTAGGCAACCACGGAAAGGAAAGATTCACAAATGCGTATTGAAGATTTCGACAAAAACTTTATTGTAGCTGCACCGGACGCAACGCAAACGGTCTTTTTTGATGTTTCCCGTCCGCCTTTCACGGTCCACGGACTCTTGAGGGATGCAGCGGGTTATTACCGGATCCCTCATGCGCTTGCCGAAGCGACAAACATCGGTGTGAAATTTTTGAATCTGAACACGGCTGGCGGCCGCGTTCGCTTTCGGACGGATGCAAACCGCATCGTGCTGCGTGCTGAGCTGCGCGCCGTGACCCGAATGCCGCATTTCGCATTCACCGGCAGCGCGGGTTTTGATCTCTACGCTGATGATGTTTACCGCGGTACCTTTGTACCGCCTGAAGATATGACGGATGGATACACATCGGAAATAGAACTCGATGAAGGCGGCGTACGGGAGATCACGATTCATTTTCCGCTCTACAGCGGCGTGAAGCGATTGGAGATCGGTTTGCCGACAGGCTGCATGCTGGGAACAGCCGCCCCATACCGCATCACAACACCCGTCGTATATTACGGCTCTTCCATCACACAGGGAGGGTGTGCGTCCCGTCCCGGCAACGCATATCAAAGTATTCTGTCCCGGCTGTTGTCCTGTGATCACCTGAATCTGGGCTTTTCCGGCAGTGCCCGGGGAGAACCTTGTATGGCAGACTATATTGCCGGATGCAGGATGTCCGCTTTTGTGCTGGATTATGACCACAACGCACCTGACCCGGCATATCTGGAAGCCACGCACGCGGCATTTTTCCGCTCTGTGCGGGAACAACAGCCGACGCTGCCGATCATCCTGCTTTCGCGCCCGCAGCCGAATCCGAATCAAGACGACCTGCTGCGCAGAGACATTGTGAAGCATACGTGGGAAACTGCGGTGCAGGCGGGGGACCGTAATGTCTATTTTATTGACGGCACAACGATGCTGCATCTTTTCGGCGGTGATTCCGGCACGGTGGACAACTGCCACCCCAATGACCTCGGGTTTTACTGCATGGCAAAAGCGCTGGAGCCGGTGCTGAAAGCGGTTTTATAATAACGCCCGGTTAGCGGATACCGCAGCCCGATGCACGCAACTCTTTCCGGCTTTTTCTTGCATCTGAACCGGGCACATGATAGAATGACAGAAGAACAGGAGGCTGAAACGATGGAACAATCGCAATCCTTTTTTACCAAATACCCGAACAATCCGATTTTCGGCGACGAAAAAACTGGCACACTGTTTGACGTTTATGTGACGCCGCAGAAAGACGGCTTGCTGCGCATGGATCTTTCCTGGCGGGCGAACAACACGACGGCGGTCTCTTTTTCCGAAGACGGCGTGCGGTGGAAGCCGCTGCGCGCAACACTGGCCCCGGAACCCAAAAGCGGCTGGGAGGATCTTGTCAACCGCAACTGCGTTTTAAAAACCGGCAACACCTATCAAATGTGGTACACCGGGCAGGCGGACGGCCGCAGTTATATCGGCTTTGCCGAAAGCGACGACGGCCTGCATTTTCGCCGGGTGCAAACCGGACCGGTCCTTGTGCCTGAAACGCTGTGGGAACACCTTTCGGTGATGAACCCCTGTGTGCTGTTTGAAAGCGGCAGATACCGTATGTGGTACAGCGCTGGCGAAACCTATGAGCCGAACGTGCTGTGCTATGCCGAAAGCGACGACGGCCTGCATTGGAAAAAATCGCCGCTGAACCCGATTCTGACCAATGCGCCGCAAAACAGCTATGAACGCGAGCGCATCGGCGGCTGCCAGATTTTGCCGCACAAGGAGCTGGGCTATCTGCTGTTTTATATCGGCTACCGCGATATTCACACGGCGTGTATCTGCTGCGCCTGCTCGCGTGACGGTGTGACCGGCTTTCGTCGCTGCAAACACAATCCGCTCGTTTTGCCAACGCCCGGCGCCTGGGATGCGGATGCCTGTTATAAACCCTCCGCCGTATATGACGAAGCCAAAGACACATGGCGCATCTGGTATAACGGCCGAAAGGGAGGCGCGGAATATATCGGCCTTGCGGAAAAGCAGGGCGATTTCACCGACTCGGATTTTGAATAGCAGAAAGCACAAATGAATCAAAAGTGCATTCTCTGTCCCGTTTGCGGGAAACATTAATTCCCTGCATGGGAAGATAACGGAACATGTATCTGTCCTATGTGCCAAATCAAAACCACCGGTTTCACCGGTAGTTTTGATTTTTATGATGTTGTGACCATTGCTTTTACTCTTGCACTGATTCTCGTTCCGGCGTCTGTATCGTCATCGTTACAACCGTTCCGCCGCCGTCGCGCGGGGCGATCGTCAGCTCGCCGCCGCACATCATTTGCAGGCGCTGGCGGATGTTGGCGAGCGCGATATGCGGCTCGTCATCGTTTGCCGCAGGGTCAAACCCCGCGCCGTTGTTTTCAACGGTGATCTCGCATCCGTCGCTTGTTTGACGGGTGCGGATGCTGATGTGCAGCGGCCCGGCATAGGGATCTATCCCATGCTTGACGGCGTTTTCCGCAATGGGCTGCAAGGTCAGCGGCGGCAGGCGGAAACGAATAAACGGCGTGTCGTAATCC
>CADBBT010000029.1 GCA_902792985.1 Oscillospiraceae bacterium
TTTCGAAATCGGCTTCCGAAATTACTGTTCTGTAAGAGTACTTCTTACTTCAAAAAATCTCGGGTTCCTTTTCATCGTTGTTTAATTTTCAAGGTTCATCTGCCGCTCCGTTCGGTCTCCCGTCCGAAACAGCTTTGCCATTTTAGCACATCAATCCCACTTTGTCAACCCTTTTTTGTAAGTTTTTTTATTTTTTTCAAAAGAAAATTCATTCGCCTATTTTCACCTGATTCAGGCAGCGTCGAACGCAGCCGTTTTGCCGCCTTTTTTCGAAAAAAGCCTCCCGCGTGCCGGCCGGCATTCGGGAGGTTTTCATAATGAAAGAAAACTCAATCTGTAATTTCCTGCAGTCCGCGCACGCCCTCATTTTCGATCGTCAGCGCGTCCCTGTCCGCCGTGAACTGCGGCGAAGCGGCGGCATACATTGACAGATCCAGCGCGGAAACATTGCTCGTGATATTGCGGAACAGCAGCGTCATCCGCTGCGGCAGCGCGCTTTCGGAAACACCGCAGAACAGCCCGCTCGCAAAGTAGGACAGCAGCCCTGTCACTTTTGCGTCGCCGCCGCGGTACAGCGCGTCGCACAGGTAGTCCATATATTTGCACAGCATGTCCACCGACAGCGTCTGTTCGCCCTTTTCTATTTTATATGAGATGCCGTCGATGTCAAATTCCAAGTCCTCGTCGATCGTCAGCACATGCTCACCGAACATGCGCGCGATCTGCAGCAGTCCGCCGTCGGTCACGACCAGATAGCGGTCGATCTGCGTGCCCGTTGCCTGCGCGACCGCCCAGACCAGCTCGTTTTCGCCGCCGACCGTGAAGTGACGCTGGATGCTCGATTCCGTGTTGTTCACCAGCACCTGCGTGTGCGTTGGCACATAAAAGACCGAAAGCTCCCCGGAGACGCTGTCCGCCTGTAAAACGGCAAGCATACGGATCTGGCGCGAATCGCCCTGGGTCAGTGCAAGAAGGAAGTTGCCCTTCAATGCCGCGGGCGCGACCGAGATGTCGGTTGTTGTTTCGGTCAGCGACGTTTCCTCCTGCGGCTGCGTCTTGCCGCGCTCATGCAGAACGACCACCACAGAGGCCGCCACCAGCAGCACCAGCAGCAAAACAAACGCCGGCACCACGATGCGCCGGTTCAAAAACCGCGCCTCCACCCGGCGGGCAAGCTGCTGCGCTTCGCGCTGCTTTTCCTCATCCGGCGCAAGGGCGGAGACTTTTTGATAAAGCTCTTCCACTTTTTTGAAAGAGGGACGTTTCAAGGCATTCACCATCCGTTTCTTTGTTCCTGTTCGAATGCTTGCATTTTATCATACATTTTTTGCAAAGTCAACGCGCCGTTTCCCCTTTTTTCGCGCTCAGAGCGTGCTATTCTTTTTCACCGGCACTGCTTTCTGCGTTCTTATGCGCCGTGCCGACCCGCACTTCGGGTATTTCTGCACAAATTTAATTTCTTCTTTTTATTCAAGTTCTAACAAAATAACGAAAACGCTTGTGTTTTTTTTCCAACGGTGGTATGATATATTAAATGAAAAAAAGGATGGTGGAACTATGACGATTGCAAAGCCCGAACGGGACGATTATGCGCTGTATTACTTTCATCAGGGGAAAAGTAATCGCGCATACACCTATCTCGGTGCACATCGGACCGCTGTGGACGCCGTAACCTTCCGTGTTTGGGCACCGCATGCAAGCGCAGTGAGCGTGATCGGCGATTTCAACGGCTGGCGCACCGACAGCGCGCGCATGGAAAAGCTGCCGGACAGCGACGTCTGGGAAGTAACTGTACATGGCGTTCAGGTCTATGATAACTATAAATATCACATTACCTGCGCGGACGGCGTGAGTATCCGCGACAAGAGCGACCCCTTTGCCTTCCATTGCGAGACCCGTCCCGGCACGGCGTCCAAATTCTATGAGATGGACGGCTACAAATGGAAAGACAAAAAGTGGCAGGCGCAAAAAGGCAGTTCCGACCCTTACGCCGCGCCGATGAACATTTATGAAGTCCATGCCGGCTCCTGGCGCCGGCACGCCGACGGCAGCTTTCTTTCCTATAAAGAGCTGGCGGACGAGCTGATCCCCTATGTCAAGGATATGGGCTATACCCACATCGAGCTGATGCCGCTGTCGGAATACCCGTTTGACGGCTCTTGGGGCTATCAGGTCACCGGCTACTTCGCCGTAACATCACGCTATGGCACGCCGCACGATTTCATGGCGTTTGTGGACGCCTGCCATCAAAGCGGCATCGGCGTCATCATGGACTGGGTACCGGCGCACTTCCCGAAGGATGCGTACGGCCTTGCCGATTTTGACGGCGCACCCTGCTTTGAATATGCCGACGACCGCAAGGGCGAGCACAAGGACTGGGGCACAAAGGTCTTTGACTTCGGACGCAACGAGGTCATCTCCTTCCTCATCAGTTCCGCCACGTTCTGGCTCGACCAGTATCACATCGACGGTCTGCGTGTGGACGCCGTGGCGTCGATGCTCTACCTCGACTACGGCCGCAACGACGGCGAGTGGATCGCCAACAAATACGGCAGCAACGAAAATCTGGAAGCCGTTGCGTTTTTGCAGACGCTCAACCAACTGATCTTCCGTGACTTCCCCGGCGTGCTGATGATCGCCGAAGAGAGCACGGCGTGGCCCAACGTTTCCAAGCCCACCGATTTCGGCAAGGAAAACGGCTTTGGCGGTCTGGGCTTCAACTTCAAGTGGAACATGGGCTGGATGAACGACGCGCTGAAATATTTTTCGCTCGACGGCCTGTCCCGCAAATATAACCACAACCTGCTGACGTTCTCGTTCTTCTATGCATTTTCGGAAAACTTTGTGCTGCCGATCTCGCACGATGAGGTCGTTCACGGCAAATGCTCGCTGATCGGCAAAATGCCCGGCGACTACGACGAAAAGTTCGCAGGCGTGCGCTCGTTCCTCGGTTACATGATGGCGCACCCCGGCAAAAAGCTGACCTTCATGGGTCAGGAGTTCGGCCAGTTCATCGAATGGAAATACGACGCCGGTCTCGACTGGCTGCTGCTGGACTACGAGAAGCACCGTCAGCTCCAAAACTATACCCGCACGCTCAACCGGCTGTATAAGAAATATCCCGCGCTTTGGGAGATCGACTACCGCTGGGAGGGCTTCGCCTGGTGCGTGAGCGACGACAAGGACAATTCCGTCATCGCCTTCCGCCGGATGGACAAAAACGGCGACGAAATCGTTTGCATCTGCAACTTCACGGTCGTGGACCGCGAAAACTACAGCTTCGGCGTGCAGAAAGAGGGCGTGTATCAGGTCATTCTGAACTCCGATTCCGCCGAATTCGGCGGACGCGACCGCGGCACAAAGACGCAGGTATCCTCCAGAGCGGTGCCGATGCACGGCTATGAGAATTCGATCACGGTGTCGCTGCCCGGTCTTTCGGCCATCTATCTGCGCTGCAAACCCAAACGCAGCCGCAGTACAAAATCACAATCCAAACAAAAATCATAAAAGGAAACAGGAGGCAAACAAAACCATGACGAAGAAAACAGAATGTCTTGCAATGCTGCTCGCAGGTGGTCAAGGCAGCCGTCTGGGTATTCTTACCAAGCACATTGCAAAACCCGCCGTGCCCTACGGCGGCAAATACCGCATTATCGACTTCCCGCTGTCGAACTGCATCAACTCCGGCATCGACTGCGTCGGCGTGCTGACCCAGTATCAGCCGCTGGAGCTGAACGACTATATCGGCAACGGCGCCGCGTGGGACCTTGACCGCGCCGGCGGCGGTGTGCATGTCCTTTCGCCCTATCAGCAGATCAAGGGCACCGAATGGTACAAGGGCACCGCGAATGCGATCTATCAGAACATCCATTTCATCGACCGCTACAATCCCGAATACGTGGCTGTGCTGTCCGGCGACCACATCTATAAGATGGATTATGCGAAAATGCTCGCCTACCATAAGGAAAAGGATGCGGCTTGCACCATCGCAATGCTGGAAGTGCCCTGGGACGAAGCGTCGCGCTTCGGTCTGATGTTCGTCAACGACGACGGCTCGATCAGCGAGTTTGAGGAAAAGCCGAAAAACCCGCGTTCAAACAAAGCGTCCATGGGCGTATACATCTTCACCTGGAAAAAGCTGCGTCAGTATCTGATCGACGACGAAAACAACCCGAACTCCGGCAACGACTTCGGCCACGACGTCATCCCCGCCATGCATTCCGCCGGCGAGCGCCTGTTCGCCTATCAGTTTGACGGCTACTGGAAGGATGTCGGCACGATCGATTCGCTTTGGGAAGCAAACCTCGATCTGCTCAATCCGAAAGTGGATCTCGACCTTTCCGACGATTCCTGGCGTATCTATTCCAAAACGCCCGCCGCGCCGCCGCACTTCATCGCTGAAGGCGCAAACGTGGAAAATTCCATGATCTCCGAAGGCTGCTGCATCGGCGGCGAAGTGGATTATTCCGTGCTGTTCTCGAACGTCACGGTCGAACCGGGCGCCAAGGTTCGCTATGCGATCGTTATGCCCGGCACCGTCATCAAGGCCGGCGCGGTCGTGGAATATGCCATCGTTGCGGAAAACACCGTCATCGAATCGGGCGCCCATGTGGGCAACAGCCCGGAGGAACTCAAGGATCATCTGGACGACTGGGGCATCGCCGTTGTGGGTGAAAACATCACCATCGGCAAAAACGCTGTGGTCGCCGCCAAACAGATGATCGACACAGACGTGCAGGAGGTAGTATCATGAGAGCATCGAACGTTTTGGGAATCATCTATTCCAGCATCTATGACGAAGCGCTGCCCGAGCTGACGCATGTGCGCACCATGGGCTCCGTTCCCTTTGCCGGCCGTTACCGTCTGATCGACTTTCCCCTGTCGGGCATGGTCAACTGCGGCATCACCGCGGTCGGCGTGAACACCAAGAGCAACTACCGCTCGCTGATGGATCACCTTGGCTCCGGCAAGCCCTGGGATCTTTCGCGCAAGCACGACGGACTGACGATTTTGCCCCCGTTCGATCTTGCGGGCAACGGCGGCATCTATCGCAACCGCATTGAAGCACTGCAGAGCATGATGAACTATTTTTCCCACGTCAACAAGGAATATGTGCTCTTCTGCGATTCCAACGTCGTTTGCAACATCGACTATGAAGCGTTCATCGACAGCCACATCAAGACCGGCGCCGATATCACGATCGCTTACAAATACGGCAAAAAGCCGAAGCTGCAAAACCTGATGACTCTCATCCTCGACGGGGACAAGGTCACAAAAGCGCTCACAAACGACAACGACGGCGCAGAAAAGAACTTTTCGCTGAACATCGTCATTATGAAAAAGCAGCTGCTCGAACGTCTGGTCAGCGCTGCGGTGGCAACCGGCGCGGATTCCTTCGGCCGCGACATCATCAACGCCCACTGCGACACGCTTGACATCCGCGGCTGCAAGATCGACGAATTCGCGTTCGTGATCGATTCCATGCAGGCGTATTACGATGTGAGCATGAAGCTTGTTTCCGGCGATTATCAAAAGCTCTTCAAGCGTGATCTGCCCATCTATACCAAGGTGCGCGACGATATGCCGGCCATTTACGGCATCAATTCCAAAGCGTCGAACTCCCTGATCGCGGACGGCTGCATCATCAAAGGCACGGTGGAAAATTCCATCCTCTTCCGCGGCGTTCAGATCGCGGAAGGCGCGGTGGTCAAAAACGCCGTTGTCATGCAGGACAGCTTCATCAGCGAAGGCGCTTCAGTGGGCTATGCAGTGCTCGACAAAAATGTCGTTATCAAACCGGGCAAAGCGCTCTCCGGCGCGGATACCTGCCCGCTGTATGTGGCGAAAGACAGCATTGTTTAAACGGATATTCCATCCGTTTAAACAGCAGTTAGCAGTCAGTGGTTAGCAATCGGCAATAAACGGATACGCGAACCGCTTACAGCTAATAACCGACATCTTCCCGAAAGGATTCTGATTATGAAAGTTTTATTTGTTGCCAGCGAAGCGCAGCCCTTTATGGCCAGCGGCGGTCTTGCCGATGTTGCCGGCGCGCTTTCCCAGGCACTGCGTCAGCGGTTGATCGGCTGCCGTGTGGTCATGCCGCTGTATGACACGATCTCCCAGGAATACAAAGACAAGATGACCTTCCTCACGAGCATCTCCGTACCTGTGGCGTGGCGCCGTCAGTACTGCGGGATCTTCCAGGCAAAGCACAACGGCGTAATCTATTATTTTATTGACAACCAATACTATTTCAAGCGCGATTCCATCTACGGCCACTATGACGACGCGGAGCGGTTCACCTTCTTTGCGCGCGCCGTGCTGGAAATTTTGCCGCACATCGACTTCAAGCCCGACATCATCCATTGCAACGACTGGCAGTCGGCGCTCACCCCGGTGTTCTATAAAACGATGTACGCGATGGACCCGTGGTACGCGGGCATCAAAACGATCTTCACGATCCACAACATCCAGTATCAGGGCACTTACGGCATGGATCTGATCGGCGATGTGATCGGTCTCAAACCCGAGGACGCACACATTTTGGAATATGACGGCGACGCCAACTTCATGAAGGGCGCGATCGAATGCGCCGACAAGATCACCACCGTCTCCCCGTCTTATGCCAACGAGATCCTCGACCCGTGGTACAGCCACGGGCTGGACAGCATTCTGCGCGAACGGCAGTGGAAGCTGACCGGCATCCTCAACGGCATTGCCACCGACACAAACGACCCCGAGACCGATCCGAACCTTGTCATGCACTACAATGTAGACAATGTCAAGGAAGGCAAGGCCGCCAACAAGAAAGCGCTGCAGGAAAACATGGGTCTGCCCCAGCGCCCCGACGTGCCGATCGTCGGCATCGTTTCGCGCCTTGTTTCCCACAAGGGCTTCGATCTCATCAAAGCGATCTTTGACGAGTTCCTTTATAACAACGACGTGCAGGTGGTCGTGGTCGGTTCCGGCGACTGGCAGTATGAGAACTACTTCCGCGAGCTGTCCAACCGCTTCCCTGAAAAGGTCGCGGTGCGCATCGGCTTCGTTCCCTCCCTTGCAAAGAAGATCTACGCCGGTGCGGACATCTTCCTGATGCCCTCCAAGAGCGAGCCCTGCGGCCTGTCACAGATGGTTGCGCTGCGCTACGGCACAGTGCCCATCGTCCGCGAAACAGGCGGTCTGCGCGATTCCATCACCGACAGCGGTGACGGCGAAGGCAACGGCTTCACGTTCAAGACCTACAATGCGCACGATATGCTCGGCGCACTGCAAAGAGCCCTCGGCGCCTACTACAATCACGACTATTGGGACACGCTCGTCAAACGCGCGATCCAATGCGATTTCAGTTGGGGCAAGAGCGCGAATATGTATATCAAGCTCTACAAAGAGGTTTTGGCGAACTGAGTACAGGTGCAGCACCGCACCGTAAAAAGCAAAAGCAGACCCGCTGTGCAAATGTCACGGCGGGTCGTTTTTTGGCAGCATTACGCCGACTTGCCGACAAAAAAGGACAGCCCCTCGCGGGGCTGCCCTCATTCTTTGATTTGTCAGGTTATTTGCGAAGGCCGAAGAACGCGAGAATGCTGTGGAAGAACCTGATCAGCCAACCGAACGGGCCGGTGTGTTCCTCACCGCA
Source organism: Oscillospiraceae bacterium (assembly GCA_902792985.1). Lineage (GTDB taxonomy): Bacteria > Bacillota > Clostridia > Oscillospirales > Acutalibacteraceae > UBA6857. Next base: position 7,640 of record CADBBT010000029.1, read on the forward strand.
ATATTTGCAAAGGTTCTTGCCGCCGTTGTCGGGCTGTGTCGGCGCCGGCAGTTTTTCAATGATCTTTTCCTCCACATGGGAGCCGTCGCGTGTGCAAACGCGGCGCTGCAGACCGTCTTCGTCCTGTGTGGCTTCCTTCACAACGACCCACTCGCCCCAACTGTGGCCGGGCGCTTTGATCGGTTTTTCTTCGGCGCTGATCCGGTTGCCGCAGACCGCGCAGTCAATGATCTCCGTGTAGCTGCCGTCCGCTTCGCAGGTGGCGTCCTTCACATTTTCGCGCTTTGCTTCTCCGGGCGTATGCGCCGCAGGAGCGATCTCCTTGGCTTCACGCGAAAGCTCTTCGCCGCAAATTGTGCAGAAAACGACCTCGTCCCAGGTGCCGCCCTCGGTGCAGTCCGTAAACACTTTGTTTACAATGACCGGTTCACCCGCGCTGTGTCCGGACGCTTCAACCGTCTTGTGCTCGCTCGAAAGCAGAGCGCCGCAGGCTGTGCAAAGCACGACTTCGTCATAGCCGCCGTTTACGGTGCAGGTTGCATCAACATAGTTGGTCATCACCACAGCCGCCGGCGTATGCGCAGTCTTTTCAATGGAGTATGTGTCGCGGGAAAGCTCTTCGCCGCAGCTTGCGCAATAGATCACTTCGTCGTAGCTGCCGGCCTTGGTGCAGGTTGCCGCAACCTCGTTTTCGCGCACCGGCGCGCCTTCTGTGTGTTCATGACCGAGCACCGGAATGGTCTTTGACTCGCGGGAAAGCTCTTCACCGCAGGTGCTGCAGTAGACCACGCTGTCGTAGCTGCCCTCGGTTTCTTCTGTTGCGGCAACTTCGTTTTCTCTGACCGCCTGGGCGGGATTGTGGTTCAGCAGGTCAAAGTCCGCACCGATCTTTGCGGCGGCCGTCTGTGTGGTGGAACCGCAGTTGCCGTGGATCGTGATACCTTCAAAGGCAACATAGTTTTTGCCGTCCAGATTATTGCCGTTCTGACCGAGATACAGAGAACGCGTTGAGAACGAGTCATCCATCATCTGTGCATAATCAATATTGTATTTTGTCTCCAGCGCCTGACGGACTGCTTCGGACGGATGCTGAACGACTTCGTTGATCGCTTCCGGATCTGTCAGGTCAATGCCATCCACATCCCAAATCTCCGAAGCGTCGGAGAAATCGGTGCCGAGCTGCTCATTGATGAACGCGAGCATGGCGTTTTGGACATTTGAAAGCTTCGTGCCCTCCGGGAAATCAATGCCAAACTCCCATGCAAGATAGGTGATCTCCTGGGAATAAACGTCATCGATCAATACAAGCGCGATTTCTTCGCTGATGCCAAATTCAGCCATCGCTTCCTGCACCATGTAATCCAGTTGATAGTTCAGCGACAAAGCATACTGCATGCAGACTGCAACAGGTAAGAGCGTCCGATAATCGTTCCAGTTTTTCAGCGGGAAGTCAGCGACGCTTGTCGTGTAACCTTCGATCGGGAACTGATTCGACAGACGCACGGCATCGTTCAGAATGGTGACATCCCTAAACTGTGCTGAGTTGAAAGCATTAGAGCCAATATAGTTGCAGCTTGAAGGAATGACGATCTCATTGACTGGGCATTCGCTGAACGCAGAACCGCAAAGGGAGGTGAGCCCTTCCGGAAGTTCAATGCTTGTCACACGCCGCATCTGCTGAACCCAGGTTTGATAGGCCGCCTGATATGCTCCCTCAGATTCAAACGCATTCACTTGCGGCTGTCCCGGCGGCATGGTCACAGGGCCTTCACCTGCAAGCACCAGCTCACCGTTGGTGTAAAGCGTCGCGGTCACAGTGCCCTCATTGTTGCACGCGGCAACAAACTCAACAGCCGCCTGACCGCAATTGTCACAAACGCGGTCCGCGTCAGCATCCTTATGTCCCTTGGCGATTATCACAGGTTCAAACAGCACTTTGCCGCAATCCTCGCAGCGCACGCCGACGGTCTTTCCGTTCACCGTGCAGGTCGGTGCAACGCCCGGAATGATTGCTGCATTTGCATGATCGCAGGTCTTGCTCAGCGTGACATCGAAGCTGGCTTCATAACAGCTCCATTGGAAATAATAGGTTTCACCTGCTTCAAGCGTCATGGAGTAGCTCAATGCTTCATCCTCGCTGAAACTGTCGATTTCTTCGAACATGTCATTATAGGCATAGCATGACACATATCTCGTATTGTTTGCGCTGAACGTGTATCGTCCGGTCACTTCGGGCGTAAACATCAAATATCTGTATTCCGTTGAAGGACCAAATGTCAACTTCTGCGGCGTGTCAAGCGCAAGCGCCGTTGCGTTTTCATGCATAAACGCCTGTGCCGTTCTGATGATTACAGTCGGGCTCGGGCTTCCACCGTAATTATTTACAGCAAAGTAATAGGTCTTTCCGGCTTTCATGGAAACCATAAATACGCAATCATTGCTGCCGCTTTGCTGCGTGTCAAACGTATCCTCTCTATAGGAATAGAAGTTGGCGTTGTTTTGTGCTGTTCCGCAGAACACATAGCCGCCGTCCGTTTCCGGTGTGAAGGAGAAGTAGGTGAATCTGTTCTCGGTCACAGTCACCGGCGTTTCCAGCGTAAGCGGCTGCGCCTTTCCGGGCAGGAAAGCGCTCATCTCGGTCAGCGCGAATTTGCCGGCGCCTTCTGCACTGGTGCTTCGCACAGCGACCAAGACGGTCGTATCAGAATTCGGATAGATCTCCCCGGTCATCGGATCTGAGAAATAATAAACGGTATGGTTTCTCATGTCCGCACTATAGATTTTGATTTCCGCTTCTGCATTCGCCTGCGCCTCAAAGATGTACCTCACCTGTTTCGTTCCGGTCTGCAGCGCAAAGAATGTCCAGTCGCTTCCGCTGAAGGGAACCTCCTCGCCGGAGACGATCTGTTTGCCGCCGTGATTCGCCATATAATCTGCCAACGTCTCGATCACACAGGTCGCTGACACATCCACCGAATAATAATAGGTTTCGCCGGCCGTCAATTTGCGCGGCAGCTGAATCGACATTCCGTAAGTATAGTCGTTGTAATCGGAATTCATTTCACTGTCATAAAAGCGCGCGGACATATAGTCTTCGCTTTGCGCGGAGAACATATAGACACCGTCGGTTTCCGGCGTGAATCTCAAAAGCTTTCCGTTTTCGCCCTGTGCCGGAACGTTCACCGCAAGGTCGATGCTGATGCTGTTCAGGTAATCTTCCGTGCGAATGATCTGAACGGTCGTGTTCTGAGTGGCGTAAGATGTCAGTTCAAAATAATAAGTCTGTCCGCGCACCAGCGCAACGCCCATTGCCAGCGCCGTGCCTGTCTGTTCTTTGAGCTCAGAAAGGTTTACGTCCAATGCCCTTCCGTAAAGGTCATCCGTATTGTCGCAAACGAGCGTATAGCTTTCCGTCGTTTCCGGTGTAAACTTCAAATATTTCTGCTCTGCATAGGTCGTGAACGAGAGTGCCTGCGGCATATTAAAAGTCAATGGCAATGCCCGCGCATTCACAAGATCTGTTGAAGTATACACGGTCATTTCAACCGTTTGCTGCGCATCGCTTTCAACACGGTAATAATAGGTCTGGCCCGCCTGCAGATATTGCTGCATTTCAACACCGGTGTTTCCGGAAACAGCACCGTAGCTGTAATACAGATCCTCATAATAGAAATTGATATACAGATACTGCGAATGATTGCCGACCAGAGTATAGCTGCCCGTGACGGCCGGAACGAATTTCAGATATACGTTGCCGCCCGCTTCCAGCTCTGCTGCAGCAGGAACATCCTTTGTCAGAACGATCGCATCCGGGTCCACATGCTGCTGCATGGTCTGGAACAGCGCTGTCAGCGACACGCTCTCGCTTTCTGTGGTCACACGCAGGAAATATACGCCGCTTGCCAGATCGATTTCGAACGAGAACTCCGTCTCGTTATAGTAGGTCGTCACATTGCTGAAATCCGATGACAGCAGTTCGACGCTCACGTTCTCTGTGGCGTTCAACGAAATGAAGTATCTTCCGTTATTCGATGGATCCAGCTCAAGATAAAGCGCTTTATCTGCAGTCACGGTGAAGTCTGCCGCTGTATTCAGTGCAAGCTTCTGAATATCCAATCCTGCATGCATAAGCGAAACAGACGTCAGATTGACGGGCATGATGCCGGAATCGGTGCTGTTATAAAACCGCGCACCGAAGTAATAGGTCACGCCGGCCTGCAGGGTACAGCTGATCTTAAAGTTGCCGCTGCCGCCGTCATCATCGTTTCTCGTGATCTCCTCTTTCTCCGCGTTGTAAAGATAGCCGTAAGTGTCACGGTACGTTTCAAACATGGAGGAGAAGAAATAGGTATCCGTCGCTTCGGGCACAAACTTGAAATAGACCATTTCGCCCGCAGCAACTTGAACATCCAAGGTTTCGCCGAGGTGAATTTCAAGCGCATCGTCAACTGCACCGACCAGCGGCAGTGCGAACGCAAGCGTGCCGAAAATCAGGAGCATAGATAAAAATAGGGAAAGGGATTTACGAACTGTTTTTCTCATCATCTCTCAGTCCTTTTTGAAAAATTTAGAAATTCTGCCTGACAGACATTTCTATAGAATAATTATAGCATATTTCACAAAATTGTCAATATATTTTCACATCGCTCGGCTTTTTTAGGTTTTTTGCACAGCTTTTGACACAAAGAAAGCCGGCAGAAGCGCATTTAAGCGACATCTGTCGGTAAAACACACCCGCTGATCAACTCGGTGTGTGAAACTTAACCGTCAAGGTTTACATATCCGAGTGAATCAGTAGGTACAAAACGGCTGCCGCACTTTGCAAAGTGCGGCAGCCGTGAAGTGATCATTTGTTGTTTTATTTTGCTTTCTTTGCGCCGAAGATCAGGTACATGATCTTATGGAAGAAGTTGACCAGGAACGCGAACGGACCGCTATGGATCTGGTTGCAATACGGGCAGGCGTTCTTGTTCAAATTCTTGCTGCAACGGTCGCAAATCTCGTTGCCGTCCAAATCAAGATGGCCGAGCGCATCAATGGGAGAAACGACCGATTCGTGGCAGGTGGCGCAGACCTGCTTGCGCAGACCTTCGTCGGTGCAGGTCGGCTCTTTGATGACCTCGCCGTCATCCGAGAAGCTGTGGCCGAGTGCCGGCAGAACCTCGCCTCTGATCTCAACGAGTTTTTCTTTATCAAACTCATAGGCGTGGCAGTCCGGGCACATGCTTGCGCCTCTCACACCGTTCTCTGTGCAAGTGGGATCCTTGTTCACTTCCTGGAAACCATGGACATGGTTGCTCGGGTCTTTAAACAGCAGCTTGTGACCTTCGACGTAGGTTTTGCAAGCGTTGCAGTAAACACCGGCGGTGTAGCCTTCGCTGATGCAGGTCGGTACAACCGCTTCAACCGTTTCCAGCTGATCAGCCGGATGTTCCCCGGCAGCGGGAACGATGGTGTCTTTGAACTCTTTCCAGCAACGCGCACACTTATGCAGCGTGTAGCCGTCTTCCATGCAGGTCGGTTCCACAACAACGTCCGGATAAGTGGTATTGAACTCGTGGCCGCGCTTTGCGATCGGTGCGCTTTCCTGAACGATTGCACCGCAGCCGGTGCAGGTCAGCTCTTCCGACCAGCCCGCCGTCTCACATGTTGCGGTCTTGCCGCGAACGGTCACTTTCGTGCCGACATGGTTGTTCAGATCTTTCCCGGTCGCTTCATGACCGCTGACATAGTTGCCGCAGGCTTCGCAGAACACACCGGCGGTGTAGCCGTCCTCCTGGCAGGTGCCGGGCACTGCGGCGATATTTTTCAGTTTGTCGGCAACATGGTTGTTCGGGTTCGGCGCTGCACCGTCTTCCACCTTCACGTCGCCGCAAATGGTGCAAGTATAGGTGAATTTTTCATAGTCCACGCAGGTCGGCGCTGTCACAACTGCTTCGCCGTAAATGTGCTGACCGGCTTCGCCTTCCTCGGTCCAGACTTTGCGGCAGTCTTCGCAGATGAAGGTCTCTGTGCTCTTTTCGCTACACTTTGTCGCGTCAAATTTTTCAAGCAGCGTCTTGTTTTCGTGCTGGCAGTAATCCAGCGTGATGGTGTATTTTGCAACGGTGTCTTCATCAAAGCTCGCGTCGTTGAACACAGTGATGTAAAATGTACCGTCCTTCTGGGTCAGACCCTGAATTCTGAATTCGCTCTTCGTATCAAAGTCCAGACCGTCCAGGATCTTGTCGAAGACCGAGAAACGGTAAATCTCAACCGGCGGTTCCTCCGGCGTGGTCACGTCAAACGCATAGAGTGCTCTGCCGTCGGCATAGATGACCTTGGTGCCAATGGCGGTCATTTTCGGAACATACAGCCAGCTATCGCCCTTGTTCTCTGCGTTCGGATTCGTCTGGTTGGAGTAGGTCAGCGTTTCGACCGTCCAAAGTTTCGTCTCACTGCCGGTGGTCGGATTGTGACGCATAAGCGTCGCGTTTTCGGCAGTCGTATGCGTTTCGCCCTCCACCACGGTCGTTGTGACGTTATACTTCATGTAGTAGTAGTTGCCGCGGATACGGACGATCTCCGACTTGGTGTTCTTATCGAAGGAGTCGGCAAACGCGGTGTCGGCCACTGTCTCGTCCAGCTCTTCCATTTCACCGTGGGTCTGTTCAAACGTTGCGGCGTCGATCAGGAAGTTTTCGTGCAGCACACGACCCGGGACATCATTGACGGGATCATCCCATGTCGCGTCCACATAGTAGTCCTTGCCGTCCAGTGTGACACGCAGCCAGCCGTGGCTCACACCGTCGGAGAGCGTACCGGTCACATAGGTGCTGTCGATGCCGAGCTTCTTGAGCATCCAGCTGTACGCCATGGAATAGCCCTGGCAAACAGCCTTGCCGTTCACAAGCGCGCCGTAGGCGTTGTAGGAATCGGCGTTCGCGGTCAGCGATATGCTCGTGTCATATGCAGCCCATGCAATCAGACGGTCATGCACCAGCAGGAGCTTGTCGTAAACGCTCATTTCGGTGTTGCCCTCAATGCCGCGCAGGAGCTTGAACATCACTTTTTCGCACGCGTCACGCTTTTCGGCGTTCTTTGCCCAGTCACCGCTGTAATTGACGGAGGAGATGATGCTCGGCTGGCCTTCGATACTGGTTGTTTGAATGCTCAGGCCAGTGATGTGCAGCATCTGCGGCATGTCGTTCAGCGTTTTGCAGATATCGTTCCAGCCATCTTCTGTGTAGGGAATCGCGCAGGCTGTCACATCAACAGTCGTCGCCGCAGTGAAGAAGACCTCGTCGATCGCCGCATAGAACGCGTCCCAGTTCGGTTCAACGGTCTGCGGATCATCGCCGTTCAGTTGACGCGCGGATTTTGCGATTGTATTGACGTTCGCCGCGCCTGCGGTTGCCGGCGCAAAGCAGGCCCACATCATCAGCAAGCAAAGCAGAACGGAAAGGATCGCTCTCATTTTTTTCATGGATCATTCCTCCTTAAAAATTCGGAAGGTATTTTAATACCCAATGTATCATTTTTATTATAAAAGAAAAGCCACAAAAAGTCCAGCCTTTTTGTGGAAATTTTCAGATATTTCAAACATTTGACGATTTTGAACTTTTCATTGCATTCTTTTGTGCGCACACGCGTTGTTTTACGCTTGAATACACAGAGATCGACCCATAAAGCGAGCAAAAAAGAAAGCTCTTTCTGAAAAAAGCCGAAAAAACAGCAAATATTTTTTCTTTCCGGGTGACAAACGGCGTTCCATGTGCTATAATGATATGGTATATTCCAGTTTAAAGGAGAATAGAATCATGTCTGTTCAGGTTGAAAAGTTTTCAGCGGTACTGTCCGCGCTGTCCGAATCCCTGCAAAAGCTCGGTTTCTCGCAGAACGGAGAACTGCAGATCGGCGAAGAAGACGCCGCCGCGGTCTACGCGTCGGACAAAGGCGCGCTGCAGATCAAATATAAGGGGGAACGCGTCGAGGTTTACACGGCCGAAGATGCCGAGACGCTTGAAAGCGCCGGCAAACGCCTGGTAGTGTCGCTGCTGCCCGCAGACGCGACCGACAAGGATGTGCGTTATGTCACCGGTGAGATCGACGAAACGATCCAAAACCGCTTCGGCACAAAGGCGCCTGTTCAAAAAAAGCAAAACCAGAAGATGCCGCAGACCGTTTCAAAAGCGGCGGTCAAGGCGGGTTCGTTTTACGATCCGAACACCCTTGCGAGCAAGCTCTGCCTTGTGTTCCCCGAACTGCGCGAACCCTATAAGGCCAACCTCGCCGCCTACGGTGAGTTTTTGGCGGAGGAATTCTTTGAAGAATACGGCACCCCGTGTGTGATTGCCGCAATCAACGAAAACCGTCCCGCAACAATGAAAAAGCTGTTTCAAACGCTCAACGAGATCTATGAGGATGGCACAAACGACACGCAGAGTCTGATCGCCGTCACGATCCTCGGCGCGCTGGATAACGACCAGATCCTGCTCGCACGCTGCGTGGATTATATGAGCGAAACCATGGCGCCCCCGGTGATCGAGGTCAACCGTTTCCTTGCGACCCCCGCCGGCAAGAAGGCGAAGAAAAAGATGCAGTCTCCCCCGCCGTATAAACCGAAGAAGAAAAAGAAGCAGGGCTTCCTTTCCCAAATGATGGCGGGCGGCGGCGGAATGGCGCCTCCGGCAATTTAACAAAGGGGGCTTCCCATCGTGAAGATGCTGCTGCAGCTCTTTCTGGCCTTTGCAAAAATCGGCGGCTTCACCTTCGGCGGCGGCCTTGCCATGCTGCCGATGATGCAGCGTGAAATTGTGGAAAAACGCGGTTGGGCCACACAGGACGAGCTGATCGACTATTACGCGATCGGGCAGTGCACCCCGGGCATCATTGCCGTCAACACCGCGACCTTCATCGGCTGCAAGAAAAAGGGCTTGCCCGGCGGCATTGCGGCAACCTTCGGCGTGGTTGCGCCGTCTGTGGTCATCATCACGGTCATCGCCGCGTGTATCCAGAATTTCCAGGATGTCCCGGCTGTGCAATGGGCGTTTGACGGCATCCGTCCCGCAGTTGTTGCGCTGATCCTCAACGCAGTGCTGCAGGTCGGCAAAAAATCGCTGACCGACATTTTCACCGTGCTGATCTTTCTCACGGTGGCGGTGCTCTCGTTTTTCACAAGCGTCTCCCCTGCCGTGTTTGTGTTCTGTGCCGGCGTGCTCGGCATTTTGCTGAAGGGAGGAAAGCGCCATGCCCCTTCTGCTTGAACTGTTTTTGCGCTTCTTTTATGTCGGGCTGTTCTCCGTCGGCGGCGGTCTTGCGACCCTTCCGTTTTTGCGTGAGATGGGCGAAAAGACGCACTGGTTCACCTCCGCACAGCTTTCCGATCTTGTGGCCGTTTCCGAATCGACGCCCGGACCGATGGGCATCAATATGGCGACCTATGTCGGTTACACGACCGCCGGTCTGCCGGGTTCGATCATTGCGGTGCTCGGCGAAGTCGCCCCGGCGATCATCATCATCGTGATCATCTCGCGCGTGCTGCTGAAATTCCGCAACAACAAATATGTGGACTGGGCGTTCTACGGTCTACGCGCCGCTTCGGCGGGTCTGATCGCGGTATCGTGCCTGTCCGTTGCGCAGCTTGCGCTGTTCAAAACCGACGTGTTCACCGCAACCGGCAGCTTCTTTGCCGCCGTCAATTACTGGGCGCTGGCGCTCGCAGCGGTGGTTTTCGTCGGCCTGCGCGTGTTCAAGAAGGTGCATCCGATCGTGTTCATCGCCCTCGGCGCGGCGGCGGGAATCGCGTTTCATCTCATCGCGCAAGTGTAAAGCTTTATCAAATGAAAAGTCTCCCCGACCATGTGCAGGGAGGCTTATTTTCATTAGACAACAAAAAACCGGCCTGACAGATCCCTCCGCAGGCCGAAATGTTTCCTTTTATAACACACAATTCAAAAAGTCTTTGGTGCGCGCCTCTTTCGGTGCGTCGAACACCTGCGCCGGCGGGCCTTCCTCCACGATCACGCCGTCCGCCATGAAAATGACACGGTCGGAGACCTCGCGGGCAAAGCCCATTTCATGCGTCACGACCACCATGGTCATACCCTCCGCCGCCAGCTCCTTCATCACGGCAAGCACTTCGCCCACCATTTCCGGATCCAGTGCACTCGTCGGCTCATCAAAGAGCATGATGTCGGGGTTCATCGCAAGCGCCCGCGCAATGGCAACGCGCTGCTGCTGTCCGCCGGAAAGCTCGCCCGGATAGGACGCGGCTTTTTCCGAAAGTCCGACACGCTCCAGCAATTCGAGCGCACGCGCGTGCGCCTGCTGGCGGGTTGCCTTTTTGCGGTCGATCGGTGCAAGGGTGATGTTTTTCAGCACCGTGTGGTTGTGGAACAGATTGAACTGCTGAAACACCATGCCGATGTTTTCCCGAATCTTATTGATGTTTGCCTTTTTATCAGTGATATCGTTGCCGTCAACGATGATCGTGCCGCCAGTCGGATCCTCCAGCCGGTTGATGCAGCGCAAAAGTGTGGATTTCCCGCTGCCGGACGGACCGATGATGCAGACCACCTCGCCGTTGTCCACTTCCAAATTGATATCAGTCAGCACTTCATGGTCGCCAAAGCACTTTTTCAGATGCGAAATAACGATCTTCTTTTCGATCGGATCGACGGTGGAGACCGTCGCGCGTTCTTTACTCATGTGAAACCAACCTCTCCCGGAATACTCCTGCCACACAGGAACTCCGCCTATTTTTTCGCGTATTTCAGCTTCTTTTCAATAAAGCGCGACAACAGCATCAGCAGCGAGGTAAACACGAGATAGCATGCCGCAACGAACAGATATGTCTCCATATACTGATAGGTGGAACCGACGTACACCTTGGCCTTGTTGACCAGCTCCGCCAGGCCGATGATGGAGAGGATGGATGTGTCCTTGATGGTGATGATGAACTGATTGACCAGCGAGGGGATCACGATCTTGAACGCCTGCGGCAAAACGATCTTGCCCATGGTTCCGAATGCGGTCATGCCAAGGCTGCGCGCCGCTTCACTTTGTCCGACAGGAACCGCCTGGATGCCGCTGCGGAAAATTTCAGACAAATAAGCGCCGGCATTCAGCGTCAGCGTGATCACACCGGACGCAAACGCGGTGAACGTGAATTTTTGATAACCGCCGCCGTCCGCCATCGCCTTCAGGATCAGATTGACGATCTGCGGGATACCAAAATGGATGATCAGCGCCTGCACAAGCATCGGTGTGCCGCGGATGATCCAAATATATACGCCGGCCAAAAACTTCATGACACGCAGCTTTGACAACCGGAACAAACACGTGATCAGTCCCAGAATCATGCCGAGACAAAGCGCGACGATCGAAATCCGGATCGTCAGCCAAAAACCCGACAGAATCAGCGGCGTGGCCTTTTCAAACATTCTCGCAAAATCCATACATCAACCTGACTTTCATTCCGCTGCCTGTCCGGTCTGCATCCTACAGATCAAACAAGCGGCTTTTTAAACAGCAGAAACGCCGAAAAGGGCGTTCCTGCAAGGTGGGGTTTCGATTTATCGAATCAATAACCGTATTTCGCAAGGATCTCATCATAAACGCCGTTGGCTTTGATGTTTGCGAGACCCGCATTGAACATTTCGATCAGCTCTGCGTTTTCGCCGCGCTTCACGGCAAAGCCGTAGGGCTTCGCGTTGATCACATCGCCGACGACCTTCAGATCAAGGTTCTGCGACTGAATGGAATAACGGACCACGGGGTCATCTTCAAAGCAGGCAGCGTTTGTGCCCTGCGCCACAGCCTGATACATGGTGGGCGAATCCTCGTACGTTGTGATCTCAAAGCCGTATTCACCGGCAACGGACTGTGCATAATCGGCGCCCTGGGTGCTGATCTTCACAGCGACGTTGGTGCCCTTGAGATCTTCAAGGCTCTGGATGTTGCTGTCGGCGGGAACAACGAGGATCTGACCGGCGTCAAAATAGCCATCGGAGAAATCGAAGGTCAGCTTGCGCTCTTCGGTGATGGTCATGCCGGCGATCACCGCATCGGCCTGATCGGACTGGACCTGATTCAGCGCAGCGTCAAAGCCGACGTTCTGCACTTCATACTCGAACTTCTGGTCTGCAGCGATGGCCGCGAGCACATCCATATCAATGCCGACATAAGTATTGGAATCGGTATCCAGATACTCAAAGGGCGCAAACGCGTTATCGGACGCAATGATGTACTTTTTGCCGGTGTTGGCAGCAGCGGGGTCATCGGTGTTTGTTTTTGCACCGCAGGCAACAAGGGAAACAGCCAGCAGAGCAGCGAGAAGAATTGCTGCGATTCTTTTGAAGTTTTTCATGAGTTTTCCTCCATTTAAAATAAGAATGTGCTCTTTTTGGAAACACCAAAAGAGATCGGTTCTATTATGCCATTTGCGGTAAAATTTGTCAAGCAAAATCGGTGATAAAAGCGGGGGAATTATAAAGATTGTGTATTGACCCGCCCGACGCGTACCGCTCTCTGCGGCAAAGCCAAAAGACGGATGAACCGGGGAACGGCGTTGAAGACCGCGCGGGTCTTGAAAGGAAGATGCATACCGCCGAAACAGGTGCAAAATCGAACCTGCGCCTTCCGTTTCAGATGACTGCTGCCTGCTGATCGCTTTTCATAGCCGCGGCGCACGGCTCTGCGTAGCCCCGGCTTTACAGATAGAATCTTTCTAAAGAAACAAAAACAACCGGCCACCCGCTTGGGTGACCGATTGTTTTTGGCGCCTCAAACAGGACTCGAACCTGTGACACCGCGGTTAACAGCCGCGTGCTCTACCGACTGAGCTATTAAGGCAAATACCGGTCAAGTTGCC
>CADBBT010000030.1 GCA_902792985.1 Oscillospiraceae bacterium
AGACGGGAGCGGCGGTTCCCGTCTTTTTTGATGTTTGTCGCCTTTTCATTCAAAGAATTTGACTGCCTGCAGATTTTGTGATAGAATACCATTCATATTCACCGGACGCGCGGCATATTTCAACGGTGTGCTGCGCTCACAAAGGAGGACGGGCAAATGCAAATCATACCTGCCGCACAGACAACGATCGACAAAGCGGCATGGAACACCAATTACAGCTTCGTTTTCGTACACGGCGTTGCCGGTTGGGGCTGCTATGATCCGCAGTATCGTGTTTTGCCGTACTGGGGCATGTTCGGCGGCGATCTGCTTTCGTTTTTGAGCAAACAGGGCTTTTTCTGTTATGCCGCTTCGGTCGATCCGAACGGCAGCGCGTGGGATCGCGCGTGTGAGCTGTATGCCCAGCTGGTCGGCGCGCGTGTGGATTACGGCAAGGCGCACGCAAAAAAACACGGTCATGCGCGATTCGGCAAGGATTACACCGGCCGCGCACTCGTGCCCGCATTTGACGCGACGCACAAGCTGAATCTGATCGGTCATTCCTTTGGCGGCACAACCATCCGTATGCTTGCGCATCTGCTGGAAAACGGCGACGCCGACGAGGTGGCAGCCGCAGGAACGGACGTCTCCCCACTGTTCACAGGCGGCAAAGGCGATTGGCTGCACAGCCTGACAACGCTTGCCACACCGCACAACGGCACCACGGCCTACTGCGACCATACCGGAAATGAACACCGCATGGGTCCGCCGCTGCAGCGCGTGATGACGGCTGTAATGGGCGCACTTGCGCGCAAAATGCCGCGTGACCGCGGTGCGGGAGATGTTGCGGAATTCGATATGTATATCGACAATGCCCTGCAGCTCAACGAAAAGCTGACGGTGCCGGAGCACCTGTATTGTTTTTCTTATCCCTGCTGCACGACAGAGCGGCAGCCCGACGGCAAATGTACGCCGATCAAAAGCTGCACGGAGCAGATGTTTCGCGCAACGGCGGAGATCATCGGCGCGATGTACGGTGTGACCAGAGGCGGCTTTGTGTTTGACGAGACCTGGCGAGACAACGATGGGCTGGTGAATACCGTTTCCGCCAGAGCGCCCTTTGATGCGCCGCAACAGGAGTTTGATCCGGCGGACATCCGCAGGGGCGTGTGGAACATTATGCCCGTTGTACAGGGCGACCACATGGCGCTGGAAGGCGGAATGTTTATCGTGCGCGGTGTGCAGCCGCTGTTTTTGGAGCAGCTGCACCGAATCAACTGTTTGCCTTGATTGGAGGAACGTATGGAACTTTTTGAAAAAACACTGAACGAAAAAACCATTTACGACGGCAGGATCCTGCGTCTGCATGTGGATGATATCGAACTGCCCAACGGCAGCCGTGCCATTCGTGAGATCGTGGAACATCCGGGCGGCGTGTGTGTGGCGGCGCTGAGTGAAAGCGAAACACTGCAGTTTGTGCGCCAGTACCGCTATCCTTATCACAAGGTGCTGCTGGAGCTGCCCGCCGGAAAGCTGGAAAAGGGTGAAGACCCGCTGACCGCCGGCATCCGCGAGCTTGAGGAGGAGTGCGGTCTTGTGGCGGACCGTGTGATCCCGATGGGCTGCGTGTATCCCACTGTGGCCTACTGCAGCGAGATCATCCACCTTTATCTTGCCACGGGGCTGCACCGGACCGCACAGCATTTGGATGCGGATGAGTTTTTGAACACCGAAGAGATCACGCTGGCAGACGCTGTGCGCATGGTCATGGACGGCGAGATCAGCGACAGCAAGACGGTGGCGCTCGTGCTGAAGATCGCGCGGATGAAAGATGAGGGAAAGCTCGGATGAAGGAACGCAGATTGATCGTTGCCTCCGCTTCGCCGCGCAGACGCGAGCTGCTTGCACAGGCGGGGTTCGTTTTTCAAGTGGAACCTTCCGACGCGGATGAGACGCTGCCGGACGGTGTGACGCCTGCGGCGGCAGTGGAGCTGCTTGCATCACGCAAAGCGCAGTCTGTTGCTGAAAAGCATCCCGACGATGTGGTGCTCGGGTGCGACACGATCGTTGCGCTGGAGGGTGAAAAGCTCGGAAAGCCGCAGACGGCTGCCGATGCAAAGGCCATGCTGCGCCGCCTTTCCGGCAAAACACACATGGTCTACACCGGCGTTTGCATCACCGACGGCACGCACACCGAACGCTTTGTCAGCGCCACGGACGTGACGTTTTATCCGCTGAGCGCGCAGACGATCGACGCCTATGTCGCCACAGGGGAACCGATGGACAAGGCCGGCGCCTATGGTATTCAAGGGCTCGGCAGTGTGTTGGTGCAGTCGTTTTCGGGCGATTATTTTACCGTGGTCGGTTTGCCGCTGGCGCAGTGCGCGCGTGTGCTCGCCACCTTTGGCATCGAAGGAAAAATCAAGCTGTAAGTTCGTTCTATTGTGCCGCTGCTGCTCATAGTCTTGTTGAGGGGTGGTGGCATGTGTTCTTTTTCTTATGACGCTTTGGTGCGCACCGTGTCGCGGCTGCGCGCCGAGGCGCCTTTTTTGCATGTCGGGGTGTTTGGACGAAGCACCTGCGGCAGGGGGTTGTTTGCCCTGCGGTTCGGGGATGCGCCCGGCGGTGCGCTGGTGCTCGCAATGCTTGACGCGGCGCAGCAAACAGCCGGGCAGGCTTTGCTCGACTGGGCGGAGAATATGAGCGCGTGTCTGAATGCGGATGTGCCGCTTTGCGGAGTCGATCTTTCACGCGTGTTTCGCCAAAGCAGCCTGACGCTGGTGCCGTGCATGAATCCGGACGGGCTGGAGATCTGCCGGGACGGCGCAAGGGGCGCAGGTTCGCTGGGACGGTTTGTGCGGCGGCTTTCAGACACAGACGAACCCTGGCATGCCAATGCCGCCGGGGTGGAACTGACGCGGCAGTTCCCATATCGGTTTGAGTTTTTGCAGCAGACGCAGGCGCTCTCTGAAACACAGCAGCCGGCTGCGGCGGGCTTCTTCGGTACCGCACCGCTCACGGAGCCGGAGGCGCGTGCGCTGATGCAGCTTTGCCGCCGGGAGCGGTTTTCCCGTGCGCTGCTGCTGGAGGTGGGCACGCCGCTGCTGCAGGTGTTTCCGGCGGGGGAAAGCGCTGCCGACCGGGAGACGGTGCTTTCGGCAAAGATGCTTTCCGCGAGTGCGCTTGTGCCGTTTGTTTTGCCGTCGCCGCAGGAGAGCGCCGGCGCGTTTGCGCCGTGGTTTGCGCAGACGCAGCAGAAGAACGCGTTCACCTTTTTTGCCGAGGCGGACAGTGCCGTCTATGCGCGGCGGCTGGAGGAGCTGCTGGTGCTGTTTGCGGTGATGTGAGATCTGTGTGGGTGATGCGGCATGTGGAGTTATGGGCGAGAAGCGATGGCAGGACGCACTGTTGCTGTTTCTGTTCAACTGCTTTTGCGCACGGCTTTGCCGTGCGCAAAAGGCGGCGGCGGGACCGCGCGGCGAACGCCGTGCGAAAAACGAAGCGTGCTTCGTTTTTGAACCGTGCGAAGCACGGATCGTCCCGCCGCCGCGTTTGCGCGCAGCGAAGCTGCGCGAAAAAGCAACGGCTGTTTTTGGTGCTCTTATGCGATCAACGGATTGTAGTTGCACTGCGTGCATTACCGTGGTATGTAAATGGTTTTCGTATATTGCGATCTTCGACCGCATTTGAGCATGGTAAATCACCCTTTTCTTCTGCAAACCCCAGCTTCCGCAGCGATTTCATCCCGCAGCATTCCTCCAGCGCCGACGCAAACTGTACACGGTCGATCCCGTCCGGCCGCAGGGATTCGATCTCTTCCGGCAAATTGACATCCGCGCCGCACACCGTTTCCGCGTGTAAAAACAGCCGCTGCTCTGTTGTGATGACCAGCCCAGAAAAATCACGCGGCAGCCACGCGGCGGAAAGCGTGATCGCGGCGCCGGTTTGCGGTTTCGGCGCGTAAAGCGGCGCAACACACAGCGCCATGCCTGTTTGCGCAAGCAGGGTTTGTTGTACGGCTTCATATTGCTCCGGACGGGCGGTCAGCACACGCAGCGTTTTTGCAAAAGGCGCGAGCTGGTGTATGTGCTGCGTCAAAGCGGCCTGCGGATCCGTCAGGGTGATCGGTGTCGATTGTGGTGGAAGACCTTTTTCGCGCAGTACACGGACGGCAAAATTCAGCAGCAAAAACTGCGGCAGTGTCTGCGGTGCAAATGTGCGGATGCCGCTTTCTTCGGGCGGCGTGACGGACGGCGGCAGCAAAAAGCGGCGGCGCAAGGAACCTGCTGCAAGGGCAATGTCCGCCCATGGCAGGCGGCCGCTGTTTGTTTGCACCGTCATGCGATAAAACGAAAACGCGCCGGGCAGTGCAACGCGTGTAACACTGATTGTGCTTTGCGCTTTTTTGCGGCGTCTGTATGTGTACGCAGGCGCGCTGATGGATAGCGTAACAAACAATACCCGCCCCTCCTTTGCTCTGCTTTGCTTCATTCTATGTGCAACCGTCACAAAAAAGACGACAGCAAAACAGCAAAAATCCACGAAAAAAAGGTTGATTTTTGCGCCCTTTCGTGATATGATGATACAAACCGAATCCTACAATTAAAGATAGAGGCGCGGGGACGCATCAGTAACGAAGAGCAACCGGATGTTCGCAGCATCTGCTTTTCGCAAAAGGGCGACTCGCCGAAGGGGCCAGGCGAACGGTTCCCTGGGCGCGCGGAATAACAGACGCGCGACTGTCGCATTTTGCGGAGTGCTATTATAATTGCGGAATCCACCTTTCTGCGGTGGCAGACGATTATCATGGCCGATGCATCGGTCATTTTTTGTATCATTCGGCAATCATGTAAAGGAGATTTGAAAAATGAAAAAGCCTGTTGTTTTCCAGGGCGCCGCGACCGCGCTTGTGACACCGCTGACCGCCGAGGGCGTCGATTATCCGAAACTGCGTGAACTGCTCGAATGGCAGGTGGCCGAGGGCATCAATGCGCTCGTCATCTGCGGCACCTCCGGCGAAGGTTCCACCCTTTCCGACGAGGAGCACCGCGATGTGCTGAAATTCGCAAAAGACGTGGTCGGCGACCGTGTGCCGCTGATTGCGGGCACCGGCTCGAACGATACCGCCTATGCGATCGATCTGACAAAGTACGCCTGCGAGATCGGCTATGACGCCATGCTCGTCGTCACGCCGTATTACAACAAAGCGACGCAGAAGGGCCTCATTGAGATGTTCACGACCATTGCGGACGCGAGCACCAAGCCCGTGATCCTCTATAACGTCCCTTCCCGCACCGGCGTCAACATTGAGCCTGCAACCTACGCCGCGCTCGCCGAGCATCCGATGATCTGCGGCATCAAGGAGGCCAACAGCAACATCGCCAAGATCGTGGAGACCATGGCGCTCGTCGGCGATAAGCTGACGCTGTATTCCGGCAACGACGACCAGATCGTTCCGCTGCTGGCCTGCGGCGGCAAGGGTGTGATCTCTGTGCTGTCGAATGTGCTGCCGAAGGAAACCGTCGAGATGTGCAACAAATACTTTGCCGGCGACACAGAAGGCGCATTCAAGATGCAGTGCGAGATGTTCGATCTCATCAAGGCGCTGTTCTGTGAGGTCAACCCGATTCCCGCAAAGGCTGCCGTCGCCGCGCTGGGTTATTGCGAGAATTATGTCCGTCTGCCGCTGACCAAGATGGAGCCGGAGCACGAAAAAGTGCTGCTTGACTGCATGCGCGCGCAGGGACTGAACGTCTGAGGTGCGGCGTATGAGAATCATCGTCAACGGTGCCGGCGGCCAGATGGGTAAAGTGCTGTGCGCCATGATCGAAGAAAAGGCAGACATGGAAGTTGCCGCGCGCGTGAGCATGGAATTTACGTCCGACGCCGCGCAGCACATCTATGCCGACATCAAGGATTGCGACGAAGCAGCCGACTGCATCATTGATTTTTCCAACCATACGGCGGTGCCGGGGCTTTGCGCCTATGCCACCCAAAAGAAGCTGCCGCTCGTAATTGCGACGACGGGCCTGACGGCCGACGAACAGGCTGCTGCGGACAAAGCCGCCGAAACGATCCCCGTATTTCAGTCGGCGAACATGTCGCTGGGCGTGGCACTCGTTGCCTGCCTTGCGAAGATCGCCGCGAAAGCGCTGCCCGACGCGAACATCGAGATCGTGGAGGCGCACCACAACCGTAAGCTCGACGTGCCCAGCGGCACGGCGCTGCTGCTTGCCGACGCGATCAAATCTGTCCGTCCGCAAAGCACCTACAACATCGGTCGCCATGAAAACGGCAAGCGTACCGAAGAAGAGATCGGTATCCATTCGCTGCGTCTGGGCGGCGAAGTCGGCATGCACGAGATCCAGTTCGCCACCGGCACGCAGGTCATCACGCTGAAGCATCAGGCGCAGACCCGCGCCCTGTTTGCGGAAGGCGCTCTTTCCGCCGCCGCCTTTTTGGTGAAGCAGCCGGCAGGGCACTACAATATGGACGACATTTTTGCATAAGACAAAGGAGCGAGTACCCATGGATTTTTCCACAATTTTTGACATTTTTTCGACCGCGCTGCAGCGGCTGGTGAATTATTTGACGCTGCATTTTGCGATTCTTCGTCCGTAAAGATCAAATGCAGAGATCCCCGACCGTTTTGGTCGGGGCTTTTTGTTCTTTTATTTTTTAACATTCTGTCAACTTTGTTCTGAATGCCTTGTTTTCCGCGGTTGGCCGTGTTACAATAAAATAGCAAAATTGTCATGATTACAAGGAGGCATGCACTATGAATACCTATGACGTCATCGTCGTCGGTGCGGGCAACGGCGGACTTGTTGCTGCCACAGAGGCTGCAAAAGCGGGCTATCGGACCCTGCTGCTGGAAAAGCACAACCTGCCCGGCGGCTGTGCCACCAGCTTTGTGCGTGGACGGTTTGAGTTTGAACCGTCGCTGCATGAGCTCTGCAGCGAAAGCTCCTCACCGAAGCTTGACGGTATTTCCACCCTTTTCCGCGATCTCGGCGTCGATGTGCCGCTGGTGTATGAAGATACGCTGTTCCGTGCCATCGTCAAGGGCGAAGACGGCTACGATGTGACGCTGAAGGCCGGCAAGGAGCCGTTTCTCGATTCCATGGAAGCGGCCGTGCCCGGCTGCCGCGAAAGCGTGAAGGCGTTCCTCGATCTGATCGAACCGATCGACGAAGCGCAGATTGACATGAACGAAAACGGTCTGAACCCCATCCGGCTGTTTAAGGATCATGCAGACTTTCTGCGCGTTGCGGCGCACAGTGCAGACGAAGTAATGAACGCGCTGGGCGTGCCCGAAAAGGCGCAGCATCTGCTCAACACCTATTGGGGCTATCTTGGTGTGCCGACCGACGAGCTGAACGCGCTGCATTATCTGAGCATGATCACTTGCTACATTTACGGACATCCGTCCATGCCGCATTACCGCTCCCACGAGCTTTCACTCGCGCTGATCAAAAAGTTCCAGGAATACGGCGGCGAAGTGCGCTACAACAGTGAAGTGACCCGCTTCCTCTATAACGGCAAGCACGAATGCATCGGTGTTGTTGCCGGCGGCAAGGTGCTTTACGCAAAGAAGATCATCTCCAACGTCATCCCGAACAACGTCTTCAACCGCTCCGATGACCGTCACATTTCTCCGCGCAGCAGAAAGCTCGCGAACGCGCGCAAGCTCGGCATGTCTGTTTCCACCGTTTATCTCGGCCTGGACTGCACGATGCAGGAGCTCGGCGTCAACGATTACAGCGTGTTTGTCATGTCTGACAAAGTGCCGCGCAAACAGTATGAAAACCGCCGCGATTTCGGTATGTACATCGTCAATTGCCTGAACAAGGTGCTGCCCGACTGCACACCGGAGGGCACAAGTACGCTGTTCTTCACCGTGCCGTTCTTCCCCGGCGATCTTCCGGCGGATCTGACGCCGCAGGATTATAAAAAATTCAAAAACGCCCTGGCAGAAAAATACATCCGTGACTACGAAAAGGTCATGGGCATCTCCATTGTGCCGCACATCGAGGAGATCAGCATTGCAACGCCCGTCACCTTTGCGCGTTATCTCGGCACGCCCGACGGCACGATTTACGGCTACGCTACGGAGGACTGGGACAACATTATCGCCCGCACCGCGATGAAGGACGCGGACTACGACACTGCGAACCTTTATTTCTGCGGCGGCCACTACATTCGCGGCGACGGCTATCCGTCCGGCTATATCACCGGACACATGGCGGCAACCGATGTTATTCAAGCGCTGAAGGAGGGCAAGTAAGATGGCGAACTTCAACATTTCCGCGCTCAATCGCGCCAAATTCGTTTCCATGGTCGCAAAGCGTCTGCGCGTGATCAGCAAAAGCAGCGATGCGCCGGTGAAAGCACTTTCGACCTATCACGCAAACGAACTCGCGGATGCGCTGCATCCGCATGTGCAGTTCTTGACAGTGAAAGAGATCATCGAGCATTCGCCCGATATGAAGAGCTTTTTGCTGGCACCCGATGTTTCGCGCGGCACAAAAAGCCTTGCGTGGTTTTCCGCTGGCCAGTATCTGAGCATTGCGCTCGAGGTGGACGGCCAGACCCTTTGCCGTCCGTATTCGATCGCATCCTCTCCGCGTGACGCGCTGCAGGGGATTTACCGCATCACAGTCAAGCGTGTCGGCGGCGGTCTCGCGTCCGGATTCATGCTTGACAACTGGACGATCGGCACAAAAGTGATCGCGTCCGCACCGCTGGGTGAATTCACCTATGAACCGCTGCGCGACGCAAAGACGGTTGTCGGCATCGCCGGCGGCAGCGGCATTACGCCGTTTCGCGCGTTCGCAAAGGCGATCACCGAGGGCGACGAGGATTTCCGTCTGATCCTGCTTTACGGAAGCCGCACGATGGCCGACGCTGTGTTCAGCGACGAGATTGCCGAAATGGCAGAGCACTGCGACAAGATTCAGATCGTCAACGTGCTCAGCGAAGGCAAAAAGGTCAAGGGCGCCGAAAGCGGTTTTATTACCGCAAAGCTGATTCAAAAATATGCCCCGCAGGGCGAGGATTACTCCATCTTCCTGTGCGGCCCGCAGGCGATGTATGACTTTGCCGACAAAGAGATCGCAACGCTCGGTATCCGCGGCAAATTTGTGCGCCACGAGCTGTTCGGCGAATATTTCCATCCCGAAAAGAACGCCGATTACACCGGCGACAAGGACGAGGTCTATAACATCACCGTGCGTATGGCAGGGGAGGAAACCGTGATCTCCTGCAAGGGCGACACAACGCTGCTTCGCGCAATGGAGGCCGCGGGCATTCCCGCGCCGTCCGACTGCCGCAGCGGCCGTTGCGGCTGGTGCCATTCGCAGCTTCTTTCCGGCGACGTATATGTGCCCGAAAGCGTGGACGGCAGACGGATGGCCGACAAGATGTACGGATATATCCACCCGTGCTGCAGCTTCCCGCTCAGCGACATCGTGATTGATGTTCCGCCGATGCCGGGCATGTAAACGCTATGTAACGAAGAATCACCGCCGGCGGGACCGGGCACACCGGTCTTGCCGACGGTGCATGCATTTCAGAGGTAAAGAGCGATGAAACCAAGTACAAAAAGGCTTTTGCATATTGTCGTGGCTTTTGTTCTGATCACAGCGGCCGGGTTTGCCCTGATTTTTCTCGGCATCCGCCTCAATCAGCTTGCCGCACAGGACAATCCCTCCTCCTACACTTCGTTCTGGAACCGGCAAAAGTATTTCTTTCAAGTCAAAAAAGAAAAGGTGAGCTGAAATCTGTGACCGATACCATCGGTGACAGCTTCATTATCACCACCGAGGACGGCAAGGTCATCGTCATCGACGGCGGACATAAAACCGAAACGGATTACTTTCTGGAATACCTTAAGGCCGTAACAGGTCAGGACCGCCCGCACATTGACGCATGGTTTTTGTCGCACGCGCACGACGACCACTGTGAGGTGTTTTTGGAGATCGTTGAAAACCGCAAAGACGCGCTGACGTTTGACAGAGTTTATGCGAACTTTCCCGATGCGTCCTTTTATGCAGGCGAAGACGAATGGGCTGAGAAGATTGCCGGCGATTATTACCGGTTGATGCCGCTGTTTGAAGGGAAGGCCGCAGAGCTGCACGAGGGTGATGTGTTTTCGGTCGGCGCGGCAAAGTTCACGGTGTTTTACACGTTCAATCCCGAATGGAAAAACTGCAACGAAGGCTCAACGATCATGCGCATGGATCTCGGCGGCACAAGCGTGATGTTTAACGGCGACGCCGGCGAGAATGCAGGCAACTATGTTGTTGAAAAATACGGCGAAAGCGGCCTGCTGCATTGCGATTACTGCAAGATGTCGCACCACGGTCAGGACGGCGTCGGCGAAAACTTTTATCAAGCCGTTGCGCCGCAGGTTTGCCTTTGGCCGACACCGACCTGGGTCTATGAGAACACAGGCGGCAATTTAAGCACCTTTGAAACACGCGCCTGGGTCGAAAAGCTCGGCGTGGAAAAGGAATACAAGGCTTTTGAAGGTTCGGTCAGGATCAGCATGAAACCGCGCATCGTGACGACCACAGACGTATTTGAAGAGGGCTATGACGCAAAAAAGGCGATCGCCCGGCTGGCCGCTCTCGGCTATGAAGGCATTGATATGGGCTTTGATTACTGGGTGTATGACGAGACCTCGCCCTTTGTGCAGGACGATTATCTTGACTGGGCGCGTGATTTGAAAGCGTATGCGCAAAAAAAAGGTGTGTCCTTTACCCATGCACACGCGCCGGGAAACGCCGGTTCCTCTTCCTGGGTCAGCCGCTCCATCGAAGCGGCGGCAGCGCTCGGTGCGCATTATCTGGTTGTGCATCCGATCGAGCAAAACGAAAACGGCGAACCGCTTGACAAGCGCGACTTTTTGCTTGTCAACGCCGAAGCGATCAAGACGCTGCTGCCAAAAGCGCAGGCATGCGGCGTTGTGCTGCTTTCGGAAAACATTCTCGGAAGCGTGTCGTCCGACCCGCGGACGATTGCAGCGCTGGTGCAAAAGGTGCATTCCGATTGGTTCGGATGGTGCTTTGACACCGGCCATGCACACTGCACCGGTTTTGAACCGCAGGTGCTGGAAAAATGCGCCGTCACACCGCTGAGTGTGCATCTGCAGGACAATCACAGCAAAGATGATGAACATCTGATCCCCGGCGACGGCACGATCGACTGGGATCAGCAGATCGCGGCGCTGAGAGACTGCGGGTATGTGGGCGATTGTGTGTTGGAAGCGCACCATCAGTCGCTGGAAGCGCCGGACGAGGCGCGTGACGCGATTCTTGCAAGGCTTTTTGAAAAAGCGCAGGAGCTTCGCAAAGCGCTGCGCTGAAAGGAGAACATATGAAACGCTATGACATTGCCGCCTATATCTGGCCGTCTTACACAGGGAAAGAAAAACGCGCCCGCCAATTTTGGGAACAGGGCATCGGCGAATGGCAGTCGGTGCTGAGCGCCGAAAAACGGCTGGACGAACAGATCCTTCCGCGTAAACCGTTGTGGGGCACGGTGGACGAGGCCGACCCGAAGGTGATGGAATTTCAGATCGGGGAAGCGCTGCGGCACGGTGTGAACGTGTTTATCTATGACTGGTACTGGTATGACCGGCGCCCGTTTTTGGAGCAGTGCCTCGACGAGGGCTTCCTCGGCGCAAGCAACAACGAGCAGATGCAGTTTTATCTTATGTGGGCGAACCATGATGCGGGCTACGCCTGGGATAAACGGCAGTCGGAGCTTGATGAGATCGTCTGGCTCGGCAGTCAGAACCGTGAGGAGTTCGACCGTGTTTGCCGTCGTGTGATCGACCTGTATTTCAAGCGGCCGAACTATTATAAGATCGACGGCTGCCCGGTGTTCATGATCTATGACGTGGTGAACCTCGTCAAGGGCTTGGGCGATATTGAAAAAACGCGCGCGGCGCTCGACGATTTCCGGCGACTTGTCAAGGACGCGGGTTTTCCGGATCTGCATTTGCAGATGACTGTGTGGAGCGAGGGCGCGATCAATGTCAGCGGCGTGGACGCCAACCGCACGGGCTCCGCAAAAGACATTGTGGAAATGCTCGGCTTCGATTCCGTGACGCATTATCAGTTTGTGCATTTCACCGACTGCAACCGGGATTATGCGGCACTGCTGCCGGATGTGAAAAAGGAATGGGAACGTTTGCGTGCTGAGTATCCGGTGCCGTATTATCCGCATGTGTCTGTCGGCTGGGACAACAATCCGCGCTTCAACTTCCTCACGCAGCCGGTCATCAAAAACAACACGCCCGAACAATTCAAAAAGGGGCTGGAGATGGCAAAGGCGTATGCCGACAAGTACAATACCGTGCCGCTCATTACGATCAACGCATGGAACGAGTGGACCGAGATGAGCTATCTTGAGCCGGACGACGTCTACGGCTATGGCTATCTTGAGGCGATCCGTGATGTGTTCGGTGCGGCTGTTCCGTTACAAGAATCACCGTCAGCGTAAAGAAATCATATAGAAAAAGCCAGGGCTGAAAAACCCTGGCTTTATGTTATTGTGTGCGGTTCAAACCGGTGCGCGCAGGATATAGATGCGCGTCAGATTACGCAGAAGCGTTGAGAAGATCCGTAGGATATCGCTGAATTTCTGCAGGAACGACGTTTTTGTTTCGCCGCCGTCTGCCGGTGTCGGGTCTGCCGTGCCGGTCACATGACCCTGCGCCGGATCCTTCTGGATCGCAACGGAATCCACACAGACCGTCTTGCCGTTCTTGACAGTGTAGGCCTTCAGATAAAGCACCTTGTCGCAGATCTCGATTGCGGAATACATCGGCGTTTCAAGCGAAAGCATTTTTTCCGCGCGCGGGAAGTATTCGTCGGTCTTGCTCACATCGGTGGGCTGATAAGTTTTCACGCCTGCCGTGCCGGAGATCAGATAGGTCGTGCCTTTGGGCTGCACCTGCGCTTTGTAGGTTTCGCCGTCCTTTTCAAGGTAGACGTTGTTTGTTGCAACGCGCTTGTTGTCAACAAGCGACGCAGTGCGCATATACACATGGTCGTGACCGGCAAAGACCATGTCTACGCCGAGTTGCGGCATCAGCACGGAAAGCTGGTCGCGGATGGCGCACACATCCTTGTCCTTATAGTGCGAACCCTGGGAATACGGCGCTTTGTGCAACATCACGAAATGCCAGTCGGCCTTGCTGTTTTTCACATCTGCTTTCAGCCAGTCGATCTGCGCATCCGACAATCCGTTGTCCTCGCCGAGCGCTTCGCTGTTGAGCACGGAGAAGTGGACGTTGTTGTAATCAAAGGAGTAGTACACGCCGGAGGAAAGATCCTGCTGCGGCACATGCGGCAATACAAAATAGTTGACCGTTGCGTTTGTGCCGAAACCGCTGTGGTTGCCCGTTGCGGGCATTAGGAAGGTTTTCATCAGATACGGTGCGCCGGTGTCGAACATGGCCTGCCATTGTTTGTTGTTGTCGCCGTGATCGACCAGATCTCCGGCGTCGGCGATGAAGTCCACGTCATAGGACGAGAACGCGCTTTTGAGCACCTTGGCCCACGATGCGCTGTATTGACGGGCATTCTGCGACTGCTGATCGCTCAGATGCAGGAAGGTGACGTTTTTGGAGCCGTCAGCGGTGCGGATGCAGCCGGTCGGGCTCCACCAGCCGTACTGCGCGTTGCCGACCCGGTAGTAATAGGTTGCGCCCGCTTCCAGACCGGAAAGTTTGATCGTGTGGCGCTGCATCTTGAACAGATACCAAAGTATGCCGAAGATATCGAGATCGATGCCCGGGAATTGGCGTTCAACCAGCTCGTTTTCTTTCGCGATCTTCACGCCTTTGAGCTTGTTCGGCTTGCCGGTGAAGGTCGGTGCTTTATCGGCCTTGTAGATCTCAATGTCCGTTGCCGGCAGCGAATACTTGGAGAACCAGCTCACCGTTGCCTGCTTTTTGCTGTTGTCGCCCATCGTCACGCTGACCATCGTCGGCAGCCGGTAGTTCTTCTGTGTGGCTTCAACTTTTACCTTTTCCGAAGAATAGGTCACTTTATAGTCACCTTTGAACGTCGGATTGGTGTCGGATGTGAAATCGTTGAGCACAAACGCGACGAACTGACCGAGCCCCTCCAGCATTGAGGGCGTGAGGAATTTTTGGAACAAAAGCTGATCGAGCACATCATACAGATCTTTATAGGGCAGCACATCGAGTGCGAAGATGATGTTGACAAGGTTCATATAGCTGTTGTCGCCGCGTAAAAGCTTTGCGACGAGGTAGTTCAGTCCGTCACCGGCCTGTTTCATCAAAAACTTGTTGCCGAAGAGCCTGCCCAGGCGGATCTCAAGCTTGCTGAGCAGCATATCCTCCACAATGTCGTTGAGCGCGATATCGATGATGAAATAGAACAGGCGGGAGAAGGTGTCACGATTGTCAAAGCCGTCGATCGCGTCAAGCAAAAACGCGTCGTTGGAGGGATCCTCGTTGCCGTTGAACCAGTAGACCATCGCGCTCAGGATCAAATCGCCGAGCGTGCCGGGTTTGTTCTTTGCGCCGAACTGCAGCGTTTTAAGAAACTTTGTGCAGGGCTTTTCGGAAACTTCGAACGCCAGCAGCTTTTCAATGATGGGTTCCAGCGTAGAATAGAGGTTTTCGGGGTTTTCGAGATAGAGTTTTGAGACCTGCGCGAGCAAATCATCGATAAACCACAGCAGATTATCGACCGTAAAGACCTTATAGGAGCCGATTTGGATCCCGTCCTTGATATAGGGCCGCAGGAAATCCGAGAGGATCTGCGCAAGGTCGATGTCCAGCGTTTTAAGGAAGGCGAGGATGCCGCCCGCTGCGTTGATCTCATCGATGAATGTTCCGGCGTAGGCTTTCACAAGGCCGAGCGCAAACGCTGTTGCGCTGGGTTTCCCGTCTTCGGAAATGCCGCCGCCGAAGCACAGGGCGAAGGATTTGTTTTTGTAGGTGTGGTTGTCATAGGTCACACCGTCAAAGGTCATTTTTGCCCTGTCGTCAAAATCGACGATCTTTGTTGTCAGCTTGGTCTGGCCGTTTTTGAGTGTGACAAGCTTGTTTTCACGGAAGACGTTCGGATAACCGGTCAGCGAGTCGGTTTCAACATCGTACAGCGCGTCGCCGTCGTCGTTGACCACGCTGGCAACGTCGGTGGTGTGCAGATGGCCGGTAAAGACATAATGGATGCCCGCGGCGGCAATGCGTTCCGCAGCTTCGATGTATTCGTCAAGCACGAACGCGTGCGTGATGGACGCTTCCACCTCCATGTGTGCGCCAAGGGAGTGATGGCACATCATGAACGGCACCTTGCCGTCGTCATAGGTCTTTTTCGCCCACGCTTCGATCCACTGCATGAGCTCTTCCGTGATCATGCCGTCGGTCTGTTCGTCCACCTGTTCGTCAAACGAATACTTGCAGGTATCCACAACGATCAGGCGATAGGCGTCGCCGAGGTCGGCAACGTAGGAAAGCGAACCGGGGATCGGCTCGGTTGTCGGGCTGTAGCGGGCGCTGAGCGTTTTTGTGCCCTTTGCAAGCAGGTCGTAGCCGAGCTTTTTATAAACGACCGGGAACTCTTTGTAGGTGATGGCACGCGCAGACTCCTGCTTATCGTTTTTGAATGTGCAGGCCTGCAGGGTGTTGATGTCGTGGTTGCCGTTGATTACAAGGAAATTCACGCCGTATTCTTTTTCGAACTCAAGGAAGATCTTCGCGAGCTCCCTGTGCGCGGCGTATTCACTGTCCTTGGTCAGGTCACCGGGGACGAGCACATATTTGATGCCGTTTTCCTTTGCGCGTTCGCAAAGTGTGGTCAGCGCGGTACGGATGATCGTTTCCGATTCGTTGAACATTTTTGCCACCAGGCGGCAGTACTGCATCCATGTGTCGCTGCGCGAGCCCTGCTCACAGTCGGGGAAGATGTGCGGGTCGGAGATGGTCGCAAAGGGCAGAGACTGCACGACCTTTTGCTGGCTTGCTGCGCCGACGCTCATGAGCTGCGCCGAACCGAGCAGCATACACAGACAAAGCAGAACCGCAAGAACTTTTTTCGCTGTTTTCATCTTATAATACCTCCTTCAAAAGACTGTTTCATTATAGCACAAATCAAAAATGAAAAAAAGAAACAGAGGATGAATTCGCATTTTCGGCGTTTTGCGGCAGAAGATTGCCGCTGCTTTTTGCAAACTATCCAATGCTGTTGTTAATTTTATATAAAAACATACGCGCCGCATCATGCAAAATTTACAGAAAAAATATGAATTTTGATAGGCAAAAAACAGAAAGTGTGCTATAATTTTCAAAAGAAAAAATCTGTTCGGAGGACTTTTATGCAAAAGGAAAATAAAATGGGCGTGATGCCGGTCGGCCGACTGATTCTGACGATGTCGCTGCCGATGATGCTTTCCATGCTGATGCAGGCGCTGTACAATGTCGTAGACAGCATCTGGGTCTCGCGCGTGGCGGAAGAGGCGCTGTCTGCCGTTTCGCTTGCGTTCCCGATGCAGAACCTGATGATCGGCGTTGCCACGGGCACCGGCGTTGGCATCAACGCGCTGATGAGCCGCGCGCTCGGCGAAAAGAATCCGGAGCGCGCCAACAAGGTTGCCGCAAACGGCATTTTTCTTGCGATGCTCAGCGCACTGGCGTTTTTCGTGATCGGCCTTTGCGCTACGCCTGCGTTCTTCCGCTTTCAAAAGGCGGTGCCCGGTTCCGCAGTCTGGAACTACGGTGTGGACTATCTTTCCATCTGCTGCTGTGTGAGTTTTGGCGTGTTCGGCCAGGTGACGATGGAACGGCTGATGCAGTCCACCGGCAAGACCACGCTGTCGATGTTTACCCAGCTCACCGGCGCGATCGTGAACATGATCCTCGATCCGCTGCTTATCCTCGGCGTCGGTCCGTTTCCGCGTCTGGAGGCCAAGGGCGCCGCGATCGCCACAGTCATCGGCCAATTCTGTGCGTTCGGTATGGGCATTGTGCTCAACCGCAAGTTCAACAAAGAGATTCATGTGCGTGTGCGCGGCTTCCGTCCGAACGGCGAGATCATCCTCGATATCTATAAGATCGGCGTGCCGTCGATCCTCATGGTTGCCATCGGCTCGGTGATGACCTATCTGCTCAATCGCATCCTGATGGGCTTTTCCGAAACCGCGGCGGCGGTGTTCGGCGTTTATTTCAAGCTGCAAAGCTTTGTGTTCATGCCCGTGTTCGGCATGAACAACGGTGTGATCCCAATCATCGCCTACAACTACGGTGCACGCAACCGCGCGCGCATGACAAAGGCGGTACGCGTGGCGATGCTGATGGCGGTATCGATCATGGCGGTCGGCACGGCGCTGATGTGGCTGTTTCCGGAAACGATGCTGCGCTTGTTTGACGCGTCGGACTACATGATGGGCATCGGCGTGCCGGCGCTGCGTACGATCAGTCTGAGCTTTATTCCGGCCGGGTTCTGTATCGCGATGGGCTCGGTGTTTCAGGCACTGGGCAAGAGCTATTTTTCAATGATCGTTTCCTTTACGCGCCAGCTCGTGGTGCTGCTGCCGGTGGCGTATCTGCTTTCGCTGTCCGGCGATGTGACACGCGTGTGGTGGGCGTTCCCGATCGCGGAGGTGTTTTCGCTGCTGACATCGGTGGCAAGCTATATTTATGTCTATAAAAAGGTGATCGAAAAGATCTGACGAAGCATTTGGAAATGCGGCTGAGGAAAGGCGGCAGGAGAAGCTGCTGCGAGAGAAAAAAATTGCCTGATTACTATTGTAGGGGCGGCCAATGGCCGCCCCTACGGGTTTTATCATATACATTTCAGCTAAACGCTGTGCGCACGGCTTTGCCGTGCGCAGAAGGCGGCGGCGGGACCGCGCGGCGAATGCCGCGCGAAAAACGAAGCATGCTTCGTTTTTGAACCGTGCAACGCACGGTTCGTCCCGCCGCCGCGTTTTCGCGCAGCGTAGCTGCGCGAAAAAAGCTGCAAGCGCACTGAGCGTGTGGAACGCTCTGCGTTTATAATACTGCAGACGCCCTGTTGCGCCGTATTCGTTGCCGCGACGCGCGTTTTTTACACGCTCAGACAAACCTGCGAACGTATATGCACATTGGTTTCTGCTTCGCGTTCATTTGATTTGGCGGATCTCGTTTTTCTTCACCATAAACACGCGTTTTGCAAGGGGGAAGAGGAACTCGTCGTTGACCGAATCGGTGTAAAAATCGTCGATCTCACAGTCCGGAAACGCGGCATGAAACAGGTTTACCTTATTGTCGCGATAGCAGGCGGAATGCACCTCGCCGGTTTTGACGTCGAAATCCGTGGCAATCAGGTGTCTGACACCGATGCGCGCGCAGATGTCTTCCATGATAAATCTCGGTGACGCAGTAATGATTACGTCGTCCGAGCGCTGGATGCGGCGGTAAAACGGTTTGATCCTGTGCTCGCGCTTGTTCCAGAACTCCGTTACCAAAGGCTTTAGGTCGGGCTTTTTGCGTGTGAAATAATCGCGCAGCAGCGGACCGTAGACGCGCATGAAGTCTTCCGCGTGCATTTCTCCGCGGTAATAGCGCCCCATGACTTTGATCAGATCGGGCACAAAGCGCATCACGCTCGGGTCCTCGCGGATATAGCGCAGAATGAACTGCACCGAGCTTTCGCCGTCATAGATCGTTTCGTCAAAATCAAATACGTTCATATCATTCCGCTTTTTGCAGTTTCAGGTCCTCATCTTTGACAAGGCCGATTTTTTTGAACAGCAGATGGAAGAGCAGTGAGAGGACGGCCGGTGCAACAAAGTGCATGAGCACGATCAGAAGCAGCGTTTTGCCCGCGCCGAAGGATTCGCTCATCGCGGAATACGCACCGAACTGGCCGACCAGACCGCTTGTGCCCATGCCTGCACCGGTGGCGGTATTTGTCATCCCGAACACACAGGTGGAGATCGGTCCGAGAATTGCGCCGGCAAGGGTGGGCGCAAGCAGGATTTGCGGGCGGCGGCAGATGTTGCCGAACTGGAGCATGCTGGTACCGAGCCCCTGCGAAAGCAGACCGCCGACACCGTTGGCTTTGAACGAGGTCACGGCAAAACCGATCATCTGCGCTGCACAGCCCACGGCAGCCGCACCGGCGGCGATGCCGTCGATGCCGAGCATGATGCAGATGGCGGCGGAGCTGATGGGTGCAGTGAGCGCAAGTCCTACGAGCGTGGCCACAGTGATGCCCATCGGGAAGGGGTGCAGCTGTGTTGCCGCATTGATGACCGAGCCGAGCCATGTCATGAACTGCGAAAGGTACGGGCCGACAAACATCCCGACCAGACCGCCGGAAACAATCGTGACGATCGGTGTGATGACGATGTCGATCTTTGTTTTGCCCGCAACGAGCGAGCCGATCTCATTGGCAACGGTTGCGGCAACAAAGGCGCCGACCGGGCCGCCGATACTGTAGCCGTAGGCGCCCACGGCGATGCACGAGAAGATGACCAGCGGTTTTGATTTCAGCCCGTAGGCGATCGCCGCGCCGATTGCGCCGCCGACCACGGGGGAGGATGCCGAGAGCACTTCGGAAAACTTCGACAAAAATTCAAGGTGCGGGATCTTCGCGATCTGGCTGATGATGAGGCCGACGATCAGCGACGCGAACAGGCCAAGCGCCATAGCGCTCATGCCGTCCACAAAATAGCGCTTGAAGTATTTTTTTACAGTTGCCATATGTGTCATCCTTCCGTTTTGCATAAACAATTTAAATTGATTAATTATAAAAAATTTTTTTTTGAAATTCAATGGCAATTCCTGTGGAATTTTGTTGCCTTTTTCCGGAAATAATTATATAATATAAATAACCTTTTCAACGCCTACGGAGGACGCTTATGCAGAAACTCAGAAACTTTATGGAGGACCGTTACGGCCCGGATCAGCTCAGCCTGGCACTGGTGATTCTCGGTTGCCTTATTACGGCGGCGCTGTCGTTCTTTCGCGTGCCGTATTACCGGCTGCTGGGGCTGCTGCCGATGGCGCTCGCGCTGTTTCGTGTGCTGTCAAAGCAGCGGGAAAAGCGCTATGCGGAAAATGTGCGATTTTTGCAGATTTGGAACCCGCTGCGCGAAAAAACGCTTGCCTGGTGGAACCGTGTGCGCGACCGCGAACACCGCTATTACAACTGTCCAACTTGCAAAAAACGGCTGCGTGTGCCGCGCGGCCGCGGAAAAATTGAAATCACCTGCCCGCATTGCGGCACAAAATTCAAACGCAACACTGGAGGAACACGCACATGACGACCATCCTTGTCACCGGCGCCGCCGGGTTCATCGGCGCGAACTTTGTCTATTATCTGCTCAAAAACCGCCCTGCGCTGCGTGTGATCGGCTTTGACGCGCTGACCTACGCAGGAAATCTCGAAACGCTTGAAGCGGCGATGCAAAACAAAAACTTTCGCTTTGTCAAGGGCGACATCACCGACGTCGAAGCCGTTGCAAAGGTGTTTGCCGAAGAGAAGATCGACGCTGTGGTGAACTTTGCCGCGGAATCCCATGTGGACCGCTCGATCGAGGACCCGCAGGTGTTTTTGCGCACGAACATCCTCGGCGTGCAGGTGCTGCTGGATGCCTGTCGCGCAAACGGGGGCGTGCGATTCCACCAGGTTTCCACGGACGAGGTCTACGGCGATCTGCCGCTCGACCGTCCCGACCTGTTTTTTACAGAGCAGACGCCCATTCACACGTCCTCGCCTTATTCGGCGAGCAAGGCGAGCGCCGACCTGCTGACCCTCGCGTATCACCGCACATACGGTCTGCCCGTAACAATCAGCCGCTGCTCGAACAACTACGGCCCCTACCACTTTCCGGAAAAGCTGATCCCGCTGATGATTGCCAACGCGCTGGAAGACAAGAGCCTGCCGGTTTACGGGGACGGGCTGAATGTGCGCGACTGGCTGTATGTGGAGGATCACTGCAAGGCCATTCTTGCCATCCTTGAAAAGGGGAGCGTCGGCGAAGTATACAATGTCGGCGGACACAATGAGCGCACAAATCTCGACGTGGTCAAGACCGTGCTGCGCCTGCTCGGCAAGGGCGAAGACAAGATCACCTATGTGCGCGACCGCCCGGGACACGACCGCCGCTACGCGATCGACCCGACGAAGATCCGGAACGAACTCGGCTGGTTCCCGGAAACGGATTTTGACACGGGCATGGAAAAAACGGTGCAGTGGTACCTTGCCAACCGCCCGTGGTGGGAACATATCCGCTCCGGCGCATATCAGGAATACTATGAGAAAATGTATGGGAATCGGTAGTTGAAAGTCGATAGTCAATAGCCGATAGTCGATAGTGAATAAAATCCCCGGCCGTGGTTGCGGTCGGGGATTATTGCTGTTCGGTCAGGTTGAGGATGTAATCCGTGGAGGTCGCATAAAGCTTTGCGAGGGCGATCAGCACATCGGAGGGGATGTCGCGCAGACCGCGCTCATAGCGGTTGTATTGGGGCTGTTTCATGGAGAGATAGGCGGCGACCTGTGCCTGCGTCAAATCGTGATCTTCGCGCAGCTCACGAATGCGCTTGTAGTAACCCATAAAATCACCTTAAAAATGTTGAAAATAACTGTTCGGTTATATTGACATTTTAACACGGCACTGTTATAATGTATTCAAATAATAACCATACGGTTATAAAAATTGGAGGTATTTTTATGAGGAAAGCAAAACAAATCTTATCCATCTTGCTGGCGGTGTTGATGATAGCGCTGTCGGTGCCGCTGGCAGTTGCGGAAGGGGAGCCTTGTGCGCACGAGAATATGCGCCATTATAATGAAGGTTATTACGGTAATGACGGTTATCTGAGCGTTGAGTTTTGGTACTGCTCTCGTTGTGACAAGTATTATTTGGACGAACTTGGAACAAAGGAAGTGGATTGGAAAGATGTTTTTACAATTCCCTGTCCGCATGAAAACATGGAACATTATTTAGAAGGACAGAGGAGTGATTCTGACTATCCCGGATATCTAAACAGGGAATATTGGGTGTGCTATCGTTGTAATAGCTATTATGGCGATCAAGATGGCACCCAAATGCTGGCAGAGAATGAAATCTTCATTATTCCTTGTTTGCACAAGAATTGTATGCATTATCCGGAAGGCTCGGTAGGTAGAGAGGGTTATCTTAATATAGAAGTTTGGGAATGCCAAGAGTGTGGACTTCTTTTTTCTGACGAAGCTAAAACACATGAAATAACGTCGGCTGAGGAGATTTTCCTTATTCCCTGTTCGCACAGCAGACTGGAACACCATGCGCAGGGTTCCGATTGTCGAGACGATAAACTGAACATTGAATACTGGTATTGCGGACAGTGTGAACAGTGTTTTTCTGATGCAGCGGCAGAGCACACGATTGACCCCTCAACGATTTTCGTTCTTACCTGCACGCATACGAACATGATTTATCATGAAGAAGGCACAGAGTGTAGGAACGGCAATTTCAATAATACAGCTTATTGGTCCTGTGAAAACTGTCATAAGAATTTTGCTGTGCAAAATGTAACAGATTCAACAACGGAAATGTCGGATAGTGACATTTTCACGATCCCCTGCACGCACAAAAATGTCCATTATTCTGAAGGGGAAAAACCGAGCTGCGGTAAAAATGGCAGTATTGCACACTGGCACTGCTCAGATTGCTACAAAAATTTTTCTGATCAAAAAGGTGAAAATGAACTAACGTATGATGAGCTTTACAGCGTTGTTCCGGACTATGCGGAACACGATTTCTTGTATGATCTCAGTTTTGAAGAAAAAGATGATCAGTATTGGCTTTCTTTGGGCTTGGCAAAGTTATCTTTAGATCTTGAGCAATATGAGCAGGAACAACTCTTTGATTTGGATTCGATGCTTTTTGACGCTCAGCACGGTAAGATTACAAAAACTTATACTTATTCCTATTATACCCTCACTTATACATGGCAATTCAAGTATTGTGCACATTGTGGCGCCGTATGTGAGGGGTACGCAACTGTAACAGACAGCCGTGGAAATATCATAGATGAAGCTGAAATATCTAATTCTATCTATCTTTCGGAGGAGGTCTATCTGCATCAACCCGGCCCCGTTGAAAACGACCTTGTGGGACTTACCGAGATACCGACCTCTGCCGAGGGTTTAGCTTACGGCGAAGAATATTTCGACCGAGCCGCATTTGCGCAGGATTATGTTTCCATGAGTGAAGGAAGTATGACTGAAGAAAGTAGTATGGTAGAATTCTACGCAAATTGGCTCAGAGATTATATTTCTGCGGCTAGATTCTTTTTTAACGATGAAAGAAGCAGGTTTAAAATACTTTTCGACGATTTGTATATTCTCGATTCGGATACATTAGAGGGCAACGAAGGAGAAGTTATAGAAGATCCAGTAGCATACGTTTCCTCGTATATCAAGGTCAATACCAACACTGATATCTGCACACACGTTTGGAACGATGGCGTAGTAACCACACCGGCGAGTTGTAACGAACCCGGCGTGAAAACTTTCACTTGCACAAATTGCGGAAATACCAAGACGGAAACGATTCCCGCTACCGGCGTTCATATTTGGAATGACGGCGTAGTGACGCAGGCTCCAAACTGTGGCAGAGCAGGCGTGAAAACATTTACCTGCACTGTTTGCGGTAAGACTAGGACGGAATCTATTCCTACCGTAGGACAGCATATTTGGGATGACGGCAGAGTTACGAAACTTGCAACATTCACAGAAACCGGCATTTGCACCTATACTTGTACCGTCTGCAAATACAGACGTACAGAGACAATTCCTAAGCTGGTGCCGCAAACGGTTCTTGAAGATCTCAACCAAAAACAATCTTTGCAAGACACCGCCGACAATGGAGCCGTTTATTTTGACCAGAGTGCAAATCTGCCGGCAGATACGGTCTTTGACTTCAATGTACTTGAAAAAACCGATTGGTATGAAACTTTTGAACTCAAATTGACCTCCGGCGGTGAAGAGGTTGAGCCGGAAACTCCTGTTTGGGTGAAAATTCCCGTTCCGGCAGGCTGGTCGCCGATCGGTATCACCGTCTGGCACGGCTGGGAACAACTACCCTCCTTTGTTGAAAACGGCTATATCTATTTCTATACCAGCCATTTCAGCGAATTCCAATTCAAATATCAAGAGCAGACTAACGACGACAATCCGACTGCACCGACAGCACCGGACACAGATGCCGATCTTTGCAAATGGTGCGGAAAAGTACACGAAGGTTTCTTCCAGAAAATCATTGCCTTCTTCCACAACATTCTCGCTATGATTTTGGGCGCACGCTATTGATCTTGTAAAAAATACGCAGCCCCGCCGGTTCACATCCGGCGGGGCTAAACTTATAGCTAACGGCTAACAGCTAACAGCTGACGGCTGTGAGCGCAGCTCATTCCACCGTCACCGATTTCGCCAAATTGCGCGGCTTGTCGATGTCGCAGCCGCGGCTTTTGGCGGTGTAATAGCCGAGCAGCTGCATCGGCAGCACTTCGAGCGAAACGGAAAACAGTGGATTGACATCGGGCAGGATCACCCTGTAATCGACCTCGCCCAGCGCGTCGGTCTGCGCGTTTGCTGCAACGGCAAGCACACGCGCGCCGCGGGCCTTGACCTCTTTGATGTTGCTGAGCGTTTTCGGAAACACCGCGCTGCACGCGCAAAGAGCCACAACGAGCGTGCCTTTTTCGATCAGTGAGATCGTGCCGTGTTTGAGCTCGCCGGCGGCGTAGGCTTCGGAGTGGATGTAGCTGATCTCCTTGAGCTTCAGCGATGCCTCCATCGCGCAGGCATAATCGAGGTTGCGGCCGATGAAGTAGGCGTGCTCAAGCGGAATGAACATCTGCGAGAGCGCTTGCATCTGTGCGTTGCAGGCGTTCAGCGTTTCACCGATCAGTTCGGGCAGTGCAAGCAGGTCGCGCACATAGGAAGCAAACGCGTCTCCGGTCAAAAGGCCTTTTTTCTGCGCGAGGTAACCTGCCAGCAGATAGAACACGCTGACTTGTGCGGCATAGGCTTTGGTGGTCGCAACGGCGATCTCGGGACCCGCATGGGTATAGATGACACTGCCGCCCTCGTTGGCGATCGACGAGGAAACAACGTTGACAATGCACAGCGTTTTTGCGCCCTGTTCGTTTGCAAGACGCAGCGCTGCGAGCGTGTCGGCGGTTTCGCCGCTCTGACTGATGAGGATGACGAGCGTGTGTGCATCGAGCACCGGGTCACGGTAGCGAAATTCTGAGGCGATGTCGATCTCCACGGGCAGCCGCGCCATTTTTTCGATCACATATTTTCCCACTGCGCCGGCGTGATACGCTGAGCCGCAGGCGACGATCGTGATGCGCTGCAATGCGCGCACCTCACTGTCGGTCAAATGAAAATCTTCAAACGCAATCTCGCCGTTTTTGGTGATGCGGCTGCGGATGGTGTCGCCGACTGCCTTGGGCTGCTCCATGATCTCCTTGAGCATGAAATGGTCATATCCGTCCTTTTGCGCGGCGGAGACGTCCACATCCAGATGGCGGCTCTGCTTTTGCACCGGCGCGCCGGTTTTGTCAAAAAAGGTCATGCCCTGCGCCGTGACGAGAACGGTCTCGTTGCCGTCAAGGTAAAAGAAGTCGTTTGTGTGCCGCAGCAGCGCGGAGATGTCCGAGGCGATTAAGCATCCCTCTTCGGTTTTGCCGAGCACAAGCGGGCTGCCCCAGCGGGTGCAGACGATCTGTTCGGGAAAATCGCGGCAAAGGATGCAAAGGGCATAGGCGCCCTCAAGCATGGCGGTCGTTTTGCGCACAGTGGACACAAAGTCGCCGTCAAAGTTTTTTTCAAGCAAATGCGCAATGACCTCGGTGTCCGTTTCCGAACGGAATGTGACGCCCTGCGCCTGCAGTTCGGCTTTGAGCGTGAGATAGTTTTCGATCACGCCGTTGTGTACCACGCAGAACAGCCCGCTTTGGCTCTCGTGCGGATGAGCGTTGCTGTCGCTGGGTTTTCCGTGCGTGGCCCAGCGCGTGTGACCGATGCCGATGTGTGCGGGGCTTTGACGCTCCGACGCGATCAGCGCTTCCAGGCTGCTGACACGGCCCTTGGTTTTCAAAATGCGAAGACTGCCGTTTTCGACCGTGGCGATTCCGGCGGAGTCATAACCGCGGTATTCCAGTTTTTCGAGCCCCTCCAGCAGATAGGGGACGGCTCTGTTTTTGCCGATGTAGCCGACGATTCCACACATAGTGTTTTCTCCTTCTTTTCAGATCTGATAGTTTATCGTATGCCGGTTCGCCTTGATTATAACCACTTTGCTTTAAGGAACTTTAAAAACGCGCCCGTGTTTTGTGCAGGGGTGCGGTCATTCTATTTACAGCGTCTTCAAATAAGCGGGGAGCGGAAGGACCAACGGTCACGTGTGATAGTTTTAGAGAAAGCAACAAATTTTTTCAATCATAATTACGGCTTAAAGTATTGATAGCTTACGGATATAGATATGCCGTGATGAAGTTTGTGAATGACAAGATACACGGTCATCCGTAATTGTTGCCGTGGGGTCGGCGCGTTTGGGATGGACACGCTATATTCCCTTTTTTCTTTTTGCTTTGCGAGTTCGGCAGCAGCAGGCGGCGGGGCCGTGCGCATCAGGCGCACGGCGCACAGGGGCGCGAAGCATACTTTCGATGTTTTGATGCGTGGCCGGCCGCGCCCCGTGCGTAAAAACGCGCAAAGCGCGTTTGCCCCGCCGCCTGCACACCGCTGCGCGGTGTGCGCCGCATTTTCTGTGACTTCTTTTCAACTTTCGACAAAAAACAGTTTCATTTATAGTTGTTTTATGCTATACTGAATATAATTAGAGCTAAAAGGGGGCGAAGACGATGAAACCGATGCGTTTGTGCGCCGCGCTTGCCGCGTGCGGCGCCGCGTTTGCCGCTTTGGAAGCAAAGGCGAGCAAGGGCAGCTTTTCCGGTGACGCGGATGTTCTGCTGGTGCTCGGCTGCAGAGTGCGCGGTGAAGAAGCCGAGGACATGCTGAAAATGCGCGCCGAAGCCGCCGCCGATGTGCTGTTGGCACATCCGAAAATGGTTTGCATCGCGTGCGGCGGTATTGTGCATCCCGACCAGACCAAGAGTGAAGCGCAGGCCATTCGGGAGATCCTGCTGTCCCACGGGGTGGAGGAACCGCGCGTTTTGCTTGAAGATCAGTCAAAAACGACGCTTGAAAACTTTTTGAATGCCAAAAAGATCGTCGCGTCTTTGCCGCTGGAGGCGCCGAGGGTCGCGTTTTTGAGCAGCGAGTTTCATCTTTTACGGGCAGCACAGCTTGCAAAGCTTGCACATCTTTCGTGCGAAGCGGTTCCCGCGCCGTCACCGCAGGCGAAAAAAGCAAAGAACTATTTGCGCGAAGCAGTGGTGTTTCCGCTGCTGCTGACGGAATTACATAAAAGGAAGGGTTAAAAATGACAACCGTACAGATGAAGGCCTATAAGGTCAAGGAGATCGTTTTTCATAACAATATCCAGGGCAAGCAGCAGCTCAGTCTCAGCAACAAAGTTTCGCACAACGTCAAATACAGTCCGAACGGGACGTGCGAAGGCGTGCTGACTGTGGAGATGTTCGACAAAGAAAAGCCGGATGTGCTGAACATCAAAGTGACGGTAAGCGGCGTGTTTCAGATCTTGAAACAGACCGAAAAGGAGTTTTTGCATGTGGATACGTTCAAAGAGCTGTTCCCGTTTGCGAAAGCGACTGTTTCCACTGTTTCCGCCGGCGCGGGCATCCCGCCGATCATTGTCCCGAACGTGGACATCGAGAACCAGGAGATCTATCGCTTTGATATGGGCGCAGGCCGCCGCGCGATGCAGGAAGGCGAGGAGGAAGAGGTATGAGCGATCTGCTGAACCAGCTTGACGATGAGCAGGAGGTCGCGCTTGTTACGCTGACCGATACCGACGGAGAAACGGGCACGTTCGAGTTTCTCGATCTTGTGTTTCTCGGTGACAGGGAATATGCGGTGCTCTCACCCGAAGGCAGCGACGGCGACGTGGTGATCTATTATGTCCGGCCGAGTGCGCACGGTGAGGAATATGTGCTTGTGACGGATGAAACGCTGCAGTGGCGCGTGTTTGAAATTTTCCGTATGCAGCACGAGGATGAGTTTGATTTTTCCTGAGAACGCTTAAAACACTTGCATTTTGCGGGGAAATAGGATATAATAACAAGGACTATTTCTATCCGAAGAAAAAGGAGAGATGACAATGGCAAACCTGAACTTTACACGCGAAGAAAACGGCTACGCGACCGATGAGGTCGACAAGTATATTGAACTGCTGCAGCAGGAATATCAGAACGCGGTCGCCTGGGGCGAAGAGAACGAAGCAAAGCTCAATGAAATGCAGCAGAGCATGAAGGAGCTGGGGCTTTATTTCACGCTGGACGCCGACAATCAGGACGAGGTGATCCGCCGCGTGTTTGATCAGCTTACCGATACGGTGAACAATACGCGTGCCGCCGCGGAGCAGACCGCAAACGACATTTTGGCAAAGGCAAACGAAAAAAGCAACGCCATTGTGCGCCAGGCGATGGAAAATTCCGTGGAGCTGCGGACCGAAAACACAACCATCATGCAGAATCTCAAGAGCATCAAGGACATGATCGAAGTTGTGCTTGAAAAAGGAATCCAGTAAGAGGGTGTGATTTGATTGGCAGCATACAGACCGAAGAGTTTGGATGAATTGAACAATCAGTACGACAAAGTGAAATCTGCAGAGCAGGCGATCAAGCAGGGCAAGACCCGACTGGATCCCGGCGAAAACGCAGAGCACACGTCGCAGCGGGTGACATGGAACTATGACCCCGCAAAATATCGGGTCAGCAAAGAGGAGGCCGCCGCATTGACGGGCTCCGTAGATCGTTTTATCAAAGAATTCTCTGCAAAAACGAAACCGCAGCACAGTGCGATGGAACAGGCGCAGGCGCAGATGGACGCGGCGCCGCAGGTGCAGCCGGAGCTGCAGCAGGAGACCGCCGCTGCGTTTGATGCGCTTTTGCAGCAGGCAAAAGCCGAAACCGTCAAAGCGCGGCAGCATTCGCAGGCACAGACCGTCTATTCCGATCCTCAGCCGCAGCAGAGCACACATCATCCGGCCGCGCCGATCTCCCCGGTTTCCACCGAGGCACAGCGCACGCAGGGCGGCATACATCACGGCGTTGTGCAAAGCGAGCAGGCGCCTGTGAAAGAGGGCGAGCTGTCCGGGCTGATGGACGAGTATATGCGCGTGATGAATGACGAGGACGAGGAGGAGCGCGGTGGACGCTTCCGTCGGCGCAGAAAAGAGCGCAAACGGGAAAAAGCGCGCACGCAGCAGGAAATGCCGCTGACGCCGCCGGATACACCTGTGCCGCAGGTGCCGGTCGTTCCGTTCAATGCTGCACAGCCTGAGATGGAGCTGCCGCAGGATTTCCTTGCGCCCGAGGATGCATTCGAAATCCCCGAAGCGGTCGTCGCGCCTGTTGAAGAGGATGCGTTCGACGTTCCCGAAGAGGTCGTCGCGCCCGTTGAAGAGGATGCGTTTGACATTCCGGAAGAGGTCGTCGCGCCCGTCGAAGAGGATGTGTTCGACATTCCGGAAGAGGTCGTTGCGCCCGTTGAAGAGGATGCATTCGAAATCCCTGAAGAGGTCGTCGCGCCCGTCGAAGAGGATACGTTCGACGTTCCCGAAGAGGTCGTCACGCCCGTTGAAGAGGACGCATTCGACATGCCCGAAGAGGTTGTCGCGCCTGTTGAAGAGGACGCATTCGACATGCCCGAAGAGGTCGTCGCGTCCGTCGAAGAGGATGTGTTCGACGTTCCAGGAGAGATCGATGCGGCTATAGAAGATGTTTATGCTGCGCCGGAAGAGGGCGCAGAACCTGAAGAAGAAGTGATCGAACCCGCAGAAATGTTTGACGAAACGACAGAAGAAGCGGTGGAGATCGGTGCCGGTCGAAGAATTCACGCAAGCGCCCGCGGACAGCGCGGCGGAACTGCCGGTGCCGGAGGATGTGTTCGCAGACGAACCGCAGACGGTCGAAGCGGACGCAGCGCCGGAGGAAACCGCAGTCGTGGACCCGGACAGACTGTTTTCCGATCCGCCGCAGGACGCGGCAGACGATGAGCCCTACACGC
Source organism: Oscillospiraceae bacterium (assembly GCA_902792985.1). Lineage (GTDB taxonomy): Bacteria > Bacillota > Clostridia > Oscillospirales > Acutalibacteraceae > UBA6857. The sequence continues at coordinate 30,165 of CADBBT010000030.1, forward strand.
CGCAGATGGTCGATCTGTCGGATCTGCCGGAGGACGATGAAGTTTTTTCGCAGGCGCCGACCTACCCCACACAGTTTGAAGACGTGACCAGCTACAGCGCACAGATCGACCCCGAAGACCGCTTTGTGCCCGCCGAAGAGGCGCCGGAAGCGGAACCGGATGCAGAAGCTGCCGCGGTGCCGGAGCTGACAGAAGCACCCGAAGAAACGCCGGTCGCACTGCAGGAAAGCGCCGAAGAAGCGCCTGCAGCTCCGGTGAAAAAGCGCAAGGAGCACCGCCTTCTGCGCGGGATCGGCAAGTTCTTTTGCACGATCATTCTGATCGTTTCCTTGCTCGCAACGGCAGTCGTTGCGTTGATCGGCACCGTGCTCGACATCAATTCCGGCGAGCCGGTCGTCGGCAACTACTATCTGTTCACTGCCGGTAATTCCTATGAGGGAACCGCTGTGGACGAAGGCGATCTGGTGCTTTGCCAAAAGACGAGCGCCATTCCCAACGATACCGGTGTGGTGTATGTTGTGGAAGGGCAGACAAAGTCGTTTTCCTTTGGCGTGAAACGCTCCGAATATATTGACGCCGCGCGCAACAATTTGATGATCTATGACGTTTCCGGCGTAACAGTCACGGAAACGCATCTGCTCGGCACAGTGATGCAGACCGTGCCGCAGGTCGGTACTTATGTGCGTTACATCATCGATCATTTCATTCCGCTGATCAGCGGCTGCGGCGCTTTGGATGTGCTGTTTATTCTGCTTCTGATCGCGCTTTCTCACAGAAAGCGTGAATATGAGGATGAGCCCTTGGAAGAAACCGAAGCGCCGGAGATCCCGCAAGCTTCGGAACAGGACGATCTGTTCGGCGATATCGGCTGAAAGGAGCGCGTATGAAAAGACTTGTTCAAGCGCCGACCGGCAGCAAGCTGCTGGCGAGCGTGGTGCTGTTTTCCCTCGGTTTGCTGCTTCTGATCGCGCCGATGGAGACACTCATCACCTATGTGCGTGTAATTGGCGGCATCTTTCTTGCTGCTGCAGCGGTCGGTGTTGTGCTTTATGTGCTGAAAAAGGCACAGACACTCGCGCTGATCGGCGCCATCATCGGCGCGATTGTCGGCCTTGTGTTCGTGATCTCGCCCGGTGTGGTGACCGGCGCATTGCCGTTTGTGTTCGGCGCGCTGCTGCTGATCGCTTCGGTGTCCGATCTATTTTCGGCATTGGCGCTGCCGTTCGGAAAGCTGATCTCGATCATCCTTTCGCTGGTCGGCATCATTCTCGGCCTTGTGATTTTGATGAATCCCAACGCGATCGCGGCATTCGTGACACGTCTGATCGGCTTGAGCTTCATTTATGAGGCGATCGTCGGCGCTGTGGCTGTTGTGTTTGCCCGCCGCGCCGGATATCACAACTGATGCTTTTCTGCCGCAGACTTTGCGGCAGATTTTTCGATTATAACCGAGGAATAAAGAAACGCGCCTGTTTTCGGCGCATATTTTGGAGGGATTTTTATGTTTGACGCACAAAAGGTCAAGCGCGAGTGCGCTGACTGGATCCGCAATTTTTTTGAAGAAAACGGCAAGGACTGCATCGCGGTCGTCGGCATCTCCGGCGGCAAGGACAGCTCGGTCGCCGCGGCAATGTGCGTGGAAGCGCTCGGCAAAGCGCGTGTGCTCGGTGTGTTGATGCCCTGCGGCACACAGGCCGACATCGATTGCGCGCAGCAGCTTGTGGCGCATCTGGATATCCCGCACATGACCGTGAATATCAAGGATGCTGTGGACGGCCTGACCGGTGCACTGCCTTTTGCACCGTCGAAACAGACAACGACGAACCTGCCGGCGCGTATTCGCATGACGACGCTTTACGCCGTTGCACAAAGTCACAACGGACGTGTGGTCAACACCTGCAACCTTTCGGAGGACTGGGTCGGCTATTCCACCCGTTACGGCGACGCTGCAGGCGATTTCAGTCCGCTTTCGCACTTGACCGTGGCGGAGGTCAAGCAGCTCGGTCGCGCGTTGGGGCTTCCGGAAAATCTGATCGAAAAGCCGCCGATCGACGGCCTTTCCGGAAAAACAGACGAGGAAAACCTCGGCTTCACCTATGCCGAGCTTGACCGTTACATCCGCACCGGTGAGATCGAAAACGCCGAGCACAAGGCGCGCATCGACCGCTTGCACAGGCTGAATCTGTTCAAGCTGCAGCTGATGCCGGCGTTTGAATATGAAAGTCGTTAGTCGGTAGTCGTTAGCCGATCGGCAGAAGCTGAAAGAACGTCGCTTTGCATGGTGCATGGCGGCGTTTGCTTTTTCGCGCATGCGCTTTTTCAAAGCGCATGCGCGGGGGCGACGGCGGAACCGCGCGGCCATCGGCCGCGCGAAAAAGGCGCCGCAGGCGCCTTTTTCCCCGTGCGTTGCACGGGGTGTTTCGCCGTCGCCTTTTCGCGCTGCGAAGCAGCGCGAGGGGGGAGGGCGAAAAACAAAAAGAAAAACTCCGCCGCAAATATACGGCGGAGTAAAACGATTGTGTATGAGCAACGTTACCAGTTGATGGTGTAATCGTGAATGAAGGTCATGCCGACCTGCGCATCCACACCCATTGCCTTGACGTGCATCACGATGGGCAGTTTGTAGTTCGCGCTGACCAGGTTGCCGGTCGCCTTGTCGATCTTGCAGGTGATCACAGCGTCATAGTAGTCTGATGAAAAGTCGGAAACGACCTTGGCGGCGGCTTTGACATCTTCGCCGCGGATGATGTTGAAGGAGGTGGCAACGCCGGTGTTGGTTGGATCGGTGCCGTCAATGAATTTCAGCGTGATGTTGTAATACTTGCCGTCGTCGGTGCAGGTGGCTTCCTTCACGTCAGATGCTTTTGCGGTGGACACCTTGTCGGTGTTCTGCACGGGATAGTTCGCGTTGATGTCGGCGCCCTCCCAGGTCACGGGTGTCTCATCCTTTTTCAGGAAGGTGTTGATCAGCGACTTGCCGATGCCCTGCAGGATGCCGGGAACGACCAGTTTATCTTCATTGTGCTGAAGATCTTCGTAGTTTCTTGTCACGCTCTTGGCGCCGCCCTTGATCTTGTTTGCGGCGGTCACATAGTATTTCACAATCTCTTCTTTGCCGCTGGGCGCTTTGCTCTCCGCGGCTGCAGCCTTGGTGGTCTTTTCGGTCTTGGCAGCCTTGGTCGTCGCCTCTGCGCCGCTGTCGGCAGCGGGAGCGGCAGGCTCGTCCGCCGCGGGCGTTTCGGTAACAGGCGTCTGTTCTGCGGGCGCTGCAGTCACGGGTGCAGGCGCAGCGGTCACGGGAACAGCAGCCGGCTGGGCAACGTCAGCGGTGCCGTTGTGGTTGACAGAGATATTCATGCCGATGTTGCCGGATGCGCCGAGCAGATAACCGCCGGTGAAGGCAATGATGATTGCGAACGCAATGGCAATGGCGCGTTTGGTCATTGAGGAGTTGGACATAACGGGTCTTCCTTTCAACACGTGCGAAAACGCACAAAAATTCATGTTCATTATAAACTATTTTTGATAGACATGCAAGAGGTATTTAAAAAATTTCAAATTCTGTTTAAAAATTAAAAAATGTATGGTAAATTGCGCTTGTGTGTGGTATAATATATATTCAATGACTGAAAGAAGGGTCGGGTGGCATGAAACAATTGAATAAAATTCCGCCGTTGCCGCGCGGCCATGAGATCATCTGGTGGGTCTGTCGGGCGCTGCTGTTCCTTTGGGGCGCATGGGGACTTTTCACCGGCTACACGTCGGAGTTCATGCAGGCGCTGTTCGCGATCGCGTTCACCCATCTGTGGGATCTGTTTCAGCTCCTCGGCGGAAAAACCTTTATCACGCGCACACCCTATCAGCTGCAGACCATGCTCAACTGCTATATCTGCTTTGCCTGTGTGGTGGGAACAACGGTCAACACGCGCACATCGTTCGCGCACATTGACGTTCCCGAGCATATCTTCGCCGGTTACATGGCGAGCGTGGGTGCGTTTTTCCTTGCGGAGATCATGCAGGGGAAGGGACAGAAGCTGAAGATTTCCGTGCATGCTGTGTTCTCCTTGTGCTTTGCCGTGACCGTGCTTGTCGGCTGGGAGTTTTATGAATTCACAATGGACAGGCTCTACGGTTTTGTGATGCAGCACGGCGAAGAAGCAAACAGCGGCGGGCTGACCGACACGATGTGTGATCTGATCTTTGGGTCTGCCGGCGCGCTGATCGGTATGCTGCTTGAAGCGTTCCGGCGCACGGGACTGATCGGGAAAAACCGCAAAGAGGTGCGCCTTCGCTACCTGGAGGGGAAACGAGCGAACCTTGAGGAGTGAGAGGCATCCTCTACACCCTGTTCCCATTTTTGATCTTAACGATACCAACAAACGGAGTACAGAACCATGAAGTTAAAAGAGATCCTTTCCGGCGTAGAAGTGTCTGCGCCGTTTGACGGCGAGATCGATATTACGGATATCGCTTACGATTCGCGCAAAGCGATCGAAAATACCATGTTCGTCTGCCTGACCGGCGCGCGCACCGACGGGCATATTTTTGCCCCGAACGCCTACGAGGCCGGCTGCCGCGTTTTTCTTTGCGAAAAGGAGATCGACGTGCCGTCTGACGCGTTGGTGCTGCATTGCGGCGATACGCGTGCTGCGCTTGCCGTCTGCAGCGGAAACTTTTTCCGCCATCCCGACCGTGAGCTGGCGCTGATCGGAATCACGGGCACAAAAGGCAAGACTACAACGGCCCACATCGTCAAGGCTGTGCTGGAAAGTGCCGGCATCAAAACCGGCATCATCGGCACCGTGGGCGCGGCGTTCGGCGATGTGCAGCTTGCAACGGTCAACACCACGCCGGAGAGTTACGAGCTGCAAAAGCTGCTGCGCATGATGTGCGACGCCGGCTGCAAAGCCGCAGCGATCGAGGTTTCATCGCTCGGTCTGAAATTCCACCGTGTGGACGGCATGCGCTTTGCCGTTGCCGTGTTCACAAACCTGTATCCCGACCATATCGGCACGAACGAGCATGCTTCGATGGAGGAATACGCAAACTGGAAAAAGCAGCTCTTCCGTCAGTGCGCGCTTGCCGTTGTGCATACCGACGATCCCTTCGGCGAGGAGATCGCGGCAGAATGTACCTGCCCGGTGCTCTCCTACGGCGCACGGGAAACGGCGGCGTACCGTCTGCTTGACGTGCAGCAGATCAGACGCGACCGTCTGCTCGGCGTGGAGTTTACCGCCGTGTCCGGCGCAGGAGAGGAGACCTATTTTGTCTCTTTGCCCGGGGCGGTCAACGCGCTCAATGCCCTTGCCGCCATCGCAGTTGCCGAGCACTACGGTGTGACGGTGTCGCAGATGAAGGAGGGCTTGCGCTCTGTATTTGTCAAGGGGCGCGGCGAGGTCGTACCGATCGATACGGATTTCAGCATCATCATCGACTACGCGCACAATGGTGTGAGCCTGCAAAGTATGTTGGAAACACTTGCCGCCTATGATCACAACCGCATCATCGCTCTGTATGGCTCCGTCGGTTCGCGCACGCAGATCCGCCGCCGTGAACTGGGGCTTGTTTCCGGCGCAATGTGCGATCTTTCCATCCTTACGAGCGACGATCCCGATTTTGAGGAGCCTGCCGCCATCATCAGGGAGATCGCCGCGTCTGTGGAAGAGGCCGGCGGTAAGCATGTGGACATTCCCGACCGCGCCGAAGCGATCCGCTATGCGCTTTCGATCGCTGAACCGGGCGACATTCTGCTGTTTGCCGGCAAGGGGCATGAGGAATTCATGAAGGTGCGCGGCGAAAAGCTGCCGTTTTCGGAAAAGAAGGTCATCTTTGACTGGCTGGCAGAGCAAAAGTAATATGAAAAGGGAGTCCTTTGTATGTATACGTTTCGAATAGAGTCCGACCTTGCCGCTTTTGATGCATTTTTGGAATCGCACGGCGGGCAGTTTTTCGAAGACGCCCTTGTCGTAGCTTTGCAGGCCGAGCTCGACCTCCTCGACGTTGTTCGACGCGGCGGAGAAGGGCAGCGGGAGCTCGTCGGAGCCGACGGGCGCGGGGGCGGGAGCGGGCGCTGGGGTGCGCCGGGGCAGGGGCTCGGGCTTGGAGTCGGGCGCGTACTGGAAGATGACGGCGGTCATCTGGACGGAGCCGGCGGCCTCGTCGCAGACGTTCGCGCCGGAGAGGAGCTCGACGTTCTTCGGCAGGACGCCCGCCGCGAGCTCGAGGGTGCGTTTCAGTTCGCCCAGCTCCAGGTCGGGTCCGCCGGTCAGCGTGACGATCGCGGCGTCGGCGCGTTTCATGGCATCGTTGCCGCCGAGGAACGGCGAATCGAGCATGCGCGTGAGTGCGAGGGCGCAGCGGTCGAGGCCGTCGTTCCAGTCGC
>CADBBT010000031.1 GCA_902792985.1 Oscillospiraceae bacterium
GATCCTTGCCGAAGAGGGCGAACTGATCACGAAGCAAAAGGCCTACGAGATCCAGCAGGCCGGCGTCAAGGTCGCCTATGTTCATGTGGAAGGCGTGGAGGCGCCCGTAAAGGTCATCTCCAACCAGATGGTCGATCTGCGCGGGTATCTGCCGCAATTCACCGAGGAAGAGCTGCGCGAGGTCGGCATCAACGAGCATGTCAGCTACAACGTCCTCATGGGCCTGCTCGATGAAGTGAACGGCATGGAAAAGGAAGAGGCCCTTGCGTTTTTGCAGAGCAAGAACGACGAGCTCGTTCCCAAGCACATCATCATCGACGACATTTTCGCTTCCATCAACTACCTCAACTGCCTTGCAAACGGCGTCGGCTCTGCCGACGATATCGACCACTTGGGCAACCGCCGCATCCGCTCTGTCGGCGAGCTGCTGCAAAACCAGTTCCGTGTGGGCTTTGCCCGGATGGAGCGCGTGGTCAAAGAACGCATGACCCTGCAGGCGCAGGAGCCGGAAAAGGTGACGCCGCAAGCGCTCATCAATACCCGCCCCGTGATCGCCGCTGTGCGTGAGTTCTTCGGTTCCTCTCCGCTTTCACAGTTCATGGATCAGAACAACCCGCTGGCAGAGCTGACGCATAAGCGCCGTCTGTCCGCCCTCGGCCCCGGCGGTCTGTCGCGTGACCGTGCAGGTTTCGACGTGCGTGACGTTCACTACTCGCACTACGGCCGCATGTGCCCGATCGAGACGCCGGAAGGTCCGAACATCGGTCTGATCTCCTATCTTGCGACCTTCGCCCGTATCAATGAATACGGCTTCATCGAAGCGCCGTTCCGTCCGGTCGACAAAGAGACCGGCGTGGTGCTCAACACCTATGAATATATGACCGCCGACGTGGAGGACGAATACATCGTTGCGCAGGCGAATGAACCGTTGGATGAAAACGGCCGCTTCGTCCGCAAAAAAGTCAACGCCCGCCACCGCGACGAGTTCCTTGAAATCGACCCCTCCCGCGCAGACTACATGGACGTTTCCCCGAAGATGGTCGTCTCTGTTGCAACGGCGCTCATTCCGTTCCTTGAAAACGACGACGCGAACCGTGCGCTCATGGGTTCAAACATGCAGCGGCAGGCTGTGCCTCTGCTCACCTGCGACGCGCCGCTCGTCGGCACCGGCATGGAATACAAGGCTGCCACAGACTCCGGTGTCTGCGTGCTGGCAAAAGAGGCCGGTAAGGTCGTCTATGTCAGTGCAGACCGCATCGACATCCTTGAGGAAGGCAACCACATCGAATCCTATCATCTGATCAAGTTCATGCGCTCCAACCAGGGCACCTGCATCAACCAGCGTCCCGTGGTCGACGTGGGCGACGAGATCGAAAAGGATCAGGTCATCGCTGACGGTCCCGCGACCGACAAGGGCGAAATGAGCCTTGGCAAAAACGCGCTGATCGGCTTCATGACCTGGGAAGGCTACAACTACGAGGACGCTGTGCTCATCAACGAAAAGCTGGTGCGCGACGACGTTTACACCTCCATCCATATCGAAAAATACGAACTCGAGGCCCGCGACACCAAGCTCGGCCCCGAAGAGATCACCAACGACATCCCGAACGTCGGCGACGCGCTGAAGGATCTGGACGACCGCGGCATCATCCGCGTCGGTGCGGAAGTGCATTCCGGCGACATTCTGGTCGGTAAGGTCACCCCGAAGGGCGAAACCGAACTGACAGCGGAAGAGCGCCTGCTGCGCGCCATCTTCGGCGAAAAGGCGCGCGAAGTGCGCGACACCTCGCTGCGTGTGCCGCACGGCGAATACGGTATCGTTGTGAAGGTGGAAGAGTTCACCCGCGAAAACAGCGACGAGATGAACCCCGGCGTCAACAAGGTCGTGCGCTGCTACATCGCCCAGAAGCGTAAGCTGCAGGTCGGCGATAAGATGGCGGGTCGCCACGGCAACAAGGGCGTTGTCTCGCGCATTCTGCCGCAGGAGGACATGCCCTTCATGGAAGACGGCACACCGCTGGATATCGTGCTGAACCCCCTGGGCGTTCCGTCCCGAATGAACATCGGTCAGGTGCTTGAGGTCCACCTCGGCTTTGCCTGCCGCACGCTGGGCTGGAAGATCATGACGCCCGTCTTTGACGGCGCGCATGAGGCGGACATCCGCGAAGCGCTCAAGCTTGCCGGCATGAGCGAAACCGGCAAATCCGTTTTGACAGACGGCCGCACCGGCGAAAAATTTGACAACGAAGTCACCGTCGGCGTGATGTACTTCCTCAAGCTGCACCATCTGGTCGACGATAAGATGCATGCGCGTTCCACCGGTCCGTACTCCCTTGTCACGCAGCAGCCGCTCGGCGGTAAAGCCCAGTTCGGCGGCCAGCGTTTCGGCGAAATGGAAGTTTGGGCGCTGGAAGCTTACGGCGCTGCCTACACCCTGCAGGAGATCCTGACAGTCAAGTCCGACGACGTGGTCGGCCGTGTGAAGACCTACGAAGCGATCGTCAACGGCGAAAACGTGCCGAAGGCCGGCGTGCCCGAATCCTTCAAGGTGCTCATCAAAGAGCTGCAGTCCCTGTCGCTTGACATCAAAGTGCTCGACAGCGAAGGCAATGAGATCGACCTCAAGCAGAACATCGACGGCGACGACGGTGTGCCCCTGCAGAAGTATCAGGCCAACCATGCCGCCTTTAACGAAGACGGCGAAGACGGCGTTGCTGCCGCCGATGACGACGATTTGCTGCCCGACGACGACAAAGACGACGAGGACGATGACTTCGACGATTTTGACGATGAGGACGAGGACGACGAAGAGGACGAAGACGAGGATGACGACGACTTCGATCTGAACGAGTTCTTCAACGAGATCAATCCGACCATCAACGACGCAGGTTACGGCGCCGGTTTTGTGCCGGATACTGATGAATGATACAGAGAGGAAAGGACCAGGATATTATGGATACGAATAATATGACATTTGAATCAATCAGAATCGGTCTTGCTTCTCCGGATCAGATCAGAGAATGGTCACACGGCGAGGTCACAAAGCCCGAAACGATCAACTACCGCACACTCAAGCCGGAACCGGAAGGACTGTTTTGCGAACGCATCTTCGGACCGCTCAAGGACTGGGAGTGCCACTGCGGACGCTATAAGCGCATCCGTCATAAAGGCAAGGTCTGCGAACGCTGCGGCGTTGAGATCACCAAAGCCAAGGTGCGCCGTGAGCGCATGGGCCACATCGAGCTGGCAACGCCGGTCTCGCACATCTGGTATTTCAAAGGCATCCCGTCCCGCATCGGTCTGATGCTCGATATGTCGCCGCGCGATCTGGAGCGTGTGCTGTATTTTGCGGCATATGTGGTCATCGATCCCGGCACGGTGCCGAATGTGAAAAAAGGCCAGACCCTCAGCGAAAAACAGCATGAGGATATCAAAGAATACTACTATGACGACGAGCAGTTCCGTGTCGGCATGGGCGCGGAAGCGATCAAAGAATTGCTCGCGGACATTGACATCGACGCGCTGGACGCCGAGCTGCGCGAACAGCTTGACGGCGCCAACGGCCAGAAAAAGACCCGTTTGCTCAAGCGCCTGGAGGTCGTTGAGGCGTTCAAAAACTCCGGCAACCGCCCGGAATGGATGATCCTTGACGTGGTGCCGGTGATCCCGCCCGATCTGCGTCCGATGGTGCAGCTCGACGGCGGCCGCTTTGCAACAAGCGATCTGAACGATCTGTACCGCCGCGTGATCAACCGCAACAACCGCCTGAAAAAGCTGATGGAGCTCGGTGCGCCGAACATCATCATCCGCAACGAAAAGCGCATGCTGCAGGAAGCGGTGGACGCGCTGATCGACAACGGCCGCCGCGGCCGTCCGGTCACCGGTCCGAACAACCGCCCGCTGAAATCCCTGTCCGATATGCTCAAGGGCAAGCAGGGCCGTTTCCGTCAGAACCTGCTCGGTAAACGCGTGGACTACTCCGGTCGTTCCGTGATCGTTGTCGGCCCCGAACTGAAGATCTATCAGTGCGGTCTGCCGAAGGAAATGGCACTTGAACTGTTCAAGCCCTTTGTGATGAAGCGTCTGGTGGAAACCGGTGTTGCGACCCATATCAAAACCGCAAGAAAGACCGTGGACCGCCAGGAAAAATGCGTTTGGGACGCGCTCGAGATCGTGATCAAGGATCATCCGGTCATGCTCAACCGTGCGCCGACGCTGCACAGACTGGGCATCCAGGCGTTTGAGCCGGTGCTTGTGGAAGGCAAAGCGATCAAGCTGCATCCGCTGGTCTGTACCGCGTTCAACGCCGACTTCGACGGCGACCAGATGGCGGTGCATGTGCCGCTGAGCGCGGAAGCGCAGGCGGAAGCCCGTTTCCTGATGCTCTCCTCCGGCAACCTGCTCAAGCCGTCCGACGGAAAACCCGTTACGGTGCCGACGCAGGACATGGTGCTGGGTTCCTATTACCTGACCCTTGAAAAGCCCGGCGCAAAGGGCGAAGGCAAAGCGTTCTGCGACGTTGCGGAAGCGCAGATGGCCTATGATGAGGGCGTCATCGACCTGCACGCGAAGATCAAGATCCGCATGACCAAGGAGATCGACGGCGTTCAGAAATCGAAGATCATTGAGACCACGCTCGGTAAGGTGATCTTCAACACGCCCATCCCGCAGGATCTCGGCTTTGTTGACCGCACCGATCCCGAAAACGCCTTCCGTCTGGAGGTCGAGGGACTGGTCAACAAAAAGATGCTCGGCAAGATCATTGACAAGTGCATCCGCATCCACGGCACGTCTGTCACCGCCAAGGTGCTTGACGATATCAAGAACCAGGGCTACCGTTATTCCACAAAGAGCGGTATCACCGTCGCGGTCTGCGACGCCACGATCCCCGCGGAGAAGAAGGAGATCCTTGCCGAGACGGAAGAGATCGTTGACGAGATCAACCGCAAATATAACCGCGGTCTGCTTTCCAACACCGACCGCTCCCGCCAGGTCATCAAGGCGTGGGACGTCTGCACCACCCGTGTGGCGAACGCGCTGACCGGCAACTTCGATAAATTCAACCCGATCTATATGATGCTTGACTCCGGCGCCCGTGGTTCCGAAAGCCAGCTGCGTCAGCTCGCCGGCATGCGCGGCCTGATCGCCAACACCGCCGGTAAAACGATTGAGGTGCCCATCCGTGCGAACTACCGCGAAGGTCTGAACGTACAGGAATACTTCATCTCCTCGCGCGGTGCGCGTAAAGGCTTGGCCGATACCGCGCTTCGTACCGCCGACTCGGGTTATCTGACCGCCTTGAGGTTTACGACATCATGGACGGCAACCGTGTTCTGGAACCGCTCACGGAGCGTCTGCGCGGCCGTTATCTGCTGCATTCCATCGTGGACGACGCAACGGGCGAGGTCATCATGGACAACGACCATATGCTCTCCGAGGCCGACGCGAACAAGGTCAACGATTACCTGAACGCGCGCTATGAAGCCGCTGTGGAAGGCGGCATGAGCCGCGAGGACGCAGAGCCGCTGCGCCACACGGTCATCCGTTCGCTGCTCACCTGCAACTCCAACCACGGCGCCTGCATCAAGTGCTACGGTTCGAACCTTGCAACGGGCGTGCCGGTCACCATCGGTGAAGCGGTCGGCATCATCGCCGCGCAGTCCATCGGTGAACCCGGTACCCAGCTCACCATGCGTACGTTCCACACCGGCGGCGTCGCTTCCGGTTCCGATATCACGCAAGGTCTGCCGCGCGTGGAAGAACTCTTTGAAGCGCGCAAGCCCAAGACGCTCGCCATGATCTCCGAGATCGACGGCGAAGTGTCGTTTGAAACGATCAAGAAGAACCCGCACATCATCGTGACGAATCCCGATACAGGCGACCGCCGCGAATACTTCCTCACCTTCGGCGCAAGACCGCGTGTTTCCGAAGGCCAGTTCGTCAAAAAAGGCGAAACGCTGACCGAAGGTTCGCAGGATCTGCGCGACATCCTGAACGTCATGGGCGTCAACGCGGTGCATGACCACCTGATCTCTCAGGTGCAGATGACGTACCGTACCCAGGGCGTTGACATCAACGACAAGCACATCGAAGTCATTGCGCGCCAGATGATGCGCAAGGTCAAGATCGAAGATCCGGGCGACACCGACTTCCTTGAGTGGTCTGTGGTCGACAAGCAGGATTTCCGCACCGCGAACGAAGAGATCCGCCGCCGCATCGAAGCCGGCGAGACCGAGCTGCGCGAAGCGGTCTGCTCGCCGATCCTCATGGGTATCACCAAGGCTTCCCTTGCGACCGATTCCTTCCTGTCCGCCGCCTCCTTCCAGGAGACGACCCGCGTGCTGACCGACGCCGCCATCAAGGGCAAGGTCGATCCGCTGCTGGGCCTCAAGGAAAACGTCATCATCGGTAAGCTCCTGCCCTCCGGCACCGGCATGAAGTGCTACAGCGACGTGGAGGTTGTGGACGAAAAGCAGTATTCCGCCCTTGCGGAACAGCTCCTGCAGTGGACGCAGGGATGACGGCTGTTAGCTGTTAGCTGTTAGTCGTTAGTCGTTAGCTGTTAGTCGTTAGAAGAGAATTGAACCCCGCCGTGGATGTGATTCTGCGGCGGGGTACTGTATAGAAAAGGGGACGATCAAATGAAGCGCCTGGTTTTATATGTACACGGAAAAGGCGGCAGTGCGGCGGAAAGCGCACACTACGCGCCGCTGTTTCCCGATTGCACGGTGCAGGGGCTGGAATATCGCACCTTTACGCCGTGGGAGACGGGACGCGAGATCCATGCAGCGGTGCAGCGCCTGCAGGAGGTGTATGGGGAGATTACGCTGATCGCCAACAGCATCGGCGCTTTCTTCTGTATGCACGCCGATATTGAGGATTGGCTCACAAAAGCGTATTTCATTTCGCCGGTGGTTGATATGGAACAGCTCATTTTATCGATGATGCACGCCTCGCAGGTGACAGAACCGCAATTACAGGCGGCAGGGGAGATCGCAACCGCCTTTGGGGAGCCGCTTTCGTGGGAATACCTCTGCTATGTCCGTGCGCATCCTGTGCACTGGAGTGTGCCGACGGAAATCCTGTTCGGCGAAAACGACACGATGACTTCCCTGCAGACGATCACGGCCTTTGCCAAAGCACATGGCGCGCACCTGACTGTGATGCCGCAGGGGGAGCACTGGTTTCACACGCCGGCGCAAATGCGGTTTTTGGACGCATGGGTGATTGGAGCTGTTAGCTGTTAGCGGTTAGCTGTCAGCTGTTAGTCGATAGTCGATAGTCGTTAGTCGTTAGAAGAGAATTGAACCCCGCCGTGGATGTGATTCTGCGGCGGGGTCGTTGTCATGGCGGGCGATTTGTTGCCCGTTTTTTTTGCCCAAAGGCTTGCTTTTTGGGGCAGGATATGGTAAAGTAAAAATACCACACGAAACCGAATGACTCCCCGCAACCGAGGAATCCCTTTTTCAATTCCGTTTGAAAATGCGGACTTCTTGGGACTTCTTGGTTTTCGGGATAATGGTTTTGTGTGGTAGCAAATCATAGTCTGCGTTTTCATGTGTGCAGGCTTCGGTTTGCACACACTTTTATTTTGGAGGTAAAAAAGATGAAACATTTAAAAAGGAGCTTTTCTGTTTTCTTGGCAGTTATAATGATTGCGCTGTTGGCGGTGACTGCTTGGGGCGAAATGCCATTCGAATATACATTGAGTTACTCGTATGACGAAAACACTGGTACTTTAACACTTAGCAAGAACACAGGAGACCAACAGTTAGAATGCTCTGAATGTGCTTTGGTAGGTTATTTGGAAGCAGGGAGCTTTGGACTTACTAGCATTCACACATTGATATTCGAGGAAGATTGTGACGATATCACAGGTTTCGCCTATGATTACTCTACGAATGAGCCGAGATCAATTCAGGTAGAACAGTATTATGACATTGATTTGATTGTTGATAAAAACACGAATTGTATTACAGGTTATCAATACCCGCAAATTCTGATAAATAAGTCGATGCGTTCATCTGTTGTTCCAGCATACTATTATTGTACAAATGATGGGCGAAAGATAGCATGGGATTACTCAACTTTCGAAGAGGAAGGCTATTTAGATGCATTACACGCCGCCGAGGAAGATGGTTCACTGACTGGTGCTGAGCGCGAACAATGGATTAAGAATGAGACAGAGAGGATTGCTGTTGAAAAATTCAACAATTATTTACATACAAGTTTTCATACTGCGGCTGAATGCAAAAGCTTTGTTTCAGACATGGTAGTTTTCTATCCCAACATGATGATTTATTGCAAAAAAGGTTCTGAACAGCAGGCTTGGTGTGATGACTATGGCGGAAAAGAATATATCCTTTTAGATGACTCAACCAGCAAAACAGACCCTTCGACCGGCGTGAAAACAACCTTTAACAATGGCACATTTGGCACAGCAGCGGTTTCGATCGGCATTCGCAAAGTCAAAAGCAACAAGGCGAATGAAGTTTCTTTCAGTATTGTTCCAACAGATGAAAACGGAAACAAAGTTGAACCGAACAAAGCCATTGAAATCAGTTTGCCGATTCCTGCTGGATGGAATGCAAGCGACATTCAGGTGCGTCATGATAAAGATGACGGAACAAGCGAAAATCTGGAATTCGTTGTGAACGACAATAACGCTTTGTTCTATACTTCATCCTGCAGTGTGTTCTCGTTGGTGAACACTGCCGGCGTCAGCGCGGGTGAGCAGTCAGACGAACCTGACCCCGAAACACCGGCACCCGACCCCGTAACCCAGCCCTCCAAGGAAGATACAAAGCCGTCGCTCAACTTCTTCCAGCGCATCATTCAATGGTTCCGTGACCTCTTTGCGCGTCTGTTCGGCAGATAATTACACATTCAAACAGTAACCCCCGCCGCGGAAACATCCACGGCGGGGGCCTCATCCACCACGGACTGCGTCCGCGGTCCCCCTTCCCCGCGCACGGGGAAGGCTTTTTCTAATTGCTAACAGCTAATCGCTAACGACTAACGACTATCGACTATCGACTATCGACTAATAGCTAACAGCTCGCACGATTCGCGGCAGCGAATCATGCCTTCTTCGCCGTCAATGCCTTAACCACGAACAGCGTTGCGATCATCAGCACGATGGCGATCGGCAGCACGATGACCCAGTTGGAGACGAAGCCTGCGATGATGTAGGCCACGGCGGAAACGCCGGCCACGGTCAGCGCGTAGGGAAGCTGGGTGGAAACGTGGTTGATGTGGTCACACTGCGCACCGGCGGACGCCATGATGGTCGTGTCGGAAATCGGGGAGCAGTGGTCGCCGCAGACGGCGCCGGCCATG
The DNA here is from genome assembly GCA_902792985.1 of Oscillospiraceae bacterium. Classification (GTDB taxonomy): domain Bacteria; phylum Bacillota; class Clostridia; order Oscillospirales; family Acutalibacteraceae; genus UBA6857. The sequence continues at coordinate 9,340 of CADBBT010000031.1, forward strand.
CAGGCGGAAATTGCAACAATGGTGATCGGGTCGCCGGCCTTGAACACGGACAGCACGATCGGAATGAGGATGCCGAAGGTGCCCCAGGAGGTGCCGGTTGCGAAGGACAGGCCGACGGCGATCAGGAAGATGATGGCGGGCAGGAACTTTTCAAATGCGCCTGCGGAGCCTTCGATGAGCTGGGAGATGAAGATTTTTGCGCCGAGCGAGTCGGTCATCGCTTTCAGCGTCCATGCGCAGGCAAGGATGAGGATCGCAGGCACCATAGCTTTGAAGCCTTCCGGCAGCGATTCCATGATGTCCTTGAACTTCAGCACGCGGCGGCAGATGAAGTAGATGACGGTGATCACAAAGGTGAACGCCGCGCCAAGGGCAAGGCCAACCGAGGCGTCGGAGTTGGAGAACGCGTCGATAAAGCTTTCGCCGTCAAAGAATCCGCCGGAGTAGATCATGCCGATCACGCAGGAGATGATGAGGACGACGACCGGAAGGATCAGGTCGATCACACGGCCCTTTTCGTTGACCTCCATTTCGGCAACAGCCTGCTTTGTGCCGCTGGTGAACAGATCGCCGGCTTCCACGGCGTTGCGCTCATGCTTCTTCATCGGGCCGTAATCGAACTTGGAGAAGGCGAGGAAGAGCATCATCACAATGGTCAAAAGGGCATAGAAGTTAAAGGGAATGGCGTTGATAAACAGGCTCATGCCGCTTTCGGCGCCTGCACCACGGGCAAAGCCGGCAACTGCAGCAGCCCAAGAAGAAATCGGCGCAATGATGCAAACGGGAGCGGCTGTTGCGTCGATGAGGTAGGCGAGCTTTGCGCGCGAGACGTTGTGGCTGTCGGTCACAGGACGCATCACGGAACCGACGGTCAGGCAGTTGAAATAGTCGTCGATGAAGATCAGCACGCCAAGCAGGATAGTGGCAATTTGTGCACCAACGCGGGATTTGATGTGCTTGACTGCCCAACGGCCAAACGCGGCGGAGCCGCCCGCCTTGTTCATCATGGCGACCAGAGCGCCGAGAATGACAAGGAAGATGATGATGCCGATGTTGTAGGAATCGGCAACATTGGCGATGAAGCCGTCCTGTACCACATGGTTCATGATGCCTTCAAAGTTGAGGCCTGCGTAAATGATGCCGCCGGCGATGATGCCGAGAATCAGCGAGGAGTAGACTTCCTTGGTGATCAGCGCGAGCACGATGGCGATGATCGGCGGCAGGAGCGAAAGGATCGTCGCGTAGCGTTTGTTGGTTTCGCGCACCTTGGCGATCGCGGTGGCGATGTGGCTTTCGAACGCGGGGTCAGCCTCCAGGTTGTCCGCGTAACCGTCCACGTATTCCTGCGCGGAATCCGCGTCGGTCAAATCGTAGTCCACAGCGTCCTCGCCCTCCCCGAGGGTGAACACGTCGCCGGCTGTTGCGGCAGCGGCGTACAGTACCGCGTCCTCCACAACTTCACCGGATTGCGCGGCCAGCTCTGCGGCGGCTGCTTCTGCAGCTTCCAGTGCTGCGCTGTCGTTTTCCGCGTAGGAGAAGCCCACAAAGGAGACGACCAGAACGAAAACGAGCACGAGCGCCAAAAGCCATCTGCTTTTTTTGCGGTTGGATTTCATTTGAGTTTCCTCCAAAATAAAAATTTGTGAGACGCGAGAGCGCTCACAAACGTGCAAACAGGAGTTGAGTTGTGATAGCTCTCCGCAGATGCGACAGTCAGCGTGATTTTTTCACGCTGCCCAGCTTCCGCCGCTCAAACGGCGGTTGCTTCGGCAAAGAACCCTTTCACAAAAAAGCCGCGGCGGCTGCCTTGCCGTTTGAGCGGCCGGCTCTTTGCTACTGATGCACTTTGCGCCTCTATCTTTGATCCCCGTCGCTCACGGGACGGGGACAACTCCATTATAACAAATTATTAAGAAAATACAAGCCTTTTCTTCGAAAAAAATCGAAAGGCGGCAAGAATTAGCCTTCGGAAAGCTGTTTTGCCGCCGCGGCGACCGCTTTTGCAAGCTGATCGGGGCAGGATGTGCTTTTGAATCCGCAGCGGATGCCGGCGAGCTTTTCCTGAACTTCTTCGACCGAAAGCCCCTCAACGAGCCGTGCAACGCCCTGGGTGTTGCCGCTGCAGCCGCCGTCAAAGCGGACGTTATGCACTTTTCCGTTTTCGATCTCAAAGGTGATGCCGCGCGCACAGGTGCCGCGGGTCTGATATTGAAATTGCATAGGGTTGCCTCCTCGCTTCTTTTATGGTATTATAGCATAGCTTTCAGCTTTTGAAAACCGAAAACGAAAATTTTTTTCAAAAACTGTAACCTTACGGGTCTGTCAAACGTATGGTTGGTGAAAGGCCTTTGAAAAGAACAGCGAGGAAACGCTATGAGACTTGACACGCATCAGCTCTTTGAAACCTATAAGCAGAACATCTACGCGGCGGCGTTCAGCGTTTGCAGAAACGCCGAGGACGCGGAAGATGTGACACAGGAAACGTTCCTGCGGTATCACAGAGCAAATAAACAATTTGAAAGCGAGCAGCACATCAAAGCGTGGCTGCTGCGCGTGGCGATCAACGGCGCAAAGGATGTTTGGCGCAGCGGACGGCGAAAAAACGAGGTTCCGCTGGAGGACTATATGGAAACGCTGCCGTTTGAATCACAGGAGAGCAGCAGCCTTTTTGAAGCTGTGATGGCGCTGCCTGCAAACTACCGCAGTGTGATCCATCTGTTTTATTATGAGGATTACACCGTAGCTGAGATCGCAGACATTTTGCATCTGACCCAAAGCAACGTCAAGGTGCGCTTGAACCGCGGCAGAGCCTTGCTGAAAGAAACACTCAAGGAGGACTGGAACGATGACGAATCATGAAAAATACAAGGCGGCGTTTTCGGTGCTCCAACCGACACGGGAATTGGAATTGGAGGACCCGATGATGAACAATCAAAAGAAAACATTCAGCCATAAACGCGTGCTTGCCCTTTGTGCAGCCATTCTGATTTTTGCCGTTCTTGCGGTGAGCGCCTACGCGACCGACCTCGGCGGCATTCAAACCACACTGAAAACCTGGTTCCGCGGCAAAGAGGCGACGGTGGAAGTGACAGAGATCGGCGAAAACGGCGAATACGAATTTGCGATCAAAGACGAAAACGGCGAAACGGCTGCAACCTTCGGCGGCGGCGGAGTGGCAATGGAGCCGGGCGGAAAAGAGCGTCCGCTGACGCCGGAAGAAGTGCTGGAAGGAAACGAACTGGATCTGGTCAGAGAAGATAACGGAAGAATGATGCTGTATTTCCGCGACCGAAGCTATGACATCACCGACCTGTTCAACGATAAAGGCGTTTGCAAGGTCAAGCTGAAGGACGAAAACAAAAAGCTGTTTAAGACCGTCTATATTGACATCAAGCTGGAGGGCAACGCAGACGACCCCTTTGCGGGCTATGGCTTTTCCACAAGCAGCATTCCCCACGGCGGCGGCAGCGCGTATGTTGCGCTGGATGATTGAGCCATCAAACAAAAGGGCGTCCCTGCAAAATGCAGGGGCGTTTTTTGCGTGGAAGGGGTTGCTTTTTTGGGGAGAATGTGATAGAGTGAAATCGTTGCAAAACCGTCAAGTTTATTTTGCATGAAAACCATTCTATTTCCAAAAGGAGGAAAACCAAATGACAAAAACCAAAAGAATTCTCTCTGTTCTTCTTTCCGTTTTGATGCTGGCGCTGTCCGTCATAGTGGCATCGGCGGAAACAACCACCGATCAAACATATAAAACAGCTTCTGTCAGTTATGCCTACGATGCTGCAAAAGGAATCTTGACAATCAGCAAGGACAAAGGGAATCAAAAGATCATGGTTAAGGAAGGAATCATGTTGATGAATGATCTTAGACTTCCCTCCGTCAAAAAAGTCGTGCTTGATGAAAGCTTGGATAAGGTCGAAGTGATTGAGAAAAATTCCGAGGGTGCAGTCGTTCGTACCAGAACTGTTCAAGAAGAAGAACTGATCCTTTTTACGCTATCTCCCCAAGGCGTGAAACAAGGCAAAAAGGAAAAATTCTTTGCATCATTTTCTTTTCCGGATGAAATCGTAAACAGATCATCGAAAGTAATGGTCGTAACATTTGATACTTACTATACCGCCGTAAACGGAGAAAAAATCACGGACAGTTATTTTTTTGGTGAAGAAGAAACGAGTTATGAAACGTTTTATGAGTTTGTTGATGAAGAGGGTGAAAGAGAATACGTTAATAACTTTAATGAAACTTGGGGAACCAGCTTCACAACGTATGATGAATGCAAAAGCTTCTTAAAAGCGATGGATTTTAATGAGGATTGGGGAACCAGCTTTACTTCGTGGGAAGCATGTCAAGCGTATAAGGATGCAAATCGGAAATGGTTTTACGCGCCGACACGGCTTTTCTGCAAAAAAGGATCCTCTCAGCAAAAGCTGTGCAAATTCTATAACGCGCCCTATACCCTTTTGGACGGTTTCATAACCAAAACCCACAGTGCGACCGGTGTGAAGGCGACCTATAACAACGAAGCGTTCAGTACGCCGGTTTCCATCCATGTCGATAAAATCAACGCGGAAAAGGAAAATATGGTTGCATATGAGATTTCACCATTGGATAATGCCGGAAACAAGGTGCAGCCCGAGGAAGCAGTGGAGATTTGTTTGCCGATTCCGCAAACATGGAGCGAAAACGATGTTCAGGTGCTTCACACAAAAGACGACAATACAACGGAAGAGGTCAATTTTGTTGTGATTGAAAATCAGGCGGTCTTTTATGTATCATCTTTCAGCAGATTTACGTTGGTGAACACGGCCGGAATCAGTGCAAATGCATCGGAAGACCCGACGACGGATCATCCTGCAAGTGACCCGTCTGTTGAAAAGCCGTCTGTTGAAAAACCCGCGCCCAAGCTCAACTTTTTCCAGCGCATCATCCAGTGGTTCCGCAATCTCTTTGCAAAGCTTTTCGGAAGATAAAGAACAAACCGAAGCGTCCCCGTAAAACGCGGGGACGTTTTTCTTTGTTTGGACTTGATTTTTCGCGCCGGATGGAGTAAAGTTAAACATAGAAAAACACAAAGAGGAGGCGACCTCAATGAAACGAACCCTGAAAAAAACACTGTGCACGGCGCTGGTGCTGCTTTTGCTTTGCGCGTTTTTGCCGCTCTTCGGAACGGCGCACGCCATCTCGCAGCGCGAAGCGATCCTGCTGGTCGCAGCGCGGGAGCTCGGTTATCACGAAAAGGCAAACAATACGCAGCTCAACAGCAAGACCGCCAACAGCGGCAGCCGCAACTATACCAAATACGGCAAATGGTACGGCATGAACCCGGCGGCATGGTGTGCCATTTTTGTCTGCTGGTGCGCCCATCAGACCGGGCTTTCCGATGAAGTGTTTCCGCGCTTTGCCCTGTGTATCGACGACACCTATCCCACCTCCGGCTCCAAGCAGTATAAAGACATGGGCCGCTGGATGGAGAGCGACTATGAACCGCAGCCGGGCGATCTGATCTTTTTGGCGCACGGCCATGTCGGTCTTGTGGAAAGCGTAACGGACAGCGAGATCGTTTCGATCGACGGCAACTGGGGCGACAGCGTGCAGCGTGTTACCCGCAGCCGCAGCGACGCGGACATCGCAGGTTTCGGTCTGCCGCTCTATGATGAAACCGTGTCGATCGACCCCGAAACGCTGCCGCCCGCAGTGGACGAGGAGGACCCTGTGTCCGAAACGCAGGACGGCGGTCAGCTCAACTTCTCCTTCTTCCGGCAGATTATCGAATGGTTCCGCAATCTGTTCGCAAAGCTGTTCGGGAGATAAGACCGAACAATATTTCAAATAACAACGACCCCGCATCGCTGCGAGGTCGTTCCTTTTCTTTTGCTTATTTCTGCTTGGAATACTTCAGTCTGTACACCACGTTTTCCAGCAAAGCATCGACTCTGCCGACATACTTTGCCTTTTTGAACAGACGGGAGGCCACAAAGGCTTTCGCGTTCTTTGCCGTGACCATTTCGCTCGCTTCCGCTTCGCCGCGGTTCGGGCCGACGCACACAGCGCCGTTGTCCTTGAGCAGCGCGGCGGTCTTGTGCTTGCCGAGCGCCTTTGCAACGGCAGGGGCGGTCTTTGCGGTGTAATGCGGGTCAAAGGCGACGGTCTTGATCGTCGTGCCTGCGATCTGTGCAAAGTCATCGAGCATCGGGCGCAGGATCTTCGTGATCTTGGAAGCTGTCACGATATCCGCGTCGTTCGACTGAATGATGCTGCGCACATCGGCGCGGCGCTTATAGATCGCGCAGTGCATATCCAGCTCGCTGCTCCATTCGCCGAGGATCATGTTCTCTTTGGCAAGACCGAGTGTGGCCTTTTCGTTGCCTTCCTTGTCGCGGAAAATGACAACATTGCCGGCGCGTTCACTGTCAAGCGCTTCGATCTGCGGTGCGGGCAGCGCTGCGCGGGCTTTCAGCTCGGCAACATAATCGCGAATGTCCTGGAACCCTTCGGCGGCCTTGTTGGTCAGCTCCTGATAGCGTTCGAACACAAAGCGCTCACAGACTTTTTCCAGCTCTGCCGTGATGGCAAACGCTTCGTCATAGTCTTTGCCGAGGCACACGGCGCCGTGATGGCGCATGATGACGGCTTTGGAATCGGAGCGTTTGAGCGCGTTGACAACGGCCTTGCGCAGCTTGCCTGTGCCGGAAAGCCCGTAGGCGGCCAGCGGCACGTTGTCGCCGATGATGTCGCGGCTTTCGCCGGAAATGTTGTTGATGTCGTAGCCGAGCACGCTGACGACGGACGCGTTTTTCTGGTGCGTGTGGATGACAAAGTTGCACTCCGGGCGCAGCAGATAGCACTGCGCGTGGATGCCTTTTTCGCTCGAGGGCTTGACATTGCCGTCGTAGGAGAGGTCTTCCATGTTGACCAGCACGATATCGTCCGGTGTCAGGGAGTCATAGGCTTTGCCGCTCGGCGTGATGACAAAGCTTTTGTTGTCAATGCGGCAGCTTACGTTGCCCCAGGTTCTGGCGATCAGGCCGGTGGCGAGCAGCTGTTTTCCTGCGCGGATGACGATCTCTTTCGCGGTTAAAATATCCATAGGTTCGTCCTTTCTCAAAAAGCGAAAGGGCAGGGAAAACCTGCCCCGGATGTGTGAAACTTATTCGCCGATCTGGATGCACTTGGAGAAGATGCGATCGAAGCGGGACAGCGCGTCGTCGATCATCTCTTCGTTGTAAGCGGCGCTGGTGTACAGTCTGGAACCGCCGACGGTGACGATGCCTTCCGCCATATAAGCGGCGCCCATGTGCTGCATCTCGGCCTTGCGCACGTCGCTCTCCTTGAGCACGGCGGGAATCTGCCACGGCTTGGACCAGTCAATGTGCAGGTGCATGGTGCCAACGGTTTCCATATGGCAGATGGAGCCCTGGTTGAACGCCACGAACGGCAGGTTGTATTTGTCGATGATGTTCTGCAGACCCGCAGTCAGACGGTCACCGAGGATGCCGGCGCGCTGGCAGGCGTTCTGCTTGTCGATCTCTTCCAGCGTGTAGTAACCCGCAACGCAGGAGATCGGCGTTGCAGCCATGGTGCCGCCGCAGAAAGCCTTCTTGACCTTCTGACCGCCGTCAAGGCCGGCGCCCATGTATTTCATGTATTCGCGTTTGCCGCCCAGACCGCCTGCGCCGGGATAACCGCCGGCGATGACTTTGCCGAATACGGTCAGGTCGGGTTCCACGCCATAGTAGCCCTGTGCGCCCGCCATGCCGATGCGGAAGCCGGTGACGACCTCATCAAAGATGAGCAGTGCGCCGTATTTGCGGCAAAGACGCTCGACGCCTTTGTTGAAATCTTTTTCCAGCGGAGTTGTGCCGCTTTCGGGACCGACCGGCTCAATGAAGACCGCAGCCGTGCCGCCGCAAAGCTGGTTGCGGCGCAGCTTGCGCTCAAGCTCGTCAAGGTCGCCCGGGAAGAATTCCTGGGTGTCACGCATCAGACGGATGGGCACGCCGTGCGCCTGGGTGAACTTTGTGCCGGGGATGCGGATGCCGTAACCGAGCTGATCCGACCAGCCGTGATAGGCGCCGCCCATTTTGATGATATATTTTTTCTTGGTTGCAAGACGTGCCACGCGGCAGGCGACCATGCAGGCCTCGGTGCCGGAACCGAGCATACGGAACATATCGACGGTGGGCACGGAGTCCGCGATCTTCTTTGCAAGCTTGTATTCAAACTCATGGAACAGACCGGTGGACGGGCCGCAGGTGTTCAGCAGATCGATCACCTGATCGCGCACGACCTTGGGGTTGGAACCGAGCACGGTGGGGCCGCCGGCCTGCAGGAAATCGTAGTATTCGTTGCCGTCGATGTCATAGAGCTTGGCGCCGTCGGCCTTGTTGATGACGATGGGGAACGGATAGTTGAACGCAAGGTTGTGCTGCACGCCGCCGGGGATGATCTGTTTTGCTTCTTCGATCATCGCCTTGGACTTCTGGCACTTCTTTGCAAAGTATTCGTCCTCATATTCCTTGAGCGCTGCGGGCGCGATGGAATAGATGGGCGAAGCGAGCAGATTGTCAAGCTGACGGTTGACTTCTTTCGCGTCGTGGTAATTCGTGATTGCGAATCTGGTGTCCATAGATGTACCTCCCGTTTTTTGCGGCGTTTTTCTCGGTGAGTCGCCGCTCACTTTAGTTCGAAAACATTATACAATAAAATAATAAAAAATGTCAATGACTAAAATGTGAATTATTCCGCCGTTTTTTGTGCATGTTGCATAGGAGAGGAAAATGCGGCAGTTTGCTTTTCTGTTCCCGCCTCACCCGTCATCGCGCGACCAATGTGCGCTCTGTTACGAAAGGCTTCGTGCGCGATGCCACCCTCCCCATGAGGGGAGGGCAAGTTAGGTTCGCTTTTACAGATAGGTTATCATAAAATGCCTATAGGCAGTAGGTATTACAGGGTTTATTCTGCAAAAATAATACGATCTTTGTTTTATCGTTAAAGCTATAACCGCCATTTAAAGGCAAATCATTCTATAACGAACCTCGCGGCAAAAGCGCACTTATCTTGCCCTCCCCTCATGGGGAGGGGGGACCGCACGCCGAAAGGCGTGTGGTGGGTGAGGCGATTTCGTTCCGCTTTTTGCGCATTTCATTCCAAAAGAATTGCAAAAAGGAAAATTGTCTGCTATAATAAAACCAACTTTTGAACCGGAGGGAAATCACATGAAACACACAAAACGCGTTTTTTCCGTTCTGCTGGCGCTGTTGGTGCTGGCGCTTTCCGTGCCGTTTGCGGCGGCGGAGGACGTGACCGTTGTGGACAGCGGAACGTGCGGCAAGAACCTCACCTGGTCGCTGGACAGCGAAGGGACGTTGACGATCAGTGGCGAGGGGCAGATGAATAACTACTACGGCACCACCAGCGACAACGGTGTTTCTCGCACCAACGCACCGTGGGGCAAGTATTATCAAACCATTCAGTCCGTTGTGCTCGGCAACAGCGTGACGAGCATCGGCAACTCTGCGTTCCGGGGCTGCTCCTCGCTGGCAAGCGTGACGATCCCCGACAGCGTGACGAGCATCGGTAACGGTGTGTTTTCCTCCTGCACCGCGCTGGCAAGCGTGACGATGGGCAACAGCGTGACGAGTATCGGCAGCGAAGTGTTTTCCTACTGCACCGCGCTGGAAAGCGTGACGATCCCCGACAGCGTGACGAGCATCGGCGCTGGAGTTTTTTCCAACTGTACCGCGCTGGAAAGCGTGACGATCCCCGACAGCGTGGAAAGCATCGGCGGCTCTGCGTTTTCCTTCTGCACCGCGCTGGCAAGCGTGACGATCCCCGACAGCGTGACGAGCATCGGCAACTCTGCGTTTTCCGGCTGCTCTGCGCTGAAAAGCGTGGCGATTGGCGACAGCGTGACGAGCATCGACAACTATGCGTTTGTAGCTTGCACTTCGCTGGAAAGTGTGACAATTGGCAACAGTGTAACGAGCATCGGCGACGGTGCGTTTTACTGCTGCTCTGCGCTAGAAAGCATTGTTATCCCGGATAGCGTAACGAGCATCGGCGATGGTGCGTTCGAAAGCGAAAGTTCAAGCAAGCTAAAAAAGATCTTTATTTCCGATCTTTCTGCCTGGGTCAGCATTTCTGGATTATCGAATCTGATGAGCTACGGAAGCAGCCAAAAAGAGTTGTATTTGAACGGCGAACTGCTGCAAGAAGCTGTTATATCGAATGACATAACAAGCATCGGCGCACAGGCGTTTTCTAACTGTACTTCGCTGGAGAGCGTGACGATTCCCGACAGTGTGACGAGCATCGGCGGTTCTGCGTTTGGGGGCTGCACCGCGCTGAAAAGCGTGACGATCCCCGACAGTGTGACGAGCATCGGCGCTGGAGTTTTTTCCAACTGTACCGCGCTGGAAAGCATCGTCATCCCCGACAGCGTGACGAGCATTGGCAACGGTGCGTTTTACAACTGCACGGCGCTAAACAACGTGGCGATTCCTAACAGCATAACGAGTATCGGCTATGGTACGTTTTCTAGCTGTACTGCGTTGAACAGCGTGATAATTCCTGACAGCATGACAAGTATCGACAACGAAGCGTTTTGCTTTTGCACCGCGCTGGAAAGCATCGTCGTTCCTGACGAGGTGACGAGTATCGGCCGTTATGCGTTCGGTTTCTGCACTGCGCTGAAAACCGCAGTGATCGGCGACGGTGTGCGAGCCATTCCCTCCGATGCGTTCTCTAACTGCTTAGCGCTGGAAACCGTCTCTATCGGCGAGAATGTACAGTATATTTATGATTCCGCTTTCTCCGGCTGTTCCTCCCTGCACACGGTCGTTTTGCCGGAAAGCGTGCGGACGATCGACGGCAGTGCGTTCTCCAGCGCAGCGCTCGAAGACATTTACATCTATAACACAAACTGCTCCATCAACGAAAACGCGATCTACCCCTCCGCAACCATCCACGGCTACCCCGACTCCACGGCGGAAGCCTTTGCCGATAAGTACGGCTATGATTTTGAACCCCTCACCGATGCGCCCGCCCACGAGCACGACAGCACCCTTGTCAAAGGCACCGCGCCCACCTGCACCGAAGCCGGTCTGACCGACGGCTACCAGTGCTCCGTCTGCGGAAAATGGATCACCAAGCAAAAGTCGATCAAGGCGCTCGGCCACGACTATGTGCTCAAAGAGACGGTTTTGCCCACCGACACCGAAAACGGCTTCAACCGCTTTGAATGCTCGCGCTGCGACGCGACCTACACCGAGGTGATCCCCGTCAGCAGCCACGCACACAACTATACCGTGACCGATTCCCGCCCGGCGACCTGCCTGGAGGACGGCTTCACCACCTACGTTTGCTACGGCTGCGGCCACAGCTACACCGATATTCTTTCTGCGCCCGGCCACACCTTCGGCAACTGGAAGACCTTCCTGCCCACCGAAGCCGGAGAAAAGGGGATCGACGTGCGCTTCTGCAGCGTCTGCGGCGTTTATGAGCTGCGCGAAAGCGAAACCACCGGCACCGGCACAGGCACCGGCACCGAAACGCCGACCGACCCGACCCATACGCACACGTTTACCCTTGTGGATGCCAAAGACGCAACGTGCGAGCTTGCCGGATACAAGCGCTATATCTGCACCTGCGGCGCAACCAAGGCGGAGATCATCGACGCACTGGAGCATGATTATGTGATCGGCGCGACGGTTCCCGCAACCTGCAACGAAACGGGCTACACGCCGTTTGTGTGCTCGCGCTGCGGCGACGAAAAGCAAACCGACCTTGTGCCTGCCCTCGGACATAGCTGGAACAGCGGCTATGTGACCAAGGAGGCCAACTGCAGCACGACCGGCACGATCCTGTATACCTGCACGCGCGACGGCTGCGGCGAAACGATGGAAAAAACCCTGCCGAAGAACGCAAATGTCCACGAGATGAAGACCGTGATCGTTCCCGCAACCTGCACCGAGCAGGGCTACACGCAGCACACCTGCCTGTATTGCCGCTATGGTTTCAATGATACGGTCGTTCCCGCCCTCGGCCATGCCACGCCGGACGACAACGGCAACTGCCCGCGCTGCGGCGCCCATGTGCAGGATGTGACGCGCCCGACCGACCCGACAGAACCGACACAGGAACCCGAAGAAGAGGAAGAAGAGCTCAACTTCTTCCAGCGCATCATCCAATGGTTCCGCAACCTGTTTGCAAACCTGTTCGGCAGGAAGTAATATCAATAATACAAGACCCCGCTGCGGTTTATCACCACGGCGGGGTTTAAAACAGCTAACAGCTAACAGCTAACGGCTAACAGCTATCAGCCAACAGCCAACAGCTATCGACTATCGACTATCGACTACCGACTTTTTTTAAATATCCAAAACTTGCTCACCAGATAATTGATGATCACGACGAGCACGCCGATGATGATCTTGGCCGTCATTTTGCCGCTGAGCTGCACGATGATAAAGTTGAACGTCTTTTCACCGAAGCGCAGCACCGAAACAAACAGCCACAAGCCGCCCTCTTCGATGACGAACGAGCCGATCCGCGCGCCGAAAAAGGCGGGGATCTCTTTTTTTAATTGGTCGAACGTCCAGCCCTTGCTTTCGAACACGAACACCTTGTTTGCCCAAAACGCAAACGAAACGGCGAGTACCCAGGCGATGACATTGGAAACCAGATACAGCTCGCCGCCCAGCAGCAGATCGAACAGCTTGAACGAGACGAGGTTGATCACGGTGGTCAGCAGACCGAACAGCACATAGAGGATCGTTTCGCGCGTGACGACCTTAAAAAACAATGCCTTGAGCTTTTTCATGCGCTTTGCCTCAAATCTCAAACAGCTTGCGCAGCTGCCGTCCTGCCGCGCCAACGGTCAGTGCGGTCACATCGTCGCCGGCCATCAGCAGCGTTCCGCCGCGCGGGATGAACAGCAGTCCGCCGCGCATGATATAGATGAGCACGCAGTCCGCCGGAACCGCAAGGTCCTTAAGCGCCGTGCCGGAGCGCGACCACGTTTCGGGAATGTGGTATTCGCTGATGACGGCGTTGCTGTTTTCGATGTCGGCCACAAACTTGACCGAGGAGCCCTCGATCTCATGCTCGATCAGATCGGTGATAATCTGCGACGCGTCCATAACGATGTCCACACCCAGCCGTTTCATCAGCCGGATGTTTTTGCTGTTGTTGCTCTGCGCAATCGTGCGCTCGATCCCGAACTGGCGCTTGCCAAGCTCGCAGGCGATCAGATTGTCCTCGTCGCGGTTCGTCACGGCGATCAGCACATCGCACTTGCCCGCGCCCGCCGCCGCAAGCGTTTCCACCCGCGTGCCGTCGCCGCAAAAGGTCGTCACATCAAACGTGTTCGCAATCTGCTCGCAGCGCACAGGGTCGGAATCAATGATCGTGACCTTGTGGCCGGAGCCCACGAGACTCTTGGAAAGAAAGTAGCCGAGCTGCTCGGCGCCGATGATGAGAATGCGCATGGTACTCCCTCCTTAAACTTTGGCATAGACGAGCATGTCGCCCTCTTCGATCACGGTGCTTTCCTGATCGGCAAGGATCAGCAGTCCGCTTTTGCGCCGCAGGGCAAAAAGCATTTCCGTGCGCTTGGTGACGATTTCGGAAAGCTCGCGTCCGATCTCTTTTTTGTCTGCCTTTTCCATGAAAAAGCGGATGCTCATCCCGCCGATGCTGATCGAGTTCAGCTCCTCGGCGTCGTCGGTCACAAGATCGAGCAGAATGTCGGTCTCAATGCGGGTCGGGCAAACGGTGCGCAGACCGAATTTGCGAAACACCGCCTCGCGCGACGGGTCAAGGATGCGCACATAGGTGTTTTCGATGCCGAACTCCACAGCGAGCGTCTGCGCGACCATGACGTTCACGTTGTCGAGCGCCGTGACCACGATGGCGGTCTCGGCATTTTCCGCGCCCGCGTTTTTGAGCACGTCAATGTCCGTGACCTCGCCGCAGACCGAAAGGCCGGAAAAATCGGCTTTCAGCCCGGAAAAAGCATGTGCGTCGGCGTCCACGACAGAGACGTCGAACCCGTAATCGTCCAGTTCGTTTGCAAGCCGCGCGCCGGTTTTGCCGCAGCCAACGATCAAAATGTTCATAAAAACCCCCGGATTGAATGTGGAATGTGGAATGTGAAATTGCGGTCGCGGATGTCAGTAGATATAAAAACACGTTCGCGCCGCGACGAAAAAAGCGGGAAGCTTACCGTTCGGTGATTATATAAAAAATGCTTACAGGCGAACTAATCAAGGAAAGCGAACTTAGCTTGCCTTCCCCGGCCGCGAAGCGGTGTCGGGGAAGGGGGACCACGAAGTGGTGGATGAGGCAACTTGCAGCAGCGTTCCCTCAAGCGCAGGCGCACGTGTCATGCTTGATTCAAATGCGCTTCAAATGCACCTTCACGCCCTTTGGACCGACGTCCAGCACCGCGTAGCAGCCGTCGCACAGCGCGCCGGGATTGACGCACAGCACCCCGCCGACGAATTCCTGCCGGGGAACGTGCGTGTGTCCGTAAAGCGCGACATCGGCGCGCACATCCGCAGCTTTTGCCGCAAGGGGCGCCAGCGTCGTTCGCACGGAAACGCGATGGCCGTGGGTCGCGATGACGGTGTGTCCTTCGATGTATTTGTAGGCGAAATCGTCAACGTTTCCGCTGCTCCAGTCGTTGTTTCCGCGCACGCACATCCAGGTGCGATCGGAAAACGCGGCGCGCATCTGTTCAAGATCGCGCAGTCCGTCGCCGAGGAAAAAGACGAGCTTGCAGTCGCTTTCCTTTTGCAGCGCCGCACGCAGATGTTCAACGTAGCCGTGGCTGTCGGAGAGCACCAGCACCTTCATGCATAAAACTCCCTTTGATGAATATAGATGATATAGACATTTTATCACAACTTTGGAGGCATTGCAATGGATCATGAAACAAAACTTTCGCCGCAGCAGCTTCAAGCGCTGCTTGCTGCGCTGAAATCGGAATCATCGGGGGAACGCGTGGATGTGAACGCCTTTGTCAGCGCACATCTGACCGCAGAGCAGGCCGACACTGTGCACCGGCTGCTGGAAAACCCCGCGCTGGTCAAAGCGATGCTGCATTCGCCGCAGGCGAAGAAGCTGATGGAGCAGTTCGGGAAAACGCAGTCTGACATATGAGCGCGCAGGGATTTGATCTCGGGGCGCTGGGCGATGTGTTGTCCTCCCTGCGCCCGGAGGATGTTGCGGCATTGCAGGGCATGGCGCAGTCGCTGTTTTCCGGCGCAGCGTCGGCAGGGGAGCAGAGCAAACAGCGGGGCTCAGCGTCCGATGCGGGCACAGCAGGCCTGTTCGGCGGAACGGGCGGCCTTGGCGGGATGGATCTTGAAACGCTTGCCCGGATCGCGTCGCTGTTCGATCTGCTCAAGGCCGACGGCAATGATCCGCGAACAAGGCTGCTGCAGGCACTGCGGCCGCTGCTGAGCGAAGAGCGAAGGCCGCGCGTCGATCAGGCGGTGCAGATGCTGCGTCTGTTTTCGATGCTGGACAAACTGAAATAGTCATAATTTGGAATGTGGAATGTGGAATTGTGTCCGTATGAAAAAACCGTGCACGCCGCGACGATACGTGCGGCGAAACGGTACGGACGTTGATGATGTGTATTCGTTTTATGGCGAACGCGGCGGAAAACGCGAACTGATCTTGCCCTCCCCTCTGGGGAGGGTGGCATCGCGCGGCGAACGCAGAAGGAAAAAGCACACGCAGATTTGCGCGATGACGGGTGAGGGCGTGAACCGCAAAGCGCGTGTCAAAGCGAAGCGTCAGTCGCAGCCGCATTTTTCAAAACCGTCACAACTCCGTTGGGATAAACGGCGCAAACCATTTCTTTTTTATGTGCGTTTTCCGCAGCGCTTTTGCGCACGGCGTTCGCCGTGCGCACCCCGGCGGCGGGATCGCGCGGCAGATTGCCGCGCGAAAAACGAAGCGTTGCTTCGTTTTTGAACCGTGCTGCAGCACG
>CADBBT010000032.1:0-68589 GCA_902792985.1 Oscillospiraceae bacterium
CGAGATCGGCGTGGGCAAGATCGCGACTGTGATGGGCAGATACTACGCAATGGACCGTGACAACCGCTGGGAGCGCGTCGGCAAGGCGTATGCCGCAATGGTGTATGGCGAGGGCGTGCAGGCGGACGATCCCGTTGCCGCGATCAAGGCGTCGTATGAGACGCTTGACGAAGAAGGCAAGTATCTGACAGACGAATTCGTTTTGCCGACCGTCATTTCTGGCGGCGATACTGTCAAAGCGAACGACAGCGTGATCTTCTTCAATTTCCGTCCCGACCGCGCAAGAGAGATCACCCGCACGTTTGTGGACGAGGCGTTCTCCGGTTTTGAACGCAAGAACGGCTTCTTCCCGCTGTATTATGTCTGCATGACGCAGTATGACGCAACGATGCCGAACGTGCATATCGCGTTCAAGCCGCAGACGCTTGAAAACACCTTTGGCGAGTATTTGTCAAAGCTCGGCAAGACCCAGCTTCGCATTGCCGAAACGGAAAAATACGCCCATGTGACGTTCTTCTTCAACGGCGGCGTGGAAAAGCAGTATGAGGGCGAGGACCGCATTCTTGTGGCGTCGCCGAAGGTTGCGACTTACGATCTGCAGCCGGAAATGAGCGCCTATGAGGTGACAGACAAAGTCGTTGCCGCTGTGGAAAGCGGCAAATACGACGCGATCATTCTGAACTTTGCGAACTGCGATATGGTCGGCCACACCGGCATCTTTGACGCTGCTAAGGCGGCGGTCGAAGCGGTCGACACCTGCGTCGGACGCGTTTGGGACGCTGTTGAAAAAGCGGGCGGCGTGATGCTCATCACCGCTGACCACGGCAACGCCGACAAGATGCTTGAAGACGACGGCACACCGTTTACTGCGCACACAACGAACCCTGTGCCGTTCATTATCTGCGGTTATCCCTGCACAGCACGCGCAGGCGGCAGACTTTGCGACATTGCGCCCACGATGCTGAAGATCATGGGCATTCCCCAGCCGAAAGAGATGACCGGCGAAAGTATTGCACAGTAACAGCAACTCTGATTAAGAAGGGCTCTCCTGAAAAACGGGGGAGCCTTTTTGTGCGCCGAAGCGTGCGCATCAGCAAAAAACGTCAGCGCTCCTTTGCTTTTTTGCGCACGGCGTTGCCGTGCGCACGCAGGCGGCGGAACCGCGCGGCTTTTGCCGCGCGCACTGGGGCGCGTTGCGCCACGGCGGCCTCGCGCAACGCGCGAGGCGTTCCGCCGCCTGACCGCGCCGCGGTGCGGCGCGAAAAGCGCAAAAAAACAAGCCGCCCGTTATTTTCGGCGGCTTGTTCGTTCTTGATCGCTTCAGCGCACGATCGCTTTATACGCGAGATCGACCGCTTTGTCCGGCAGCAGCTCCAGCGTCATGAGTAGCTTCCCGGTGCAGACCTTGTATTTTGTGTGCGGCGTTTTCGCCGTCATGGCAAGGATCACTTTTTTCGCCAGCTTCTGCGGGTCGTGGTCGAGTCCGAGCTCCATCGTCATCATCGGCTTCATGGTGGTCAGGATCTTTTTGTAATAGTTCGTCGTGGCGGTGACCTTGTCAAAATCGCGGAAGATCTTTTCCGTGAGCTGCGTTTTGAACGAACCGGGCTGCAGCTTGATCACGGGAATGCCGATATACATCAGCTCGCGACGCAGAGAATCGTTGTATGCCTCCACAGCGTATTTCGTCATCGTGTAGGGACCGTTGAACGGCTGCGGGGTCATCCAGCCGCTTTCGGAGGAGCAATTGATGATGCGGCCTCTGCCGATGCGCACCATTTCAAAGAAGCGCTTGTTGACACGCACCATGCCCATCACATTGATGTTCAGCATTTTTTCGATCTCCTGCACACAGTTGCCCTCGACCATGGAGGTGAAGGTATGGATGCCGGCAAAATTGATGATGGCCTGCAGGCGATAGGTGTATTTGCGAATCGTCTCATATGCCGCGTCGATGCTTTCATCGCTTGTGACGTCAAGCACGATCGGGATCACGCGCTCAATCTTTCCGAGTTCCTCTAACTTTGCAGCGTTGGTGCCTGCGGCAAAAACCGTCCAGTCTTCAAGCTTGGATATCGCTTCCACACAGCAGCGGCCGAGATCGCCGGTCGCGCCGGTAAACAATGCATATTTCATTTTAGAGTTCTCCTTTCAGCTTCTTCTGATGCCAGAGCACCGTATCACGAATGGTTTCCTGTGCGCTGCGCGGTGTGAAAGCCAGCTCGCGTTTTGCCTTTTCGTTGGAAAAGTTGCAGTTTTCCTCCAGCTTGCTCAGCGAAAAGCTGTTGAGCATCGGCGGCATTTTCGCAAGATCCATGATGCCGGAGATCAGCGGCACAAACGGGAGCAGCAGACCCTTGGGGATCTTGAGCTTCGGCTTCTTTCTGCCGAGCGCCTCGGCCATATAGCCCATCATCTGATCCACAGTGATCACTTCGCCGCCGAGAATATAGCATTCGCCGCTGCGGCCCATTTTGACCGCGTTGTACATTGCCTGCGCCATGTCGCGGTTGTCCACAAAATTATAGCGGCCAAAGCTCATGGAAACGGGGAACAGCCCTTTGATGAACAGATCCATCATTGCGCCGATGCTCGAACCCATGTAATCGTCGGGACCGAGCACGCCGGTCGGCTGCACGCAGCAGACCTTCAGATCGTCCTTTGCGTCAAGCACGATCTGTGTGGCGATCGCTTTCGTGATGGCGTAGCCGCTTGTCAGTCCGACTTCGCTGTAGGTGGAAAGCTCCGATTTCTGTTCGGTGGAAAACTTGTCGGGATAAGTGTCGATGGAAGAAACATAGATCAGGTTTTTCACGCCGCAGCGTTTGCAGCTTTCAACAACATTCTTTGTGCCTTCCACATTGACCTTCCACATCAGATCTTCCTTTTTACCGGAGATGTCCACAACGCCTGCAATGTGATAGACGGTTTCCGCGCCGCGGAAGCAAGCGTCCAGATCGATGGGGTTGCAGATGTTGCCGACGTGCTTTTCAACGTCGATCCCATCCAGACACGGGTGATCCTCCAGCAAAAGCAGCTTGACTGTTTCGCCTTGCGAGAGCAGATACTTCACGAGCGTCAGTCCGACATAGCCGGTGCCGCCCGTGACAACACTGAACTTTTTTTCCATTTGATTGACCTCCAAAACTGTGGTTGACTTTTTTTGCTTTCTGTATTATACTGTGAAAAGTGCAAAATAATCAACAGTCAGCTTATTATTTATCTGATTGTTATTTGACATCTACACTGCGCAATTGTGACAAAAACGACAATTTGTTTGTATTTTGTTTAAATAAATAACATTTTTTCTTGAAAGAGTTCGATAGTCACAGGGGGTTCAAAAATGGTTCAAAAATCCGATACAAAAATCGACCGGCGCGTTCTTTATACAAAAATGTTTCTGAAGGAAAGCCTGCTGGAACTGATGAAGGAAAAGCCGATCGACAAGATCACGCCGACCGAGCTTTGCCGCCACGCGGGGATCAACCGCAACACGTTTTACAAGCATTATTATACCACGCGCGATCTTTTGCAGGAGATCGAAGAGGAATTCTCGGCGCAGCTCGTGGAATCTATCGGCGAAATCCTGCAGCAGGATAACATCCAGCATCTGCTGCAGGAGATCTGCAGCATCGTGCTGGAGAAAAAGGAGTTTTGCAAAGTCCTCTTTTCCGCAAACGGCGACGCAGCTTTTATGCAGGACGTGATCATGCTCGGCAAGGGACTGATTCTGGAAAACTGGGAGCGCATGGGCGTGCAGCTCAGTGACGAAAAGATGGAGATCGTTTTTTCGTTCATCATTAACGGCAGTGTCGCGATCATGCGGTCCTGGGCGGCGACCGATATGCAGATCCCGCCGGCGGAGATCGCCGATCTGATCAACCGTTTGACCATGCACGGCATTTCCGGCGTCTGCGATTGAATAAACAGTATCACAGTTTGAGACCGTCTGCGGGCGGTCTTTTTCTGTTTTTCAAACAAATTCTTTCCCGCTTATTGCTTTTTTTCTCAGTATGGTATAGAATATACTTGTTTTATTCTGTGCAGAAAGGGGCTTCGTTTGTGACGCAGCGACGGAAAGTGCTTGTGACCATTGCGGTTTTGCTTGCGGCGGCAATCGTCGTGCTGGGCTTGTTTTTTGCGCAAAAACGCAAAGCCGATTACGAAATGGAGTCCTATCAGGGCATTGCCATGGGCACGATCGTTTCCATGAAGCTCTATGATGATCAGCCTCCCACGCTCTGTAAGCAGACAAAACAATGGATCGATGCGCTTGAACAGATCATTTCCCGCCGGATCGAAACCTCTCCCGTTGCGGCGCTGAACCGCACCGGCAGATGTAAAAACAGTGTGGTCGCTTCTGTTGTGCGTCAATGCGAACCCATCAGCGAAGCGACAAACGGCGCGTTTGATCTGACGATCGGTAACGTCAGCGCGCTTTGGGATTTCGGCGGAGAGCATGAACGGCTGCCGGAAAAAAGCGAGATCGAAAAGGCGCTGAAAACGGTCGGTTACACCTCGCTCAAAACAAACGGCGACACCGTGAGCGCAAAAAGCGGACAAGCGCTGGATCTCGGCGCTGTCGGCAAAGGCCTTGCCTGCGACCGGGTGAAGGAAGCGCTGCAAAAAAGCGGCATCAAAGGCGGCGTGGTCTCCGTCGGCGGCAGCATCGTCGCGTTCGGCAGCCGCAATAAAGCGGGTGAGCCGTGGCGCATTGCGATCAGGCATCCGCGCAACGACAACGCGCTTTTGGGCACCATCCTTTTGAAGGAAGGCTTTGTTTCCACGTCCGGCGATTATGAACGATTCTTTGAACAGGACGGCAAACGTTATTTCCATATTCTCGATGCGCGCACGGGCTATCCCGTGCAGACCGACCTTTGCAGCGTCACAGTCGTCTGCGGCAACGGTCTGCTTTCCGACGCGCTTTCCACCGCCTGCTTTTTGCTGGGCGAAGAAAACAGCGAAGCGCTTCTGAAAACCTATGACGCCGCCGCTGTGTTTGTGAAAACAGACGGCACGATCTCCACATACGGCGACGTGGACTTTACTGCGTATGAAAGCTGAACGAACAATGTTTCGCCGCGGCGACGCGGTCGTTTATGCTGCG
Source organism: Oscillospiraceae bacterium (assembly GCA_902792985.1). Classification (GTDB taxonomy): domain Bacteria; phylum Bacillota; class Clostridia; order Oscillospirales; family Acutalibacteraceae; genus UBA6857. The sequence goes on from CADBBT010000032.1 coordinate 5,111, forward strand.
CTGTCTGTCCTGTGCGTGCTGCTGTTTTTGCTGCCGCTGTTGCAAAAACAGACGCAGCCGCTGCTGGCTGACGTCATCGTTGACGGCACGGTGACCGAGACGCTGAACCTTTCCGCCGATGAAATGCCTGCCGTGCGCACGGTGCGCGGATGCGAGATTGCTTTTTCGCGTGAAGGCGTGCAGATGACTGCCGCCGACTGTCCGGATCATCTTTGCGTAAAAACCGGTATGATCCGTTTTTCCGGTGAAAGCATCGCCTGCGTGCCAAACCGCGTGGTGGTCGTATTGCGGCGTCAGGCGGGTACACGCGACCCTTATGATATGGTGGCTTACTGATGAAAACACGTTTTTCCGCCCGCAGCGTGGCGCTGCTCGGCATCTTCGGCGCGCTGGCGCTGCTGATGAGCTTTCTTGAAAATCTGCTGCTGCCGGATCTGCCGCTGCTGCCGCCGGGCGCAAAGCTCGGACTTTCCAATATTGTCACAACGCTGACCGGCGCACTGCTCGGCGGACCGGCCGCGTTTGCGATCACGGCGCTCAAAGCGCTGTTTGCGTTTGTCACGCGCGGCGCGACTGCCGGACTGATGAGCGCCGCCGGCGGTTTCCTTTCCACATTCGGGCTCGTGCTGCTGCTGCGGCAGCAGGGGAGAACACTGACGTTTCTCGGCATCAGCGTGCTGTGTGCGGCGCTGCATAACCTCGGACAGCTCCTTTGCGCTGCGGCTTTGACCGGCACAGTCTCCCTGATGAACTACGGAAAATACCTGCTGTTGTTTTCGCTTTTCACAGGAACGCTCACGGGCGTGATGCTGAACGTGCTGATGCCGCGTCTGATGCGGTTGCGTCTGAAGGGAGAAGATCGCTAGTGAAAAAAATGCTGCGCATCACAGTGCTGATTTTGCTTGGCATCGGTGTGTTAGGCGCAGGTGGTTATGCTTTTCTGTCCGGCGTTACAAACGCGCAAAAGGCGTCAATTTGTAAAAAAGCTTTCGCTGAAAATGAAAACGCTTACACAACGGCGGTTTCTTATTTGCAGACGCTGCCGGGCGAACGCGAAGATCCGCTTTTGCTTTCTGTCGGACACGGCGAAGTCTATGACTGTGTTTCTGAAACGATCCTGCCGATGGATGAAGGCGCTGCCGATGCTTTTGCGCGGGTCGCTCATTCCTATACGGAACACGGAATGGAGCTGAACGGTATCCGGGTGGAAAACGATCTTGTCTTTTTTCAGTCGATCGACGGCAGAATGAACTTTATTTATGTGATGGACAGGTCTTTATCAAGTCGACAGCAAAGACAAGCGGTGCTGACAGCCTTTTCTCAAAAGGGTTTGCGCCTGAATGCGCTTTCGGCACAGTGGTATTGCCAATACCGCTAAATTGATACATCGTGATTCTGTTGAATTCTTATTGCTGATCCAAAGGCGCGTGCCTTTTTATACAGTCATTTGTTAAAGGTTGATTCTTATATCATCTGAGCAAATCTTACATCAAACTGGAGGACTGAGAACATTGAGTAAGGTGATCCCAGGGGTGCTCACTGCCATAGGCCGCGTGCGCGGCGGCGTGAGCGTTGAACACAACAAAAACACGGCCGACATGCCGGTCGAGCGCATGCCGATCCCGGAGCGCGTTGTGCTGCCGATGCAGCAGCATATCGGCGCGCCCTGTGTGCCGACCGTGAAGGTCGGCGACAAGGTTTCGGTCGGACAGGTCATCGGCGACAGCGACAAATTCGTGAGCGCGCCGATCCACGCGACCATTTCCGGCACGGTGAAGGCCGTCGGCGATGTGAAGCTGGCAAGCGGTCTGATCACCAAGGGCGTGACGATCGAATCCGACGGCGAAATGCGCTTGTTTGAAGGCTTGGAGCCGCCGAAGGTGACGAACCGGCAGGAGCTTTGCGCCGCCGTGCGCGCAAGCGGTCTGGTCGGTCTTGGCGGCGCGGGCTTTCCGACGCATGTCAAGCTGAATGTCCCGCCCGATAAAAAGATCGACACGCTTGTGATCAATGCCGCGGAGTGCGAACCGTTCATCACGGTGGACTACCGCGAGTGCATTGAAAACACAAAGAACATCATGGACGGCGTGTATAAGCTCAAGGAGTTGCTTGAAATCGAAAACGTCATCATCGCCATTGAGGACAACAAGCCCCGCGCATTCAAAAACCTCAAGGAGATCGCCGATCTTGACAACGACATCGGCGACGCGGTCAAGCTCATGACGCTCAAGAGCAAGTATCCGCAGGGCGCGGAGAAAATGATGGTGCTTTCCGCAACGGGCCGCAAGGTGCCGCCCGGAAAGCTGCCCGCCGATGTGGGCTGCATTGTGATGAACGTCGGTTCCGCCGCGTTCGTGGCGCGTTATCTTGCCACCGGCAAGCCCCTCATCAGCCGTTCCATCACCGTGGACGGCTCCGCGATCGCAGAACCGAAGAATTTGCGCGTGCCCATCGGTACGAACATTCAGGACATCATCGACTACTGCGGCGGCTTTAAGGCGGAACCGCGCAAGATTTTGTGCGGCGGCCCGATGATGGGCGTCGCCATCTGCGATACACAGGCGCCGATCTGCAAGCAGAACAACGCCCTGCTTGCCTTTGCGGACAAAAAGGGCGGCGTCAAGCCCGAACGCGCGTGCATCCGCTGCGGACGCTGCGTGCAGGTTTGTCCGATGAGTCTGATGCCCACCGTGATCGAGCGGCAGGCGCGTATCAAGGACGTTGAAGGTCTTACGCGCAGCAACACCATGGTCTGCATGGAATGCGGTTCCTGCGCCTATGCCTGTCCGTCCGGCCGCCCGCTGGTGCAGTATATGCGTCTGGGCAAACAGGTCTTGCGTGAAAGGAGTGGAAAGTAATGGCGAAAAAACTGACTGTCAGCGCGTCGCCGCATGTGCGTTCGAGTGAAACCTCGACCGGTATCATGCTCGATGTGATCATCTCGCTCGTGCCTGCGCTTGTCATGGCGTGCGTATATTTCGGCACACGCGCACTTGCGCTCACCGCCGTTTGCGTCGGCACCGCCGTGCTTTCGGAATGGCTCGCGCGCAAAGTGATGAAACGCAACAACACCATCGGTGATCTGAGCGCCGTTGTAACCGGCCTCATTCTCGCGTTCAACCTGCCGGCCACGCTGCCGTTCTGGATGGCTGCGATCGGCTCCGTGATCGCGATCGTCGTTGTCAAGCAGATGTTCGGCGGTATCGGCCAAAACTTTGTCAATCCTGCCATCACGGCGCGCATTATTCTGATGATGTCGTTCCCGGCGGCGATGGCGAAATGGATCCTGCCGATGGAATCCGCCTGGTCACCTGACGCTGTGACCGGCGCAACGCCGATGGCAACGTTGGCGAATGTGACCGGCGGCGACGTCTCCGCGGTGGAAGGACTGCCAACACTTACGCAGATGCTGCTCGGTATGCACGGCGGCTCCATGGGCGAAGTTTGCACGGTGGCACTGCTTGCCGGTGCGCTGTATTTGCTGCTGCGCCGCGTGATCTCCCCGGCGATCCCGTTCTCCTTCATCGGGACAGTGGCCGTTTGTATGCTCTTTGCCGGAAAGTTCAACCTTTCCTTTGTCGCCTACGAGCTGCTCGGCGGCGGCCTGATGCTCGGCGCGTTCTTCATGGCGACCGACTATACGACCTCGCCGCTCACGCGCAACGGCCGCATCATTTTCGGCATCGGCTGCGGTCTGATTACCTCGGTGATCCGCTTGTTCGGCTCGCTGCCGGAGGGCGTATCGTTCTCGATCATCCTCATGAACATCCTTGTGCCGCACATTGAACGCCTGACAACGGCAAAACCGTTCGGCTTTGTGAAAGAGAAAAAGGAAAAGAAAGAGAAGGAGGCGGCAAAGGCATGAAACAGATGAAGCTCAAAGATATTCTGACCCCGACGCTGGCGCTGTTTCTGATCTGCCTGATCGCAACGGTCCTTTTGGCGCTGACAAACAGCGTCACGGCAAAGACGATTGATCAGAACGCCGCCGAAACCGCAAACGCCGCGCGCTCCGAAGTGCTGGAAGCAGCCGCGTTCACGGAAGAAACAGAAGAGCCGCAGACAAAGCTGCTTTACTGCGCCGGACAGAACGAAGCGGGCGAAACGGTGGGCTATGTCTTTACCGCAACCGCAAAGGGCTATGGCGGCGATGTGAAGGTCATGGTCGGCTATGACTTGACCGGAACGATCACCGGCTTCACGATCCTCGATTGCAGCAACGAGACGCCGGGTCTTGGCCAAAACAGCAAAAAGCCCGAGTTCATGGGTCGTTTCCCGGGAAAAAGCGGAGAGCTGACCGTGGATAAGTATTCGAACGAAGGGCAGAACATTCAGGCGATCACCGCCGCGACCATCACGTCCAAAGCGGTCGTCAAAGCGGTCAATACCGCAACCGAAGCGTTTCAGAATCTGACAGGAGGTGCGAGCAATGGCTGAGAAAAAATCGCTGTTTAAGGAATTCAGCAAGGGCATCGTGATCGAAAACCCCGTGCTGCGGCTTGTGCTCGGCACCTGCCCGACCCTAGCGACCACGACTTCGGTGCAAAGCGCGCTCGGCATGGGCCTTGCGGCGTCCATCGTGCTCGTTTGCTCCAACATCGTGATCTCCGCACTGCGCAAGGTCATTCCTTCCAAAGTGCGTATTCCCGCTTACATCGTTGTCATCGCGTCGTTCGTGACGGTGGTGCAGATGCTTGTCAAGGCGTTCACGCCCGAACTTGACGAACAGCTCGGCGTGTATTTGCCGTTGATCGTTGTCAACTGCATCATCCTCGGCCGCGCGGAAGCGTTTGCCGGCAAAAATCCTGTGCTTGCCTCCGCAGTAGACGGGCTCGGCATGGGCGTCGGCTTCACAGCGGCGCTGTTCCTGATGAGCTCCGTGCGTGAGATCCTCGGCGCCGGTTCGTTCTACGGCATCAGCATTCCGCTGCTTTCGAACAACCCGATGCTGATCTTTATCCTTCCGCCGGGCGGCTTCTTTGTGTTCGGTCTGCTGATGGCGGTCGTCAACCGCCTTGCGGAAAGCAGAGGCAAACCGCGCGCGGAGCTGCGCGGCTGCGAAGCCTGTCCGATGAACGGAACGTGCAAGCTGCATAATGAGGGCACGATCGCGCCCCCGCAGGAGACGAAAGGGGAGGTGAGCGCATCATGACAAAAGGACTCGTTGCGATCCTTCTGACCGCGATCCTCACCCAGAACTTTGTGCTTTCAAAGTTCCTCGGCATCTGCCCGTTCCTCGGCGTTTCCAAAAAGCTGAACACCGCCGTGGGCATGAGCGCCGCCGTCATCTTCGTCATGGCGCTTTCCACCGCTGTGACCTATCCGATCAATCTGCTGCTGGAAAGCAAGGATCTCGCATATCTGCAGACGATCGTGTTCATCCTTGTCATCGCCGCGCTCGTGCAGCTTGTGGAGATCATCCTCAAAAAGTACATCCCGGCGCTGTACAGTGCGCTCGGCATCTATCTGCCGCTGATCACGACCAACTGCGCGGTGCTCGGTGTGGTCATTTTGAACGTCCAGAACGAATACGGCTTTTGGGAGTCGATGTTCAACTCGGTCGGCGCAGGTCTCGGCTTCATGCTCGCCATGGTGATGTTCGCCGGTGTGCGTGAACGCATGGAATCCTGCGAGGTGCCGAAGTTCATGCGCGGGCTGCCCATCACGCTTGTGGCCGCGTCGCTGGTGTCGGTGTCCTTCCTCGGCTTCACCGGCATCGTTGAACACATCTTCGGTTAAGGAGGGACGAACATGAACGAAATTCTGATCCCGGTCGTTCTTGTGGCGGCCATCGGCCTGATCGCAGGTCTCGGGCTTTCCTTTGCGTCGATCGTCTTTGCTGTGCCGAAGGACGAAAAGGCCGAAGCGATCCGTGAGGTCTTGCCCGGCGCAAACTGCGGCGCGTGCGGCTATTCCGGCTGCGACGGCTATGCGGCGGCGCTTTCCAAGGGCGAAACGGACGTATGCAACAAATGTACCCCGGGCGGCAACGATGTTGCAAAGCAGGTGGCGCAGATCATGGGGATGGAGGCCGGCGATATAACGCCGCAGGTCGCTGCGGTCATGTGCTGCGGCAACACCTGCAATGTGGATACCAAGCTCGATTACAGCGGCGTGCATTCCTGCAAAATCGCAACTCAGCTCTTCGGCGGCCCGAAAGCCTGCGTTTACGGCTGCATCGGCTTCGGCGACTGCGTGGAGGTTTGTCCGTATGACGCGATCTTCATCTGCGACGGCGTTGCGCGGATCAATCCCGACAAATGCCGCGCCTGTCAGATGTGCGTGAAAACCTGTCCGCGCGGTCTGATCGATATGTTCCCGATCGACACCGTCAAAGCCGCCGTGCTGTGCGTCAACCACGACAAGGGCGCCAACACGCGCAAACAGTGCAAGGCCGGCTGCATCGGCTGCATGAAGTGCCAGAAGGCCTGCCCCGTGGAAGCGGTCAAGGTGGAAAACTTCTGCGCAAAGGTGGATTACGATAAATGCATCGGCTGCGGAAAATGCCACGAGGCGTGTCCTGTGGGCTGCATCGATCTGTATGAGATCCGCAAGCATTTTTGATGGAGCACACTTGAAAAAAGCATAAAATCAACACGAGACGGAATTCCGCGAGGATCCGTCTCGTGCTTTGTTTTTTTGTTCGCGTTTACCTTGTTCGCGGCGCGGCATTGCCGCGCCGCGAGGGGCGGAGCAACCCGCGCGCAGCGCGGGCTCACCGGGGCAAAAGCCCCGGTGCCGCGTGCCTTTTGCACGCGGGCTCCGCCCGTTCCGACTGCTGCTGTGCGGCAGCCGGGGCAGACGGCCGAAAAATCCTTCCCCTTTTTTCCCGTATAATAGTTTTAGCACTCGAAAGAATAGAGTGCTAATTCCTTGCAGAAGCACGCTTCGTGTGCTTAATCTGTAAATCCATGAAACGACGGTGAAATACAATGGCAAAAAAACAATTCAAAGCGGAATCCAAAAAGCTGCTCGACATGATGATCCATTCAATCTATACGAACAAGGACATCTTTCTGCGCGAGCTGATCTCCAACGCGAGCGACGCGCTGGATAAGCTGTATTACCATTCTCTCAGCGAGGACGTCTCCGGCCTTTCGCGCGACGATTATAAAATTGAGCTTGCGCTCAACAAAGACGCCCGTACGCTGACTGTCAGCGACAACGGCTGTGGTATGAGCGAAAAGGAACTGGAAAGCAACCTCGGCACGATCGCGCGCAGCGGCTCGCTTGATTTCAAGGACGGCCTTGAAAACGCGTCCGGCGTGGAGATCATCGGTCAATTCGGCGTGGGCTTTTACTCGGCGTTTATGGTCGCCGACAAGGTGACGGTCGTCAGCCGTGTGCACGGCAGCGACGAAGCGTTCCAGTGGGAGTCCGCCGGCGTTGACGGTTACACGATCAAACCGACCGAAAAAGAGACCGCCGGCACAACGATCACGCTGCACATCAAAGAGGATACCGACGAGGAAAAATACAGCGAATATCTCGACACTTATAAGATTCGTGAGATCGTCTCCAAATATTCCGATTACATCCGTTATCCGATCATGATGGATACCGAAACGCAGAAGCTCAAGGAAGGCACAGAGGATGAATATGAGACCGTGATCGAGCCGACGCAGCTCAATTCCATGGTGCCGCTCTGGCGCAAAAACAAAAACGAGATCAGCAAAGAGGATTACGATAATTTCTATCAGTCCAAATTCTACGATTATGAAGCGCCGGTGCTGACGATCCATTCCAAAACAGAGGGGCAGGTCACCTATGACGCGCTGCTGTATGTGCCTTCGCACGCCGCGTATGATTATTATACGAAAAACTTTGAAAAGGGTCTGCAGCTTTATACCAACGGCGTTTTGATCATGGATAAATGCGCCGATCTTTTGCCGGATCACTTCTCTTTCGTCAAGGGTCTGGTGGATTCTGCCGATCTGACGCTGAACATCTCCCGTGAGACGCTGCAGCAGGATCATCTGCTCAAGATCATTGCGAAAAATCTGGAAAAGAAGATCAAGAGCGAGTTGGAAAAGCTGCTCAAGAACGACCGTGAAGCGTATGAAAAATTCTTCAAAGCCTTCGGTCTGCAACTGAAATTCGGCGTCTATAACAGCTTTGGCGCAAACAAGGACACGCTGAAAGATTTGCTGCTGTTCTATTCCTCGTCCGAAAAGAAGCTTGTGACGCTTGCGGAATATGTTTCCCGCATGAAGGAAGCGCAAAAGACGATCTATTACGCCCCCGGGGAAACGACCGACAAGATCGATCTGCTGCCGCAGGCGGACGCTGTGAAGAGCAAGGGCTTTGAGATCCTGTATCTGACCGACGACGTTGATGAATTCGCGCTGCAAATGCTGCGTGAATACGACGGCAAAACCTTTACCAACATCTGTGCCGATCAGCTTGATCTGGACAGCGAAGATGAAAAGAAGGCGCTGGAAGGCGAAAACGAAGCGAACAAGGATCTGCTCTCCTTCCTGAAGGAAACGCTGGGCGATGCAGTCAATGCCGTGCGGTTCACGAACAAGCTGAAAAACTACGCGGTCTGCCTGACAAGCGAGGGTGCACTGTCGCTGGAGATGGAAAAAGCGCTGGGACAGATGCCCAACGCACAGGGGATCAAAGCGCAGCTCGTGCTCGAGATCAACATTGCGCATCCCGTAGCGGAAAAGCTGAAAACGCTGTTTGTGACCGATCAGGAAAAGTTGAAGGATTACGCAAAGCTGCTGTATGCGCAGGGTTGCCTGATCAGCGGAAAGAGCATTGACGATCCCGCCGAGCTGAGCCGCCTGATTTGCGATCTGATGTAACGCCGAAGCGTAAAAAAATACCGCACAGCCGAAACTGTGCGGTATTGTTTTTGTTGTTTATGCGGGACGATAGCTGTTTGCTGTATCGATCACTTTGATGGAGACCTGCAGCATGTGGATCATCGTTTTGAGCGCGCAGATCACAGTGTCAAGCGCCTCAATGTTTGTGCTGTCGTTTGCCCAGGAAGCCGTCAGGTAAACCATGGTGCCGACATAGATCTCGGTGCCGGGGAACACATCGTTGCCCTTGTCGTCTTTCCAGCAGCGGAACTTCTTGCCGATGGCGATCGGTTCGTCCTTCGAGATACGCACATAGCCGGGGGCGTGCAGACCGACGGTCGTTGCGGGCATATACATCGTTCTTGCGTCGCCTTTCTGATAGATGATGCCGTAGGCTTTCGGTTCACTGATTTCGATGTCGAGTTCTTCGGCAACAGCGTCTTTGATGGGATTGTTATCGGCAAAAGCAACCGGCGCGGCAGTCAGACACAAACAGAGCAAAGCAAGCAGGACAGAAATGATTTTTTTCATGAAGATACCTCCTTAAGTTTCTGTACTCAAGGAGATTATACTCTTGAAAAATCACATAATAATTCCAAAAAGGAAAATTATGGCGAATTATTAAATTTTTTACGTCTTTTTTTTCTGTATGATTTCGATATTCATGCTTCGTTCACGAGTCTGTCAAAGTTTACGAATCTCAAAAACGGTAGTCTGACAGTGCCCGAAACACATAGCCTTCCTCCCGTGCGCGGTCAATGATCTCGCCGAGTGCTTCGGCGTTGTCGCGTGAAACGGCGTGCAGCAAAATGACTGCGCCCGGATGCAGCCGCTGTGTCACAGTACGCACTGCGTTGTCTTTGCCTTGCTGGTTGTTCACATCCCAATCGCTGTAGGCAACGGACCAGAACACGCTGCAATAGCCGAGCGACTGCACCAGATCCAGTGCGCTTTCGCTGTATTCTCCGGCAGGAAAACGGAAGAACTTTGCGCAGTAGCCGAAATCGGTCCGCAGCTCGTTTTCGGTCTTTTCGATCTCGTCCTTCATCTGTGTGCGCGAGATGCTCGGAAACGAGGGGTGCGTGTCGGAATGGTTGCCCACGATGTGGCCTTCGCGGATCATGCGCGCGATCAGCTCCGGCTGCGTGACGATATGATCGCGCGTGCAGAAAAACGCCGCAGGAACGCCTTTTTCCTTCAGTGTGTCAAGGATCACGCTCGTGAGGTTCTCAAATTCATACCCGCAGTCAAAGGTCAGATACAGCACCGGTTCCGTGCTCTTTCGGTCAAGTGTCAGCGCGCCGAATTTGTCAAAGGTGTCCTGAAAAGCGGCAACGGTCGGGTGCGCCTGTCCGTTGGCGGCGGGTCCGTGCGAATGTCCTTTCTTTTCTGTGGAAAGTCCGCGCGTGTTGTCGGGGTCGGTCACGGTGTAATGAACCTCGTCCAGCGCGATCAGCCCGGTCGGCAGACTGCCGCCGGGCGCGCCTTTGAGGATCCCGCCGAAGGCCAGCGGTTCCGGCTCCGTCTGCACGGCGATCTGCGTCGGCTTTTCCATCGGTTCCGCGTCGTCGGAGGGCGGTGTACTGCTTTCCTTTTCGCTTTCGTCGGTCACCTGAGCCGATTCGCTGCGCTCCTGCTGCGAACCGTTGCGACTGCTTGCGTTTTCAGACGTGGGCGCGCCGTCGCGCAGCCGGTCGTCGCGGCACGCGCAAAGCGAAAACAGCAGCAGAAAACTCAGCAAAAGCGCGAGCGCCTGTTTGATGTGCTGCATCTCAGTTTAAAAAGTCCTGCACGTTGTCCAGCAGATCACCGGCACGCTTCATGGCAGTATTCATGGTTTTCATCGCTTTTTTCTTGAGCTTCGGCTGCATTGCGGCGGAACCGATCAGCATTGCGGCGCAGCCGACGCCCATCGTGATCCCTACGGCATTCAATACGGTTTTTGTTTTCATTCAAAATCACTCCTTCGTTGGTTGTGTCAATAGTGTGGACGTTTTTTCCTGAAAAATTATGAAAAATTCTGGAAAAGCCTTTTCAATTGTTCTTTTCTATGTTATAATAAACGGCAGATTATCAAAGGGGCGATCAAATGCCGACGCTGAATATCGTACTGGTGGAGCCGCAGATCCCGCAGAACACCGGCAACATTGCACGCACCTGTGCCGCTACCGGCGCAAGGCTGCATCTTGTGGAACCGATGGGCTTTCGCGTGGACGACAAAAAGCTCAAACGCGCGGGACTGGATTATTGGCATCTTCTGGATATCACCTATTACGATTCTCTGGCTGACTTTTTTGAAAAGAATCCGGACGGCGCCTTCTTTTATTTTACCACAAAAGGCAGAACGATCCATTCCGACGTCGCATATCCGGATAACGCCTATCTTGTTTTCGGCAGGGAAGACGCCGGATTGCCGGAGACGCTGCTGCGGCAGCATCCCGAACAGTGTTTGCGTCTGCCGATGCGTGATGAGGCGCGCAGTTTGAATCTTTCCAACACCGTTGCGATCGGCGTGTATGAGGTGCTGCGGCAGTGGGGCTACCCGGCGCTGCAATGGAAAGGGCAGCTGCATCATGGCACCTGGGAAGAAAACGAGAGCGGGTGAGCGATTGAAAAAGAACCGAACGCTGCTGATCGTGCTTGCCGTCGGCATCGCGTGCAATCTGGCGCTGTTTTTTACAAAGCTGTATATCGGCCTTTCCTCCAACAGCGTCTGCATCTGGTCCGACGCGGTCAACAACCTTGCCGACGCGCTGTCGTGCGGCATCTCGCTGAGCTTTCTTGCAATCACGCTGCGTGTCAGCCGCGACAAGCTGCCGTTTGTTGCCGATAAGGCGCAGCAGCTTTTGTCGTTCGTTTTGGCGATCGTGGTTTTGTTCGTCGGCTTGTCGTTTGCATATTCCTCGCTGGAACGCTTCATGTATCCGACGCCGATCTGGTTCCAGATGAAGTTCTTTTATGTGCTGCTGCTGACAGCGCTGGCAAAGCTCGGCATGTTCTTTTTCTATCGGCATTTTTCACGGAAAACAACGTCGAGCGTTTTGCGTGTGATGCAGCAGGACAGCATCCTGGATTTTTTCATCACATTGACAACGCTGATCTCTTTTGCGCTCACGCAGCATGTGGAATTCGCCGTGGACGCGGTGTTCGGACTGCTCATCAGCATCGTCATTTGTGTCAACGCCGTAAAAATGATCAAAGACGCCGTGACAGCGCTGTTGAACATCGTTGAAAAAAGCAAGCGCAAGGCGCTGCTGGCGCTGCTTTCCGAAAGCGCGCTGTTTGCGCAGACGCCGGACATTCGCTACGATATCGACGAAACGGGCGACGTGTGCGCAACGGTCACTTTACCGCCGGAACAGGCAACGGACGCAGAAAAGCGCAAAGAATATGACGCGCTGGCGGCACAATGTTTGGAACAAACAGGCATCAAGCTCAACTTTATCCTGTATGTATCACCAGAGAAAGAAAGGAGTGGCAGCGCTGCTGCCGAAGAAACACTATGAATGAAGAAATCAAAAAAACAAAGACAAAGAAAAAACGCGGAAAGATCGTTTTGCGCGTTCTGTGCGTTATTCTTTGCGTGATCGTGGTCTTTGTCGGCATCTCCACGCTGGTTACGGTGTTCGGCAACCGCGCCAACACAAAAAAGGCCGCGTCGTTTCCGCCTGTTGAGATTCAAAACCGCATTGCGCCCGAAAAAGACGCGGACGGCAACTGGACGTTTACGACTGACGATGATTTCAAAGTGCTGCAGTTGACCGACGTGCACATCGGCGGCGGCTGGATGTGCCTGAAAAAGGACTCGATGGCGCTCAACGCCGTTGCGGCCATGGTCACCGCGGAAAAACCCGATCTCGTGATCATTACGGGCGACGTGGCATATCCCGTGCCGTTCCAGGCCGGTACGTTCAACAACAAGGCCTCCGCGAAGATCTTCGTTTCGCTGATGGAGCAGCTCGGCGTTTACTGGACGCTTGCGTTCGGCAACCACGACACCGAGGCTTACAGCTATTTTGACCGTGAGGATATGGGCGATTTTTATGCGGATGTTGCAAAGAACTCCAAGTACTGCCTGTTCCAAAAAGGCCCCGAGGATGTGGACGGCGTCGGCAACCAGATCATCAATATCAAAAACAGCAAGGGCCTTGTGACCCAGTCGCTGTATCTGTTTGACAGCCATTCCTATACCGACAACGACTATTTCGGCATCATGTGGAAGTATGACAATATGCACGAAAACCAGGTTGAATGGTATAAGACCACCCTTGCCAAGACCAACGCGCAAAACGCGCAGATCGCCGGCACGGACGATGTTGAAACCGTAAAATCGCTTGCGTTCTTCCATATCCCGCTGACCGAGATGAAGGATGCCTGGGATGAATATGCCGCAAACGGCTATCAGGACACAGAGAATACAAAGCTTGTTTACGGCTATGCCGGTGAGACCGGCAAGGTCATTTACGGCGGCGTGCACGAGGACAATCTGTTCGAAACCATGCAGGAGCTCGGCTCCACGCAGGGCGTGTTCTTCGGCCACGACCACAAGAACTACATCTCTTTCAACTATAAGGGCATCTGCCTGACCTACGGCATGAGCGTGGACTATCTTGCGTATCCGGGCATCTACAAGCTCGGCGCACAGCGCGGCTGCACACCGATCACGATTCATCCGGACGGCACGTTTGATTACAGCGCCGAAAACTATTATCAGGAAAAATACACGTCTCTTTATGAGAAAGAATCCGTTACAATGCAAGGGGAAACTTATGCCGCAGAAGAAGGATAACGAACAGACCTCTCCGGTCGTCAAGCGTCTGCAGACCGATGTGAAGGGCGGACAGGGCTCGTTCTTTTTGGCGATAGTCGTGTCGCTGATCTATGTTGTGCGCGCGCTGCTTGCCAAAAACTTCAGCTTTTTCTTCAGCCTGTTCGTGCCGGAGCTGCTGCTGAAAAGCGCCGCGTTTACAGCCGATTATCCGCCGGCATTCGACGCGCAGTACAGCGCCTTCTTTGCCGATCATTTGCACGGCGCGGTGCCGAACGCGGTGGTCTGGATCGCCCTCGCGGTCATCTACGGTGCCTGCCTGATTCTTGCGATCCTCGCGCGCAACAGGCATATGCTTGTCATCGGCGAGCTTGTGATCTACAGCGTGGATACGTTGCTCGTCTTGGTGTGCCATCTGCTGTCGTTTCCGGAGACGTTTTCACTCAACGCGCTGATCGATCCGATCTTCCACCTGTTTGTGCTGATCCTTTTGATCCGCAGCGCTGTTGCAACAGTGAAACTGAAAAAAAGCGGCTTTACGGAAGAACAAATGAATTTTTATTGATCTGCATTTCAACAAACAAAAATCCCGCTGCGATTGCAGTGGGATTTTAACTTTGTAACGCTTACGCCTGCTTTTCCGGTTCGCTGAAATCCGAATCGAGCACGATCATCAACCTGTAATCCGGGAACAGCGCCTGCACTTTTTGGCAGACCTCGACATAGATCGCCTGACGGTCCTTGGCGTCAAAGCTGACGATCATGTCAAAGCGCAGGACCTTTTTTTCGCTGTCCACATAAAAGCCGTGCATCTGCATGATGTCAGGGTAGCCGGACAAAATTTCGCGCACCTGCTTGCGCATGCCGACGGCAACGGGGTCTTTGGTGTTGAACGCGTACACGCCGACCGCCGTCAGGATCACGCCGCATTTTTCAAACACAGCATAGGTGATCTCGCGGATCAGCTCGTCGAGCGCCTTGGCGTCCAGCGTATCGGGCACTTCAACGTGGACGGAGCCGTTGTAATTGTCGGGACCGTAGTTGTGCAAAATCAGGTCATACGCGCCTTTGACTTGCGGAAAGGAGGTCACGGTGCGTTTGATGTCGTTCGCAAGCTCTGCGTCCACCCGCTCGCCCAGCAGCTCCGAGATCGTTTCGCGCAGCATATCGATGCCGGATTTGATGATGACGACCGAGATGATCGCACCGAGATAACTTTCCAGCGAGATGCCTTTCCAAAGATACAGCACAGCGGCAACCAACGTCGCAGCGGAGATGACAGCGTCAAGCGACGCGTCTTTGCCTGAGTTGACGAGCGATTCCGAATTGACCTTTTCTCCCGTGCGCCGCACAAACAGACCGAGCACGATCTTGACGGCGACGGCAACGGCAACGATGATGAGCGCGACGGTGGAATAATCCGGTGTTTCGGGATGGATGATCTTTTTGACCGATTCTACCAGCGAGGTCACACCGGCATACAGCACAAGCACAGAGATGAACATCGCGCTCAGATATTCCACACGGCCGTGACCGAAGGGGTGCTTGCGGTCGGGCGCTTTTCCGGCGAGCTTTGTGCCGATGATCGTGATGAGGGACGATCCGGCGTCGGTGATATTGTTGACCGCGTCAAGCACGATGGCGATCGAGTTCGACATCAGACCGATCACGGCTTTGAACGCCGCAAGAAAGACGTTGGCGGCAATACCGATGATGCTGGTGCGCACAATGATTTTGCCGCGCGTGCTGCTTTTTTCAATGGTTTGGGTCAGGCTCGTCAGATTCTGTTTTTGTGCTTCGTCTGACATGATCCCACTTCCTTTCGTATTGCTGCCTTTCATTATAACACTTTCGGAGCGTGTGTGCAAGTTTTTCTTGCAAGCGGCTGCACTTTCATGTATAATTGTTTTAAATCTATGGGAGAGGGGATGCGCGTATGACAAAAGAAGACGTGCTGCGCCGGTATTTCGGCCACAACAGCTTCCGGCCGCTGCAAAGCGAGATCATCGACAGTCTCCTTTCCGGCAAAGACACCCTTGCCGTGCTGCCGACCGGCGCCGGTAAATCCGTTTGCTTTCAGGTCCCTGCGCTGATGAAACCGGGCGTGACGCTCGTGATCTCGCCGTTGGTGGCGCTGATGAAGGACCAGGTGAGCGCGCTGCAGCAAAACGGCATACCGGCGGCGTTTCTTTCGGCGGGCATGAGCGAACATGAGCGAGATTCTTTGTTTCGGCAGCTGCGGCGCGGAGCATACAAACTGCTGTATATCGCGCCGGAGCGGTTGCGTTCGCCGCGGTTTTTGGCGCTGCTCGAAGAATTGACGGTGCCGCTCCTCGTTGTGGATGAAGCGCACTGCGTTTCACAGTGGGGACACGACTTTCGCCCGGCCTATCTTGAAATTGCAAAGCTGATCGATCGAATGCCCGTGCGTCCTGCCGTTTGCGCCTGTACGGCGACCGCCACAGCGCGGGTGCGTGACGACATCTGCGCCAGCTTGCAGATACAAAACGCAAACCGCTTTGTCGCTTCGTTTGATCGCGCAAACCTCTTTTTTTCCGTGCGCTGTGTCACTGCGCAGACAAAATACGGCGTCTTGCGTCAGTATCTGCAAAAGCACACTGCGCAAAGCGGCATCGTATACTGTGCCACGCGAAAAACGGTGGATGCGTTGTTTGCACGCCTGTCTGCCGAAGGCTTTTCCGTATGCCGCTATCATGCGGGACTGCCTTTGGATGAACGCAAAGCGGCGCAGGAGGCGTTCATGACGAACACTAAGCGCGTGATCCTCTGTACCAACGCGTTCGGCATGGGGATCGATAAGCGAAACGTCGCGTTTGTTGTGCATGCGCAGATGCCCGCCGACTTGGAAAGCTATTATCAGGAGGCCGGCAGAGCGGGGCGCGGCGGCGAAAAAGCTGAGTGTGTGCTGCTTTATGATCCGCACGATGTTGCACTGCAACGGTTTTTGATCGAACATGCCGCGCAGGATGCCGAAAAGGACGATCGCTCTGCGCTGCAGCAGCGCCTTCGGCTGGCACGGCTGCAGCAGATGCGCGATTATGCGCGCGCAACAACGTGTTTGCGCAAAGTGCTGCTGCGCTATTTCGGTGAAGACGCACCGGACCGCTGCGAAAACTGCGCGGTCTGCTGCGCCCAAAAAGAGCAGACGGCTGTGCCGGACCCGACGAACAAGCCGCAGCCGGACGCGGCGCTGCTGCAGCGGCTGGTTTTGCTGACACAGCGGATCGCAAACACCAACGGTGTGCCGTCTTTTGCGGTGTTCACAAACCGCACGCTTGAACGTATGGCGGTTTTCAAGCCGAAAAACGCGCAGGAATTCGCTGCGCTGGACGGTGTGAGTGAACGCAAGGCGCAAAAATATGCGGCGATCTTTTTGAAGGAAATTTTAAAAAGCAACAGCTGACAGCTTGTTTTTTGCGCCGTTTGAGCGTATGATGTCTTATGAAATCATCTGAAGAGAGGAGAGAGCACCTATGCAGTTTCCGCAATTCATTTCACCGGAGTTTTCCCGCGAACCGTTTCTTTCCGCGCCGGATGTGCGCACAGAGCCGGCCGGCGACGGCTATTTGCCCGAACAGTTTTATGCCACGACGATCTATCCGGAATATTTCAAAATCGGCGGCGAATGGAAAATGCTGCGGCAAAGCCGGATGGACTGCGCCGTTGTGATCAAAAACGGCGAACCCGTTGTGACGGAGCCGCGGCGCGTCAAGGCGGGCGATCAGGTGGTCGTCGGCCGCACAGACGACGGCTCAAACGGCGTTTTCGTGCACGCAAACTGCTTTGCGCAGCCTGAAGAGACGACGGGCACGTCCGCGTTTGCATTCCGCACGGGACAATCGCGTGAAACCTCGTTTTCCCGCGATTACGATCAGCTCTATGAAGTGCTGCGCAACGACCGCGACCACGGCTACATTGTCTGGGTGCTCGGCCCTGCGTGTGTGTTCGACAACGACAGCCGCGCAGCGATGGCGAGCCTCATCCGCAAGGGCTACTGCGACTGCCTGTTTGCCGGAAATGCGCTGGCAACACACGATCTTGAGGCTGCGCTGTTCATCTACACAAAAAAGCTGGTCGAAAACGGCCATTATCACCATCTGCACACGATCAACCTTGTGCGCAAAGCCGGTTCCATCGAGCGCTTTTTGCAGACATACGATCTGCACACAGGCGTCATGCATGCGCTTTTGGAATGCAAAAAGCCGTTTGTGCTTGCGGGCTCCATCCGTGACGACGGTCCGCTGCCGGAGGTGATCGCGAACGTGTATGACGCGCAGAACGCCATGCGTGAACACACGCGCAAAGCGACTACGGTCATCTGCCTTGCGACGCAGCTTCACACGATCGCAACGGGCAATATGACGCCCTCTTACTGCGAGACGAACGGCGTGATCCGGCCGGTCTATATCTATTCAGTGGATATTTCGGAATTCGCCGTCAACAAGCTGCATGACCGCGGCTCGCTGTCTGTCAAAGGGTTTGTGACGAACATTCAGGATTTTCTTGTGCATCTTGAACGCAATCTTTGAGTAAAGTGCCCGCGCGTTTTTTGCGCGGGTGTTTTTCACAGCGGAAAAGAAATCCACAAAGTTAGGCGCAAATCTTGCAATATGAAAAAAGAAATGTTATAATAAAAAGAAATCTTTACAGCACGGGAGGGATGCAGGATGCACAGAAAACAATGGAACGTCGCGTCGGTGGATAAAGCGCTTGCCGCGCAGATTGCCGACACCTATCAGGTCGACGCGTTTGCGGCGTTGCTGCTGTCGTCCCGCGGCATCACCGAAGAAGCGCAGATCCGCGCGTTTTTGGACGATGCGCCCGCGCTTTGCGATCCGTTTTCCATCTGCGATATGGACAAGGCCGTGCAGACGATCCAGCTTGCGCTGGACGCAGGGGAGCGCATCGCGGTTTACGGCGACTATGACGCGGACGGCGTCACGGCTTCGTCGTTGCTGTATCTTTATTTTGAAATGATCGGCGCGGATGTGGTGTGCTACATCCCCGACCGCAACAGCGAGGGCTACGGCTTGAACTGCAAGGCGATCGACCGTCTGTTTCAGGACGGCGTCAAGCTGATCGTCACCGTGGATAACGGCATTTCCGCGCTGAAAGAAGCGGAACACATCTATGACCTTGGCATGAAACTCGTTGTGACCGACCACCACAAGGTCGGCGCCCATCTGCCGCGCGCCGAAGCGGTGGTCGACCCGCACCGCAGCGATTGCCCGAGCGAATTCAAGGACTGGGCCGGCGTCGGCGTCGCGTTCAAACTGATCTGCGCGCTTTCGCCCGAAGAGGAGATGCCGGAGCTGCTTTCGCAGTTTGCGGATCTTGTCAGCCTCGGCACCATCGCCGATATTGTCCCGCTGTGCGGCGAAAACCGCAGTCTTGTCAAAGCGGGGCTGCAGCAGATCAATCAAGGGCAAAACCTCGGCATCCGCGCACTGAAGACGGCAGTCGGCGCAGATAAAAAAGAGCTGACCGCCAACGGCGTGGCGTTTTCTCTTGTGCCGCGCATCAACGCCGTTGGGCGCATTGCGCGGGCGGACAAAGCGTTTGAGCTGCTGATATGCGAAAACGAGGACACCGCGATGCAGACCGCGCAGGAGATCAGCGATTGCAATGCCGCGCGGCAGGCTTCGGAGCAGGAGATTTTCCGTCAGGTACAGCAGCAGCTTTCCGAAAACGAGCAGATGCGCTTTGACCGCGTACTTGTGTTTGCCGGAGAAGGCTGGCACGGCGGCGTGATCGGCATTGTTGCCGCGCGGATCGTGGAACGCTTCGGCAAGCCCTGTATCGTCATCACTTACGAGGGCGACGAAGCAAAGGGCTCCGGCCGCAGTCTGGACGGCTTTTCACTGTATGACTGCATCGGCAGCGCATCCGATCTGCTGACCCATTTCGGCGGCCATATGCTCGCCGCAGGCTTTGGCATCCATACAAAAGACATCGAGGAATTCCGACGCCGCGTGAATCAATATGCAAAAACGGTGGAAATGCCGTTCCCGACGGTCGGCATCGACTGCAGGCTGCGCCCGTCGTTCATTTCGGCGGAGCTGCTGCCGGTGATCTCCATGCTGGAACCCTTCGGCGCGGGCAATCCCCAGCCGACGTTCGGACTGTTCGATATGACGCTGCTTTCTGTGCAGGGCATCGGCGGCGACAAGCACGTCCGGTTGAACCTGCAGCGCGGCGACAGCACGATCCAGGCGCTGAAATTCGGTATTTCGCCCGATCTGTTTCCCTATGTGCCCGGCGACCGGCTCGATCTTGCCGTGCGGCTGGAGCCGAATGAATATATGGGCATCCGTCGGGTCAGTATTTATATCAAAGAGATCCGTATGTCCGGCACCGACGACAGCCGCTTTTTGCGCTCGGTGCGACTCTATGAAACCATCCGGCGTGGAGAGCGTGTCAAAGAGGAGGCGGCGCGATACTGCTGCCCCGACCGCGCGTTTATCACAGATGTTTACCGCTATATCCGGCAACACACAGTGACGGAGGACGATATCGACGTGCTGTGTTACCGTTTGGGCGGCGACGGCGCTGCGGCGTGCCGGGTGTTGATGAGCATCGATATTCTCAAAGAGATCGGCGTGCTGGCCACGGCGCCCGACGGCAGGATCGAAGCGGTGCAGGGCGTAAAGGCGGATCTGGACGCTTCAGCGCTGCTTTCAAAGCTGCGAAGGCTTTGCGGCGAAGTATAATAAATTGATTTTTAGGGGGGTGAATCTCCATGGCGGAACAACAAGGAGAACTCGGCTTTCAAAAACTGCTGGAAACGCTGAACGCGTCATCGTTCCCGGAAGCGGAGGTAACGCGGATCACGCAGGCCTACTGCTTTGCGCGCGACGCACACGAGGGACAAAAACGCCGTTCCGGCGAACCGTATATCATCCATCCGGTCGCAGTCGCGCAGATCCTTGCCGAAATGGGCATGGATGCGGATTCCATCTGTGCCGCGCTGCTGCATGACGTTGTGGAGGACACGCCCGTAACGGCACAACAGGTCAGAGCAAAGTTCGGCGAAACGGTCGAACAGCTTGTGGACGGTGTGACAAAGATCGGTCAGATCCCGTATACGCTCACGCAGGAGGAGCAGCAAAACGAAAATATCCGCAAAATGCTGCTTGCCATGTCGCGCGACATCCGCGTGATCATCATCAAGCTCGCCGACCGTGTACACAATATGCGCACCCTCTCGTTCATGCCAGAGGAAAAGCGCAGATTCAAAGCGAAAGAGACGCTGGAGATCTATGCGCCCATCGCGCACCGGCTCGGTATCCGCGCGTTCAAAGAGGAGCTGGAGGATCTTGCCATCCGTTTTCTCGACCCCGTGGCGTACGACGAGATCGCGCGCACACTTGAACAGCAGGTGGAGTCGCGGCAGGCGTTTCTGGATAAGATCAAGCATCAGATCGAAGAGCGCGTGCATCAGGATGTGCCGAAGGCGAAGCTGACCGGGCGCATCAAATCCGTGCATGGCATCTACCGCAAGACCTATATGCTCGGACGCACGATGGATGAGATCTACGACATTTACGCCGTGCGCATCATCGTGGATTCCGTGTTCGAATGTTACTATTGCCTGGGCATCATCCACGATATGTTCAATCCGCTGCCCGGCAGGTTCAAGGATTATATCTCCACGCCCAAGCCGAATATGTATCAGTCGCTGCACACGACGGTCATCGGCAAGGACGGCATCCCCTTTGAGGTGCAGATCCGCACCTGGGAGATGCATTACACCGCGGAATACGGCATCGCCGCGCACTGGAAATACAAGCTCGGCATCGGCGGAAAAGCAAAGTTTGAAGAGCGCCTTGCGTGGATCCGTCAGTTGCTGGAAAGCCAAAAGGAAAGCGACGATGTGGAGGAGATCGTCAATGTCATCAAAAGCGATTTTTCCTCCGATGAAGTGTTCGCGTTCACGCCGAAGGGCGACGTGATCAGCCTGCCGATGGGCTCGTCCATTGTGGACTTTGCCTATGCCATCCATTCCGCCGTCGGCTCCAAAATGATCGGTGCAAAGGTGGACGGCCGCATCACGACGCTTGACCACAAGATCAACAACGGTGAGATCATCGAGATCCTCACATCCTCCACGCCGCGCGGCCCGAGCCGCGATTGGCTGAAAATTGCAAAAACGTCCTCGGCGCGCAGCAAGATCAAAAGCTGGTTCAAAAAGGAAAAGCGCGACGAAAACATCATCGAGGGCAGGGCGGAGGTCGAACGCGAATTCCGCCGCAACAACATCGTTCTGCCGGAAAAGCAGATGCTGGAGTTCTTGCAGAAGATCGCCGAAAAACAGCGCTGCGCCACAGTGGACGATCTGTTTGCCAGCATCGGTTACGGCGGCCTTTCGCTCAACAAGCTCATTCCGAAGATCCGTGAGGAATACAACAAGCTCCAAAAGGAAAACGAACCGAAGCCTGCCGAGCCGCAGCCGGAGGTGCAGGAGCAGAAAAAAGTGGTGAAAAGCCCGGAGGGCATCATCATTGAGGGGATTGACAACTGTTTGATCAAATTTGCCCGCTGCTGCGATCCGCTGCCAGGCGATGAGATCATCGGTTTCATTACCCGCGGTCACGGCGTTTCGATCCATACGCGCACCTGCACCAACGTGCCGCGCAATCTTGCCCTTGCGGCGGAGCCGGAACGCTGGGTGCGCGCCACCTGGGACGCAAAAACAGAAAGCTCCTACCGCGTCACGCTCGGCATCACCTGCGTCAACCGTGTCGGCATGCTCGCCGACATCTCCGCGCAGATCGCCAATATGCATGTGATGATCCACTCGATCTTCACCAAGGAAACAAAAGATACACACATCATCATCTATGTGACCGTTACGGTCAATTCCGCCGCGCACCTGCACTCGCTGAGCGAAAAGCTCAAAAAGGTCAAAGGCGTCGTGTCGGTGGAACGTACAGGTCTTTAATCAATGCGCAGACGCATTGATCTTATGGGGGAAAGTAAAAAATGAAAGCTGTCATTCAGCGCGTCACGTCTGCGTCTGTCACAGTGGACGGCAAGACGGTCGGCGCTATCGGAAGCGGCTATCTGATCCTGCTCGGCGTCATGGACGGCGACACGGAAGCAGAAGCGGCGCTGCTGGCAAAAAAATGCGCCGAGCTGCGCGTGATCGAGGATGAAAACGGAAAAATGAATCGCTCGCTGCTGGATGTGGGCGGGGAAGCGCTTGTAGTTTCGCAATTCACGCTTTGTGCCGATGTCTCTCACGGCAGGCGGCCTTCGTTTACACCGTCGGCGCCGCCGGGGGAAGCGGACCGTTTATATCAGGTGTTTTGCGGCTGTTTGCGTTCAAACGGTGTGAAAAAAGTTGAAACCGGCGTTTTCGGTGCGGATATGCAGGTTGCGCTGGTCAACGACGGGCCTGTGACCATCCTCTTTGATACCGATATCTGGAACAGGAAGTGAATGAATGAAACTGATTGTTAGCTGCTGCGAGCTCGGCATGCACCCGACAAACTGCTATGTTGTCAGCGACATGGTGCAGGGCAAAAGCCTTGTGATCGATCCGGCGGTCTGCGATGGTACGCTTGTGCAGGCGCTGAAAAAGCTCGATATTGAACGGCTGGACTATATCCTTTTGACGCACGGACATTATGATCATATCCTCGGCGTCGATACCTTGCGCGATAAATTCGGCGGGAAGATCGTCATCCACGCCGACGAGCAGGCTTTTTTGACCGATCCGAGCCTGTCGCTCGCGCACGGACATTTCGGTCACACCCATATCAAGCATTCCGCCGACATTGTTGTGCATGACGGCGATATTTTGCCGTTCGGCGCGGGCGAGATCAAAGTTTTGCACACGCCCGGGCACACCCGCGGCAGCGTGTGCTATATGATCGACGCTTTTCTCTTCTGCGGCGACACGATCTTCCGTGAAAGCATCGGTCGAACCGACCTTCCGACCGGCGACATGGCGCAGATGAGCGCTTCCGTGAAGCGCATTGCCGCATTGCCGGGAAACTATAAGCTCTTTCCCGGACACGGCGAAGCGAGTACGCTTTCGCACGAACGAATGAACAACCCTTATCTGTTTTTCAGCTTATGAATCTGATCATTCAAAACCATACGTTCCAATATGAGATCGAAAAGCTTGTGCGCGTGTTTTATCCGCACACAAAAATCACCGTCACGCGCGAAGCGAACGGCGACCCCGATCTGATTCTGACGGCGATGCAACCGCTTTCCGACGGCGCAAAACTGTTTGTGAAAGCGGCGCTTGTTCAAAAGGAGCTGCAAAAGGAAAGCACGGTGTGCTTTGCCGATGTGCTCGATAACGAGAGCGAGACGGATTTTCTTGAACGCAAGCTCGTGCTGCTGCTGTTTCATCTGCTGCGCGAGCTGACCGGCTATACGCCGCCCTGGGGGATTCTCACCGGCGTGCGCCCGGCAAAGCTCATGAGCCGCCTGATACGCGATTGGGGCGAAGAAAAGGCTGCCGCATATTTTTGCGACGAGCTGCTTGTGACAAAAGAAAAAACCGCCCTTGCTTGCGCTGTTGCCAAAGCGGAAGCGCCGATCCTTGCTTCTTCGCGTCCGGAATCCTTTTCGCTTTATATCTCCATCCCGTTTTGTCCGTCGCGCTGCAGTTACTGTTCGTTTGTCTCCCATTCCAATGACCGCGCAAAAAAACTGATCCCCGGTTATTTGGAACATCTGCTGCGTGAGATCGCGCAGACCGGCGCACTGGCATATCAGCTGGGCCTGCGTCTGGAAAGCATCTATATCGGCGGGGGAACGCCCACCGCGCTCGAAGCGCAGGACATCACGCGCATCACAGACTGTATTCGCGCGCATTTTGATTTTTTCCATTTGCGGGAATATACCATCGAAGCCGGCCGGCCGGACAGTGTGACAAAAGAAAAGCTGCTGGCAATTCAAAACGGCGGCGCAACGCGCATCAGCATCAATCCGCAGACCTTCAACGACGCCGTGCTGCGTGAGATCGGCCGCAAACACACTTCTGCGCAGACGCTCGACGCCATGCATCTTGCGCGTGAGCTCGGCTTTGACAACATCAATATGGATCTCATCGCGGGTCTGCCGACCGACACGGCCGAAAGCTTTCAAAAAACGCTGGAAACCACCCTTGCGCTCAAGCCCGAAAACATCACCGTGCATACCCTCGCGCTCAAACGCGCGGCAACGCTGGTGACAGAGCAGCTTCCCATCGGCGACGCCGCACAGACGCAGCAGATGCTGCTGCTGGCTGCCGATGCGCTGACTGCGGCCGGTTACGCGCCCTATTATATGTACCGCCAGAGCAACTGCATCGGCAACCTTGAAAACGTCGGCTGGGCAAAGAAAGACAGGGCGTGCCTGTATAATGTTTACATGATGGAGGAATGCCACACAGTCCTCGCCTGCGGCGCCGGTGCGGTCACAAAGCTTTGTGTGCCGAATTCCAACAACGTGGAACGCATTTTTAACTTCAAATACCCATATGAATATATTGACCGTTTTGAGGAACTGATCGCAAGAAAAGATCGCGTTCTGAGCTTTTATGAAGAAGAAAACTTTCTGGTTCACTGACGTCGATCCGAGGGAAAGTGATTTCGATTATGCTGAATCATCTTGCTGCTGTTGAGCAGATCAACAAGAACATTTCCGCCGACCCGAAGGGCTTCATCACAGCCTGCGAGGGCGCGTTTTCCAATAAAGTGACAGCCGTTGCGGATTCCATTGCCGATCTGCCGGGCAATCGCCTTGTGATGCTCGCCGGGCCGAGCTCTTCCGGCAAGACCACAACGGCAAGGCTGCTTGCCGAAGAGTTTGCACGGCGCGGCCGCTTTGCGCTGACCGTTTCGCTCGATGACTTTTATCTCGGCCGCGATGTGCCGTTTAAATTTGAGGACGGCACGCCGGACTATGAGACCGTGCAGTCGCTGGATGTGCCGTATATCAAAGTTTGTCTGCAATCATTGATGAAAACCGGAAGGTGTATGCTGCCGCGCTTTTCGTTTCAAACCGGCATGCGGGAGGAAACGCTGATCGAAACGTCGATCGAAAAAGACGACATCATCATCGTTGAAGGGCTGCACGCACTCAATCCGCTGATCACCGCCGCGCTGGATGCCGATTCGCTTTCCAGACTTTACGTCAGCGTGTCCACACGGCTGACGCAGGAAAACGACGTGTTGTTTTCCAAGCGGGAGCTGCGTTTTATCCGCCGTCTTGTGCGCGATTATCAATTTCGCAACTCCTCGGTCGATCACACTTTTTATCTTTGGAACGGCGTGCGCAAGGGTGAGGACCGCTATCTGTTCCCGTTCAGCCCGCTTGCCGAGATCCGGATCGACTCGATCCATTACTATGAACCCTGCGCGTTCAAAAGCTTTGCCGTGCCGCTGCTTTCGCAGGTTGCGCCGGATAACAAATATTTCCCCGTTGCGCAGACGATACTCGAAAAATTTGACTGTTTCCCCGCCATTGACCGCTCTCTGATCCCGCGCGGCTCGCTTTTGCGGGAATTCATCGGATAACAGGAGGTAGACCCTTGGAAGAACGTAAAAAACAATCCTTTCTGACCGGCGCCGGCGTGCTTGCGATCGCCACGATCCTGGTCAAGATCATCGGCGCGCTGTATAAGATCCCGCTGACGAACCTGATGACCACGGAGGGCTACGCCTTTTTCACCGGAGCCTATGCGGTGTATAATCCGCTGTATGCCATCTCCATGGCGGGTCTGCCCGTTGCGGTGTCCAAGCTTGTTTCGCAAAACGTGCAGGCCGGACGCATGCGCGACGCGCAGAGTCTGTTCCGTGTGTCGCGGCGGCTGTTCTTGCTTGTCGGTCTGGTTGGCACCTTGCTGCTGGCCGCGCTTGCGATCCCGTATTCGAATTTTGTCAAATCCCCGATGAACTTTGTCAGCATCCTCGTTGTCGCGCCCTGCATCCTCTTCTGCTGTCAGATGAGCATCGAAGCGGCGATCAAGCTCGTGGTCGGCCTTGCGGCAACGTATGTGTTCTTCAACCGCAGCCTTGCGTCTTATCAGGCGAACAATGTCGGCGGCGAAATGCATGTGTTCGGCGTGGATGTGCACTCTGAGGCGGAATTCCTCGCAGCGATGTACCCCTATGCCGCCGCGGTCGCGATCTCCGGCGTTACGCTCGGTTCGATGGTCGGTCTGCTGTATCTGTTCATCCACTATAAGCGCAAGGGCTTTGGCTTCACGCGCGAAGAGCTTGTGAATTCGCCCGAGCCGCAGAGCGACAGGACGCTGCGCAATCAAATCATCCGCTTTGCCGCGCCGGTCGCGCTGACAAGCGTGATTTTGAACCTTTCCAACATGATCGACGATCTGACCATCCGCACGCGTCTGAGCCATGCGGTCGACGTAGGCATGGACGTCATCAAAGGCCTTTACGCCGGACCGCTCTCTGCCGCAGGTACGCTGGATACCGGCATCAAGGATTTCCTTTACGGCGCCCACGGCTCGGTGCTGAACCTCAAAAATCTCATTCCGACCATCACGCTCACGCTGGGCATCAGCGCCATTCCGGTGCTTTCCGCTGCATGGGAAAAAAAGGACAAGCGTGAGATCAAAACAACGATCGAATCCGCGCTGCGCATCTGCATGATGCTTGCGCTGCCCGCAGGGTTCGGCATGGCGGCGCTTGCGGAACCGATCCTCAAGCTCCTGTATCCCGGCGAAGCGCATGTCACGCCGATCACCGCGCCGCTGCTCATCGTTTACGGGCTTTGCATGTTCCTGTTTTCGACCACATCGCCGATCACGAATATGCTGCAGGCGGTCGGCCGGACGGATGTTCCGGTGAAAACGATCGCCATCGGCTCCGTGATCAAGATCGCGATGAACTTTATTCTGATCGGAAATCCGAAGATCAACATCCACGGCGCGCCGATCAGTACGGCAGTGATGTATACCGTGATGATCGCGATCAATCTGACCATGCTGCTGCGCGTAACAAAGACGAAGATCAATTTTGTTTCCGTGTTCCTGAAACCCTTTTTGTGCGCGGCTGTATGCGGACTTGCGGCATTTTTCAGCTACGGAATTTTCATGCGTTACAACCTGCTTGGCGGCACACTTGCAACGGCCGGCGCGATCTGTGTGGGCGGCCTGTTCTATGTCATTATGCTGTTCTTGGTCAAGGGAATCGCGAAAGATGATGTGGAAATGTTACCAAAAGGAGAAAAAATTGCAAAAGTCCTTGCAAAATATCAATTATTAGGGTAAAATAGGAAAGAAGGCGCTCAATATGGTTGAATTTGATTTCAAAGAAAAATATGGGTTTGACGATCTGCTGCGCATCATGGAAATCTTGCGTGCGCCGGGCGGCTGCCCCTGGGATCGTGAACAGACCCACGCGTCGATCAAGCAGTCTTTCATCGAAGAAACCTACGAAGTGATCGAAGCGATCAACAAGGACGACAAGGTCCTGCTTTGCGAGGAGCTCGGTGATGTGCTGCTGCAGGTCGCGTTCCACGCGCAGATGGAAAAGGAAGCCGGCGTGTTCGATATGTCGAACGTCTGCGACGGCATCTGTAAAAAGCTGATCGAGCGCCATCCGCATGTTTTCGGCGAGGTACAGGTTGCCTCAAGCGCCGAGGTGCTCGATAATTGGGACACCATCAAGCGCAAGAGCAAACAGCAGGCCACGCAGGGCGAAGCGATGCAAAAGATCCCGCTGGAACTTCCGGCGCTGATGCGTGCGCAAAAGCTGCAAAGCAAAGCCAAAAAAGCCGGTTTTGATTGGGACGACGTCTCCGGCGCCTATGACGCGCTGCAAAAGGAGATCACCGAGCTTCGGCAGGCACAGGCGGAAGGCGACGGCGCAAAAATGCAGGACGAGCTCGGCGACGTGCTGTTTTCCGCGGTGAACATCGCGCGCTTTCTGGATGTGGACGCGGAGCAGGCGCTCATGGGCGCAAACGACAAATTCATGACGCGATATCTGCTTGTGGAAAAGCTGGCGCAGTCGCGCGGCATCAACATGAAGGAAACGCCGATTGAAGAACTGGACAAGCTTTGGGACGAAGCCAAAGCACAACTTCGATCCAACTAAGGGAAACTCCCTTGTGGAAAATATATTTACTGGAGGACTTTCAAATGAATAAAGTCGAATTGATCAACGCAGTTGCAGAAAAAACAGGACTGACCAAGAAGGACGCTGACAAGGCTGTTGCCGCTGTCATCGCTTCCATCGAAGAATCCCTCAAAGCGGGCGAAAAAGTTCAGCTCATCGGCTTCGGCACGTTCGAAGTGAAAGAAAGAGCCGCAAGAACCGGACGCAATCCCCAGACCGGTGCTGCTGTTGAAATCGCTGCTTCCAAGGTTCCTGCTTTTAAAGCCGGCGCTGCGCTCAAGAATGCACTGAAATAAGGCAAAAGACTGTTTGGGGTTGCCAACGGGCGCCTGCAGAGGAATTCTTCCGCTGCGGTTGTCTTACGGGCGACCCTTTTTCTTATTCAACCACAGTCTCCGGAAAAACCGGCGGCTGCAGAAGGAGCGAAAACGATGCGTTTGGATAAATATCTCAAAGTTTCGCGCATCATCAAACGCAGAACCGTTGCGAATGAAGTGTGCGACGCAAAGCGCGTGCAGGTGAATGGCAAGGTTGCCCGCGCGTCTTATGACGTGAAGGTCGGCGACGTGATCGAGATCCAGATGGGCGAACATCTGCTGCGCGCAAAGGTGCTGCTTGTCAGCGAACATGTAACAAAAGCGGACGCTTCCGCGATGTATGAAATTTTAAACTGATGTTCGGAGGGAACGAGATGGAGCTTCATGTTTTACCGAAACCGAATCATTTGGAACTGCTCGGCGGCACACGAACCCTTTTGCCGGAGGACCTGCGGCTGAAACAAAACGCCGCGCTTCCCCCGGAGGGCTACCGCCTGGCGATCACGCAAAGCGAAGCTGTGCTGGAATATGCCACAGACGCCGGCGCGTATTACGGAAAGCAGACGCTGCAGCAGCTGCGGCAGCCGGACGGCACGGTGCCGCTTGTGAAAATCGATGACGCACCTGCGTTTGCGTGGCGCGGATTCATGATCGATTCCTCGCGTCACATTCAGACCGTTGAGGAGATCAAAGCCTTCATCGAGGCCGCCGCGTCGTTCAAGTGCAACGTTTTTCACTGGCATCTGTGCGACGATCCCGGCTGGCGGCTGGAAAGCACGCGCTACCCGCTGCTCACCTCGGTCGGCGCATGGCGTGACGGCTGGGGCTTCGGCAATCCCAACCCCGCGCGCTACGGCGGCTATTTCAGCAAAGCGCAGATCCGTGATATCATTGACTTTTGCGCCGAACGGTTTATCACCGTTGTGCCGGAGTTCGATATCCCCGGCCATTCCTCTGCGGCGATCAAGGCATATCCGTCTTTGTCCTGCACAGGGGAGGACGTCGATGTGACAACGAAAGCCGGTGTGTTCAGCAATGTTTTATGCCCCGGCAAGGAGGCGACATTTGATTTTTGCTTCGGCGTGCTCGAAGAGATCATGGAGCTTTTCCCGGGACAATACATCCACATCGGCGGCGACGAAGTGCCGCGAGATCACTGGGACGCCTGCCCGGCCTGTCAGGCGCGCATCAAAAACGAAGGGCTCAAAAACAGCGACGAGCTGCAGGGCTACTTCACACGGCGTATCGCGGAATTCCTGACCGCCCACGGCAAAACGCCGATCGGCTGGAACGAGGTGCTGCATGTGGAACACCCGACACGCTCTATGGTCGCAACCAAATGGTGGGATCCGCAAAACTGCTGCGACGCCTTTGCAAACAACGGCGGCAAGGTCATCATGGAGGAGACGTCGCACGTCTATCTGGACTACGATTATCACAGAACGCCGCTCAGACAGACCTACAGCTACGATCCCTTACCCGAAACGCTGACCGAAACCGGCAAACAAAACGTCCTCGGTGTGGAAGCGCCGATCTGGACGGAATGGGTCGAAACCTTTGCGCGCATGTGCTATATGTGTTTCCCGCGTCTTGCTGCGCTGGCGGAAGTCGGCTGGACGGAAAAGGGCGAAAAAGACTATGAAGATTTCAAACGCCGCATTCGCGCAAAACGGGAACCTCTGCTTGCTCTTGGCGTGAAAATGGCGCCGGAGACCGACTGGGATCCGGAATAAAATAATAAAAAACGGCGCTGTTTGCTGGACATTTGTTGGACACGCCGTGTTATGATCTCAAAAAAATTCAAAACGGAGGCGCAATATGAATCTGTTTGTTCTTTTGATTTTACTTTTCGCCGCATCGGAAGCGGTCTTGACCTTGATCCAGTTCTTTATGAGAAAACGCAAAGTGAAGCCCTGGCTGCGTGCGGTGCTGATCGTTGTAAAACTGCTTGTTGCAATTGCGTTTGCCGTGCTTGTTCTGGCCGGACCCGTCCAGCTTCGCATCGTACAGCCGCTGATGATGGCTGCGTATGTCGCGCTGTTTGCGGATGGCATTGCCGACGCACTGTACAGCATCATCTGCCTGATCCGCAAAAAGGAACATTGCTTTTCCGTCGAAAAGGTGATCGGCCTTGTGTTCGGCGTGGCATTTCTGGTGTACGGCATTTTGAATATGCAGACCGTGACGCCGCACACGCATACCTATACTTCCGAAAAGCTTAAAAGTGAACATAAGATCGTCTTTGCCGCGGATATCCACGTCGGTTCCGCGCAGCCGTTTTCTGTGACGGAAAAGACGGTGAAGGATATGCAGAAAGAACTGCCGGATGCTGTGATCCTCGGCGGGGATATCACCGACGATTATACGACAAAGGAAGAGATGGAAGCGACTTTCGCGCTCTTTAAGGATTTCGGCTGCCCGGTGTATTACATCTTCGGCAACCATGACCTGCAGCCGCACGCGCAGTACGCGAACGGTCAGCAGTTCACCGAACAGGAGATGGCGCAGGCGATGAGCGAAAACGGCGTGATGATCCTGCGCGATTCCTATGCGCAGATCGGTTCGGATGTGCTGCTGCTCGGCCGCGAGGATATCTCCGCGGGAGACAACCGCATGAAAGCGGAAGACATCATCAACCCGCTGCCGGAGGCCTATCTGATCGTTGCGGACCATCAGCCGGGGCAGGCGAAGGAAAACGCCGGAATCGGTATGGATCTGCAGCTTTCCGGTCATACCCACGCAGGTCAGCTCTTCCCGCTCAAGTGGCTCTATGCGCTCATCGGCGGCTATGTCTACGGCGATTATGAAGTCGGCGACGCGATTTTGAACGTCAGCGCCGGCGCCTGCGGCTGGAGACTGCCGCTGCGCACGGAAGCGCATTGCAACTATGAAGTCATCACGTTGAAACCTGCACCGGCATCGGCCGAACAGTGAGGAGCCCGAATTGATGGAAGAAGGCAAAATAATGATGGAAACTCCGGTCGTTTATGCTGTTGGAAACACATACCAGATTCTGTTTTATCTGACGCACGACGCCTATGCGTCGGTGAAGATCGGAGAAACGGTGTTCGACGACGCTGTCTGCGGCAATATGCGATCGCTGCCGGGCATGCGGCGCATCTGTGTGCCGCAAGCGCTTTTGAACAGTGCCGGAGCATATACGCTGCGGCTCGAACGCATCGAAGCGCGGCTGTGCTATCGGACCAAAACGATCGCTGTTGAAGAGACGACCTATCCGTTTGTGCCCGTGAAGCAAAACGGCGAAGCGCGCGCGTATATGATCGGCGACGCGCACGGGAACATCGACGGCGCAATCAAAGCTGCAAAGCAGAGCGGCGCATTCGACTTTTTGATCGTCAACGGCGACATCGGCGAATCTGCTGACGAAGCGCAGATGCTGCAGTCCCACGAACTCGCGTCGCGTTTGACCGGCGGGTCAAAGCCGGTCGTCTATGCGCGCGGAAACCACGAAAACCGCGGCGCTGCGGCGGAGATCTTGCCGCAGTATATCCCGCTGCGCGACGGGTGCACCTATTACACGTTCCGTCTGGGCGGCATCTGGGGGATCGTGCTCGACTGCGGCGAGGATAAGACAGACGATCATCCCGAATACGGCGGCGCGGCGCGCTTTTATGATTTCCGTTTGCGGCAAACGGCGTATCTGCGGCAGGTGATCGCTGCGGCAAACACGGAATTTGCTGCCGCGGACGTCAAGCACCGTATCTGCGTGGTGCATACCCAATTCCCGCGCACGCAGGAGCCATTGTTCGATATTGAACGCGAGCTTTACCAGATCTGGTGCGATCTGCTGGATGAAATGGGCGTGGAGCTGATCCTTTCGGCGCATATGCATTGCTATCAATATCTGCTTCCCGGGGACTCCGATCTGCGGCTGCAAACGCATTGTCCGCTGCTGATCGGCACATGGAACGGCGCAGGCGTGATCGGTGGAAGCAAGGTGGTCTTTGAAAAAGAGAACATCTGCTTTTCCTGTAAAACAAGCGACGGGATCACGCGATTGGAAGGGAAGCTCTATGATTAAAAATATTGTATTCGATCTGGGCCGGGTGCTGGTCGATTTTGTTCCGGACGATTATCTGCGTTCTTTCGGCTTTGACGAAGCGACGGTGCGGGCGCTGTGGGAAAAAGTCTTCGGACCCGATTGGCGCTTTTATGACCGCGGCGATTTTGCAAGCGTGACGGAGCTGCGCGATTATCTGGCCGAAAAGCACCCGGAATACGCCGAAGCGATCCACCGTGTTTTGCACACTGACTGGGTGCGGATGCACACGCTCAAAGCGGAGTCTGCGACATATCTGCATGAGCTTAAACAACGAGGCTTTTGCATTTTCGTGCTTTCCAATATCGCACAAGACTCATATGAATATGTGCGCGGCTACGACTTTTTCGGCGAGGTGGACGGCGGTGTGTTCTCTTATCAGGAGCATGTGATCAAGCCCGACGAACGAATCTATCAAATTCTGCTGGAGCGTTATGCGCTTTTGCCGCAGGAAACGCTGTTTTTTGACGACAACGCCGAAAACATCGCCGCCGCGCAAAAGCTCGGGATCCACGGCATTGTCTTTACGAATCTGCCCGAAGCGAAAGCTCAGGCGGAAAAACTACTTTGATTTTGAAAGGACCGGTTTTATGAAACTTGCAGTCATCGGCGGAGGCGGCGTGCGCTCCATGTTCCTTGCAAAGAGCATTGCGCAAAAGGCCGCTGAGCTTCATATGGACGAACTTGTCTTTATGGACAACAACGAAAAGAAACTGAACATCTACGGCAAAATGGCAAAAGTTGTTGCACAAAAGCTCAACGCCGACCTGCGCTTTACGTTGACCACAGATGCGATCGAAGCGATCACCGGCGCGGACTATGTCATCACGACCATCCGCGTGGGCGAGGACGATATGCGCGTGAAGGACGAGCGTATCGCGCTTTCGATGGGTGTGCTCGGACAGGAGACCACCGGCGCGGCGGGTCTTTCGTTTGCCATGCGCAGCGTGGACGCGCTTTCGGACTATTGCGAAATGGTAAAGCGTTACGCAAAGCCCGGCTGCAAGGTGTTCAATTTCACGAATCCCGCCGGCGTTGTGTCACAGACACTGCGCGACATGGGCTACGATTTTACCTACGGCATCTGCGACGCGCCCAGCGGTATGCTGCGCACCTTTGAAAAGCTCTACGGCGCGCCCGAGGGCAGCGCAAAGGGCGAGGTTTACGGGCTCAACCACCTGTCTTATTTTCAGTCCGTCACCATGAACGGCAGGGAAGTGCTGCAGGAGCTGATCGAAAACGACCGCGCCTATACCGAAACGGATCTGCGCTATTTTGAAAAATCGCTGCTGCGCGAACGCGGCGCCATTCTTAACGAATATCTCTATTATTTCTACTACCGCGAAAAGGCTGTGGCCAACATTCTTGCCGCCCCGCAGACCCGCGGTGAGCAGATCGCGGAGATCAACAAGAAAATGACGGCCGAGCTGGAACAGCTTGATGTGGAAAAAGAATTTGACAAAGCGCTTGCGATCTTTGAACACTGGTACGGCGAGCGCGAAAACAACTATATGGCGGCGGAATCCGGCGTGAAACGGCAAACGAAGTGGTCGTTCGACATCTTCGGTCAGGACGACGGCGGCTATGCCGGTGTGGCGCTGAACTTCATCAAGATCGCGCAGAGCGGCGGTGTGGATTCCATGATCCTCTGCGTGCCGAACGGCGGCGCGATCAACGGACTGCGCGACAGCGATGTGGTGGAGATCACCTGCGACATCAAAGACGGCGAAGCGATCCCGCACGTTTTCGGCGATGTGGATGAACAAAACCTGGAACTGATCCGCCGCGTGAAGATCTATGAGCGGCTGTCCAGCGAAGCGATCCGCACAAAGTCGCGCACCAAGGCGATCGAAGCGCTCACGCTGCATCCGCTCGTGGCGTCCTACAGCCTTGCCACCGCGCTTGTGGACGCGTATCTCGAACACAACAAAGACTACATAGGAGCATGGGTATGAGTTTTATTGCCGGCGTCGGCATCACCAATGTCGATCTGCTGTATCAGAATATGCCGCGCATCCCGGCTGCCGGTGAGGAGGTCTATACCGACCGCTTTTCGCTGCAGCTCGGCGGGGGCCTTCCGGCAACGCTGATCAACCTCGGACGGCTCGGCGTTCCGACCAGAATCGCGACCGAGCTGGGCGATGATCTGTTTTCCGGCTTTGCAAAAGCGCAGTTTGAAGAAAACCGCGTGCAGCCGATGAACCTTTATCACGGCAGCGATATCCCGCTCAACATCACCAGCGCGATCATCCTCAAAAACGACCGCAGCTTTATCACTTACGGAAAAAGCGATATGCATCCGGACGATGCGGCAAAGGAAGCGTTTTATCAGATGGCAACTGGCGCAAAGCTTTGTTTGATGTCGCCCGGCGGCTTTTTGGACGTCTATCGCAAGCTCAAGGCCGAGGGCACGCTGCTGGTGCTCGATATGGGCTGGGACGATGCACTGAGTTTTGAAAAATACGCTGCGGAATTTGAACTTGCCGATATCTACACGCCTAACCGCAAGGAAGCGCTCAAGCTGACAGGCTGCGAAACGCCGCTGGAAGCCGCCAAAGCGCTGAAAAAGCATTTTTCGCGCGTGGTCGTAAAGGTCGACAGAGACGGCTGCATCGGCATCGACGAGCAGGGCGCGTTTTTCTGCAAGAGCGAGGACGCGTTCAAAAATGTGGACAGCACCGGCGCAGGCGACGCGTTTCTTGCCGGGCTGTGCTACGGACTGTATCACGACCGTCCGCTGCGCGACTGCGTTGCGTTCGGCAACATCACCGGCGGCAAAGCCGTGACGCAGGTCGGCGCGCTGTCGGCGTATGTGACGGAGCCGGAGCTGCTGGCGCTTGCCGCAAAGCTGGAATGCACGGCGCTTGACTGACAAACAGATTGCAGGATGCGAACAAAAATCGCATCCTTTTTTTACTCGAACTTTTGGTAAAACTGAAAATACAGCATACGATCCGTCCCGATTATACTATAGACAGAACAAAACGGACGAAACCTTTGTAACGACACGGAGAACATCGGGAGGAGATCGTATGAAAATCGAGAACGTTTGGCAGGGCTGGACTGTGGAGAGCAAGCTCGGACAAGGCGCGTTCGGAACAGTCTACAAGTGCTTCAAAGAAGAATACGGCAGGCGCAGATATGCCGCTGTGAAAGTCATTTCTTTCCCCGGCACGTTCGCGGAAGAGCTTTCCGACGGCAGCGCAACCGGTGAAGCGCAGACGCGCGTTTACTGCAAAGATCTGATGCAGGACTGTCTGCGCGAGATCCGGATCATGGAATCGCTCAAGGATCATCCGAACATCGTACACATCGAAGACTATCGGCTGATCGAAACCGAAGCGCCG
Organism: Oscillospiraceae bacterium; assembly: GCA_902792985.1. Classification (GTDB taxonomy): domain Bacteria; phylum Bacillota; class Clostridia; order Oscillospirales; family Acutalibacteraceae; genus UBA6857. Next base: position 41,520 of record CADBBT010000032.1, read on the forward strand.
CAAGAGTGGCAGCTTTTCATCCGCATGGAGCTGCTGACGCCGTTCAAGGCCTACGCCTATGACCGCACCTTTACGGAAGAGGATGTGATCCGGCTGGCAGGGGACATTGCAAACGCTTTGAAAGCCTGCGCAAAAAAGAACATCGTCCACCGTGATATCAAGCCGGATAACATTTTCGTTGACGGCAGCGGCAATTTCAAGCTGGGCGATTTCGGCGTTGCAAAGCATCTTTCGCACACGCAAACGATCCTTTCGCGCAAGGGAACGTTCAATTATATGGCGCCCGAGGTGCTCAGCGCGCAAAAGGGCGACAGCCGCGCGGACATTTATTCCCTCGGCATTCTGATGTATCAGCTTTTGAACAATCAGCGTTTGCCGTTTCTCGATCCCTTTCAGCCGTTCGTGTCCTATGCCGAACGGGAGGAAGCCTTCAAACGCAGAACTGTGGACGGCGAAGCTCTGCCGATCTTGCCGAAGGTCAGCGGACGGCTCAACGCGGTGATCCTGCGTGCAACCCAGTTCCATCAGGAGGACCGTTACAAAACCATTGACGCATTTTTGGATGCTCTGAAATTTCAACATGAGAAAGGAAGGAAACAACTTATGCCAAAAATCAAACAAAGGCTTGCGGGTCTGATCGCAGTGTTTCTGCTGCTGGTGTCCGGGATCGGCGGCTTCTTTACATACGCGAAAGGCACAGCGCAGGTTTCCGTGAATCAGTCTATCGTTTTTCCGCAAGGGGAAACCGATGGCGCAAAAAAGACCGCAAAGAAAACAGCAAACATCAAAAACAGCGGCCACATCAACGGCGTTTATTCGGTGAACGGTGTGGATTACTTTGCAACGAATGACGGCTTTTTCAAATATGACGGAAAGAAAAAGGTTTGTCTGATCAACAAACCCTGTGTGTCGGAATTCAGCATCATCAACAACAAGATCTATGTTGCTGTAATCAAAAAAGTTGAGAAGAAAAGAACGTACTACCTTGACAGCTATGTGAATCTGTCATTGGCGCAGTGCACCTGCCGTGTTATGAATCTGGACGGCAGCGGACAGAAGGATTTGTTTTCGTTTACAGGCGGCGGTTATGTTGTCGGGATCGTTGGAGGAAACATCTATTATCTTGACGATGTGAAGGATTTTAATTTCCTTGCCGGAACAGGCAGAACGCTGTATCGTTATTCAACCGCGACCGGAAAGAAAACAAAGATCCATGAAAACGCTGACGAAGCACTGCTTGTCAACGACCGGTATCTGTTTTTTAATGAGTACACCGGCGGAGGAGATTATAACGGATCCAAGTCGTTCCGTTATGATTGCAAAACAGGGAAGATCATGAAACTCAGCGTGAAAATTGCGTCCTGTAATGCCGATGATGATCATTACGGACATATGGCGCAAATCGACAAGAACACGCTGTTGCTGTTTTATACAAAGATGGAGAAAATAAAAAAAGGCGAATATCAATTCAAAACCTATCTTGCAACCTATGATATCGCAGCAAACAAAGCAACAACAATCAAAGCAGGCGCCGGCACGATCGTTGATGTGATCGACAGTCATACGCTCGGTTTGAGGATCTGGAACAAGGGTTTCTATCTTTATGACAGCAAAACCGGGAAGCTCACGCTGTTCACAAAAGAAGAAGGATACGAGGCAAGGTTCCTTAACAAAGAAACGCTGCTGCTTGCTTATTATGACAGTGAAGTTGACAGTATGGTGCTCAAAAAGGTTTCAAAAGACGGAAGCTGCAGCTTCAGATACATAAATGGCTATGATTTTCGCTTTGGGCACCGGGTGCTTTTGCGCCGGAAAACAGAAGAGAGCTTCCTTCTCTATGATAATTGCGACAGCGTGGACGGTGTTCTCTTGCTGGATACATTGAAGTGGAAGCGGAAATAGTGTTCCTTGACTTGCTGAAACTCAGTCGCGGCGAAAGATTTTAACTTCATTTTATTGATTTTTCTTCCTCTTTGCGGTATAATACAATGAATATATATTTGCTTGTAAGAGGAGACGATCAAATGACAACAGCCGAGCTTTGCTTTGCCTTGGCCAAAGCGAACGGAACCTCCGGTGACGAATCGGCATTTATTGACGAAACAAGGGTGCTTCTGGCGCCCTTTGCGTCGTTTCAGGAAAACACACTGCACAGCCTGATCGGTGTGGTCGGCACGGGCGAATTTGAAATCTTGCTCGACGCGCACATTGACCGTGTGGGGCTGCTTGTGCGCGGCATTGACGAAAACGGCTTTTTGCTGGTGGACAAGGTCGGCGGCATCGATCCGCGCGTGTTGGTCGGCAGCGAAGTGACCGTGATGGGAAAACGCGCGCTGCCCGGCGTGATCTGTTCCACACCGCCGCATCTGCAAAAGGGCGGCGAAAACAAGAGCGAGGTTTCGCTGAAAGCGCTGGCCGTGGATGTCGGCCTTTCCAAAGCGCAGGCGCAGGAGCTGATTGAAATCGGCGACCGCATTGTGTTCTTGCCGAACCAGGCAAAGCTGCTCGGCACGCGCATTGTGTCCGGCGCGTTTGACGACCGCGCAGGCGTTGCGGCGCTGCTTTTGACAGCCGAGCTTGTGAAAGACAAGCTGTCCCACTGCCGTGTGCGTCTGCAGCTCGCTTCGCAGGAAGAGACCGGCGGCAGCGGCGCAAAAACAAGCGCGTTTACCGCTGCGCCCGACGTTGCGATTGCCGTGGACGTCGGCTTCGGCAGCGATCCTTACTGCGACAAGCACGAAACGATCGACCTCGGCGGCGGCCCGTCGATCGGCATTTCTCCGGCGCTTGACCGTGCGCTGACACAGGAGCTTATCGCGGTGGCTAAGGAAAGCGGCATTCCCTATCAGCACGACGTGATGCCCGGACGCACCGGCACGAACGCCGATTCCATCAACATCTCCCGCGGCGGCGTCAAAACCGCGCTGCTCTCGATCCCGCTGCGCTCCATGCATACGGCAGTCGAGGTCATCGACACCGAAGATGTGGAAAACACCGCAAAGCTGCTCGCGGCATATATTCTCAAAAAGGAGGCGGAGCTCTCATGCTGAATACCCTGAAAACGCTCTGTCTGCTGAACGGCACCTCCGGCAGAGAAGAACGCGTGCGCGATTATATTTTGGAACGCCTTTCGGGAAAAGCGGATGTGACCGTGGACCCGCTGGGCAATGTGATCGCCTTTGTGCGCGGCAAAGAACGCGCAAAGAACAAAGTCATGCTTTCGGCGCACATGGACGAGGTCGGGTTCATCATTACCGGCATCACCGACGAAGGGTATCTTCGCTTTGACGCAGTCGGCGGCATCGACCCAAAAGTTGTGGTCGGCCGACTTGTAACGGTCGGCGAAGAAGAACTTCCCGGCGTGATCGGCATCAAGGCCATCCATCTGACCGAAGGCGATGAGGGCAAGACCGTGCCCGCGCTTTCCAAATGCATGATCGACATCGGCGCTGCTTCAAAGAAAGACGCGATGCAGCATGTCTGCGTCGGCGACAGCGCCTATTTTGTCTCGGATTATAAAGAGCTCGGCGAACACAAGATCAAGGCCAAGGCGATCGACGACCGCTTCGGCTGCAGCGTGATGCTGGACATGATCGACAAGGGCGTCGACTATGACGCGACGTTCGCCTTTCTTGTGCAGGAGGAGATCGGTCTGCGCGGCGCGGCTGCCGCGGCGTATACCGTGTCTCCCGATTACGCGGTCGTGCTGGAAGCGACCACGGCGGCAGATGTTGCCGGTGTGCCCGACGCGGAAAAAGTCTGCGTGCAGGGCGAAGGCGCGGTGGTTTCGTTCATGGATCGTTCCACACTGTATGACCGCGCGCTGTTCAAAGACGCGTTTGCGCTCGCAAAGGCACAGGGCATCCCCATTCAGACAAAAACGACCGTGGCCGGCGGCAACGACGCCGGAGCGATCCATAAAGCCGGCGGCGGCGTGAAAACGCTCTGCGTCTCGCTGCCGTGCCGTTATATCCATTCCGCAACGAGCGTTGCGGACAAACGCGACATGACCGCCTGCCGCGCGATGGCCGAAGCGCTGCTGAACGCCTATGCGGTATGCTGACCCTTGCGGAAAAGAAAGACGCAAAGCGGCTCTTGCGGTTTTGTGAAGGGAGCCTGCTCGGCACCTATCTCGGCTGCCGTCTGCGCTGCTACGGGTTCGATTACCCGTTTGTGAATTTCTGGTTCAGTGAAAGCGGCGGGGAGCTCACCGCTGTGCTCGGAGCGCTCGATCACACCGCAGTGCTGTTGGCTGCGCCTTGTGCGGATTTTGAAGAGCTTGCCGCGTTTTTGAACATGCGCGCGTTTTCGTCTGTGATGACAACGGTCGAAACAGCGCGGCGCTGTGGAGTTTCAGAATATACGGAAAAGCACGCGTTTGCGTTTTCCGGCGGTGAAGCTGTGCCGAAAGCGCAGACGCCGGACGATCTCAAAGATGTTTACGCGCTCATCGTGCAGGAGATCCCCGGGTCGTTTTCCCCGGAAAAGCAGGCGTATCTCGCTTTCCTTTCCGACTTCAACTTTCGAAAAAACCGCGACGCTGCCCGTGCCGCCGTGATCAGGCAAACCAACACGCTTTGCGCCTGCGCGCTGACCGCCGCGGAAACGCCTGCGGCCGCCGTGCTTTCCGGCGTTGCGAGCGATCCGCGCTTTCGCGGAAAAGGTTTTGGAAAGCAGGTCGTGCTTTCGTTGGCGAACACACTGCAAAACGAGGGTAAGCGTGTCTATGTGATCGCGCTGAACGACAGCGCAGCCTCGTTTTATCAAAAAATCGGATTTCAACCCGATGAAACGATAGCATTTATTGAAAGGACAACCCATGTTTGATTTCAGCAAAGACCTTTTAAAACAATCCGATCTCGCGCTTGAAAAAGCAAAGAGCGAATTTGCCCTGATCGACGAGATCACCGAATATAACCAGCAGAAAATGCTTTACGGCTTCGTCAAAAACCATGTGAGCGAAGCGATGTTCACGCCTTCCACCGGTTACGGCTACGGCGATGCGGGCAGGGAAGCGATCGACCGTTTGTTTGCGGACGTTGTCGGCGCCGAGGATGCTGTGGTGCGCCACAACTTCACCTGCGGCACGCATACGCTCGGCACCGCGCTGTTCGGTGTGCTGCGTCCGGGCGACACGATGCTGTGTGTGACCGGACTGCCGTATGACACCATTCAGCCCGTCATCGGCATCGGCGGCGACAGTGACGATTCCGGTTCGCTGCGCGACTTCGGCGTGCGTTATGAGCAGGTGGAGCTTTTGCCAAACGGAATGCCGGATCTTGCCGCCATTGAACAGGCGATCAAGGAAAAGCAGCCGAAAATGGTATACATTCAGCGTTCGCGCGGCTACAGCCTGCGTCCGTCGCTGTCGGTCGCACAGATAGAAACCATTGTCAAAATCACCAAAAAGAACAGCACTGCCATTGTCATGGTGGACAACTGCTACGGCGAATTTACCGAAAAGAAAGAGCCGACCGAGGTCGGTGCCGATCTGATGGCCGGCTCGCTGATCAAAAATCCCGGCGGCGGGATCGCACCCACCGGCGGCTATATCGCCGGACGGCACGACCTTGTGGAAAAATGCTGCTATCGTCTGACCACGCCCGGCCTCGGCCGCGAGGTCGGCGCAACGCTTGGCCACACACGCGCGCTGTTCATGGGTCTGTTCCAGGCGCCGCACATTGTCGGCGAAGCGCTCAAGACAGCCGCGTATGCGTCTGCGCTGTTTTCGCTGCTCGGCTTTGAAACAACGCCGGTTTCCGGCGAAACACGCCACGATATCATTCAGGCGATCCTGCTGAAAAGAGCGGAAAATCTTGTGGCTTTTTGCCGCGGACTGCAAAAGGCGTCGCCGATCGACTCCTTTGTTGTGCCTGAACCATGTCAGACGCCCGGCTATGACTGCCCGGTCATCATGGCGGCAGGCGCGTTTACCATGGGCTCGTCGATCGAGCTTTCCGCCGACGGTCCGCTGCGCGAGCCGTTTGCGGTCTGGATGCAGGGCGGATTGAATTTCCATTCCGCAAAGCTGGCGGTGCTTTGTGCCGCGCAGGAGGTTTTGAACGAAGAACAGAAGGTGAACGGATGAGTGAATTTCACGGCTTTGACCGCGACACCTTTTTGCTGCTTGCCGAAAACCGTTTCAACGACAGCAAGCCCTATTATGAATCTGTGAAGGAAACGCTCAAACAAAAGGCGATCTTGCCTTTGCGCGCGATCTGCGCCGATCTGCAGGACGAGCTGTTTGCGGTCGATGAGCACATGATGCTCGTGCCGTCCAAAATGGTTTCCCGCATCCGCCGCGATACCCGCCGCGCAAAGGACAAGAATATGTACCGCGACAACCTTTGGGTGATGTTCATGCGCCATAAATACGAATGGCGCTGCCAGCCCTGTATGTGGTTCGAGATCATGCCCGGCGGTTACACGATCGGCGTTGGCGCGTTCAATACCGACCCGTCGTATATGGAGCATTTCCGTCGTGTGATGCTGGAAAACCAGCGGGTGTTTCGCGCCGCGCTCAAAAAGGTGCACGCCGTCGGCGCTGTGGAGGATCTTGAACAGTATGCGCGCGAAAAGAGCGGCGACATCGCGAAGGATCTGAAACCGTATTACAACGCAAAAAGTCTCTATTTTATCCGGTACAGCAGTGATATGGAGCCGCTGTTTGACGGCAGCGTGCTGCAGGAGCTGCGCGAAAGCATTGCGGCATATCGCCCGATGTATCAATTTCTTCTCAAAGTGATGGAAGAAGCCATTGCGGAAAAGGGGCAGGATTATGACAACTTTCGATTATAAAAAACTCAAAAGCGGTACCGATATCCGCGGTGTTGCCGTGCAGACCGAAGAACACGATGTGGAGCTGACGGACAAAGCCGTTTACGATCTGACCGGCGGATTTTGCGCGTTTCTTCTCTCACGCGGCGTCAAGCAGGGTGCGCGTGTTGCCGTTGGCCACGATTCCCGCATCTCCGCTGAACGGATCAAGGCGCAGGTCATCTCAGCACTGCGCGATTTCGGTTTCTTCGCGCTCGACTGCGGCCTTGCATCCACACCGGCGATGTTTATGACAACGGTCGATTTCAACTGCATCTCGACGAGATCATTGAAAACGCCGCGGCTCTTCCCGCGCCAAGCGCTGTGCGCGGCGGCTTTGACACGGCGGATTATATGTCGGTGTATGCGGCCAGGCTGCGCAGAATGATCTGCGAAGAAGTGAACGCGGCGGATTATGAGCATCCGCTCTCCGGTTTTCATATCATTGTGGACGCCGGCAACGGTGTGGGCGGCTTTTACGCCTCGCAGGTGCTTGCGCCGCTTGGAGCAGATACTTCCGGCAGCCAGTTCCTTGACCCGGACGGCATGTTCCCGAACCATGCGCCGAATCCGGAAAACAAGCAGGCAATGGCTTCGGTCAGCGCCGCAACCGTAAAAGCAAACGCGGACCTCGGCGTGATCTTTGACACCGATGTTGACCGCGCAAGCTGTGTGGATCAATCCGGCAAAGAGATCAACCGCAACCGGCTTGTTGCGCTTGCTTCGATCATTGCGCTGGAGGGCAACGCCGGCGGCACGATCGTTACCGATTCCGTCACATCGACCGGCCTGACCGATTTTATCAATCATACCCTCGGCGGCGTGCATTACCGCTACCGCCGCGGCTATCGCAACGTCATCAACAAGCAGATGGAGCTCAATGCTTCCGGCGTGAACTGCCCGCTTGCGATCGAAACGTCGGGGCACGCCGCGTTTCGTGACAACTACTATCTGGACGATGGCGCGTATCTGATCACGAAGATCATCATCAAAACCGCGCAGATGGGGCGCGAGGGCAAAGCGCTTGAAACGCTGATCTCTGCGCTGCGCGACCCCGCCGAGGCGACGGAGCTGCGGCTGAAAATTTTGTGCGAAAACTTCAAAGCCTACGGCAACAGCGTGATCGCGCAGGTGGAGCAGTGCGCAGAGGCCCGTACGGACTGGCGCCTTGCCGACGATAACCGCGAGGGCGTGCGCGTCTTTTTGGATGCATCCGACTGCAAGGGGTGGTTCCTGCTGCGGCTGAGTGTCCACGACCCGATTATGCCGCTGAACATCGAAAGCGACACGCAGGGCGGTGTGCAGGCGATCGCGCGGCAGCTCTTTGAAGTTCTGCAGTCCTGTGCGCAGCTCGATCTTTCTGTGATGCGCGCTTTTCTGAACGACTGAACAAAGGAGGTTTTTCTATGGGAAACCAAAACGAAGCTTGCCCGCTGCATAAAACATCGGTCGGCGGTCAGGCGCTCATTGAAGGCATTATGATGCAGGGCCCGAAAGGCGCCGCGCTTTCGGTGCGTCTGCCGGACGGCAGCATCGATACCGAGATGAAACATCCGAAGCATATCCGCGACAAGATCAAGTTCCTCGGCTGGCCGATCATCCGCGGCTGCGTGAACTTTGTGGAATCCATGATCTTCGGCTATCAATGTCTGATGGAATCCGCCGAAAAAAGCGGTTTGGAGGACGTCGATGTGCCAGAGGAGGAGATGTCGAAATTCGACCGCTGGCTGAACGCGCATCTGAGCAAAAAGGTGATGAACGTTCTTGCTGCCGGCGCGTCGGTGCTCGGCGTGCTTTTGGCCTTTGCGCTGTTCTTCTATCTGCCGACGATCATCACAAACTTTTTCAACAAGCTCTCCGGCGAAGCGCTGACGAATTTTCGCGCGCTGATCGAAGGTGTGCTGCGTATGCTGATCTTTGTCGGTTACATCGCCGCAGTCTCGCTCATGAAAGACATCCGCCGCACGTTCATGTATCACGGCGCGGAACATAAAACGATCTTTTGCTATGAGAACGGCATGGAGCTGACGGTGGAAAACGTGAAAAAGCAAATCCGTTTCCATCCGCGCTGCGGTACCTCATTCATGTTTGTGATGATCATCATCAGTGTGCTGATCTCGTCCGTGATCTCCGTCGCATTCCCGCATCTGCGCGACGTAACCGCGCTGTGGATGCTGATCAAACTGCTGATTCTGCCGCTGGTGATGGGCTTTGGCTATGAGTTTATCAAATACGCCGGCCGGCACGACAATGTGCTTGTGAAGATCCTCTCCGCGCCGGGACTCTGGATGCAGCGTCTGACGACGAAGGAGCCGGACGACGACATGATCGAAGTTGCGCTCGCTGCGTTTAAGGCGGTCATCACCGATGATCCGTCGGACGACGCGATCCAATGAACACCCGTCCCTTCCTTGCCGCAGTGCGCGAAAGGTTGCAGCGCGGCGGTGTGGAAAACGCCGCGTTTGAAGCGAGAACACTGCTGGAGATCGTGCTCGGAAAAGACAGCGCGACGGGCGCGTATGTCAGTAACGCTGCGCTTTCCGATGCGCAGACCGCGCAGACCGAAGCGCTGCTGAAACGCAGACTTTCCGGCGAGCCGCTGCAATATCTTTGCGGAAGCTGGGATTTTTTGGACAGCACCTTTGCTGTCGGGGAGGGCGTGCTGATCCCGCGGCCGGAAACCGAAGAGCTGGTGCTGCTCGCGCTCGAACGGATGCAGGGTATGCCGTCGCCCACGGTGTATGATCTCTGCGCCGGCAGCGGTTGTATCGGGCTTTCCGTCAAACGGCGGCGCAGCGACGCGAACGTCTATTTGTTTGAGCTGTCCGACGACGCGCTGCGCTACTGCAACGAAAACCGCTGTGCACTCGGCTTTGCGCAGACGGTGCCGCTCATTCAAGCGGACGTGCTGCGCGGCTATGCAGCCGTTTCGTCCCTGCCCGTGCCGGATGTGATCCTTTCGAATCCGCCGTACATCGCCACGGCGGAACTGCCGGCATTGCAGCGCGAAGTGCAAAAAGAGCCCGCCATGGCGCTGGACGGCGGCGAAGACGGCCTTGTGTTTTACCGCGCCATCGCAGAAAAATGGCTGCCGTATTTGCAAACGGGCGCGCTCATCGGTGTGGAATGCGGCGAAACGCAGGCGCAGTCCATCGCCGCGCTGTTTGGTTTGCAGGGCTTTTCCTGCGAAATCTGCAAGGATTTTAACGGCTTTGACCGATTTGTTTTTGCCCGCAAGGGCTGAAGGAGACCGCTATGATTTTTGATCTTTTTCGAAACGGATTCACCATCGAGCTTGTTGTAAAGCTCGGCGCGCGACTGTTCGTGCTGTTTTGCGTGCTGCCGATCCATGAATTTGCTCACGCCGTTGTTGCAAACGCGCTTGGCGACCGCACGGCGAAGCTGGACGGGCGGCTGACACTCAATCCGCTCGCCCATCTCGATCTTGTCGGCACGCTGATGATCCTGCTCGTCGGCTTCGGCTATGCAAAGCCCGTGCCTGTCAACAGCCGCAACTTTAAAAACCAAAAGGGCGGCATGGCGCTGACCGCTGCTGCAGGTCCGCTGTCGAATGTGCTGATGGCGTTCGTGTACATGCTGCTTTACTGGGCGATCTTTGCCTTTGCGCATCCCGAAGACGGAACTTTGCTCGATTATATCTCCATCTTCTGCTTCTATGTGGCGCAGATCAATGTGATGCTCGCGGTGTTCAATCTGCTGCCGGTGCCGCCGCTGGACGGTTCGCGCATCCTGGCGCTGTTCATTCCGAATAAGTATCTCTATAAGATCGCGCCCTATGAGCGCTATCTCGTGCTGGGCATCTTTGCGCTGATCCTGCTCGGCGTGTTCGACCGCCCGATGAGCATTGCATCGTCCGCTGTGCTGAACTGGATCACACGTCTGGCGGCTGCGCCGTTTGGCCTCGGAAACTTGGTGGCATGATGGAAAAGATTCAATACAAGCTCGAAGTTTTTGAGGGACCGCTCGATCTGCTGCTGCATCTGATCGCGAAGCACAAGCTGAACATCAACGATATCCCGATCTTTGAACTGGTCGAACAATATGTTGCCTATGTGCGCGAGATGCAGGAAGCCGATATGGACGTGGCCAGTGAATTCATCGAAATGGCCGCGCGGCTGATCTATATCAAAACCGTGTCGCTGCTGCCGGTCTATGAGGAGGCGCAAAAGCTCAAGGAAGAGCTGACGGGCGAGCTGCTGGAATACCGCGACTGCAAGCTGATGGCGGAAAAGCTGTCCAAACAGGCGGACGGGTTCGATTATTTTGAACGTGCGCCGCTGCAGCTCCCGGTCAACCATAAATACAGCCGTCTGCACGACGCCGGAGAGCTGCTGCTCGCTTATCTCAACGCCGTCGGCAAAGACCGGCAAAAGCTGCCGCCGCCGATGGAGGCCTTCACCGTGATCGTCAAAAAGAAGATCGTCTCCGTCAACACCGGCATCGTGTTCATCTATCGCAAGCTGCTCAAGCAGTCAAAGCTGCGCTTTTCCGCGCTGTTTGAGGGTGCAACCTCGCGCTCGCAGCTTGTGGCAACATTTTTGGCCGTGTTGGAGCTGGTCAAGGCGAATAAGGTGACGCTCAACGAGGACAACACGCAAGTGCAGCTCAACAGAGAAAGGAAACCGCACCCATGAACATGAAAGAAATGCAAAGCACGCTGGAAGCCGTGCTGTTTGCCGCCGGCGAGCCGATCGAGCTTTCCCGTCTGGCGCAGGCGCTGGAGCTGGACGAGCTGCTGCTCTCGCAGCTTCTTGAAAACCTCGCCGCAAAATATGACGAGGAAAACGCCGGCATCTGTCTGCTGCGGCTGGACGATCAGTATCAGCTCTGTTCGCGCAAGGAATATGCCGACGCGGTGCGCAAGGTGCTTGAGATCAAGCGCAACGCGCCGCTTTCACAGGCTGCGTTCGAGGTGCTTGCCATCGTCGCGTACAACCAGCCGGTGACCAAGGCGTTCATCGAGCAGATCCGCGGCGTGGATTGCTCCGCCGTGCTGGCGACGCTGACACAAAAGCAGCTCATTGAAGAACGCGGCAGACTTGATCTGCCCGGCCGTCCGCTGATCTACGGCACAACGCCGAATTTTTTGCGCTGCTTCTGCATCTCTTCGCTGGAAGAGCTGCCCGCGCTGCCCGAAAAAGACGCCGCGGCATTGCAGCAAGGGGAGGAAAAGGACGAAAACGAAGCGGAAAACAGCGCAAAGAGCGAGAAAAATGAAAATGATTTTGCGCAAACGGTTGACGAAACTTAAGAATTCATGTATGATATAAGATGAGCAATTACGGAAAGGGGAGAAGCGGTTTTTGAACGGATTTGAAATTTTCCTTTGCATCCTCGCGGGCATCATTCTGCTCATTGTCGGCATTCTTTCGATCCCCGTGCACGTCTCCTTTTCGTATGAGGATAAAATTTTTCTTTCCGTGCGGTATCTGTTTTTGAAATTCCGGATTTTGCCGCAGGGGGAAAAGAAAGAAAAGAAACCGAAAAAAGAGAAAAAGAAAAAAGAAAAACCGAAGGAAGAACCGAAAGAAGAAGCGCCCAAAGAAAAAAAGCCGAACCCGCTTTTGAACATGGTCAAGGCGAACGGCTACGACGGCATGATGGAGGTGCTGCGCAACCTCGGCAGCGTGCTCGCGCGATACGGTTCGCAGCTTTTCAAAAGCGTGATCTTCGATGAGTTTGACATCTACGTTGTTGTCGGCAAAGGAGACGCTGCCGCAACGGCGATCGAATACGGCAAAGCCTGTCAGCGCGTGTATCCGCTTGCGGGGTTCCTTTGCTCAAACAATGTGGTACATAAATACGACGTGAGCGTGGAATCGGATTTCCTTGCCGGAAAATCCGCCGGAGAGTTCTTCTTCGATTTCCACCTGGTCATTCGTAAGATCCTCAACGCAACGATCGCGATGGTTGTGCGCATGCTTTTCAAGGTGCTTTTGAAGTTCTTGAAGAACGGAAAGCCGCAAAAAACGCAGGCGCCGCAAAGCGAGGCGGCAAGCGAGGAACAAGTTAGTGAAAAGATCCAGAAAGGATGATACGATATGTCAGAAAAATCAGCAGGTGCAATTCTTGCCAGCACGATTGAAAAGATCCGCGACCTTGTGGATACCAGCACCATCATCGGTGAGCCGATCTACGCCGAAGGAAACGTGACGATCATTCCGATTTCCAAGGTGACCTACGGTTTCGCTTCGGGCGGCGCTGATTTTCCGTCAAAGAATTCGCAGGAGCTGTTTGGCGGCGGCGGCGGCGCAGGTGTCACGATCACCCCGGTGGCGTTCCTTGTCATCAGCGACGGTGAAGTGACGCTCAAGCACATCACGGCTTACGATAACGCCGCAGAGCGCGTGGTCAACCTTGTGCCCGAAATGTTCGATAAGGTGACAAGCCTTGTGAACAAGAGCAAGAAGGAAGCTGCAAAAAAAGAGCTTGACGCACAGTAAATCAACATCAACGGCGACCGCCTGTGTATGCAGGTGGTTGTTTTGGCGCATATAAAAGCGTAATTCACAGGAGAAAACCATGGCTGCAGACGAAAGAATCCAAAAATTCCTTTCCGCGTGCGGGATCGCCTCGCGCCGAAAAAGCGAAGAACTGATCCTTGCGGGCAAGGTGCGTGTCAACGGACACATTGCCACGCTCGGCGACAAGATCGACCCGAAGCGTGACACGATCACTGTCAGCGGCAAACGCGTTGTTCGCCAAAAGCACTTCACCTATCTGATGCTCAACAAGCCCCGCGGCTTTATCACGACCATGCAGGATGAAATGGAGCGCAAGTGCGTGGCTTCGCTGGTGGAAAACGCACCGGCGCACGTGTTTCCCGTCGGGCGGCTGGACAAAGATTCCGAAGGGCTGCTGCTGTTTACCAACGACGGCGATTTTGCAAACGCGCTCACGCACCCGTCGAAGCATGTGCCGAAGACCTACCGTGTGACCGTGCGCCCGTCTGTCAGCGAAACGCAGCTCACAGCGCTGACGCAGGGCGTCATCATCGACGAGCGCAAAACCGCGCCCGCAGAGGTGCGCGTGATCACATCGGAGGAAAACCGCGTGGTGCTGGAGATCATTCTTTATGAGGGACGCAACCGGCAGATCCGCAAAATGTGCGAACAAATCGGTCTGGAGGTCGCGCGTCTGCGCCGCACAGCGATCGGCTCGATCAAGCTGGGAATGCTGAAAACCGGCGACTGGCGGGAGCTGACTGAAGACGAAGTGCGCCGACTGGAGCTTGCCGCCGGCATGGAAAGGGCGAAGAAATCATGATCTTTTTTGCACCGCATACCGAAAATACGCCGCAGTGTACGGCGCGCTTTGACGCGATGGACGGCGAACTCTGCCTCGGCAGCTGCGCGCTGCGCATAGAGGGCGACAAAGCCGACGTTTTCAGCATCACGCTGACCGGCGGCGACGCTGAGATCGGCGAAGGTCTGCTGCGTGCGGCTTATAACTACGCCGCCAACAAGGGCGCTTACTGGGGCGTTTGCTCCGCAGAAAACGCGCAGGAGATCACGGCGCGTTTGCGCTTTGAAACCGAAGACGGCGTTCCGCAGGGGGATATCCCGACCCTTTTGACGGGCTTTTGCGGCAGCCACAGTTGACAGAACGGAGGACGACTATGATTCGCAGTATGACCGGCTTCGGCCGTGCGCAGGATGTGATCGACGGGATGCAGATCACCGTGGAGCTGAAAAGCGTGAACCACCGTTATTTTGAATTCAGCGCAAGAACGCCGCGCGCTTACGGATTTTTGGAGGAAAAGCTCAAAAGCTACCTGCAGACAAAGATCGCACGCGGAAAGACCGAATGCTATGTTACCATTGAAGAGCTCGACGCGCAGGACTGCACTGTGCTTGTCAATCACTCGCTGGCCGCCGGCTATCTTGCCGCGCTGCGGGAGATCAGTGAACGCTACGGTCTGGAAAACGACGTGACGGTCACGAGCCTTGCAAAATATTACGATATCTTCACGGTACACAAACAGACCGAGGATGAGGACCGTATTTGGGCGGCGGTGAAGACCGTGACCGACGAAGCGCTTGCCTCCTTCCTTTCCATGCGGGAGCGCGAGGGCGAAAAGCTCAAAGACGACATTCTTTCCCGCTGCGATCTGATCCTGGAGCACGTTGCTTTCATCGAAGCGCGCTCACCGGAGACCGTGCAGGCGTATCACAGCAAACTGCTTGAGCGTATGCGCACCGTATTGGAAGACACGACCGTGGACGAGCAGCGCCTTTTGACCGAAGCGGCCATTTTTGCCGATAAGGTCGCTGTTGCGGAAGAGACCGTGCGTCTGCGCAGTCATGTCGATCAGATGCGCGAATTCATGACAGCACAGAATGCCATCGGCAGAAAGATGGACTTCCTTGTGCAGGAGTTCAACCGCGAAGCCAACACCATCGGCTCCAAGGCACAGGATGTGGAGATCGCGCGCCATGTGATCGCCGTGAAAGCAGAAATCGAAAAAATTCGCGAACAGGTGCAAAACATCGAGTAACGTGTTGACGGGAGGGGCAGGACGTTGAAACTTGTAAACATCGGGTTCGGAAACATGGTCAACGCTGCGCGGCTGGTTGCCGTTGTCAGCCCGGATTCCGCGCCGATCAAACGCATCATTCAGGAGAGCAAGGAGCGCGGCATCCTCATCGACGCCACGCAGGGCCGCCGCACACGCGCTGTGCTGATCATGGACAGCAACCATGTGGTGCTCTCATATCTGCAAACAGAAACGCTCGCTTCCCGGCTCGGCGTTGAACTGCATGAGGATTGGAAGGATGAGAACGATGGCTGAACAAGGATTGCTGCTTGTGATCTCCGGGCCGTCGGGCTGCGGAAAAGATACGATCATCCACGAAGTGCTGCATCATCTTGACGGCGACGGCTTCCTTTCGGTCTCCATGACCACGCGCCCGAAGCGCGGCGAGGAAGTGCACGGTCTGCATTATTACTTTGTTTCCGAAACGGAGTTTTTGCAGAATGTGCAAAACGATCAGATGCTCGAATATGCGCAGTACGGTGAAAACTACTACGGAACGCCGGTCGGCCCCATCCGCGAGCTGCTCGCGCAGGGGAAAACTGTGATTTTGAATATCGAAGTGACCGGTGGCAAAAATGTGCGCAGACTGCTGCCCTTTGCCGTGGAGGTGTTTGTTGCGCCGCCGTCGCTGCAAGAGCTGCGCCGCAGACTGGAAAAGCGCGGCACGGAAACACCGCAGGCGATAGAAACGCGCATGAAAATCGCAACGCGCGAGCTTGCCTGCGCCAAAGACTATGACTATATTGTGATCAACGATGTGCTGGAAGACGCCGTGCAGGATGTGCTGGCGATCATTCGCACCTCGAAACTGAAAAAAGAGAATATGCTCAATAAACTAAGTGAGGTAACTGATTATGCTGAATCCTGATTTGAGACCGCTTTTGAAAGACCACACCAGCCGCTATTCGCTGGTCATCGCTGTTGCGAAGCGTGCGCGCTTCATTTCGGAAGATCCCGAACTGCGCGAAAAATGCGGAACAAAAAAGCCGGTATCCTATGCGCTCGACGAGTTTTTGCGCGGCGACCTCTCGCTGCGTGAGCCGGAGGAGATCCGTGATATCTGAGCGCACAAACTGAATTGATTGAACAGGATGTGAATGATATGGAACAGCTTCTTGCCCTTGTTGCGGTGGAAAATGTTGCATATCATTTTGACATTCTTTACGGTTATCTTGTGCCGCAGACGCTGCGTGAAAAAGTTAAAAAAGGTTCCCGCGTACTGGTCGGATTCGGCAACGGCAGCGGCAAACGGCTGGGGCTTGTGTTCGATTTTTCCACGCCTGAGGCCGGAAAGCGCTATAAAAAGCTGCTGGCCGTGCTGGATGACACACCCCTGTTTTCCGCGGAAATGCTGCAGCTGTCGCTCTTTCTCAAGGAGCGCACGTTCTGCACGCTTTTTGAAGCTGCACGGGTGCAGCTGCCGACCGGTTTTCATCTGAAAACGCAGGTGCGCTATGTTGCGCTGCAAACCGAAGACCGCCCCGCCTTGAGCGAAACAGAGACTGCCGTTTATGAATATATGCTCGCACAGGTCAGCTTTCTCAGCAAGGACAAGGTGCGCAAAGCGTGCGGACTGAAGAGCGACAGCGACGTGCTCGAGCGGCTTGTGCAAAAAGGGCTGGTGCAGCGCAACTACGAAGCCGGCAAAACGCTCGGCAACCTGACGGTCAAAACAGCGCGCATCGCGCAGGCGTACCCGGACCCGCAGGCACTGCCGAAGGGACTGACGGAAAAGCAGCGCGGCGTGTGCGACGTGTTGTTTGATGTGGGCGCGGCAAGCGTGAAGGAGCTTTGCTATTTTACGGGTGTGTCCGTGTCGGTCATTTCCACGTTGGCGAAAAAAGGCGTGATCGATATCACAGACAGCGAGCTGTACCGTGTGCCGCAAAGCGAGATGACCGACAGCAGCGCCAAACGCGACATTGCGCTCACGCCGCATCAGCAAACGGCGTATGAACATCTGCTCAAACAGTTCAACAGCGGCGGCGGCACCTCGCTGCTTTACGGCGTCACGGGCAGCGGCAAGACCTCGGTGTTTTTGCGCCTGATCGACGAAGTGCTGCAAAGCGACCGCCAGGTGATCGTGATGGTGCCCGAAATCTCGCTCACGCCGCAGATGATGGCGATCTTCAAGGGTCGCTACGGTGACGCGGTGGCGATTTTTCATTCCGCGCTGTCTGTCGGCGAACGGAAAGATGAATACCGCCGTGTGCGCGACGGCCTTGTGAAAATCGTTGTCGGCACACGCTCGGCGGTGTTTGCGCCGTTTCATGATCTCGGACTGATCGTGATGGACGAGGAGCAGGAGCACACCTATAAATCCGAGCTTTCGCCGCGCTATCACGCGCGCGACGTGGCCAGATTCCGTGCAAAATTCCATCATGCGCTGCTTTTGCTCTCTTCGGCAACACCGAGCCTGGAAACCTACAGCTACGCGCAAAAGGGCATTTACGGCTTTGAAACGCTGCCCGAACGCTACGGGGACGCCGTGCTGCCCGATGTGACCGTGGTGGATATGAAGCTTGAACGTCAGCGCGGCAACAAGCATGCGCTCTCACTCCCGCTGATCGATCTGCTGGCGAAGAACCTCGAAGAAAAAAAGCAGTCCATCCTGTTGATGAACCGGCGCGGCTACAACACCTTTGTTGCCTGCGACGCCTGCGGCGAGGTGATCTCCTGCCCGTCGTGCAGTATTTCGCTGACCTATCACCGTGCGAATGACCGGCTGATGTGCCATTACTGCGGCTACAGCCGACCGTTCACGAACGTTTGCGAACACTGCGGCAAGCCCAAACTGCGCTATGCCGGCACAGGGACGCAGCGCATTGAAGAGGAGCTCGCTGCGCTGTTTCCTTCCGCGCGTGTGCTGCGGCTGGATACCGATGCGGCCTCCACACGCGGCGCGTTCGAAAAAAGCCTGCTTGCGTTCGGCGCGGGCGAATATGATATCATGCTCGGCACCCAGATGGTCGCCAAGGGCTTAAACTTTGAAAATGTGACGCTGGTGGGCGTGATCAACGCCGACCTTGCGCTCAATAACGATGATTACCGCTCACAGGAGCGCACCTTCGATCTGCTCACGCAGGTCGTCGGACGTTCCGGACGCGGCAGCGAAAAGGGCGTTGCGCTTGTGCAGACCATGACGCCGGAAAACGGCGTGATCCGTCTGGCGCAGCGGCAGGATTACCCGGCGTTTTTCAAAAATGAGATCGTCATCCGCAAGGCGATGGTCTACCCGCCGTTTTGCGATTTATGTGCGATCTGTACCGTCAGCGAAAACGAACGGCTCGCGCTTGACGCGGCGAACCTCGTGCTCTCTCGCCTGACGGAGCTTGCGCAAAGCGAATACAGCGACGTACACATGATCCTGCTGCCCGTGATGCCGCCGCGCATCGGCAAGATGGGCGACCGGTTCCGCTTTCGCATCATCATCAAATGCAAAAACTCCCGCCGTTTCCGCGCCATGATCGCGCAGGTGCTCACAGAGTTCGGAAAGCTGCAGCAAATGCGCGACGTCACTTTGACTGCGGATATCAATCCGGAAAACTTAATGTAATTTTTATGGAGATAGAATACTATGGCAATCAGAAAGATCGTTACGGAAGAAGACCCGATCCTGCGCAAGACCAGCAGACCGGTGCAAAAATTTGACGAAAAGCTCTGGCAGATCCTCGACGATATGAAAGAAACGATGGACAAGGCGAACGGCGTGGGACTTGCCGCCGTGCAGGTCGGCCTACTGCGCCGCGCGGTAATCGTGGATGTCGGCGACGGGCTGGTGGAGCTGATCAACCCGGAGATCCTTGAAGAAGACGGCGAACAGGAAGGGCAGGAGGGCTGCCTTTCGCTGCCGCAGCAGTGGGCGCTGGTCAAACGTCCGAACCACGTCAAGGTCCGCGCGCAAAACCGCCGCGGCGCCTGGCGCATTTTGGAGGCCGAAGGGCTGAAAGCGCGCGCGTTCTGCCATGAGATCGACCACCTCGACGGCCATCTGTTCATCGATCGGATGACGCGCCGGCTCTCTGAAGAGGAGATCCGCCGCATGCAGGAGGACCGTGTGCAAAAAGGGAAAGGATGAACGCCATGAAAATCGCATTTATGGGAACGCCGGATTTTTCCGTGCCGTGTCTGCGCGCGCTTGCAGAAAGCGGCCACGAGATCGTTGGCGTGTTCTGTCAGCCGGACAAGCCGGTCGGCAGAAAGCAGGAGCTGCATCAGCCGCCGGTGAAAGAAGAAGCCCTGCGCCACGGCTTTCGCGTTTTGCAGCCGGTGAGCCTTCGCAACGGACAGGGGGTCGCTTTGCTCAAAGAGCTGCAGCCGGATCTTGTGATCGTTGTTGCCTACGGCAAGATTTTGCCCGCCGACTTCCTTGCGTTTCCGAAATACGGCTGCGTCAACATCCACGCCTCGCTCCTGCCGAAATATCGCGGCGCTTCGCCGATCCACTGGGCTGTGATGGCGGGCGACGAGGAGACGGGCGTTACGGTGATGCAGATGGATGAGGGCATGGACACCGGCGATATCCTGCTGGTGAAAAAGCTGCCGATCCCGCAAGATGCAACGACCGAAGAGATGTTCGACCGCCTTTCGGAGCTTGGCGCGACAGCGATGCTCGAAGCCATTCGGGGCATCGAAGCCGGAACGCTCACGCGCACGCCGCAGGACCATGCTGCCGCAACGACCGTCGGTCTGCTCACAAAAGAGATGGGCGCGGTCGACTGGCGCAAGCCGGCGAAAGATATCCACAATCTGATTCGCGGATTATATTCCTGGCCCGGCGCATATACTTCTTTGCACGGCAAACGCCTGAAGCTGCTGCGCGCAAAATGCAGCGACAAGACCGGCAAAGGCGCACCGGGCACGGTTTCGGTGCAAAACGGCAAGCTGTTCGTCACCTGCGGCGACGGGCAGTGTGTGGAACTGCTGGAAGTGCAGCCGGAAGGAAAAAAACGCATGGATGCCGCAGCGTTTTTGAACGGACGCGGCGCGGCAGACGGCGATCAATTTGAAATGACGGAGTAATGGCTATGATTTGGTACGATCAATACTATCTGCTGCTGGTGGTGCCGGCGATGCTGTTGTCGCTGATTGCGCAGGCAAAGGTCAAGGGCACTTATGCTAAGATGTCAAAAATCAATAACAGCCGCGGACTGACCGGGGCTCAGGCCGCCATGCGCGTGCTTTCCTATTACGGCGTGACCGGCGTGCAGATCCAGCCCATTGCGGGCAACCTGACCGACAATTTCGATCCGCGCAGCAATGTGATCCATCTTTCGCAGGGCGTGATGAACAGCACCTCCGTTGCCGCGATCGGCATCGCCTGCCATGAGGCGGGACACGCGGCGCAGTACGCGGAAAGCTATAAGCCCATCGCTGTGCGCAACAGCATTCTGCCCGTGGCCAATATCGGCTCTTCGGCGGGCATCCTGCTTGCCGTGATCGGCTTTGCGCTGCAATCGAAGCTGCTCATGCTGATCGGTATCGTGCTGTTTTCCTTTGTGGTGCTGTTTCAGCTTGTGACGCTGCCGGTGGAATTCAACGCCAGTTCCCGCGCGCTCAAGGTGATCGATGAGACCGGCATGTTGGAGGGCGAAGAATACAAGGGCGCAAAAAAGGTGCTTTCCGCCGCTGCCATGACGTATGTTGCGGCGCTGAT
Organism: Oscillospiraceae bacterium; assembly: GCA_902792985.1. GTDB lineage: Bacteria > Bacillota > Clostridia > Oscillospirales > Acutalibacteraceae > UBA6857. The sequence goes on from CADBBT010000032.1 coordinate 62,549, forward strand.
CGTTTCCATCGCGTCGCTGCTGCGGCTGATCCTGCGCAGCCAGTCGCGTTCAAGGCGCTGACTTCACGATGGCAACGGCGAGACAAGCAGCGTTTGTGCTGCTGAAAAAAATGCAGAAGGACGCGGCGTATTCGAACCTTTTGCTGGAAAATGCCGCGCTGCTCAACACGCTTTCCCAGCGTGACCGCGCGCTGGCAACGGCGCTTGTTTACGGCGTGACCGAACGGCGGCTGACGCTGGATTTTCAGCTCGCGCAGTATCTGAGCAGACCGCTCTCGAAGCTGTCGCCCGAGGCGGTGTGCGTGCTGCGCCTGGGTGCGTATCAGCTTTTGTTTATGGAAAAGATCCCGTCTTCTGCGGCGATCAATGAAAGCGTCAAACTCGCAAAAAAATACTGTGCCTATGCGTCCGGTCTTTGCAACGCCGTGCTGCGCAAGGTTTCGCAAAACGGACTGGTTTTGCCGGATGCGTCGGCGGACAACTACTTATCTATAAAATATTCCTGCCCGCAGTGGCTGATCGATCAGTGGACGCGCGATTACGGCGAAGAGACCGCGCGCGGCATTCTTGCGTCATCCTTTGCCCCACAGGGCTTTACCGTGCGCGTCAACACAAACAAAACGGACGCGCAAACGCTTTTGCGGCAGCTTGAAACCGAAGGCGTCACTGCGCAGGTGACCGCCTTGCCGGGCTTGCTGAAGCTGACGAATTTGCCTTGTCGTGTGGATGAACTGCCGTCGTTCAAAGACGGACTGTTTCATGTGCAGGACAAAGCAAGTATGCTTTGCGCACTCTCTTTGGACGCAAAGAAAGGTGAGCGCGTGTTCGATCTTTGCGCCGCGCCGGGCGGCAAGACCTTCACGGTTGCCGAAGAGATGAAAAACTGCGGCGAAGTGCTGGCGTTCGACCTTTATGAGCACCGCACCGCTTTGATCGAATCCGGCGCAAAGCGGTTGGGCCTTTCCTGCGTCAAAGCCGCGCAAGGGGACGCTTCGGTGTTTGACGCTGCACTGGGACAGGCAGATCGTGTGCTGTGCGACGTGCCCTGCAGCGGTCTCGGCATTTTACGCCAAAAGCCTGAGGTCAAATGGAAGGATCCCGTGTCGCTGCAAGAACTGCCCGCGCTGCAGTTGAAGATCCTTGAAACCGGCGCACGCTATGTAAAGGACGGCGGCAGACTGATCTATTCCACCTGTGCGCTTTCGCGTGCCGAAAACGAGGACGTTTGCGCCGCTTTTTTGAAAAACCATCCCGCATTTCAGCCGGTCGCCGCACTGCCCGAACTGAGTGAACAGGCGTTTTTGACGCTTTTTCCGCAGCAGCATGACTGCGACGGATTTTTCATCGCCGCCTTCCGAAAGGACAAAAACGCATGAACGATATTTCCTCTCTGACCCTGCCCGAGCTGCAGGCGCAAATGCTCACGCAGGGCGAAAAAAAATTCGTCGCTTCGCAGATCTACAAGTGGCTGCATCAGTCTCACGTTACCTCTTTTGATGAAATGACGAACATCTCAAAGGTTTTGCGCGAAAAACTGAAAAAAAATTATGATATTTGCACTTGCGCTATTGAAAAAAAGCTGGTTTCAGTGTATGATGAAACAGTTAAGTACCTTTATCGACTGCACGACGGCGAGCTGATCGAATCCGTTGTTATGCACTATAAATACGGGCACACGATCTGCGTGTCCAGTCAGGTCGGCTGCAAAATGGGCTGCACCTTTTGCGCGTCCGGCATCGCCGGCTTTGTGCGCAATCTTCTGCCGGGGGAGATCCTCGCGCAGATCTACACAGCCGAGCGCGATCTCGGCATCACGATTTCCCACATCGTCATGATGGGCGTGGGCGAGCCGCTGGATAACTTTGACAACGTCTTGCGCTTTCTGCATCTTGTGACCGATGAAAACGGCAAGCACCTTTCCATGCGCAACATCTCCCTTTCCACCTGCGGCGTCGTGCCGGGCATCTACCGGCTGCTGAAAGAGCATCTGCAGCTCACGCTTTCCGTATCGCTGCACGCGCCGAACGATGAGATCCGGCAAAAGACCATGCCGGTCGCAAAGCGCTATTCGATCGACGAGCTGCTGAAAGCCTGCCGGGATTACACCGAACAGACTCACCGGCGCATCTCGTTTGAATACGCGATGATCTCCGGCGTAAACGACAGCGACGAAAACGCACTGGAACTTTCACGGCGGCTGCGCGGAATGCTCTGTCATGTGAACCTGATCCCGGTCAACGCCGTGAAGGAGCGCGATTATGTCAAAAGCAGTGCCGCGCGGATGCAGGCGTTCATTGCGATTTTGGAAAAACATCATATCAATGTCACTGTGCGGCGCACGCTGGGCAGCGACATCAACGCCTCTTGCGGCCAGCTGCGCCGCGGCGAAACTCATTAACTCAGAGGTGATCTCATGAAAACAGTCGGAAACTCCGATGTCGGGCGCGTGCGTCAAAACAACGAGGACGCGTTCCGGTTCGGACGCATTGATGACAGCGTTTGCTGGGCCGTTGTGTGCGACGGCATGGGCGGCGCGTCAGGCGGACAGATCGCGAGCACGATCGCGGCCGATATGGTCAGCAAAAAAATTGAAAAGTGCTATAACAAATCGATGAGTGAAAGCTCGATCGAAAACATGCTGCTGTCTGCCATCACGACTGCGAACGTCACGGTCTATGACCGCGCCATTGCCGACGAATTCCTCAACGGGATGGGTACAACGATCGTTGCCGCCGTGATCAAAAACAATCACGCCAACATCGCCCATGTCGGCGACAGCCGCGCGTATTTGCTGAAGGACGGCACGATCACACAGCTGACAAAGGATCACTCTCTGGTACAGGAGATGTTCGATCAGGGGCAGCTCAGCCGGGCAGAGCTGAAAACCAACAATTTGCGCAACATCATCACGCGCGCGCTCGGCGTATCCGAGGGCGTTGAGATCGAGTTCAACAATACGGATCTGAAAAAAGGCGACGTGCTGCTGCTTTGTTCGGACGGCCTGACCGTGGAGGTCTCCGATGAGGAGATCCTCAAGCTGTACGGCGCAACAAAGTTTGAGCAGTTCCCGTCAAAATTGATCGAGCAGGCAAACAAGGCCGGCGGAAAAGACAACATCACGGTAGTCGCCATACAGGGCTGAGGAGAAGGATTATGGAAAACTATGTTGGAAAAAGATTAGACGGACGCTATGAGATCATTGAGATCATCGGCGTCGGCGGCATGGCGGTCGTATATAAGGCGTTCGACAATATCGACAACCGCATCGTTGCGGTCAAGATCCTCAAGGACGAGTATCTGACGAACGAAGAGTTCCGCCGCCGCTTCAAAAATGAATCCAAGGCCATCGCCGTGCTTTCCCATCCGAACATCGTCAAGGTGTTCGACGTCAGCTACGGCGACCGTCTGCAGTATATCGTCATGGAATATGTGGAGGGCATCACCCTCAAGGAATACATCAGCCAGCAGGGGACGATCGAGATCCGCGAAGCGATCTATTTTGTCACACAGATCCTGCGCGCGCTGCAGCACGCCCACGATAAGGGCATCGTTCACCGCGACATCAAGCCGCAGAACATCATGCTCATTGCCGACGGCACGATCAAGGTGACGGATTTCGGCATTGCGCGCTTTGCCCGCAGCGATACCAAGACGATGACGGATTCCGCCATTGGCTCCGTGCATTATATCAGCCCGGAACAGGCGAAGGGCAGCGTGATGGATGCGAAGACCGATATCTATTCTGTCGGCGTCGTGCTGTATGAGATGCTCACGGGCAAGCTCCCGTTCCAATCGGAAAACGCGGTTTCCGTGGCGCTGATGCAGCTGCAGAGCGAACCCGAAAAGCCGCGCAATATCAACCCGGATATCCCGGTCGGTCTGGAGCAGATCGTTATGCGTGCCATGCAGAAGAACCCGAACGACCGCTATCAGTCGGCGTCGGAGATGCTCATGGATATCGACGAATATAAAAAGAACCCGAACATCAAGTTCGATTATTCCTATTATGTGGACCGTCAGCCGACAAAGTACATCCCGTCCGCGCAGGAGATCGCCCGCGAATATCAGAAGCAGGTCAGCCGTCCGGCACAGCAGCCGACCCAGCCGCCGCGCGCGCCGCGTCAAAATCGCAGCGAACAGGAGAAAAAAGCGGCCGCCGCGCGTAAGCGTACCCTTGTCGTTCTGGCGTCGCTCCTTGCCGCGCTCGCCATCTTTGCCGCTGTGCTCGTGCATCTGTATGCCAAGAGCGGCAACAGGGTGGATGTTCCGTATCTGGTCGGCAAGAACCTGCAGGCCGAAGTGCTGGGGCAGGAGGCTTACGAGGACTTTGAACTCGTGTATGAATACGACGAGGACATTGACGAGTTTACAATTAGATATGTCAATCCGGCTATAATGGATCTCTATGGCTATTTTACCGAGAAAAATACGGTTAAAAAGGTTGAGGTTTCAGGCCGTGATGCAGTTCACTTTCACACATATGACAGGCATGATGAGAAAAACAATTCAAAACTGTGGTTTTCAGCCGGTGAGGAATTCTATTATATAGCCTGGAGAGGCACAAAGATTACACCAGAAATCAAGGAAGTTGTTAAAAGCGCATCTGATTCAAAATATACTCATGATGAGTTCTACGACATATTGAATGATGAATATCAAAACTACAAGATTGTTCATGCAATCGAAAATCAGAGAAACGATTATCCAAGAAGCGACAGCGGACATCACTCCTTTGTATCTGTTGGAAGCAATGGAGTTAATTTTGGAGTTATGACATAGTCATAATCTCCAGTCTATTTCTTCTTTATTGTTTTTATTTAAAAATTCATTTGCCAGCCTGAAATGTTCAGATCCGAAAAATCCTCTCCTTGCGGAAAATGGTGAAGGATGTGATGTAATCAAAACAAGATGATTTGTGTTTGTTATAAGTTCCTTTTTCTTTTCGGCCTGCTTTCCCCACAACATGAATACTATAGGCTGGGACTGTTGGTTCAATATTTTAATTACATTATCAGTGAATGTCTGCCATCCGCATTTGCTGTGGGAGTTGGCATTTCCATCCTCAACTGTCAATACTGTGTTAAGCAAAAATACACCCTGTTTTGCCAATGACTCAAGACATCCTGATTCAGGTATAGGGTAGTCGTATTCGGCATTGATTTCCTTGAATATGTTTTTAAGTGATCTTGGTATTGGTCGTCCTTCAGGTGTTGAAAATGCAAGGCCATGTGCCTGGCCTGCTTCATGGTAAGGGTCCTGGCCCAATATAACCACTTTTACATCATTTAATGGTGTGAGCTTGAATGCATTGAATATGTCATCATATGGAGGATATACTGTTTTTGTTTCATACTCACTGTCAATGAATTTCTTGATTTTGATGAAATAGTCCTTTTCAAATTCGTCCTTTAAAACATTGTCCCATTCATTTCCAATCATAATTATCAGTTCTCTTCCACGATTTTACCACTAATATGGTCAATTGAAATTTCAAAAACCTCAGTTTTATCAATCAATCTGTTGATTTCCTTAACTGTTTCCTCATGTGTTGGGAAAAATTTGTCTCCCAGATAGGTAAGCCGGTCAATCTTTTCATCCTTATCAGTCAATGTTATGATTTTTCCAAAAACAATGACGCTTCTGAATGTATATGACCAGCCGTCATCATTCAGCACACCCTCATCCATGACGCAGTATGACACCTTCTCATGGTTTTTTACAGCATCGTTTTTATGACCTGTCTTTGCTCCGTGAAAGTATATTTTACCATCCACATATGCATGACTCATTGGAAGTGCATAGGGATAATCGTAATCACCCAAAAGCGCCAAAACACCACGTGGCTGGTTTATTAAAATGTCTATACATTCCTCTTCGGATAACTCCTGTTTTGCTCTTCTCATTTTTCTAAACATGATAATGACCATTAAAAATTAATTTATCTAAATAGTGCAAGAATACCTTGACTTCTTTAAGTCGAGGATGAATTGCATAAAAAGAGCAGTTAGTTACCAAATGCTCTCTCTTATTCTTTATATATT
>CADBBT010000032.1:68616-74686 GCA_902792985.1 Oscillospiraceae bacterium
TCAATTAGTTGAAATATAAAATAGATATTTTGATGTGTTTTTTTATGTTTTATGGTTGTAATGTTGTTAATGAAGGTTTAAGGGTTAAATTGTATCCTGATAAGGTTATGAGGGATAAATTTAATCAGAGTCTAGGTAATGCTAGATTTGTCTGGAATAATTTATTAACAGAATACCAGGAAACCTTTGAATTATTTAAACAACATGGATATACAAAGCTAAAATGCAATCAAACCACATTCAACACCATGTTAACAATGTTGAAAAAACAATATCCATTTTTGTATAAAAGCGAGTCAAGTAGCTTGCAACAGGTTTATCGTGACCTACTACAAGCATTTAATGGATTTTTTAACAACACATCTAATTATCCAAAATTCAAATCCAAAAAAAATCCCAAAAATGGATTTAGAATACAAAACAACAATAATATCAAAATAACCAATAATACAATTGTTTTACCAAAATTAGGAAAAGTACATTACCGTACCAGTCCACAATATAAACAATTACTAAAAGAATCCAAAATCAACAACGTAACCATTAAAAAAGAACACAACCATTACTATGCAGTTTTCAACATCGAAACAGAAAAACGACCAATGAAAAAAACCGGAAAGACTGTAGGAATTGATTTAGGCATACGAACACTAGCCACCCTCAGCAACGGACTAAAGATAACCAATTTAGACACCACACATGAGGACAAAATGATCAAAAAATACCATAGAATCTTATCCCGAAAAAAATACAACAGCAAAAGATACAATAAAACACTAAAAACACTAGGCAAATGGATACAACGAAAAAACAACCGCATAAAAGATGCATATCACAAATTAAGCCACTACCTAGTAAAAAACTACGACATAATCTGCATGGAAAACCTAGACATCAAAGAACTATTCCAAGATACAGATTTAAGTTCCAGTCTACAAAGCATAGCCTGGAGAAAACTTGTAGACATGATAAAATACAAATGCGAGTGGTATGATAAAAAATTCATCCAAATAAATCGATGGTTTGCCTCAAGCAAAAATTGCAGCCAATGCGGATACTACTACAAAGACTTAGGCGACAAAAAAGAATGGACATGTCCAAACTGCCAAACACACCATGACATAGACATCAACGCCGCAAAAAACATCCAAAATGAAGGATTAAATCTTTTAATAGATGATCCATTAGTGAACCTCAGGAACTGGGGAGATAGCACGGCAATTCTACTTTCGTGGGAAAGTACGGGCCCGTGAAGTAAGAATCCTCGACCTCTTACAGGTCGAGGTAGTTCAAGTGCGACAAGATAGGGTCTCCAATTCCCTTAATTTCAGTAAACTGAGTATTAATTTAGAGATGAATTAATATATATGTTTAATCCCTGTTGTGTGGGATTTTCCCCATTGAAATCCTTAATCTGGTAACGGATTTAAGGAGTTGCATGATATTATGCCTAATTTAATGAGAGTATTCCGAATTAAAGGGCTAGGGAAAGAATAAGAATGGTTAACATTATGTGAACAATTGTAAGCATCGTAACCTCGGAAAGCAGGTGGAATACAACGCAGAATATAATTTCAATTTGCTACTGCTTTGCAATCAGGAAATAAGTAGTTTGAACGTACTTATATATTCACAACCCATAGGATTGCCGGTGTAGAGATTGGACCTTCCCCTTATTCGTACCTGATGGGAGATTAACTTGGTAAGCCATTTGGAGTCCAAAAAAAAAATTTTGGTAAGCCGATTGTGAATGAAGCCTAATTCTTCAGGTGGTAGAGGATTTTGAAGGAAGCGAATGCCGTTAGTAGCCGAAAGGCAGCAGAAAACTGGGAATATAATAACTGTGAACGGATACCTCTCCGTTAGTGGGAAGCATGGAAACATGGCTGACTTTCAAAGAGTAGACAACGTGTAAATAAAACTAATGTAATTTGTTTATCTAAAGGATGGTGATTAGATGAGTTATGCTCAAAACAGTGATGTTTTAGAGTCCACAGCATCATACGCTACAATTTGGCGAGATACCGAATGGAATAAAGTCAAAAGGTATGTAAATAAACAAAGACATAGGATATTTCGTGCCGAAAGTGAAGGAAAATATAGAAAAGTAAGAGAAATACAAAGAATGTTAACTCGTAGCTCTGCAATAATAAAATTAGCAATTTTAAGAGTTACGCAGACTAATAAAGGTAGGAGAACTCCGGGAGTTGATGGTTTTGTCGCTCGGAGTGATGCTCAAAGAGGTAAATTATTTGTTAAAATTAGGAATCGAAATATTAAAAAACATAATCCTAAACCGGTTAAAAGAATATATATTCCTAAAAAGAACGGTAAAACACGTTCATTAGGGATACCTACTATTTTAGATAGAGTATATCAAGAAATACTTCGTTTAGTTCTTGAACCGCAGTGGGAGGCTCGTTTTGAGCCTACTAGTTATGGTTTTAGGCCTGCGAGAAGGACTCACGATGCTCTAGAGAGAATATTCTTTAACTCCAAGTCTGGAAAATGGAATTATGTATTCGAAGGTGACTTTAAGGCGTGTTTTGACACGTTAAGTCATGATTTTATAATCGAAAAACTTGAGGGTTTTCCTTATGTTGATGTGGTGGAAAAGATTTTAAAATCCGGATATGTGGATGAAGAAAATTATTATCCTACTACACAAGGAACTCCTCAAGGAGGCTTATTATCGCCCTTGCTGGCCAATATCGCCCTAACTGGATTAGAAGATTGCCTCAATATTTCCTATAAAACATATGCTCGTAAAGATGGTTATGAAATCATACAAACTCGTGGAAACTATCGTTCTGTGAGGTATGCAGATGATTTTCTCATCTTTGCTCAGTCTAAAGAGGAAATAAAGGAGGTATATTCTATTCTAGAATCATATCTTAAAGATAGAGGGTTGATTTTGGCTGAGGATAAAACCAAGATTACTACTTTGAAAGAGGGTTTTAATTTCCTCGGATTCAATATAAAAATGGAAGATAATCGGAAATGTATTATTAAACCGTCTAAGGAAAGTATTAAAGATGCAAGGTCTAAAATAACTGAAGTCTTTAATTATATGAAGGGTCATAGTGTAGGTGAATTAATTACGGAATTAAATCCTGTTATTGATGGGATTGCGGAATATTGGAAACCATTATGTTCAAATGAAGCATTTAAATCTATTGATGCTCACATATGGAACAGGACAATGATATTTCTAAAACATCTACATTCTAATAAAAGTATGGGTTGGATTGTTTCGAAATATTTCCCTAAACCTACAAAGAATGCTAAACATAAAGACCAATGGATTTTAACAGACCCTAAGTCCGGAATACAACTACATAAAATGCGCTGGACTAAAATTGAAAGGCATAATATGGTTAAAGGCAATTATTCTCCTCTTGACAAAGGTAAATCAGAGTATTTCAAAAAAACGCTATTTTTCTACTAGTAAACACTAGGATAAAGGTCTATTTGAGCCGTATGTGGTGAAAGCCACACGTACGGTTCTCGGGAGTGCGACAAGCTAGGGTCAGTAATTTGTTATACATCTAAAAGATGTATGTTAGTGCAATTCATTAAATAGAATTGATAATACTGTTGTGCGTGTTATTCTCCCTTGAAACTGCGATTTTGGTAACGAATTCGTAGGTTGCATGAAAGGTTAAAGCCTAACTCTATTGTAACTTCCAACAATATGGGGGGCGAGAGAAAGATTAGTAATGGTTAACGACAGTGAATTCCTAAAAAAAAGCATCGTAAACCGTACCAGTGGGTAGGAAGTTTCGAAGAGCCACTGCATTGCTAGACAGGTCATACTTGAGTTCCTAAGCAGGTATATAGGACACAACCCGTAATGCTAGCCGGTGTACTTGGAAAACCTAACCTAATCGTATCTAACAACTGACCAACTTGGTAAGCCCAGAATTGTCCACATTTTTTTTAAGTAGTGGTAGGGTGACCGTGAGGGAATCTGATGTTCTTTTCTGGGTAGAGGATGCTAAAGAAAGCAAAATGCCCACATTATCGAAAGATAGCAGAAAACTGACAAATATAATAACTGTGTTGGGATAAGCCCACTTTTAGCAGGTGTACGTTTTGTTTCATTTAAAACGGCAGATATCAATAAATGTGAAATAAAAAAAAATTTTCTTTATGAGAGTGTGATTTTGGCAATGAAAACTGAATATAACGAATTTATATTACAGTCTGTGGAATCAGACAAAGATATGCTTGACAAAGAATGGAAAGCAATTAAATGGCATTCTATTGAGCATGACATATTTAAGATACAAAAACGGATATTTGAAGCAGAGAAAGAAGGTGACTATAGAAAAGTTAATAGACTATGCAGACTATTAATTAATGATAATAGGAGCTTATTATATGCAATTAAAGTAGTAACTAAAAAGAATAAAGGAAAAAGAACTAGTGGAATTGATGGAATGGTTATTAAAACTGATTATGAACGAATGGGACTATTCTATAAATTATCTGATTATAAAATTAGTTTACATAATCCTAAACCTGTTCGTAGAGTATATATTCCCAAAAAGAATAATAAAAAGAGACCATTAGGTATTCCAACTATCATAGACAGGATATACCAACAAATTTGCAAGTTAGCTCTTGAGCCAATGTATGAGGCAAAATTTGAATCAACTAGTTATGGTTTCAGACCTTGTAGAAGTCAGGGTGATGCTATAGCAAAGATTCACTCTTTTACTTGTAGATTAAACAGACCTTATATCTTTGAAGGTGATTTTAAGTCATGTTTTGACACTTTAAATCATCAACATATTTTGGACAAATTAGGCAATTTTCCATTAAAAGGATTAATCAAGAAGTGGCTGGAAGCAGGTTATCTTGAAAATAATATATTCTACAAAACAAAGACAGGCACTCCTCAAGGAGGCATTATTTCACCATTACTTGCTAATATAGCATTGGATGGTATGGAAGAAGCTTTAAACATAGAATATACTAGAAGAAAGAGTAGAAATGGTTATACTTATGTTAATAAATCCAAATATGTTGTTGTTAGATTTGCTGATGATTTTGTTGTTTTGTGCAAAACATTAGAAGATGCCAACAATGTATATGGCCTTTTAGACAATTATCTTAATGAAAGAGGATTGACTCTTGCACCTGATAAAACTAAAATTACCCATATAAAAGATGGATTTAATTTTCTAAGTTTCACCACACGCTGTTATAAAACTCAGAAAAAGAAAAATGGCAGTATTGTTCTTATTAAAGCTTCCAAAAGTGCTATTAAATCATTTAAAAGTAAAGCAAAATATATTGTTCGTAGATGTTATCCATGGAATCTTGAAGAAAGTATTAAACGTCTTAATGATTTAATTAATGGTACGGGTAATTACTGGAAAATAGGTTCCAATAAAGAGATATTCAGTAAAATGGACAATTATATTTATGAAATTTTACTTAAACAGGCTAAGCGATGGTATCCTAATAAACCGGTTAGCTGGATTATTGATAAACATTTTAAAGAGTCTTTACATCCAAAATACAATTGGAAGTGGACTTTTACTAATCCTAATACTAATAGTCAGGTTGATAGAATGTCTTGGATTGATATTGGTTATTCTAGATGTATTAAATATAAGGCAACGCCTTATGATGTGGAATATGAAGAATACCTTAAAAAACATGAACATAAGACACCATTTCAGTGTTTATATGGTTAAATTTCTTTAATACTACAATTGATGCATTTTCTTTCTTAATAAAACTATGCTCAAGCCGAGTGTGGTGAAAGCCACACGCTCGGTTTCTAGGAGAGAAGGGAGGAGCAATCCTCCTGACTTATCCGACGAGTTCAAGTGAGAAATCTCTTGTTCTTATCTGACAAAGGGACACGTACAGTTCTCGAGAGGGTGCGGATGAGTAATCATCCAATCCTATCTAACTCCCTTAAAAAAAAATAAATTCATCCATAATAAGTATACTGAAAAAAAATAATCAACAAAAATATAATAAAAAATCCCTTAAACTAGAAATAAACAGTTAAAAATAAGTATTTTTACTAGTACACCCAAAAATGCGATTC
>CADBBT010000033.1:0-35833 GCA_902792985.1 Oscillospiraceae bacterium
CTCTATCAAAGTCTGCTTTACGATATGGCTGCGGACGCCAGACGCAAGCTGGCGCAGGACGGCATCACCGATCCGAAGCATCCGCAGGCAAGGGCGTGCAAAGCGCTGCAGCAGGCGGCAAAGCTGAAGTGAAACGGCCCGGCAAATTGAATCCTATGCGAAAACCACGACGAGGTGAGGTGGATTATACCCAACGGATAATATGCTGCCTCACGGTGATGACTATGACTGGGCGGATGACGGCGGAATGATCCGCCGCGTTACCCTGCAAATTCGTGAGCCTGACTGCATAGAATTTGCGCATATTACCGAACAGAATGACAGCATGAAAAACGGTTTTGCAAGTGGTACAATGAATATTATAACAAACACTGACAAGTCTTGCACCGTTAAGATATATGATTATTCAAACGGCAGACTCGTTATCCAAAGCGCCAGTTTGAATAAACACATTGAATGCTGTGTATGAAAGCACATAGGGTTCGAATCCCTAACTCTCCGCCTAAGAGCAGCCCGGAAAGGGCTGCTTTTCTTCTTGTAAACTGAAAAGAATTACGATCTGTAGTGTAAAACGAGTCGGAAACCTGAACAAGAAGGGGAGTATGCGCTTTTTCAGAACAAAACGACCGGTCTCTGGGTGCAGGATTATTGACAAACCTTTTCGTAAAGTGTAAAATACGGTTATAGGATTGAATCGACGGAGCGATAGAATGAAACGAACCGGAACAGAAAAACAGAAGCGCGGCGCAGTTTTGATTGCGGCGCTGTTTGTGTTGCCGGTTCTTTTTGTTGCGGCGTCGCTGTTTTTCGGGCGGTATCCGTTGCCGGTCAAAGAGGTGTTCTCAGCGCTGCTGCATCCGCAAACGGCGGCGGCCGCCACACGCGTAACCGTTTGGCAGCTTCGTTTGCCGCGCGCACTTGCGGCTGCGCTTGTCGGCGCATCGCTGGCAGTGTCCGGCGCGGCGTTCCAAAGCGTGTTCCGCAATCCCCTTGTCAGCTCCGGCATTCTCGGTGTGTCCAACGGCGCCGGCTTCGGTGCATGCCTCGGCATCGTCTTTTGCGGCGGCGGGGTGTGGATCTATCTTTTGTCTTTTATTTGCGCCGTTTCGGCGGTCGTGCTCAGCTGGTTTGCCGGGCGGATCTCACGCGTGACGACCACGATCACGATGATCCTGGGCGGTACGATCGTTTCCGCATTTTTCAGCGCGCTGGTCGCAATCCTCAAATATGTCGCCGACCCTTACAGCCAGTTGCCGAGCATCACGTTTTGGTTCATGGGCTCGTTTGCGTCGATCGGCTACACCCATTTGATCGCCGCTGTGCCGATGCTTTTGGGCATGGGGCTTGTCTTTTTGTCGCGCTGGAAGCTCAACGTGTTGTCAATGGGCGACAAAGAAGCCTCTGCGCTCGGCGTGGACGTGCGGCGGTGTCAGTTGCTTGTCATCGGCGGCGCCACACTTTGCACCGCGGCCGCGGTCTGCATCTGCGGCACGATCGGCTGGGTCGGGCTTGTGATCCCGCACATCGGGCGCATGCTCATCGGCAACAATAATCAGAAACTGATTCCCGTCAGCATCTCGCTTGGCGCGTGTTTTATGGTGTTGATGGATTTTCTCGCGCGCAATCTCACCGGCGCGGAGATCCCGATCGGGATTCTTTGCGCGCTGGTCGGCACGCCGTTCTTCGTCTATCTGCTCAAGAAAACGAAGGGAGGCGTGTGGGTATGATCCTTTCGGTGGAGCACCTCAGCTTCTCCTATGACAACACACCGCTGCTGTGCGATCTTTCTCTGACGGTCAGCAAAGGTGAGATCGTCTGTCTGCTCGGTCCCAACGGCAGCGGCAAAACCACGCTGCTTGACTGCGTGCTGGGCTTCCGGCGCGATTTCAGCGGCAGTATTACTGTTGATAGCCGGGACGTGCGCACATTTTCGCGGCCGGAGCTGGCGCAGAGGATCGCTTATGTGCCACAGCTTCACACGCCGACCTTTCCCTATACTGTACGAGAAGCGGTGTTGATGGGGCGCGCGGCACATACGGGCCTGTTCGGCGCACCGGGCAAAGAAGACGAAGCACTCTGCGATGCGGCGATCCGGCGCGTTGGGATTGAAGCCCTTTCCAATCGAGCTTATACCTCGCTGTCCGGCGGTGAACTCAAACTCGTGCTGCTTGCCCGCGCGCTTGCGCAGCAAACGGCGCTGATCGTGCTCGATGAGCCGACCGCGTCGCTCGACTTTAAAAACGAACTGCTGTTTCTTGACACACTTGCGTCGCTTGCCAAAGAAGAGGGTATCGGCGTGCTGATGGCGACCCACGCATTGCAGCACCCGTTCCAGCTGGAAGGACGCGGTCTGCCCGTACAGGCTGTGATGCTCAGCCGCGGCGAAACAGCGCGCTGCGGCGCACCGGGCGAGCTTTTAACGCCGCAGACAATGCTGGATGTCTACGGTGTAAACGCTGCGGTGGTGGAAACCGCTGACTTGCATGGAAACACTGTTAAAACCATTGCCGTGCTTTCCGGTACGGCGTCACAGGAGACGATCTGATGAAACGAACGCTTTCTCTGGCTTTGAGCCTTTTGCTGCTGCTCTCGCTTCTTTGCGCGTGCGGCGAGCATGACAATCTGCCTGCAAACGGGATCACTGTTACCGACTGTGTCGGCCGCACAGTCACCGTGCCCGCCGATCCGCAGTCGATCTGTGCGCTTTCGCCCTTTTCCGGGCCTATGATCACGCTGCTCGGATACGGCGACCGGATCACCACAACCTGTAACAATGCCGCAAGAAGCCTGCTGCTCGCGGAGATCTGCCCGCAGATCAAAAACGCCGTTGTTGTCAAAAACAGCGGCAGCGTCAACGGTGAAGAGGTGCTGGCAAAAGGCACCGATCTGATGTTTGCGGATATGGGCGTTTATGAAAACGAAGCCGAACGCGCAAAGCTCGATTCGCTGGGCGTCCCGTATGTTGTGGTCGATTTTGAAACGATCGACGAACAGTTCCGAGCCGTGCGTGTTTTGGGCGACGCATTGCAAAAGCGCGAAAAAGCCGAACAATACCTCGATTGGTTCCAAAGCGCATTCGACCGTGTGGACGCGGCGGTTGCCGACGTCGAAGCTCCGCCTCGATTGTATCATTCCGTCAACGAGGCCGCCCGCACCGATTATCAGGGCAGCTACTGTGCGCAGTGGATCGCCCACACAAAGGCGGTCAACGTCTCGCTGGAAAGCGGCACGCTGAACATGGACGGCAGCAAGGCTTATACCACGCTTGAGCAGATCTATGCCTGGGATCCGGAGCTGATCGTCTGCAACGAGGCGCAGGTGGATGACTATATCCTGACTGACGAAAAATGGCAAGGTTTGTCCGCTGTGCAGGCGGGGAAGGTCTATCAGATCCCGATCGGCATCACGCGCATGGGTCACCCAACCAGCCTGGAAACACCGCTGGCGCTGCTGTGGCTGACGAAGCTGCTCTATCCCGACACGTTCGACCTCGATTTCGACCAAGAATTGCAGGACTTCTATCAGACATTTTTCGGCTACACGCTCAGCGACGACTGGATCGCCGCCATCAAAGACGGCAGCGAGATGCGCACCCCCAAAACACAGGAAAAGAGTGAATAAGATGAATTTGTTTGTCTGTATCGACGACACCGATAACCTTGACAGCATCGGCACGGGCGAACTGCTTGAAAACATGATGCGTGAAGCCGCCGTGCGAAAGCTCGGAAAGAGCGGCTTTATTGTGCGCTATCAGTTTTTGATCGACGACGCGATCGCGTATACCTCGCATAACAGCGCCATGTGCTGTACGGCACAAACGAACGACCGCGCGGCCTTTACGGCGTTTTGTGAAACCTATCTGGTCCATACTGCGGCAGAAGGTTCCGACCCGGGACTTTGCATTTTGACCGATAGCGATGCCCTCGATTACACGCCGCTGATCGCTTTCGGCAAGCGCGCGCAAAGTGAGGTGCTGACCAAGGCGCAGGCCTACGCCACAGCAGACGCCTTCGGCAGCGACGTGCATCTGAGCGAACACGGCGGCACAGGCATCGGCATCATCGGTGCGCTTGCGGGCGCTGGACTGCGCGCGGGAAAAGCGGAGGGCCGCATCAAAGGCAAGCTTCATCCACCGAAAGACAGGATCGAATGGACCACGTCGGAATTTGCCGCTGCGTATGGTGTGGAACGCTTTGCAGATGAAGAAGGCAATGAGATCTGTGAAGATCTTTTGCTGCGGTTCGAACTGCCGACAAAGCTGATTTATCAAAAGGGCAAGGTGACCGCTGTGCTTGTGGAAAAAGACGGCTGCCGGATGCCGAAGCCGAAACTCAAAAAGAACAAAGGATAACGCCATGTGGAGTGAAGAAAACGGGAAAAAGATCTTCAAAGGCGGCAAAGAATCGTTTGATGCTGCGGCGCAGGCGGCTGCAAAGTGCCTCTTTTTCAAAGAGGACTGCGAAGAGGAATGCGTTGCCGACGAGGAGCAAAGCTGCTATAATTGCCGCTATCGACGATGGACAAAAGACAGTTTTTTATGTATGAAAGGAGAAACTCCATGAAACGATCTGACACGTTCAATCGCGCAGCCGTGCTGCTGTTGGCGTTTTGTCTGCTTTGCATGAGCGCGCTGTCTGCTTTTGCGGCCGGTGGCAACGGCGACGGTACGGGCGGCGGGAAAGATCAACCGCTGGTGCTTGCCTCGTCAAGCATCACCAACGGCGCAGAGAATGTTTCTCAAACACCGCGCATCGTCTTGACTTTTTCCAAAAATGTGGTACACTTTACGGTAAGAGACAATAATAAGACTTGCTTTTCCATGACGGATGAAAACAGCAATTCTGTGCCGATCAATGTGGAAATGGGTGACGATCAGATCGACCCGTCGATCAAGCGGATCATCACCATTGTGCCGCAATCGGCGCTGAAGCCGGGCACGACCTATCTTTTGAAGATCGGCGGCGGCATCACATCGAAAAGCGGCGTGAGCATTGGCAGAGACAGTTATATCAGCTTTACGACGGAAGGTAAAAAACCTGTCACAACCACGAAGCCGACGACTACAAAGCCAACGACTACGAAGCCGACAACTACGAAGCCGACAACTACAAAACCGGTAGCCACAAGGCCAACGACAACAAAACCAGTTACGACAAAGCCGATAACCACGAAACCGGTGGCAACAACAGCGCCGACTGCGACCGTGCCTTCCACGACCGCTGAAAGTATTACAACGACTGCGGCCACGACCGAAGTGTTTGAAGTGATCTCCGACGATGCTGCCGTTGAAGCCACCGAAGACCTCGATGTTCTTGAGACGCCAGAAGAAGATTCTTCCACAGATGAAGAAGCACTTGCCATTGAAGCGTTTTTGCAAAGCGACGAAACGTCAGAAACGCCCACAACGGCGGCGCAGACCACTACTTCGGGTCAAGTCGCTGCTTCTGATCCGACACAGCGCGCGTTTCAGAATCTTCGGCTGTATCTGCTTATTCTTGGAATCTCGATCATTGCTGTGCTTGCAGTGGTCCTGATCATAAAACTTAAACATCGCAAGAAAGGATGACCCCACATGAAGCAAACCAATCGTACCATCAGCGTCCTGCTGGCACTCCTCATGATCTTCTCCGTCGCAACAACTGCGTTTGCGGCGGGCGGCAACAACGCGTTGACCCTTGTTTCTGCCAAGGTTGGCGATGCAGACCTTCAAGGCGCAAAGATCGGCCCCAATTCCGAAATCGCACTGACGTTCTCCAATAATGTCACAGATGCGAGCGTGCTTGCCGGCAACATCGGCAGGATCCAGATCAAAGACAGCAACAATGCTGCAGCCGTTGCAACCGTGACGCCCGGCACAGACAAAGCGGTCTTTATTGTGACGCTCGGCGACCTTGCCAAAGGCAGCTACACACTGACGATCGGCAAGGATTTTGCCGCAAAAAGCGGCGCCACACTCGGCAGCAAAACCGAGATCCCGTTCTCGGTCAGTAAAGGCGACGGCACCGGCACCGGCGGCGGCAACGGCAGTGGAAACGGCGAAAGCCCGCTGACTGTCGTTTCCGTAACGGCTGACGGCAAAGATCTTGCGAACGCAACGGTCAACGCTAACGCTGCGATTACGATCACATTTGATCGCGGCATGACGTTTTATAAGGAAAACAATTTGGCAAACATCACGCTTGTGAACGCAAACGGCGAAAAGGTTACCGCATATAGCCTCAGTGATTTCCAAAGGGAACCGAAAACGGAAGGCGTTGAGCATCAAAACACCTTTATCGTGATGACGCTGAACAATCTTGCGCCCGGTAAATACACGCTGAAACTCGGTAAAGACCTGATGGCCAATAACGATCACACGCTCGGCAAAGCGGTGAATATCACCTTTACTGTGAAAGCAGAGGAAGACGGCCATATAGATCTGATCCGCAGCTTTTTCGACACGATCGCAAATCTCATCAAGCAGATCATTGATTTCTTCAAGAACATTTTCACGAAATAAGACCCGGCGTATAGTCGCCGAAGGCTCCGTTTTATTTGGACGAAACAGTTCGACGATAGAATAAAACAACGAACTGACATCGGTGTTTTCCGGTGTCAGTTTTTTCGTTTGAAATGCACTGTTCCTGTCGATAGTGAACTCAGAAAAGAATAAAAAAAGCCATCGTTGCAAGCAAAAAAAGGCTGCCGCTTGCAGAAAAACGCAGCGGCAGCCGGTGAATTTGAACTTGTTTGATCTGTTGAAATTTTTTTGTCAAGCCTGATGAATGACAAAAGAAGCAATATATTCAGTGTCGGCGGGAGCAGGGAGATGCGGGTCGTTGATTTCAAAGACAACATTCTGTCCGGCTTCTTTTGCAGCAAGTTCAAAGTGACAAAGCGCGATGCCCATGTCAATCTTCTGAACATCCCAGCGTCCGTCCGATGTGTCTTTTCGGTTGTGCTTTTCAAAAAAGTGCACCTTGTTGCCGCACAGCACGATACGCCACGGCTGTTTGTTGACCGCAGACGGCGCAAAACGCACCGCCTCCAGGGCATTTTTCAGCGTGCTGGCTTTTGATTCCGAAAGCGGCGTATCGAACGTGCCGTCAAAAAAGAGCGATGCAAACGGCAAGCGCGTGTCCGCTTTGACGCCCTTGCGCATCATCGTTTCGCGCAGGGACATTTTTTTCGCCTCATAACCGAGGGGACTGACGCAGGGCATCACCTCGTCTTCATTCAATTTCACTGCGCGCTCAAATCCGCTGCGGTCCATGGTGCCGGCGATCCAAGTGGTGCCGACGCCTATCGTTTCAGCGAACAGCACAATTTTTTCAAAGGCGTAACCAAACGCTTCCTCTTCACCCGGCTCTGTTCGTTCCGTGAACCGGCAAAAAAGCTGGTGGAGCTGCACATGGAGGCCATGCTGCTCGAAGCGTTTTTGAGTATGCGCGATCATTTTTCACAAAACACGTCTTATCGGGATTATTATGAAAACTGCCGCATCGGTGCTTTCTTTTTCATCTATCTGACATGGCTGGAATGCGGCTGCGGCGAATCACCGGAAGAATTATGCGCGCTTGTGCAGCAGATCGTAAAAAAGACATTTTGAAATTACAGTCGGTATATTATAGGAGGCAACCATGCGTCAATTCAACATTCAAAGCTACATGACCCGCGGTGTGACAAAGGTCGTTTTCAATGCGCTGCGCGTAACGGCCGCAAACAAACGGGAGGCTTTGCGGTCGCCGCTGTTTTACGCGCTGAATACCAAGGGACTGCTCAAGGATGACCATGCGGGAGGTTGTACGCTTTACGCAAACCGCAAGGAGGTGGAGCAGATCATTGCCGCGGAAAAGAAGTCGAAGCGGCGAACTCATAGTTTCGCTGTTTGAATAAGCTTCCTATCTCTTCCCGAACAGTCACACCGGACAGTACCCAATACCGCTGCGGCAACGGCCGAAAATGTGAAGACGCTTGTACTTTCGATAATAATTTGGTATCTGACGAATCTGAACTGAACAAAATTAAACCACCGGTTCCGGTGTGTTCGGCGCAAGGAATTTCCTTACGCCGGATATTCCGACCGGTGGCTTTTTATTTTGAAGAGGATGTTCAATATCACATTTGCCGGTGACTGAACTATTTGCTGCTTCTTAAAATCATTTTTTGAAATGGAAATAAATTATTAATATCTTTAAATTAAAATAATAAAATTAGAAAGAAAGTTGATTATGAATTCAGAACAAATTCACGCGTTGGTGGAAAAGCAACGCACATTTTTCAACAGTGGCGCAACACTGCCTGTGGAAACGCGCCTTTCCTATCTGCAAAGAATCAAAAACTATCTGCTGCAAAACGAAGTGAAGATCAATCAGGCGCTGTACAGTGATCTCGGCAAATCCGGCTACGAAGCGTATTTGACCGAGGTCGGCGTTGTGATCTCGGAAGTGAGCTTTATGCTCAAACATCTACGCTCATTTGCCAAGGACAGAACCGTGCCCACGCCGTTCGGCCAGCAGATTGCCCGCAGCTATGTCAAAGCAAAGCCCTATGGAGTCACGCTCATCATGAGCCCGTGGAATTATCCGTTCATGCTCACATTGCCGCCGGTGATCGCTGCTGTGGCAGCAGGCAACACGGCAATTGTGAAACCCAGCGCTTATTCGCCCCATACGAGCGCGCTGATCGCCGATATGCTTGCGGAAATCTTTCCGCCGGAGCTGGTTGCTGTTGTGACCGGCGGCCGTGAAGAAAACACACAGTTGCTCGAAGAAAAATTCGATTATATCTTCTTTACCGGCAGCAAAAATGTCGGCAGGCTCGTGCTTGAAAAAGCGGCGGTGCATTTGACGCCGACAACGCTTGAACTCGGTGGCAAAAGTCCTGTGATTGTGGATGAGACTGCAAAGCTGAAGCTCGCCGCGCGCCGTCTGGTGTTCGGCAAGGGTACCAATGTCGGCCAGACCTGTGTCGCACCGGATTATGTGCTTGTCCGGCGCAGTGTCAAGGACGCATTTGTTGCATGCGTCAAAACGGAGATTGAGCGCCAGTTCGGTGATTGCCTCTCCAACCCGTTTTACGGAAAAATCGTCAACGAAAAGCATTTTGACCGCATCTGTGCGCTGATCGATCCCGAAAAGGTGGTCTGCGGCGGCAAGGCCGACCGTGAAACGCGCAAGATTCAGCTCACGGTCATGGACAACGTAAGATCGATGCAGTCCGTGCGCACGATCATCCGCTTGCTATGTACATTTTTTCAGAAAACAAAGCCAACATCAAAAAGCTCCATGACGCAATCTCATTTGGCGGCGGCTGTGTCAATGAAACGCTGATCCATGTCATCTCCAGCGCTATGGGCTTCGGCGGTGTAGGTGAGAGCGGTATGGGACAGTATCACGGCAAGGCCG
Source organism: Oscillospiraceae bacterium (assembly GCA_902792985.1). Taxonomy (GTDB): domain Bacteria; phylum Bacillota; class Clostridia; order Oscillospirales; family Acutalibacteraceae; genus UBA6857. The sequence goes on from CADBBT010000033.1 coordinate 9,387, forward strand.
GTTTCGATACATTTACCCATTATACCAGCATTGTGGATAAGGCGACGTGGATTGATCTGGAGCAGCGATATCAGCCATACAGTAAGGCGAACATGCTTCTTGCACGCAACTTCAATTTCGGCTCGAGCATCTATGGCAAACTGAAAGAGCAGTTCGACGTGCCCTTTGTACGAATCAAGCAATTGTTCCCACGCGTGGACTTGAAAAAGTGATCCATTGGAAGAAAAAACCACCGGTTTCACCGGTGGTTTTGATTCTAATGAGTTATTAGACTGCTGTTTTTAAAATCGACACCTTAACATCAGTCTATTCAAATTTCTAACAGACTTCTTTGAGCCTTTTAGCGGCCATTGTCGTTTCTTGCACGCTGCCGAAACAGGAAAAACGAAAATATCCTTCCGCGCAGGCGCCGAAGCCTGCACCGGGTGTGCCGATGATTTGCGCGTTTTGCAGAAGATAATCAAAGAAATCCCAGCTTTTCATGCCGCCCGGACACTCCAGCCAGATATAGGGTGCGTTTTTCCCGCCGGTATACCAAATGCCGCAATCGTTCAGCGCGTCCGTCAAGATCTTTGCGTTGCGTTTGTAAACGGCGATCTGCGCTTTGATTTGCGTTTGTCCTTCCTGCGTAAAGATCGCCGCGCCGCCTTTTTGTAAAATATAGGAGATCCCGTTGGTTTTCGTGGTGCGGTTGCGCACCCACATGGCGTTAAGATTTTGGCCGCAGCGTTCCAGTGTCTTTGGCAGCACCGTGTACCCCAGCCGCGTGCCGGTGAAGCCCGCTGTTTTGGAAAGCGAGCAGATCTCGATGGCGCACGTCCTTGCGCCCGGCAGCTCAAAAATGCTGTGCGGCAGGGCGCCGTCTTCAATGAACGCTTCATACGCCGCGTCAAAGAGGATCACCGCGCCGGTACGGTTCGCGTGATCGATCCACTGCTGCAGCTGTGCTCTGGAAAGCACTGCGCCGGTCGGATTGCTCGGCGAGCATAGGTAGATCACATCTGCTTCGATCTTTGTATCCGGCAGCGGCAAAAAGCCCTGGGCTTTTCCGGTGGGCAGATGTACGATGCGGTTGCCGGCGATCACGTTTGCGTCCACATACGCGGGGTATGCCGGTTCCGGGATCAGCACGGTGCTGCCGCGCTCGAATAGATCGAGGATGTCTCCCAGTTCGTCGCTTGCGCCGGAGGAAACGAACACTTCATCTGCGTCAAGCGCAACGTCACGCGCTGCATAGTGCGCTGCAATCGCTTCCCGCAAAAACGGCGCGCCGCATTCGGGCATATAGCCGTGAAAAGTGCTTTCCTGCGCCTGATCGTCAACCGCTGTGTGCAGCGCGTCGATCGCTGCCTTACATAACGGCTGTGAAACGTCGCCGATCCCCATGCGGTACAGATGTGCGCCCGGGTGCACATCGAGATAAGCTTTTGTTTTTTGTGCGATGTGATAAAACAGATAGGAGTCTTTCAGCTCTGTATAGTGTGCGTTCGGTTTCAGCATCCGATGGTCTCTCCTTCATATACAAATGTAGCCGGTCCCGTCATCGTGATCTCGCCGTCGGGCGCGACCGTGATCTCTAGCGCGCCGCCGTCAAGGCGCACGGTGATGGGCGTGTCCGGCATGCATAGCCCGCTTTTTACCGCTGCAGCGGTGCTGGCGCTCGCGCCGGTGCCGCATGCCATTGTGATGCCGCTGCCGCGTTCCCAAACGCGCATGCGTATTTCACGTGCAGAGAGCACCTGAACGAATTCCACATTCACGCCGTCTGGAAATGCCGGGTGGTGCTCGATTGCCGGACCGCGTGTTTCAAGCGGCGCCGCTTCCGCGTTTTCGCAAAAGATGACCGCGTGCGGATTGCCGACCGATACCGGTACATATGCAACCGCTTCACCGTCAATTTCAAGGGTCTGCGGCGCTGAAACAACAGCTTTGCCCATAGAGACTGTGACTCTGTCAACCATACCGTTTTTTAGGTGAAGTCTGAGCGTTTTGATGCCTGACAGCGTTTCGATCGTCAGCCGTGTCTTGTCGGTGAAGCCTTTGTCATAAACGTATTTTCCGACGCAGCGGATGCCGTTGCCGCACATATTCGCTTCGCTGCCGTCTGCATTGAAAATCCGCATGGAAAAATCCGCCTTCTTTGACGGCGCGATATAGATCATACCGTCGCTTCCCGCGCCGAAATGACGCTCGGAAAGCCTTTGCGAAAGCGACGCGATGTTTTCAGGCACGGCATCATAAACATAAAGGTAATCATTGCCAAGCCCGTGCATTTTTGTAAATCTCATAGTTTTCCCGTCCTTTCCTTTGCCGCCGCAAGAAAGCCTGAAAACAGGGGGTGCGGACGATTCGGTCGGCTCTTGAATTCCGGATGAAATTGCACGCCGACATAAAACGGCCGCTCGCTGAGCTCCACTGTTTCCACAAGATTGCCGTCAGGCGAAAGCCCTGAAAGAACCAGCCCGGCGTTTTGCAGCGTTTCACGGTAGTCGTTATTGAATTCATAGCGGTGACGGTGGCGTTCGCTGATCGTGCTTTTTCCATAGCAGCGCGCCATCGTTGTGCCGTCTTTGATCTCGCAGGGATATGCGCCAAGTCGCAGCGTGCCGCCCTTGTCGATGGAATTGCTTTGACCGGGCATAAAGTCGATCACCTTGTGCATGCAAAGCTCATCGAATTCGCCGGAATTTGCGTCTGTAATCAAAGCGCAGTTGCGTGCGTATTCAATTACGGCGATCTGCATACCAAGACAGATGCCGAAATACGGAACATTCTGCTCACGCGCATACTGTGCTGCAAGGATCATGCCCTCAATTCCGCGGCTGCCGAAGCCGCCCGGCACAAGGATCCCGTTCAGACCGCCGAGCGTTTGCGCGGCAGTTTGCGGCGTGATCGTTTCGGCGTCGATCCATGTAATGTCCACCTGCAGATTCTGCGCAAAGCCGGCATGCCGCAGCGCTTCTGCAACTGAGAGATACGCGTCGTGCAGCCCAACATATTTTCCGACAAGTCCGATCTTCACTTGTTGTGCTGCGGCTTTGGTGCGCTGCACCATCTGTTCCCATAGCTGCAGCTCAGGCGGCGGCACATCAAGTCCGAGTTCACGGCAGACGACGCCGGAAAATTTGCCGCGTTCGAGCATCAGCGGCGCTTCATACAGGCAGGGGAGGGTGAGGTTTTCAATCACGCAGTCCTCCTTGACATTGCAGAACAGCGAAATCTTTTGAAAAATCGATTTTTCCAGCGGCCGGTCGCAGCGAAGCACAATGATGTTCGGGTGTATCCCCATGCCCTGCAGCTCCTTGACAGAGTGCTGCGTGGGCTTTGATTTGTGCTCCTCGGAGCCGTGCAGATACGGCACGAGCGTTACATGGATGAACAGGCTGTTTTCGCGTCCGACCTCCAGCGAGATCTGCCGCACAGCTTCAATAAACGGCTGCGATTCAATGTCGCCGATGGTACCGCCGATTTCGGTGATGAGCACATCGGCGGCTGTCTTTTCTGCAGCGCGATAGATGAATTCCTTGATCTCGTTTGTGATATGCGGAATGACCTGCACTGTGGAGCCGAGATATTCGCCACGCCGCTCCTTGTTCAGCACGTTCCAATAGACCTTGCCGGTCGTGAGATTTGAATATTTGTTGAGATCCTCGTCGATGAACCGCTCATAGTGCCCGAGGTCAAGGTCTGTCTCGGCGCCGTCCTCTGTCACATAGACCTCGCCGTGCTGATACGGGCTCATCGTGCCGGGATCGACGTTGATATACGGGTCGAGCTTCTGCGCGGCAACCTTGAGGCCGCGCGCTTTGAGCAGTCGCCCGAGCGACGCGGCGGTGATGCCTTTGCCAAGCCCGGAAACCACGCCGCCGGTCACGAAGATATATTTTGTCATGAAAACGCTCCTTTCTGTAAGATCTTTGTTGGAGCGGGACGCTCCGGACAAGTTCAACCAACGGTTGATTCTTTCAAAAACCGCTTATGACCGGATTCAGAACTATTCGAAACAGGCTGTCAACCTGTTTGAAAGTTTGCTGTTGATTTGCTGATTTCGATCACTTATTCCCATTCCACCGTGGCGGGCGGCTTGGATGTGATATCAAAGACCACACGGCTGATGCCGCGCACCTCGTTCGTGATGCGGCTGCTCGCTTTTTCAAGCACTTCATACGGCAGTCTTGTCCATTCGGCAGTCATGAAATCATCGGTCGTCACAGCGCGCAGCACAACTGTATAGCCATAAGTGCGTGCGTCGCCCATCACGCCGACCGAACGCGATTCAGTGAGCACGGCAAAATATTGGTTCGGCTTTTGCGCAAGCGCATCGACCGTTTTGCGAAAGATCGCGTCGGCTTCGCGCAGCAGCTCCAGTTTTTCTTTTGTGATCTCGCCGAGCACGCGCACACCGAGGCCGGGCCCCGGGAATGGCTGTCGCCAGACGAGTTCGCGCGGCAACAGCGGTTCAACGATTTCGGAAAAACCCATGCGTTCCGGCAACCCGCCGACATTGTGGTGGCTTTTGATCACGGCGGAATCGCCCTTGCCGCTTTCGATCACATCAGGGTAGATCGTTCCCTGCGCAAGTACGTCGATCTGTCCGAGCTGTTTCGCTTCGCTTTCAAACACGCGGATGAACCCTTCGCCGATGATCTTGCGCTTTTGCTCCGGGTCGGTCACACCGCGAAGAGCGTTCAGAAAACGCGCCTCGGCGTTCACACGGATGAGCCGCACGCCGAACTGATCTCGGAAGGTGCGCTCCACAAAGTCGCCTTCGCCCTTGCGCAGCAGTCCGTGATCGACAAACACGCAAATAAGTGCGTCGCCGATCGCCTTTTGCAGCAGCACCGCCGCAACGGAAGAATCCACACCGCCGGAGAGGGCGAGTAAAACCTTTTTTCCACAAAGCTCTTTACGATAGCGAGCGATCAGTTCCTGTGCAACATTTTGCATCTGCCAGTCTGCTTTACAGCCGCAGACACGAAACAAAAAGTTTCGCAGCACAGATTCGCCATAGGCTGTATGCGTGACCTCCGGGTGAAACTGCACCCCATAAAGCTTTCGTTCGTCGTCTGCCATAGCGGCAACGGCACATTTTTCGGTGGCGGCGACCGTATGAAAGCCCGTCGGCAGTTGCTGCACCGCGTCTGTGTGACTCATCCAGCAGATGCTTTTTTCCGGGATATCTTCAAACAGAACGCTCTTTTGCGTTTTTACTTCTGTTTTTCCGTATTCGCTGCCTTCCTCTGCTGGCGCGATCGTTCCGCCGCACAAGAACGCAAGCAACTGGTGGCCGTAGCAGATGCCGAGCACGGGAATGCCGAGCGAGAGCACCTCTTTTTCACACTTTGGTGCGTCGAGTGCATAAACGCTGTGCGGTCCGCCGGTAAAGATGATACCGCGATAGCCCGAGAGAGCGATCTCTTCGGGCGTGATTTTATGATATGGTTTGATCTCGGCAAAGACATGTGCGGCTCTGACGCGCCGGGCGATGAGCTGGTTATACTGTCCGCCGAAATCCAAAACGAGTATTTTATCCATTGCGTACCTCAATTATTTGCCGCTTGCGCCGTAGTTCGACAGCACGCGGGCGGAAGGATCATCCACATTGCAGCCTTCCCAGTCCTTGTTCGGCATCCAGAAATCGGCGATCATTTCGCTTTGTTCCGGATAGTACTGTTCAAAGATCTCGCGGTAAAGCAGAGATTCCTTGGTGAAAGGCTGTGCGTGAGTGTATTTTTTGCGTTTTTCCTCAAACTGTGCGTCAGTGTAACAGCTTTCGGCGTATTCTTTCAGATCATCGACCATTGAGTGGCCGACCGCATCGGAGAACGCTGCCTTTTCTCGCCAGAGGATCTCATCCGGCAAGAGGTTTTGCCCTTCAAACGCGTGGCGCAGCAGATATTTGCCTTTGCCGTAGGTGTTGAGCTTCATCTGCGGATCGAGCGCCATGACATAACGCACGAAATCGAGGTCGCCGAACGGCACGCGTGCTTCCAGCGAGTTGACCGAGATGCAGCGGTCAGCACGCAGCACGTCATACATATGCAGCTCCCGAACCCGCTTTTGTGATTCCTGCTGAAACGCTGCGGCAGAAGGCGCAAAATCCGTGTATTTGTAACCGAACAGCTCGTCGGAAATTTCACCTGTGAGCAGCACGCGGATGTCAGTCGTTTCGTGGATGGCTTTGCACAGTAGATACATGCCCATGGAAGCGCGGATGGTCGTGATGTCAAACGTGCCGAGCAGACGGATCACCGTTTCCAGGCTATCCAGAACCTCCTGCTTTGTCATGTAAACCTCGGTGTGCTCACTGCCGATAAACTCCGCAACCTGCCGCGCATATTTGAGGTCGATCGCATCGGTGTCCATGCCGATGGCGAAGGTGCGAATGGGCTTTTCGCTTTCTTTGGCGGCAATTGCGCAGACCAGTGAAGAATCCAGTCCGCCGGAAAGAAGGAAACCGACCTTCGCATCCGCGATCAGGCGCTTTTTCACGCCTGCCGTCAGCTTTTCGCGGATGTTCACACACGCGGTCTCCAAGCCGTCGTTGCAGACCGTCTGAACATCGGCAATGTCGCAGTAGGGGATAAACCGTCCGCCTTTCCAATAGTGACCGGGTGGGAAGGGGAGGATCTTTTTACATAATCCAACAAGGTTTTTCGGCTCGCTGGCAAAGACGATCACACCGTATGCGTCATAGCCGTAATACAACGGGCGAATGCCGATCGGGTCGCGCGCAGCGAGGAACTCCTTTGCTTTGCCGTCATAAAGGATGAGAGCGAACTCCGCGTCGAGCTTGGAGAACATCTCTGTGCCGTATTCAAAATACAGCGGCAGCAGGATTTCGCAGTCGGAATCGCTTTCGAAGGTGTAGCCCTGTTCTTCCAGTGCCCGCTTCGTTTTTTGAAAACCGTACAGTTCGCCGTTGCAGACGACGGCGCTGCCGTCGCGTAAAAACGGCTGCATGCCGGTTTCTGTCAATCCCATAATGGAAAGACGGTGAAACGCAAGCGTACCTGCGCCAAGGTCAAGAACGCGGTGCATATCCGGCCCGCGGGAAACCGTTTCGGAAAATCCGCTTAAAAATGCATCGGGCAGCGGCTTTGGGCCGCAGTAGCCCATGATGGAACACATGAAATCACCTCAATCGAACGATAATGCTCAAAAAAAGAAGAGGCAAAGGTGCCGTATTACCGGAAGACACCTTTGCCCTGTATGAACACTGCTGCGGATAATATACGGTTTGTGTGAATGATCGCCAAATCATCAAACAAGAGAGGAGAAAGCATAAAGATCCGTGCAGTGCGTTTTAAATATTGAATAGAAACGGGTTGTCTGATCAGACAATGCCCTGTGCGTTCATCGCATCCATGACTTTTTCAAAGCCCGCAATGTTTGCGCCGACCACATAATCGCCGTCGAAGCCGTATTTCTTCGCCGCATCGTCGATGTTGTGATAAAGATGAACCATGATCTCCTTGAGACGGGCGTCCACTTCGTCAAATGTCCAATGCAGACGTTCGCTGTTTTGGCTCATTTCGAGTGCGGAGGTCGCAACGCCGCCGGCGTTTGCCGCTTTTGCAGGCAGGAAAAGGATGCCCTGTTTGCGCAGATAATCGGTCGCGTCCTCTGTCGTCGGCATGTTTGCGCCTTCGGACACAGCAGTCACACCGTTTGCAACAAGCTGCTTCGCATCTTCAATGTGCAGTTCATTCTGTGTGGCGCAGGGTAGCGCAATGTCGCACTTGACGCTCCATACGCCTCTGCCTTCGTGATACTGTGCGTTGGGACGCTGGGCGGCATATTCTGTCAGACGCGCACGCTTGACTTCTTTGACGTCCTTGAGGGTCGCAACATCGATGCCGTCCGGATCATAGATCCAGCCCGTGGAATCAGAGCAGGTGACGACCTTGGCGCCGAGCTGCTGTGCTTTCTGAATGGCATAGGTCGCAACATTGCCCGCGCCGGAAACGCAGATCGTTTTGCCGGCGATGTCGATACCGTGGCAGCGCAGCATTTCCTGTGTGATATACAGCAGACCGTAGCCTGTTGCCTCGGTGCGCGCAAGCGAACCGCCGAACGGCAGACCTTTGCCGGTCAAAACGCCGGTGAAGGTGTTGCGCAGACGTTTATACTGACCGAACATATAACCGATCTCACGTGCACCTGTGCCGATATCGCCGGCGGGCACGTCGGTGTCCTCGCCGATATGCTTGGCAAGCTCCGTCATAAAGCTCTGGCAAAACGCCATGATCTCACGGTCGCTCTTGCCTTTGGGGTCAAAATCACTGCCGCCCTTGCCGCCGCCGATCGGAAGACCGGTCAGCGAGTTTTTGAAGATCTGTTCAAAACCGAGAAATTTGATGATGCCGAGATTGACGCTCGGATGCAGACGCAGACCGCCCTTGTAGGGGCCGATGGCGCTGTTGAACTGCACGCGGTATCCTGTGTTGACATGGACCTGACCCTGGTCGTCGATCCACGGCACGCGGAATTTGATTTGACGCTCCGGGTTGACCAAACGCTCCAACAGCGCGTTGCGGCGCATCTGCGCTTCGTTTTTCGCAACAACGGGTTCCAGCGATTGCAGAACCTCTTTGACCGCCTGATGGAACTCCGGCTCGTTCGGGTTTTCTTTGATGACCTGGTTGATGACTTCGTTGACGTATGACATGATGAGACCTCCTTGAATGATGAAAAAGACGTCGTGCGGCAGCCGCCGCAAAGACGTCTTTGCCTTTGTGATATAAAATTGAAGAAAAAAGGGGCTTTAAGCGCTGTGCTCAAAGACCCCGTTGCCTTCTGTTTCGCATTCTACACCCAAATCCGCGCATTTGTCAACAAGAATCTTTCATTTTTTTCAGATTTCTGCAAATGGACCAAAAACCTTAAGAAAACGGGTGTCTGATTTGTGAAATGTGTTTTTTCACTTCAACTTGACGCAGACAATAAAAATGCGTATAATACAATTAATGAGCAAAGGCGTTCATTTCGGTATTGGCAGTCTGCAACGAAATGAACGCTTTCTTTATACAGGAGGTGCATTCTTTTGCAATTTTCCAAAGATGAAGTTCTGCAATATGTGCAGGAGGAAGATGTAAAGTTCATCCGTCTGGCGTTCTGTGACGTATTCGGCAAACAAAAGAATATTTCGATCCTCGCCGAAGAGCTCGAACGCGCGTTTACCTACGGAATCGCGTTTGACGCATCGGCGATCACGGGCTTCGGCGACGAGGCGCGGTCCGATCTCTTGCTTTGGCCGGAGCCGGATACGCTGACGCTGCTGCCCTGGCGACCGGAGCAAGGCCGTGTGGTGCGTATGTTCACGCGTATCACCTATCCCGACGGTAAGCCGTTTGAATGCGATACGCGAAGTCTGCTCAAGGGTGCAATGCAGAAAGCGCGAGAAAAGGGGTATACATTCTTCTTCGGCGCGGAACAGGAGTTCTATCTGTTTCGGCTGGACGAAGAGGGTGAACCGACCAAAAAGCCGTATGACAAAGCGGGATATATGGATATTGCACCTGATGATCGCGGCGAAAATGTGCGGCGCGAGATCTGTCTGACGCTTGAACAGATGGGTATCCGCCCGGAAAGCTCACATCATGAGGAAGGCCCAGGTCAAAACGAGATCGACTTCCGTTATGCCGATGCTTTGACAGCCGCAGATCAGGCGCAGACGTTTCAGACGATCGTCAAAACGGTTGCGCACCGCAACGGTCTTTGTGCCGATTTTTCCGCAAAGCCGCTTGCTGACGCGCCGGGCAACGGTTTCCATATCAATCTTTCCGTGCAGCCCTGCGACCGCGAAGGCGTATTTCAAAACGTGATCGCCGGTGTGTTGACCCATGCACAGGCAATGACAGCGTTTTTGAACCCGACCGAGCAGTCCTATCAGCGTCTTGGAAAAAACAAGGCCCCCACTTATCTGTCATGGTCGCGTGAGAACCGCTCGCAGCTTATCCGTATCCCCGCTGCAGCGGACGAATATCGCCGTATGGAACTGCGTTCTGCCGATCCGACGGCAAATCCCTATCTGACCTTTGCGCTGATCATCTATGCCGCGCTTGACGGTGTTGAAAAGCAGCTGCCGCTGCCGAAACCGTGCGACGTAAACCTGTTCAAGGCAGATGCGCAGTTTCTTTCAACCTTTGAACGCCTGCCGGCGTCGTTATCGGCGGCAAACAGTGTTGCGGCCGGCAGTGACTTTATCTGCGCGCATGTGCCTTCGCGGGTACTGGATATTTATTGCAACAGATAATCGAAGAACAAACGGAGAAGGGAGGCGGCGCTATGAGTTTGCAGGAACACGTTTACAGCGTGCTCGTGGTTTCCGCTGCGGAAAAATTCAACACTGCGCTTTTGCCGCTGCTGACCTCGGCCTCGTTTGAACCGGTCAAAGTCGTTTCCGATATCAGCACCGCCAAACGAGAGGTGCTGCAGCGTACCTTTGATCTTGTCATCGTCAACGCGCCGCTGCCGGACGATATGGGCGTGCGCTTTGCCGTTGATGCCGCAAGCACCGGAAACAGCATTGCGCTTTTGCTTGTGCGCGAAGCGTTTTATGACGAATTGACTGATCGCCTGACACCCCACGGTGTGTTCACCTTGCTCAAACCGACGTCTGCCGCGCGGATGTCGATGGCGCTGCACTGGATGGTCACAGCGCGCGAACGGCTGCGCAAGACCGAAAAAAAGACACTCACCCTGCAGGAAAAAATGGAGGAGATCCGTCTGGTCAACCGCGCGAAATGGCTGCTGATCGAACAGCGCGGCATGGACGAGCCGACGGCGCACCGTTTTATTGAAAAGCAGGCGATGGATCGCTGCGTGACCCGCCGTGTGATCGCGCAGGAGATTTTGGATGGCGTCAAATCGTGACGCTGCTGAAAAATCTGTCAAAATACAGCCCTGTTGCAGAAGCAGCGCGGCATTTTGTTTGCTGTGCACTTGCGTTTTAGAAAAGAATCCTGTATAATGGATTCGGCAGGTGAAGCTTTGAAAAAAATCTGCCGAAAACTTGATCGCAGGGGGGCAAACACAATGCTGAACGGTTTTTATTCTTTTCTTGACGGGTTCTTTGATGTGATCTCGTCCTTCTTTGTGGCGATCCTGTTCCGTTTGTTCAATAACTAACCGTTTTTTACAGAAAGGAGACTGTATCATGTGGAAAATGCTTTTGGTTTTTGCGCTGCCGCTGTTGACCCCGTTTGAGATCGCATACGGGCTGGCAATGAAAGTGCTCATGCCGCTGGGTGTTCCCGATGTTCTCGGCATCATGAAAACAGACGAAGAATGAAAACAAACGCACGGTCGGTTCTTGACATCCACTGACCTGCTGCTGTTTTGTAAGACTGCAAAGAAACGGCGTCCTCGCAAAAGAAGCGAAGACGCCGGTTTTATGCATGTGCACTGTCATAAAGCTTTTGTATTTCCGGCGGCAGATGATCCGGCAGCATTTCATTCAGTCGATCTTCGCTGCCGTCACGGATCGCGGTCTCATAATACCAGCACTTGAACTTGAGCATATCGAGCGTTTTTTGCAGCCGCAGCATCTCTTCTTCCACAGCCTGTTTTCTCGATTCAAACAGCGCTTTGCGCTCAGGGTAGGTCGCGGGTCCCTCCACACACCATGCCATGAACTGTTTGATCTCTTTGATCTCCAGTCCGGACTTTTTCAAACATTCGATCACACGCAGCGCTTCCAGTTCACGCTCGCTGAACCTGCGAATGCCGGACCTGCGCTCCATATAGGGGAACAGCCCTTCCTTGTCGTAGTACCGCAATGTGGAAACGGGAAGATGGAACATTTCGGATACCTGACCGATCGAATACATAAATTACACCTCTTTTTTTTAAAAAAAACTCTTGACATAAAGTCAGGTTTAGGTATTACAATGATATCATACTCTAATAAAAAAATCAAGTCCAAGGAGGATTTTAGCGATGAAAGCAGAAAACCTGAACATGACACAAGCATGGGATAAAACATTTTTAAAAAGCGAAAAGGTCGAACACAGCAAGGTCACATTTGTGAACCGCTACGGTATCACACTGGCGGCGGATCTGTATGTGCCGAAGGGTGCTGACGGTCCTTTGCCTGCCATTGCGGTCAGCGGCCCGTTCGGAGCTGTGAAAGAGCAGTGCTCCGGATTGTATGCGCAAAGCATGGCGGAGCGCGGTTTTTTAACGCTCGCGTTCGATCCGTCGTTTACCGGCGAAAGCGGCGGCAACGTGCGCTATATGGCGTCACCGGATATCAACACAGAAGATTTTATGGCGGCAGTCGATTTCCTTTCCCTGCATGAAAAAGTCGATCCCGCACGCATCGGCATCATCGGCATCTGCGGCTGGGGCGGCATGGCAATCAACACCGCCGCGCTGGACACCCGCGTCAAAGCTACGGCTGCCATGACAATGTATGACATGACGCGCGTGAACGCGAAGGGCTATTTTGATTCCGAAGACAGTGAAGAAGCGCGCTACGCCAAGCGCGCCGCCATGTGCGCGCAGCGTATTGCCGATCTGAAAGCCGGTGATTATACGCTCGGCGGCGGTGTTGTCGATCCGTTGCCCGAAGATGCGCCGTATTTTGTCAAAGATTATTATGATTATTACAAAACCGCGCGCGGCTATCATCCGCGTTCCCTCAATTCCAACGGCGGCTGGAACGTCATCGGCTGCGAAAGCTTTCTTAACCAGCCGATCCTGATGTATTCAAACGAGATCCGTTCCGCGGTTCTGATCGTGCACGGTGAAGCTGCGCATTCCTGCTATTTCGGCAAAGATGCTTTTGCAAACATGGTGAAAGACAGCAAATATGCCGATAACAAGGAACTGCTTTTGATTCCCGGCGCGTCGCATACCGATCTTTATGACGGCGGCGACAAAAACGCCATTCCGTTCGATAAGCTGGACGCGTTCTTTCACACTTATCTGAACTAAGGGTATGAAGATGAAACAAAAAAAGCTGACTTCGCTGCTTTTTTGTGCGCTTTTGCTGCTGACGCTTTCCGCCTGCAAAAAAGCACAGCAACAAAGCGCACTGCAGCCGGAGACGCAAGCGGCGGAACAAACGACTGAAAAAGAGAGTGAAAGAAACATGGAACAGCCTTTGCGCTTATGGATCGACGGCACCGAGGTGCAGGTTGCATGGGAAAACAACGCATCCGTAAAGGCGCTGCGCGACCTTGCGGCAAAAGGTGCGCTTCGCATTAAAACATCGTTGTACGGCGGCTTTGAACAGGTCGGCGCGCTCGGTGCAGCACTTTTGCACGAAGACAGGCGCATCACAACAAAGCCCGGCGACATTATGCTGTATTCCGGCAATCAGATCGTTTTGTTTTTCGGCGAAAACACTTGGAGCTATACGCCGCTTGGAAAAATCATCGGTCAAACCGAACGATCGCTTGCTTCGCTTCTCGGAAACGAGCATGCAACGATCAATATTTCTTTGGAGGATAACAAATGAGTAAAGTTCTTGTCATCACAACCAGTTTGCGCGCAAAAAGCAATTCGGATATTCTTGCCGAGCGTGTGATCGCCGGCGCAAAAGAAGCCGGGCACGAAGCGGAGCAGATCAGCCTGAAAGAGAAAACGCTGAACTTCTGCATCGGCTGCCTTGCCTGTCAAAAGACACAGACATGCGTGCTGAAAGACGACGCGATCGCAATTGCGGAAAAGGTCAAAGACGCAGAAACGCTCGTGTTTATCACGCCGATCTATTATTACGAGATGAGCGGTCAGATGAAAACGCTGCTCGACCGTCTGAACCCCTTGTATTCCACCGATTATAAGTTTCGCAACGTCTATATGCTTTCTACCGCTGCAGAGGACGAAGCTTTTGTGCCGGAAAAGGCGGTGAACGGCTTGCAGGGCTGGGTGGACTGCTTTGAAAAAGCAGCGCTTTCCGGCAGCTTGTTCTGCGGCGGCATCACCGACGCAGGCGAGGCGGAAAAGAACACCGCGGCGCAAAGCGCAGCATATGAATTCGGAAAGACGCTTTCATAAAAGAGAAAACAGCGACTCATGAAACCGAACCATATGGCACCGCCTGTGTCAAATGGTTCGGTTCACTTTTTCAAATGCATTTTTTTCTCTTCGCTCTTGATTTTACCTTTCGGAAAGTGTAGAATGAAAAAGCAAACACATTCCACCTATGTTTTATAAAGGAGTCGAATACTATGAAGCAAAAAGTCAAACGAATCTCCATCGCATTGCTCGCTCTGCTTTTGTCGCTGACCATCGTCTTTTCGGCGGTTGCGGCCGTTTCCGAAAGCGGCGCGTTCTCCGAAACCGCGTACACCAATCTTGTGACCTTTTCCGATTGTCAGTCCTACGGTCCCGGCGCGTTCAATAATTTCGGAAAGATCCTGCGCGCGATGCACGATGACGGCCTGCCCGAGCCCGATGCACTGCTGGTCGGCGGCGATTATTCCAGACTGCTCAACGATTACGCGACGCCGGCCATTATCCAGCTTCGCGATCAGTACACTTCGGTGTATGAAAACGGTGACCCCGATGATATCATCACAGCGCAGGGAAACCACGATTCGAGAATTCCGGCGTTTTACCCCACCGGCATGTATGATATGGGCACCTACTGCTTCTATCTCATCAACGAAGACGATTATCCGTGGCTGCAGTTTTTGAGAACACAGGCGAAAAAGACTGTGAAAAAGACCGCGCAAAGAATCAAAACCGCGCTTGATGAAATGATCGCAGCCGGTGATACCCGTCCCGTGATCTTCATCACCCATGTGCCGCTGCACCACACGACCCGTACCTTCGGCGGCGACAATTACTACGCATCCTATACCTTTGACGTGATCAACGAAGCGGCAAAGAGCCTCGACATCATCTTCCTGTTCGCACACAACCACTCCGGTGATTTCGACGATTACATCGGCGGCTCCGTGAATTTTATGGCGCCCGGCGATACCATCAGCATTCCCGTTGCGAAAAAACTCGGAAATAACAGTTATACCGAAAAGACGCTCAACTTCACCTATACGAACTGCGGCTATGTCGGTTATTCCAGAAACAACAACACTGAAACGTCAACAAACGCGCTCACGCTCGGCGCGATCCGCTTCTTTGAAAATAAGCTTGTTTTCCTGAAATACAGCGAGGACGGCCTGTTTTGTCAAAACGAGGTGCAGCGGATCCATCCGGCAAGCGAACAGGAGATGGAACAGGATGCGACGACATCCGCGCTGAAACGCAACTGTGAGGACATTTGGAACTTTGAAAAACAGATTCTTGAGCCGATCGTACGGTTTTATGTCAAGATCTGCGCGCTGCTCGGAATCAAATAAGTGGAGGTATTCTTATGAACAAAATCAAAAACATCACGCTTGGACTTCTGGTCGTTTCCGCTGCTTTGCTGATTTTTGCATCTTGCGGGAATCAGACAGCCAATGAAGCGGGCACACAGGACGCCGCCGCTGCTGTTTCAACGGCCGCCGCATCTGCTGCCGATGAAGCGAGAGCTGCGCTTTCCGAAGCAATCGCAGGCGCAAGAAGCTATTATGAGCAGATCAAAGACAATGCGTCATTTGCCGAATTTGCTGATGACCTCGACACCAGACTGCAGCGTGCGGAAGCGATCCTTGCGAGCAACCAGTCAACGCCGGAAGAACTGCAAATCGCGGCTTCAGATGTTGCAGCGGCTCTCTCTGTTGCACAGGAGCTGGTCTCTGCCGCATCCGAAGAAGGCTGATCTAATATGTGGAATGATTCATGGAATCATCAGAAAGGTTGAACTACGTTTATGAAAAACATTAAAACATGGAAAATACTCACGGCTGTTTTATTGTGCCTGTTGATCGTTGTGAGCTGCCTGTACGGCTTCGGTGTCGGCTGGAAGAATCAACCCACGACGCCTGAGACTTCACAGAGCGCCGCTGACGGCGAATCGATCCTTTCGCTTTGGACGCAGGACGCCGCCGCAAAGAAAGCGCTGATCGACTATATGGACGCGATCACCAAAGAGGGCAGCGCGGACTTTATCCCCGATGAAAAGCGCATTGCCGTGTTCGATCTTGACGGCACACTCTTCTGCGAGACCGATCCGAATTATTTCGATTACTGCCTGTTGAAATACCGCGTGCTTGACGATCCGGACTACAAGGACAAGGCAAGCGATTTTGAAAAGGAAGTCGCAAACAAGATCAAAGAGCAGAACGAGACCGGCGCATCGTTTGAAGGGCTGGAAGTCGATCATGGCAAAGCTGTCGCTTCCGCGTTTTCCGGAATGACCGTTGACGAATTCAACGCCTATATTCAGGAATTCAAAAAGCAGCCCATGCCGAGCTATGAAGGTATGACACGCGGTGAGGGCTGGTATCGGCCGATGCTGCAGGTCATCGACTACTTGCAGGCGAATGACTTTACCGTTTACGTTGTCAGCGGCACAGATCGTTTCATCGTTCGCGGCATCGCCGACAACTCTCCGCTGGATCTTCCGAACGGCCAGATCATCGGCTCCGATGAAACGCTGGTTGCGCCGGATCAGGGCGACACCGATGGTTTGAACTACGTCTATGACGACAACGACAAGCTGGTGCTCGGCGGCGATTTCATTGTGAAAAACCTCAAGATGAACAAGGTCACGGTCATTATGCAGGAGATCGGCGTGCAACCGGTACTTTCCTTCGGCAACTCGACCGGCGACGCGAGCATGGCGGAATATTGCACGAGCAACAATCCGTATAAGAGCTTGGCGATCATGCTTTGCTGCGACGACACCGAACGCGAGAACGGCAACGAAGAAAAGGCACAGAAGATGTTCGATCTCTGCGAAGAGTTCGACTGGGTGCCCGTTTCGATGAAGAACGACTGGACAACGATCTATGGCGACGGTGTGACAAAGATCGCCGAAGCAAAATAAAACAGATTTTCCGAAAAGAATCAGCGATCCGCTGCAGACGCCGAATGGCAGACGCAGCGGATCTTTTTTTGTGCGTTTTTTCGGCATTTCAGCCAAAAGATATAAACATCCACCCGTAAATTTACATTTTATTAACATATAACAGGATCGTTTGTTGGACATTTGTTGGACAAGCGACCATACAATAAAACTATCATAATAGAAATAACATTCGTCTGTACTGATAAAATACGAAGCGAGGTCTTGCTATGAAAACAACATCCGCAGTACGCGCGCGTGCCCGCGAACTCACCGCGCTTCTCACATTGGAGGAAAAGCTGAGCCTGATCGTGGAAACTGCCGAAGCGATCGAGCGTCTGGGCATCCCCAAGTATTATCACGGCAACGAAGCGCTACACGGTGTGGTGCGTCCCGGAAAGTTCACAGTGTTTCCGCAGGCGATCGCATTCGGCGCTATGTTTGACGACGTGTTTCTTGAAAAAATCGCAGATGCCATCTCCACCGAAGCGCGCGCAAAATATTTTCACGGCGAACGTGAAGAAAACGGCGGAAAACCCTATGAGGGACGTTATAACGGGCTTTTGACGTTCTGGTCGCCGGATCTGAACCTTGCGCGCGATCCGCGCTGGGGCAGAACGGCTGAAACCTACGGGGAAGATCCGTTCCTTGCCGGAAAAAACGGTGCGGCGTTTGTGCGCGGCATCCAGGGCTATGACGAGAAGTACCTGAAAGCGATCGCAACGCCAAAGCACTTTACCGCCAACAACGAAGAACACAACCGCATGTCCTGCAATGCAAAAATGAGCGAAAAAACGCTGCGTGAATATCATCTTGAGCCGTTTCGCATGGCGGTGCAGGAGGGCCATCCGGAAGCGGTGATGGCGGCATATAACGGAATCAACGGTGTGCCTTGTCACGAAAACCACCGCCTGCTGACAGAGATTCTGCGCGACGAATGGGGCTTTGACGGCTATGTTGTGTCCGACTGCGGCGGTGTGAGCTGCTTGTGGGACGCGCACCACAAAGAGCCGAACGAAGTGGCGGCTGCTTCTGCTGCGCTGAACGCCGGCATCGACCTGGAATGCGGCGAGGACTTTTTCAAGCTATACTTAAAGGAAGCGTTGGAGAACGGCAGTGTAACCACAGCGCGGATCGACGAAGCCGTGACCCGCGTGCTGATTGCACGCATCAAAGCCGGACAGTTTGACGACCCGAAGACGCTGCCGTGGTATCAGACGCCGTTTTCGGTGATCGCCTGTGAAGAACACGGCCGCCTTGCCTATGAAGCGGCGATCAAATCCGCAGTCCTGCTCAAAAACAACGGCATTCTTCCGCTGCGGCAAACGGACATCACTGTGGCGGTTTGCGGCAACAATGCCGATCTTGCACAGTTCGGTGATTACAGCGGCGTGCCTGTGCACGCCCCGATCACACCGCTTGACGGCATTCGCGCCTATGAAAACGTCAACGTATCGTTTACGCCGTGGAATTACACGGAAACGGGCGCAGATTTCCAAACGGTTCCCGCCGCGTTCCTTTTCCATGACGGTGAAAGCGGCGTGGAAGGTAGCTATTATGACAATGATGTGTTCACAGGTCTGCCGAAAAAGCGAAACGACGCGGTGCTGGACTTCAAATGGGACGATCAGATGCCTGATCCGCTGATCACGACACAGTTGTTTTCCATCGTCTGGCGCGGAGAGATCGAAGCGCCCTTTACCGGCGAATACCGCTTTGATGTGCGTGTGGCCGGCAGCGCAAAATGTACGCCGCCGGAGCTCACGCTCGATCACGGCGCTTTCAAAAGCGGCGAGACGGTCCATCTCAAGCGCGGCGAGCGCATCGATTTCGTGCTGCGCTTTGTCAAAAACACCGACAAGCCTGCCTGCACTTTGCTTTGGCAGATCACGCCGGACGAAGAAGCAAACGATATGTTTTCCGCCGAAGCTGCCGGGGCTGCTGACGCGGATGCTGTGATCGCCGTGGTCGGACTCGGCACACAATACGAGCGCGAAGGCCGCGATAAACTCGACCTTTCCTTGCCGAAAGAGCAGATCGCGCTGCTGAAGAAGCTGCACGCAGTTAACGAAAACCTGATCGTTGTGCTTGAAAACGGAAGCGCACTGTCGATCCCGTGGGTCGCAGAACACGCTGCGGCGATTCTGGAGGTCTGGTATCCGGGTGAACGAGGCGGCACGGCGATTGCCGATCTGCTGTTCGGAAAAGAATCGCCTTCCGGAAGGCTCCCGCTGGCATTCCCGGTGCAAACAGAGGATCTGCCGCCGTTTGACGATTATGAGATGGAACACGGCAGGACCTATATGTACCGAAAGATCAAACCGCTGTATGATTTCGGTTTCGGCCTTTCCTATACGCGTTTTGCCTATTCCGACCTTCACAAAACGGAAACCGGCGTTGCCGTCACGGTAAAAAACGTCGGAGATCGCACCTCGGACGAGGTTGTGCAGCTTTACATCGATTCCGCCGGGCTGGAAAACCAGCCGCGCGTGCGGCTCAAAGGCTTCAAACGCATCCGCCTGCAGCCCGGAGAAGCGCAGACCGTCAGCTTTTTGCTGAATGACGAAAGCTTCTCCCTGTTCGGCGAAGACGGCGTTTGCCGCGTCTATGGCGGCACCTACTGCGTATTTGCCGACGGCCATCTGCCGGATGAAAGCTCCTGCTGTTTACAGATCATAAAATCAAACTGATTTTCATTTTTTAGAGGTGTATCCAATTGAAACGCAAAAACCTTTTTTCAATCATCGCTTTGCTGCTGGTTTTTTTGTTGTTGTTTACCGGCTGCAATTCCATTTCAAAAACAAAGCAGGAAAACCTCGAAGCGGCGCTTGAAGAAGAAATCGCCGAAGAATTTACGCCGGTGTTCCGCTTCGCGATCGGCTCAGATGTGCACATCTCCGCAGGCGATTCGCTGAACACCGAAAGGCTGCAGCAAATGATCGAGACCGCGTACCGCTACAGCGATTCCCATCCGACCTATCAGGCACTGGATGCGTTTTTACTCGCGGGCGACAATGTCGATCGTGGCTACGATGAAGAATATGACATTCTGACCGACGTGCTGAACAAGGGGATTCGCCCCGAGACGAAGCTCATCACGATCATGGGCAACCACGAATTCATCTCCACCGGCCATGAGGGTTATGTCCGTCATATGGGGGAAGAGCTGGACAAACACGAGGTCGTCAAGGGCTTCCATTTCATCGGCATTTCACCCGACCCGAAGGACACCTGGCAAACGCCCAAGCAGATCCTTTGGATGGACAAGGAGCTGCGCAAAGCCGAAAAGGACGACCCGAGCAAGCCGATCTTTACGATGCAGCACGGCCACATCTGGAACACGGTTTACGTTGCGCACGATTGGTACACGCAAATGTCCCTGCCGCTGCACATGGTCTATTCGAAATATCCGCAGGTGGTCAACTTCTCCGGTCATTCCCACAGTCCGATCAACCATCCGCGCGGCGTTTGGCAAAACAGCTATACGCAAGTCGCCTGCGGCACACTGTTCTATTTTGAACTGCAGCGCGACATCGGCGACACGACCATCCCCGAGGACGCGCGCAACGCGGCGCAGTATATGATCGTGGAAGTGGACGCGCAAAACCGCGTGAAGATTCAGCCGTTCAACATTTTGACAAACGATTTCATGAAAACGCCCGCAACGACCGACGACCCTGCAAAGCAGCTCGTATACTTTATCCACGATGTCAAAGACAAGTCGAGCTTTGTTTATACAAAAGCGCGCAAAAAGCTGGCGACTGCGCCGTGGTTTGAAGCAGGCGACGAAATTACGATCGACGAGACCGGCGCGCAGCATGTTGCGCTTTCCTTCCCGCAGGCGGAAAGTGACGAGTGCGTTTACGGTTATCGTATCACATTGAAGGACGCGCAGAATGCCGGCAAGAAAATCGAAAAAGAGATCTATTCAAAGTTCTATCTGGAACCTATGCCCGAAACGCTCAGCGCGGTCGTGGAAGGGCTTTCTGCCGGAACGACCTATCAGGTGACGGTCACGCCGCTCGACGCCTGGCTGAATGCCGGGGAGCCGCTGCAAACCGAGGTTTCAACAACTGTGTCGTAACGGACGATTCAAAGAAAAGGAGAGAGAAGCATGACACGGATTTGGTTCATGATCATAAAAACCGTATTGCTGTTTTTGACTGCAACGGGCATCGGCACTTCGGGCTTTGCGCCGTTTGTCGAAACATCGGATCTGACCGGAAATGTCACCGAACCCGGCGATCAGAGTTTGTATCTTCAGATCGAAGCACAGGATGCGGGCTGGGACAGCTATCTTCCCGGGCGTGTGTTCGGCGGCTACCGTTACGGGCCTTCCATGATTTTGAACGCCGACGGCAGCCTTGACCGCTGGAGCGCCACAAACGGCACCTTCGGCTTCTGGGATGTGATTACCTATTCTCGCGCTTATAACGACGGCAGAAACCGTACCAAGGAGACGGTTGCTGTTAAGCCTACTTCTGGCACGCGCGATGAGCTTTCCACCTGCGACCCCGGCGTGATCAAATTCGGCGGCTATTACTATGTCGGCTATACTTCCACGATGGACGAGCGCGGCGTCGATAACGACATCTATGTTGCGCGCAGTGTAAATCCAGACGGCCCCTTTGAAAAATGGACCGGCAGCGGCTGGGGTACCGAGCCTTTCCCGCTGGTGGATTATGACGGAAATCCGGATGAAGGCGGCGCTTTGGAACCGTCGTTCGTGCTGATGGGCGATACACTGTACATCTATTACAACTGGAACGGAGCCATGCGTGTGGCGACCGCCGACGCAACCGATGAAAACTGGCCTGCGACGCTCAAGATGCGCGGAGAAGGCATTCCCACTGACAAGGGCGATTCCAAGGATGTCAAATATGTGGATGCGCTCGGCAGATTTGTCGCTGTGTTCACCTCCGAACGGTTTACGGAAAACAGCTATATTTCCGTATGGGAATCCTTCGACGGCATCCATTTCCGCCAAAGCGGCTTGGTGAAGAAGAATACCGTGCGGTATCTGCACAACTGCGGCATTTCCGGCCGCAGCGACGGACACATCTGTGAAGGCGACCCGGTGTATCTTTCCTATGGCTACGGCACAAGCTGGGGCACCTGGGCAACGCGCACCCACCGTGTGACGCTTTCGCTTGCGAAGAAAGCAAAGACCGATCCTACAACGGAAGAAAACCTTGCGATCGAGCACGGCGTCCACAAGGAACGCGCTGTGCCGGAAGTCATCACCATCGCTGCGCAGCAGCCTGTTTATACGCTTGAAAAGAGTAAACAGGTGATGATTTACGCCTACGATTCCGACAACTTCAACACACCCATTCTGCTCGGCGTTAAATTCAGCGGTTACGACCGTTCGATCATCCGTATCGTTTGCGGCCGCATCTTTATTCGCGGCACTGGTGAAACGCGCGTGACCGCAACATGGAAAGGCTATACCTGCGACTTTGTGGTCAAGGCCGTGAAAAAATAAGAAATCCTTATCAAAAAAGAATGATCGGAGGAAGAACGATGAACCTCGATGATGAAACAAAACGACAGGTCGAAAAATCGACAGGATCCGCTTCTTTGCAGATCCCGCGGCCGGAACATCCCCGTCCGCAGTTCGTCCGCGACACATGGATGAACCTGAACGGACAGTGGGATTTCCTCTTTGATTTCGGTAACTCCGGTCTTGACCGCGAGCTTTGGGACGAAGCAAAGCTGTCCGACGCGATGTCGCAGTCGCCCATGCCGACAACGATCACCGTTCCGTTTTGTCCGGAAAGCAGACTGTCCGGCATCGGTTACACCGACTGGATCGCCGCAGTCTGGTACCGCCGCAGATTCACGCTGAACGAAGCGCAGTCTGCCGGACGGGTGCTGCTGCATTTCGGCGCAGTCGATTATCACGCGATCATCTGGCTCAACGGCGAAAAAGCAGGGGAGCACACGGGCGGCTACGCCTCCTTCACCCTCGACATCACGGCATTGGCACACACGGGAGAAAACACCGTGATCGTCTATGCCGAAGACAACAACCGCAGCGGCAAACAGCCCTGCGGCAAGCAGGCGCGCAAATATTATTCGAACGGATGCGATTACACCCGTACCACAGGTATCTGGCAGACCGTTTGGCTGGAATTCACGCCGAAGCAGGCGCTCACTTCGATTCGGATTACGCCGGATGTTGCAACGTGCGCTGCGCTGATCGATGTGGAGACCGTCGGCGGACACAGTGTGGAGGCCGTTGCGTCCTATTGCGGACGTGCCGTCGCGCGTGCGCAGGTGGCTCTGACAGGTTCACGGGCGCATTTGGAGCTGAAACTTTCGGAGCTGCATCTGTGGGATGTGGGGCAGCCGGAGCTTTATGATCTGCGCGTAACGCTCGATACCGGCGACGCGGTGCAAAGCTATTTCGGCATGCGCAGCGTGGCGCTGTCTGACAAAGCGCTTCTGCTGAACGGCCGGCCGGTGTTTATGCGCATGGTGCTCGATCAGGGCTTTAACCCTGAGGGCATCTATACCGCTCCGAGCGACGCGTTTTTGCGCCGCGACATCGAGCTTTCCATGGCGCTCGGTATGAACGGTGCACGGCTGCATCAGCGCGTTTTTGAAGAACGCTCGCTTTACTGGGCTGATCAACTTGGCTATCTCGTATGGGGTGAGTATGCCAACACCTGCTCGCTCAGCGACGGTCGCGGGATCGGTTACTTCTTGCCGGAATGGATGGAGACCGTGAAGCGCGATTACTCCCATCCGAGCATCATCGGCTGGACGCCGCAGAATGAATCTTATTGGACGGGCGCCGTGGAGCCGATCTGCCAAAAGGTATTTTATCAAGTGACCAGGGAAATGGATAAGACCCGCCCTGTGATCGACGCGTCCGGCGGCATCCATTTTGAAACAGATATGTATGATATCCACGACTATGAGCAGGATCCGGCGGTTTTGAAAGCACGGTTCGACAAAATGCTGGAAGACCCCATGTATGTGCCGAACCCCATCCATCAGGAGCAGCTTAAGAAAAACGTCTATGCCGGTCAGCCGGTCTGGGTGTCGGAATACGGCGGCACATTCTGGAACCCGTCGGAGCCCGGCGGTTGGGGCTACGGCAGTACGCCGAAAACAGAAGCGGCGTTTCTTGAACGGTATACGGGATTGACGAATGTGCTGATGCAAAACGAGCGTGTGTGCGGTTTTTGCTATACGCAGCTCACAGATGTTGAACAGGAACAAAACGGGCTTTACCGTTATGATCGCAGCCGAAAGTTCAGCGACGAGATCTATGAGGGAATCCGCAAGGTGAATGAACAGACGGCGGCGATCGAAAAGGAATAACCATCGTTTTACAAAAAATTGCAAAGGTGATTGCAATGAAGAAAAAGGTTTTATCCGTCCTTTTGACGCTGACCCTTCTGGCGAGCTTCGTGTTCTGCGTTCCGCTCACCGCCGGTGCGCTGTATTACAGCCAGGGTCAAAAGCTTGCCCGCACAATCGGTGATGAGGGATACATCCCCTTTGGCTACGGGTCTGAGACGCAGGTGGGTGATTATGAAGGGCAACCGATCGATCCGCTGAGAGCGCTGGAAGAAGCCGAGAAGAACGGCGAGATCTCAATTTATCATCCGATGAGCGATAATTATATTGCTGCACTGCAAAACGGTGCGCCTTATCTTCCCACAGACGCCGAAGTCAAAGCGGCAGCCGCTGCGGCACAAACGGCGATTTGCTTCTTCAGCCGCTGGGGCGGTGAAGCGTTCGACGTTGCGGAAAAGGACTGGTATTTACAGGAAGCTGAAAAGACGCTGCTGCGAAAGCTGACGGCTTCGTTTGAAAAAATCGTCGTTGTGCTCAACACGTCGTCTGTTATTGACACGTCCTGGGCACAGGACGAGATCGACGGCATCCATGTTGATTCCGTGCTGTTTGTCGGCTATACCGGCGTGCAGGGCGGTCTTCCGATCGCGGACGTGCTGCTCGGCCGCGTGAATCCCTCCGGCAAGACCAACGACACCTGGGCAAAGGATCTTGCGGATTATCCCTCCACCGCCGGATGGAACAAGAAGGATCAGATGTATACCGAGGACATTTTTGTCGGTTACCGCTGGTTTGAAACTTTTGATCCCGCTTATAAAAGAGTGAATTATGAGTTTGGCTACGGGCTGTCCTTTACCACCTTTGATATTCAGACATCGAACTTTACCTATGAAAAAGGAATCGTCAGCGTGGACGCTTCCGTGAAAAACACAGGCTCTGTGCCCGGAAAGCAGGTTGTGCAAATGTACCTTTCCGCGCCGCAGGGCAAGCTCGGCAAAGCGGCGAAGGTACTCTGCGATTTCAAAAAAACAAAAATGCTTTCTCTTGGAGAAACCCAGACGCTGAAACTCAGTGCAAAGCTTTCCGATTTTGCATCGTTTGACGATCTGGGCAAAACCGGCAACAAATCCTGCTATGTGCTTGAAAAGGGCAGTTACCGCTTCCTTGTCGGCTCCTCTGTGCGCAATGTTGCCGAGGCCGGCACGGCAAAGGTCAAAAAGCTGACCGTCACGCAAAAGCTGACGTCGCTTTGCCCGACCAACCTTGAAAAACGTCTGCTAGCAAATGGCAGCTATGAGACACTGCCCGTGCGGGCAAAAGCACAGAACTACGTTCATACCGAGACGCCGAAGGCCAATGTGAAGGAAAGCAAAACGCTCGTTGGCCACCGCCTCTCCGAAGTGGTGTTCGGAACGCTCTCGATGGACGACTATCTTGCGCAATGGAGCGACAAGGAACTCGCATCCTTCTTCGTTTCCTACGAACAGAATCAGGTCGGTGTCAGCGATGCGCTTTGTGTAAAATACGGTCTGAATCGCTTTTCGCAGGGTGACGGCGGCATGGGGCTTTGCTTCATGGGCACAGTCTATCCGGGCAATGCGATGCTTGCGAGCACATGGAGTGATGCGCTCTTCGAAGCATATGGACTTCTGCTCGGTGCGGAGCTTTATAAAAACAATGTCGGAATGTGGCTTGGACCTCCGGTCAATCTGCACCGCAATCCTTTGCTCGGCAGAAATGTTGAATACTATTCGGAAGATCCCTATATTTCAGGCAGAATTGCCGCAACTGTTATCAAAGCGGTTCAGCGAAACGGCGTTGCCGTCTGTATCAAGCATCTGGTTTGCAATGAAAAGGAAGGCAGCAAGATTTGGAGCGACTCGCAGGTTTCCGAAAGAGCGCTGCGTGAGATTTATCTCAAGCCCTTCGAAATGGGCATCAAAGACGGACACGCCGAAGGCATCATGACCTCTTACAATGTGATGAACGGCTTGCCGACTTCCGAAAACGCGGATATGCTGCGCGGCATCATTCGCGGCGAATGGGGCTATGAAGGCTTTATTACGACCGACTGGGGCAACGAAAAGAATCAAATCAGAGAGATCAATGCATCCAACAATGTTCACACACCGTTTGATCACTGCGATATCAACATGATCTATGACGCCATCGACAGCGGTGAGATCACGCGTGCAACACTGGAAGAAGGTGCTGCTCAGGTGCTGTGGAC
>CADBBT010000033.1:35841-40823 GCA_902792985.1 Oscillospiraceae bacterium
TGCACGCTGCCGCATCATTATGACGAATACGGTCGCTGCACCGTCTGTCACAGCCCGGATCCCGCCATTCGCAGAGATCTTGCAAAAAATCTTGCAAAGCTTGCGCCGGAAGCCGGAATCAACCCCAAAATCCCTGTTTACTTCGGGTATCGGGACTTTACAGACTTTGTCGGCCGCAACGCTGAGAGATTTTGTGCGGAATTCATGGCGTTTGTGAAACTGGTGTTCAATTTCATCATTCAAATTTTTGGAAAGGCAGGGATTCTCACATGAAAAAAACAATCGCTTTCCTTCTGTCTGTTTTGTTGCTGCTCTCTGCGGCAATGATGCCGACAGGGGCCGCAGACAACGCTGCCGAGGCACCTGTTTCGCAGGCTGCGCTGGTTGGCCACAGAACCCTTTGCGGGCTCGGTTATCTGTTCGGCAGACTGGTCAGGGCGCTTACCGGTATGGACGAAACGCGAGTGCCAAAGGCGAAGGCGCTGCATGAAAACTGGAAAAAGCAAAGTGAACCGCTGTTTAACGGCGACGCGCAACAGACGCTTTCTGCGGAAACCTGGCGTATGACAGAGCTGGTTTTCAAAAGCAAAAAGAGCTATGATGATCCGTTTTCCGATGTGACGCTGGATCTGCTGCTCTGCGGCAACGGAAGAGTTTATACGATTCCCGGCTTTTGGGACGGCGACAACACATGGAAGGTGCGTTTTGTCTGCCCGAGCGAAGGCACTTGGCAGTTTAAAACGGTTTGTTCCGACAGCAGCAATAAGCAACTGAATTCGAAGACCGGCATCGTCAACTGCAAACCCTACAGCGGCACGCTGGATATCTTCCGCCACGGGTTCATCACGACCCGTTACGGGAAAAAGTATCTGACCTATGACGACGGTACACCGTTCTTCTATGCGGGTGACACGCACTGGGCATTTGGCCGTGAAACGCAGGATATGGTGCGCACGATTTGCGCTAAACGCGCTGAACAGCGCTTTACCGCCATTCAAACCGAACCGATCGGCGCCACATTTAATCTGGCGGACGGTGTGGACGCGCAGGATCTTGAAGGGATGCGTGACTATGATGTGAAAACGCAGATCATTGCCGACGCTGGTTTGGTGCACGCAAACGCGCAGTTTTTCTGGCCTGCTGACTTCAACCAACTGATCGAAAACTTCGGCGGTTATTCCGATCAAACGATCAAAGTCAACACCGGCTTGAAGATCGAAAAGATTCCGGATTACAGCGATGGCGTAAAAACATATGTGGAAAAACTGAGCCGTTACTGGGTCGCGCGTTTCGGCGCTTACCCCGTGATCTGGACGCTCGGGCAGGAGATCGACCGCGACTTTTATGACGTGCTCAACGAGTTCAATAACCCCTACATCCTTGTCGCAAACGCGATTGCAAAATACGACCCATACACCCAGCCGTTGACAGCACATCAGGAAAACAGCGGAAGGACCGTTGCGTACGGGCACGGACTGAGCTCCGGCGAAGCGAAATTCATCTATTATCCGGGCGCAAAGCCCTCCATTTTCCGTAAGGTGGACGCACACACGATGTATGCCGCGCAGTGGTTCCCGAGCCTGACGGAACGTGCGGATTACTTCTCCTGCAAGGATTATTGGTATAACGGTCAAGGCAAGCCGGTCATCAACTACGAAAGCCATTACAATTACCTTTGGACAAAGGAGTTCGGTTCACGCGCACAGTATTGGTTCGCTTATCTGAACGGTATGTACGGCTGCGCCTGGGGCGGCCAGGATACCTGGAATTACTTGAGCGATTATAACGAATACTGGGACACAGATGACGGTGTGGATGTCATCACTGCCAAGGAAAAGCAGGACGCGACCTGGGAGAGCGCGCTGGAATATCCGAGTTGCTATCAGCTTGCGCATATGCGCTCCTTCCTTGAGGGCACAAAATGGTATGAGCTGATCCCGCGTTTTAATGATTATGCCTATTTTGTTCCGTGTTTGAACGTACTCAGCCTTTGCGCAAGCAACAAAAAGAACACGGAGATCGTGATCTATTTCTATTCGTTCAGCGATGAGAGCGTTGCGCAGCGCAGCAACACCAAAAACGGCGGCGGCTACTTGACCGGTACGGTCGGCAGCCTTGTGCCCTTCGCAGAATACACCTATCAGTGGTTCGATCCGATCAACGGCAAATTCATCGAAGAGGGCACCTTCCGCGCTTCGCCGCTCGGCACATGGTTCCCCGGACTGCGCCCGGACGATACCGACATGACGCTGCTGATCCGCAAAAAGGATGTGAAATAACAAAATGCTGAAAAAAATAGCGCTGATTTTGATCTCCTTCTTCCTGACACTGTCTTTTACCTGGCGTCGGGCAGTCACCGGGGAAAACAACCCCAACAATGAGATCACGATTCGGGAAAACCATTTTGCGGCCGAGAATCAGTTCATTTCCATGAAACGGGAGCGTAAAAAGCTGCCAAAGTTCAAGAAGGAACGCGACAATCTGCCAAAGCCGTTTTGGGACGGGCACGACGACGCGATCGACTGCTATTATAAAGCGTGGGAGCTGGCGTTCAAAAATCTGAAACGTCCGGCGTGGACCTCCGGCTTTGTGTCGAACTACATCGACACCGCCTTTGACGGCAACCTCTATATGTGGGATTCCGTTTTTATCCTCATGTTCGGCAGATACGGCGCACGCTCGTTCAATTTTCAGGGAACGCTCGACAATTTCTATTCCCATCAGTACAAGGACGGCTACATTTGCCGCGATATGGAGCAGGCGACGTGCAAAGAGCGCTTCACCCGCTTTGATCCTTCCGCGACCGGTCCGGATATCATGGCGTGGAGCGAATGGGAATATTACAAAAACTTCGGCGACAAAGAACGGCTCGCGAAGGTGTTTCCATGCCTGATGGCCTATCACGAGTGGATGCGTGAGTTCCATACCTGGCCCGACGGCACCTACTGGT
Source organism: Oscillospiraceae bacterium (assembly GCA_902792985.1). Classification (GTDB taxonomy): domain Bacteria; phylum Bacillota; class Clostridia; order Oscillospirales; family Acutalibacteraceae; genus UBA6857. The sequence continues at coordinate 38,792 of CADBBT010000033.1, forward strand.
CAAGCGGTCTCGGCTGCGGCATGGACAATTTGCCGCGTACGCAGCCGGGGTATGATCCCGCCAGCTCACACGGGCACATGATCTGGAACGACGCGTGTTTCCAGGAGCTTATGGACTGTAAGATTCTGGTGGAAATGTCAAAGGTGCTCGGCAGAGAAGCGGACACCGAAGCGCTGAAAGCGGAGCGTAAAGCGCTGCTGCGCACGGTCAATGAAAAGCTGTGGGATGATGAGAGCGCGTTTTACTATGACCTTTGGAAAAACGGCGAGTTCAGTTATGTGAAGCATCTCGGCGCTTACTGGGCGCTGCTGGCTGAAGCGGTTCCCGATAAGAATGCTGACCGATTCATTGCGCATCTGACGAACGAAAAAGAGTTCGCAACTCCGGTGATGCTGCCGGCGCTGTCTGCGGATCATCCCGCTTTCAGTCCCGACGGCGGCTACTGGTGCGGCGGTGTCTGGGCGCCGACGAGCTATATGGTGCTCAAGGGGCTTGACACTTACGGCAGGTACACGCTCTCGCATAAGATCGGCATGAATTATCTGCAAAGCGTGGTTTCCGTGTTCAACGATACGGGCACAGTGTTCGAAAACTATGCGCCGATGCTCGGCACGGACGGAAAACCGCGGCAAGGCAGCGTGTCGCACGCCGATTTTGTCGGCTGGACGGGTGTGGTGCCGATCTCCGTTTTGTTCGAATATGTGTTCGGTATCAAGCCGGACGCCGCCAACAATACCATCCGCTGGAACATCGATCTGACTGATCGTTTCGGCGTGGAAAACTATCCGTTCGGCAAGGACGCGACGCTTTCACTTCAATGTGAGCAGCGCGAAAACATTGCCGATGAGCCGCAGGTGGACATTCAGTCCGACAACCCTGTCACAGTCGAAATCGTTTGGGATGAGGGCAGACAGTCCAAAACCGTTTCGGTTGTCGGCTGATCACATCAAATAACAGTTCTACAGGGCATTTTTACCCGGGAGGATCCCGATGAAAAAAGAATTATGTGTAATTCTTGCAATCCTTATGATCGTTTCCGTGTTTACGGCTGTTGTGGCCGTGAAGGGTGGCACCAGTGACATTGAAACAGATGTGCCGAAATCCGCGCTTGTCGGACAAAGCGTGCTTTGCTCCTTCGGCAATTTGCTCGGCCATGCGATCAAAGCCATTGACGGCGTAAATGAGGCGCGTATCAAAAAAGCGGTGCCGGTGGCAGAAAACTGGACAGCGCAGACAGAGCCGCTGTTTACTGCGGACCCTGAACAACAGCTCACAGCGCAGACGTGGCGTATGGTAGAGCTGACATACAAAAGCAAAAAGGAATATGCCGACCCCTTTGCGGACGTCTCGCTGGATCTTCTGCTTTGCGGCAACGGCAGACTTTATACGGTGCCCGGATTCTGGGATGGCGATCAAACCTGGAAGGTGCGCTTTGTCTGTCCGTCAGCAGGGGAGTGGCAGTTCAAAACCGTATGTTCCGATCCGGACAACAAAGCGCTGCACGAAAAAACCGGTGTTGTAACATGCACACAGTACGACGGCGATCTCGATATTTACCGTCACGGCTTTGTTACAACACGTTACGGTGAAAAATATCTGACCTATGATGACGGCACGCCGTTCTTTTATCTCGGCGATACCCATTGGCAGCTTGCGCAGGAAACGAACGAGATCATTTCAGCGATCTGCGACAAACGTGCGGAGCAGGGCTTCACCGTGTATGAGAGTCAGCCGAACGATTGTCCGTTCAACAGCATCGTCACGAAAAATGTGGATGAAACCTGCATGAAAGATCTGCACGCGTTCGATCAAAAATTCGCCATCATTGCCGACCACGGTCTGACCCATGCAAACTCCCAGTTCTTTTGGCCGCTTTCCGGCATGACAAAGCTGATTGAGAATCACGGCGGCTGGACTGAGCCGAAGCTGGAAGGACGTGTCGGCAAGAAAAAAGCAACCATGCCTGATTTGTCTGATGAAGCAAAGGCTTATCTTGAAAAGCTCAGCCGTTATTGGGTGGCGCGATTCAATG